>NZ_PJBA01000004.1:0-372510 GCF_002836245.1 Colwellia sp. Bg11-28
TGGTTATTTTTGATAGAGCAGTTATTAATTTAATAGCGGGCGAAGCGAGTCGTAGTGAGTCTATTATTGAAACCATAATCAATAATGCTGCGGCCAATGGGAGAGAGGTTAATGTAATAAGGATTACTGTACTTGATGATCACAATAACCTAATAATCAATACACAAGTTTCGATATCATTAAATAACACAAGAGCTTCAATCATAGGTGATGTAGCGACTCAGACTGATATTAATGGTCAGGTATATATTAGCATGGCCAATTTAAAGGTAGAGACATTTGATGTTGGTTTTACCTTGAGTGGACTTAGTATATCGAACGAAAGTTTACCTGGTTTATCCACGGGTAAAACCTCCTCAGTTACCTTTATTCCATTGGACTCAGATGGTGATGGTGTATTTGACACCATAGAAATAGCGGAAAACACCGATCCATTTGACATCAACGATTTTAAGAATACTGATGGAGATATTAGTCCTGATGCGATTGAACACGATTTGGACAGTGACAATGATGGTATTTACGATGATACCGAAGACTCAGGCAATGACCCTTACGGCGATAATGATAATGATGGCATACCCGATTACCTTGATGCCGATGATAAGGGAGATGGCACGGCAGCTGCTTGTATCGATGTGCTAGCGGGTATAGGCGTTTGTGATAACGGTGAACCACTGGACCCGGTATTCGATTATGATCAGGATGGTATACCTAACCATGCTGATATTGATAGTGATAATGATAGTCTTCCTGATGTGGTTGAAGGTGATAATGATAGTGAATTTACCCCTGATACTCATCCTAATTACCTTGATCCTGACAGTGATGGTGATGGCGTACCGGATATTATCGAATCGGGTAGTAGTGGAATTGATACTGATAGCGATGGTATCGATGATAGCTACGATATCGACATTATTGGAGGTAACGATATAAATGGTGATGGCATTGATGATGCTGCTTCAGCGCTGAATTCTGATGACGACGATCATGGTGATTACCTCGATCTGGATTCGGATAATGATGGTATTCCAGATACGCTGGAAGCAACAACTAGTTCAGACAGTGATGGTGACGGCATTGATGATACGTATGACATTAACATCACAGGTGGTAATGACAGAAATAATGACGGTATCGATGATGCTGTAATACCGCTTGACACCGACGGAGATGGCAGACCTGATTATCAAGATACTGATAGTGATGATGATGGCCTAAGTGATGAAATTGAGGGGCAAAGCTCAGGAATTGATGATGATGGTGACGGAATTGATAATCATTTTGATAGTGATAATGCACAAGGCACGGATGACAATAATGACGGTATTGTCGAAGACAGTTTACCAAATAATGACCAAGATAACTCAGCTGACTATCGGGATTTGGATTCGGATAACGATACCATCCCAGATATAAATGAGTCGGGTGAGATTGATTTTAATGGTGACGGCTTAGTTGATAATTATACCTTAACGTCATTGCCGCTGCCCGATGCTGATAATGATGGTATTGCAGATTATCTCGAAGTGGATAGCGACGATGACGGCACATTTGATATTGAAGGCACAGAAAATGGCAACTTTGATAGTAATAACGATGGTCAAGTCGATGTTATAAACGATAAGGATAATGATGGCATTGACGACACCGTTGATACTGCGGTGAACACCTATGGCCTGAAGAGCATAGATACCGATGGTGATGGGATTTCTGACGAGTTTGATCCTGACGATGATAACGATGGCATCAGTGATATCTTTGAAGGCGAAGGCGATACGGACAAAGATGGCATTCCAGACCGTTTGGATATCGACAGTGATAATGATGGAATTAGTGATTATGTCGAAGCTCAAATACCAGTGTTTATTGGCGATAGCGACGGTAACGGTATTGATGATGTTATGGATATCTCGTTTACCGGAGGGTTGGATGTGAACAATGACGGGTTTGATGATGCGTTTGAACCGGTGGATACCGACGCTGACTTGATTTTTGATTATCTGGATCTTGATAGCGATAACGATGGCGTGACAGACAATGAAGAAACGTCAAATATACCGTTAACAAATGAGGACACGGATGGTGACGGCTTAGATGATGCTTATGACGTTGACCAAACACTGGGTGTTGATGTTAATGGTGATGGTAGTGATGATGATGCAGTGCCATTAATTGATACGGATGGTGACGGTATATTTAATTTTCTAGAGGTAGATAGTGACAATGACAAAATACCAGATGGTCTAGAAAATGAAGATTATAACAATAATGGTACTGTTGAGCGTCTAGAAGCCGAAGGCGAAGTTAGTACTGCTGTTAAAGGGGCAGGGTCATTTCACATACAATTATTAATATTAATGGGCTTGTTACTAATTAGAAGGAAAATGAAAGCATGAAGAATTTTATTATTAATAGACATCTAAAAAGTTTATTGGTGATCGTTATTACATTGATGTCCGCATTCGGTTCTGCGGCTGAAGATCAGTGGCAATGTCGATACTACAACGATATGTCTTTGAAGGAGAGTAAGTTGGATCCTTGTTTTTACATTGGTTTAGGTGCTGGAGTTTCATATCTTGATCCTAATGAAAATGATACTAACTGGTTTGAATCAGGCCAAAATGATATAGGGTATAAAGTTTTTGGCGGTTTCCGTTTTTCTGAAGACTGGTTCGGAGAGTTGCAATTTGTTGATTTGGGCAAGGTGAAATATCAAAACATAAATCCTAATTTGGGGCAAAATGGAATTAACTACAATGTATCAACCTTATATGCAGGTTATTATGTGCCGTTTGATCGGTGGTTCAATGTTGACATGCCTTTTAACTTTTATTTTAAGGCTGGTATCTCTGCGATCAGTAACTCTACTGATGGCGCATTTATTCAGTTTAAAAAAGAAAGCAAGGCTCAATTAGCGTTAGGTACAGGGCTAGAGTATGCGTTTGCCGATAACTGGATGTTGCAGGGAGATATTGAGTCTTTTGATCGCGATGCAGCTTTTATCAGTTTATCTGTAGTATATAGATTTGGAAGTCCACTTGAAGTAGTTAAGCCTTTGAAAGTTAGATTAAAACCCACTTTAGTGACTAAGGTTGATTCAGATCGTGACGGGGTCCAAAACTCACAGGATCTTTGCTCAGATACTCCGGTCGGTATCCAAGTAAATAGTAAGGGCTGCGCAGTATTTCAGGGTATCTTAAGAAACGTAACCTTTACAACAAATTCTACTTTACTAAATACTAATTCGTTTGCCGCTTTAGACAAAGTCGTAGAAGCATTAATAAAATATCCTATGATACAACTGGATATTCAGGGACATACAGATAGTGTCTTTACGTCAGCCTACAATTTGTGGTTATCTGAGCATAGGGCCAAATCTATAAGCAACTATTTAATTAAAAAAGGAATTGATAAAGATAGATTTACGTTAAAATGGTATGGAGAACTGATGCCTGTTGCTTCTAATAAAACGAGTAAAGGTAGAGCGTTAAATCGTCGGGTTGTATTTAAAGTGATAAATATCGTTGAAGAGAAAATTTAATTATTTAAAATAGAGTAAGAACTCTTGATTATAGGCGTTAAGGTTATTTGGCTAACATTTGAATTATCCATGGATAATACTAGTTAACCAAGTTACCTTAACGCTTTTTTAGTTTGTATGGCATGGTATATTTGGCCACCTAATTAGAGATGTTATCACGCACCTTATCAAACTTTAGGTGACACTCTGAAAAGAAGAGCAAGCCCCAATTTACACCAGGCCAACTTGAAATTGGTGAACTAAAAAAGCGTATTACACGTATCGATGAGGAAAAGGAAATTCTAACAAAGGCTACAATGTCTCTCTTGATGTCGGACTCGCTGAACAGCTCACTATAATTAAAGCCCTTAAAGTGACTCATACTGTTAAACGTTGCTGTGAGGTATTCGAGATTCATCGCAGGAACTATAAATATAGGGCAAAGCAAGGGAGAAGCATTAAATCTGAAGAGGTTGAGGCGTTATCTATGGTAAAAAGCATTTACGCAGAAAGTAATAGCTCTCCTGGTACTAGAACAATTGCAGGTATTGCTACTACTAGAAATTTTCCATTGAGTCGTTATGTAGCAACTCGTTTAAGGAAAGTGGAAGGCTTAGTGAACTATCAGCTTCCAAATCATTAATATAATAAAGCAAGCAGGGGCATACTGCGATATATAATACACTTGAACGTCAATTTTCAGTAACTCAACCGGACCAAGTTCGATTTTTTTGTGGTGATATCACGTTTATTTTGGCAGGAAATCGGTGGGCTTATCTGGCGCTTATGGATTTAGTTGCACGTAAGCCAGTTGGTTGGGCAATGTCTAATTCGTCTGATACGAAGTTAGCATCGAAAGCATTAACGATGGCATTGAATTAAGAGCAACCCAAAGTCGTAATGTTTCACTTAGATCAAGGCAGTGCCTATACGAGTCGAAACTACCGCAGTTGTTGTGGCGCTACCAGATAGAACAAAGCATGAGTCGATCTGATAATTGTTGGGACAATAGTCCGATGGAGCTTTTCTTTAGAGTTTAAAAACATAATGGGTACCAACAACAGATTATTGTTCATTTATTGAAACTGAAAATGCAGTTGTTAACTATATTATTGGATATTACTGCCAGGTTAGGCCTCACATCTATAACAGTGGATTAACACCAAATGAGTCAGAGAAAAGGTACTGGGTTGAATACAAATCCGTGGTAAAATTAGTTGACCACTACAGGTGCTTTCTACTGTCGTTTCAATCGGCGATTTGGTGGGAAAGCAAAGACTTAATGAATTTTTAAATTTAGCAATAATTCATTATCCTTACATTTTAAGTATTCAACATTATCATAAAATGAAAGGTATACACTCTTTGAATTAAAACCAAATTCATGTTGAATACGTTTTAGTAGCTGTTCTTCAATAATAAGATTCGGTAAATATTGTATACATATCAAGTATTTAGTTTTTTTTGATTGTTTTTTCTCAACGACGTATATCATTCTGATACCTGGTTGAATATTCAAATAGCGCTTTAATACCCATTGATGTGGATAACTACAATCACGGCGCAGGTTCATTAGAATATCAAAATGCACTAAATTGTTATCTGAGAACTCTTTTACTTTCCTAATATCAGTTATTAGTGTATCAGTTATTAGTGTATCAGTTATTAGTGTATCAGTTATTAGTGTATCAGTTATTGGTGTCATTATATCATTACCCATGATTGAAAAAAGAAGATGTTTGCCAAAACCTACTTTCAACCAATAACCAATTTAAATACTGAGTATTAGTATATTTAGCTGTAGAGTCTGCGCTAGTCTTAGTTTATTCGTTTAAATATAATGTATTCATCGTGCAAAATAATTACGAATTTAAAGTTTAATATTCTCACACGCTAAATCATTTTATTTATGATAGAGGACTTTCAATAAAATTTATAAGTCTAACCATATATACGATATTAATGTTAAAAGGTTGCAAAAATATAATATTTTATAACCATGGAATGTTGAACGCAGCTAGGTGCCGTTCCCTGTAAGCTTACATGGGGGGGGATTTAATTCTTGAAACAATTGCAAAACTTACAAGGCAAGGGTTAAATCGGCATGAAACTATTCATGCAATTGGTGCAATAATATCAGAAGATATTTTTGATGTTATGAAAGGAAATACAGAAGAGTTTTCTCCCAAGAAATACAGGAGAAAACTTGAAAAACGCGCAGTAAAAGGTGGCTAAAAGGGCAATATTGAAATTTGCACTTAGTATCAACTTTTAAGTGCAATAAATTGTTACCTTTCTATGGCGCTCAGGGCGATTGCGCAATAGAGTGTATAGCCTAGAAAACTTTTTATTTCACAAATTTCTATGGCGCAAAGGGGCACAAAGCAATTCTAGGTTTTTCATGGCAAATAAAAAACTTAATTAGACAAATAATGGGAATATGTTTATTCTGAGTAAAAATATTAAAGTAAACCAGATCTAGGAGTAACTTATGGTCGGTCCAAAACTAGACTAATAACCCGTTTATTAATATTCATACCACCCTTTGAGCTTAGCTCATATCATTGTCCCTGAAATAAACAGATACAAGTCAAGCCTAGAGCTAGAAAATATAACTGTTGGCACTCCTATAGAGATAAGATATTTCTATTCTCCAAAGGCAAGCTATCTCGTTATGGGGCACTTAGCCCCATAGATTTTCAGACTAATTTAGAACGTCTAGTGGCATGAGTTTACCTAATCAACTGTAGGGTAGGCCTAAACAATATTGAAAAATGTCAGTTCAGATTTGAGTTCACTCCAAATTAGCTTATCTGCTTTTATTAGCTAAAAATAGAGTTTAACTAAGTTACGGCTGAGCCAAGTGGTGTTCAATAATCGGGAACTATAGATAAGGCACCAATAAGCTCTTTACCATTTGCTAGTAATAAACCAAAAATATCGTCTCGATCTACTCCTCCTTGTTTACATTGAATTTCTTTTAACCAGCCCTCACTCGCTAGATTCGAAAAAAAAGGCGGTAATTCATTAAACTCATAAGGCGTACCTGTTAATGGAAAATGGAAGCCAATAGGTGAGCCATCCTTAAGGTAATCAATCGCGTATTGAAATACAAAGGCACTTACTTTTTCATTTATTCGCTCTTCCAAAGTACCAGATAAAACGCCATTAACAAATATTTTAGCTTTACGGTTGACGTGCGACATAACTATTCTCCAAATAATTTCACGACAGCTTTAAATCTTGTTTATTTTTCCAAAAAAAGTTAGCTGTATTACTATAAAGCCAATAAATAACTTTGTCATAAATAATGATATGCGACGAATAATAAGACTGAATCGCTTTGCCAATATTCACTATTATCACAAAGACGACAAAAATCATCAAAATATATAATAACTTTTCTTATACTTCGTTTTATCAATTTAAAGTTTTAAAATTTGAATAGCAATAAATAGGTATATGTTGTGGCATTGTTAATTTAGTCACCTGTTTCGAGGTTTCTATGGCGGTTTGGGGTACAAGCCGAGATAGAAATTTTGATAAACCTGTTTACTGGTTAATAGAAACAATCCCAATTTAATGTCTTTCCATTTATTAGACATTAATATTAAACTTATTTTTAACTTTTTCATTTAAATAAACAGCCATGCCATCGATAAGTGTTGCCATAACATTAAACTGGCTATCAACAATTGTCAGACATGCTCTTTTTCCTACAGAAATACTGCCCAATGTATCACTGACACCTAAAAATTCGGATGGGATCAAACTGGCCATATGTACAGCTTCTAAAGGTGGGATATTAGCTAAATTAATTATATTTTTAACTGCTTTTTCAAGGGTTAAGGTACTACCCGCTAACGAACCACTCTCAGTGCGAGCAACACCATTAAATACGTTAACGTCTAACATGCCTAATTTGTAAGTACCGTCTTTCATACCTCCAGCAACAATACAGTCACTGATCAAGCCCATTTTATTAGCGCCTTTCATTCGATAAATCAATTGTAAAATGGCGGGATGAAGATGAACACCATCAGCAATCACTTCGACATAAGCATCTTTCTCTAATAGTACAGCGCCAGCACAGCCAGGGTCGCGATGATGAATGCCTTTCATGCCATTAAATACATGCACACCACCGCAAGCACCAGAATGTAATGCGTCACAGGCCTGTTGATAATTGGCATTAGTATGGCCAAGCATAGCTTTAACACCATTGGCGGTTAGATATTTAATGATAGCTTCAGAGTCGGACAATTCAGGAGCTAAGGCAACAACTTTTAAAGCGCCTTGGGAAGCTTCAATAATGGCATCTATATTTTCTTTACTTAGCGGTAAAAAGTACTTTTCATCATGAGCACCTTTATGATCTTCGGTGAAAAACAACCCCTCGTTATAGGCCCCTAATACCTGCGCGCCACTCGGTTGGTTATGATACGCCTCACCAATAGCTGTAAATGCAGCTAAGGTATTTTCCCAAGTAGAGGTAACTGTTGTACCAAGAAAACCAACGACACCATGTTTTGCCAATGAAGAAGAAATAGTTTCAATTGAATCTCGTTTGGCATCCATGATGTCGCATCCTTCACGGCCATGAATATGCAAATCAAGAAAGCCCGGTAGTAACTTACACTGATCTAATGAAATAACAGGTAATGATTTTTCAGCAGCTTTATCAATTGATTTGATTATGCCATTTTCAATTAAAACATAATGATCATCTAAAATGGCATCTTGGCTAAATACTTGTTTAGCCTGTATGTAATATTGCTCAGGAAGTTTCATTTTGTTTTCCTAAAATTGCAGCGCCACGTACGCCACTAGCATCGCCAAATACCGCACGTTTAATGGGGGGAGCGTTTACTCCGTTAAATAGGTGTTGCTCGATTGCTTTGGGCAAGCCTGCGATGATCTCATCAATTTTTGAAAGGCCACCACCAACAACAATGACATGTGGATCATAAGATAGTACTAATGAGGCAAATGATGATCCCAATAAGTCCATGTAACAAGTAAATGTTTGCTCCGCAATCGGGTTTTCCAAACGTAATTGTGCAACAAATTCTGTGGTACTTTCATTATTGCCACCAAAGAACTTATATAGCCAACCAAGACCTGGACCGGCGATATAACTTTCTATACAACCAGACAACCCACAACCACAGGTTTTCACTGGCAAGTTATATCGCTGTAATAACATGCCAGAAGCAGCAACATGGCCATATTCACCAGCAACATTATTAACGGTTTTCAATAGTTTGCGATTAATACATAGCCCACCACCAGCGCCTGTTCCTATTATTGCACCATAAACGATGGCTTGCTTGTCACCCGCACCACCAATACATTCAGATAGTGCGAATAAGCGACAATCGTTGGCGACAGCGAATTCTCGGTCGAGTAAGTTCTTTAAATCTTGAATGATGAATTTCCCTGTTGCGCAAGGGACATTGGCTGATTTCACCTTATTTTCGTTGTCAATAATACCGGGCATGCCAATACCAATACTACCTTGTTGAGCACTACGTTCATCGGCGTCTAGAATTAAATATTGAATCGCTTTTAAGAATTCATCATAACAAGTTGTTGGTGTTTTAATGCGCCATTTGTCTAGCAATTCAAGGTCTGAAGAAAATATCCCTATCTCAATTTTTGTACCACCTATGTCGATACCGTAATGAACAGGATAATTTATTTTCTTAGTTGTTGGTAACATAGCTACAACCTCTATTGTTGCTTGAGTGCGTAAAGTGTAACCCCTTGAACTACACGATTCACTTCGCCAGTAGGGCATGGATTATCAGGCGTAATATCAGCGTCAATCGATTTGTAAAAGGCGAGTATTTGGCAATAAACGATATAAGGTAGGCCTGCCCAAACGTCTTCAATATCTTGCTTTTGATTAAAAGTTTCTGCACTTAATATGGTTATATCAAGGGCCTGATCATCACGTTTAAGCTCTGCTATTAAATCAGCATCATATAATTTGGTGTAATCATTACTTGAAGCGAAAATAACCACTTCTGTCGTAGCGTCCATAAGTGATTTTGGTCCATGTCTAAAACCTAATGGACTTTCAAAGTAACTGAGAACTTGACCAGCAGTTAATTCTAAACACTTTAGTGCTGCTTCTTTGGCGATACCTTGAAACCCACCAGCACCTAAAAATACTAAACGTTCAGTTGGCTTTTTCGCTTGAGCTTTTAATTTTTCAATACCGTTGCTCAATAAATTTTCAGTTGCTTGAGCAGCTAACTCAAGTTGACTTGCCTCTGGTGCAAAAATAGAAAGGGTCGAAACTAGCATTGAAGAAAAGCTACTTGTCATAGCAAAACTTTGATCTAATGTACCTTCAGGCATAATTATCGAATATACATTGTCTTGTGTTTTAGCATTTACGGCTAATTCACCTTCAGGGTTACACGTTAAAATTAGGTGGTAACTGTCATCTACGACTTGATCAACTAATTTAACAGCGGCAACACTTTCAGGGCTATTGCCTGAACGGCCGTAAGATACAACTAATGTAGGAATATCTTTAATTAGGTACTGTAGCGGGTTACTTACTAAATCAGTAGTACTGATTGCTTCAAATAAACGACCTGTTTTTGTGCTTAAATGAGGAGCAATAGCATTACCAACATAAGCTGAAGTACCAGCGCCTGTTAAGATAATACGTAAGTTAGTATTCGCTAATAAAGGTAATAACCACGCTTGAATAGCGCTATTTTCATTTTTTACGTTTTCGGCAGCTTCTCGCCAAATACGTGGTTGCTGGCTGATTTCTCTTGCTGTCCAATAGCCATTGTGTTCTTTTAAAAAGTCTTCACTGTACGTTAAATATGCTGACATGGTTTTTCCTAAGTTACAAAATTTATGGTGATTAAAAAAATAAATACTAAACAAACGATGTGTTATTGTTTCCAACAGGCTTTGGCATAAGACTCGGTTACTTGTTTTATTTTCGCTTTCACTAAGGCTTGCGGTGTTGTCGATAATACTTCGTTTCGTATTGCGCGATATTGCTCAGGTAAAAATTGGCTAATTAACGGCAAAGGGATCGATCGTTGGTTTAAATTATTAAATAAGCATTCAACGGCAGCTTGAATACGAGGCATATGCCAATAATAGCGAATACGATCACTGTAACTAAATCGACGGTATAAAGTACCTTTGCTGGCAGGTACTGGGTAAAAACGTTGCCAATTTTTTGGGGCTTCTAACATTTCTTGTTCACAAACATCGCGTAAAAAAGATCGTTGCTCTACCGGAATAAGTTCTTCTTCTATATATGACAAAGCAAAAAGTGCTTCACGCAATGCCAGTGTTAATTGAGGGCCTACTTTTAAAATGGCAAAGTGATCTTTAATTAATGAAACATAAGCTTCATCATTTTGATAATCAGAAGAATGTGCTTCATAAGCAATGTTAGGTACTTCACTAATGTACTCTTTTAATGCTTGTGATTTTTCTGATTGATAATCAATGATACTAGTATGGTCAAATTCAACACCAGGTTGAACGACCAAGCCAATAACGCGCTGCCAAGCGTCACTTAAATCGAGTTTGTTAAAAGCATCTTGATGTAATTGAATGGTTTGTTTAACACGTGAAACTGGTGTTAATTCTAATGTTTCTATTTCTTCTGTAGCACCACCCGGTGGTGGTACTTCAGTACCAACGACATAAACTAAATCTGATTTTCCGAAAGTATCAATGGCAGTTTTTTCTGCGACATCACAAAGCAGAGCAGCACGTTGAGCAACTATTTCATCGGGTAAACATGTCGGATCATCAGCACAAGCCATGCTGGTATCTAAGTGAATTTTTTTAAAACCAGCAGCAACATAAGTCTTTATTAATGCCTCAGCTTTTTCCATAGCCTGAGAAGCAGGTTCATCAACCCAACAGACTGGGCCCAGATGATCACCTCCCGGAATAATACGCTCCCTAGGGTAACCCTTGCTGTCAGCTATTTTTCCTATAAACTCTAAAAAGTCAGCGGGTAGCATGCCAGTATAACCACCGAATTGGTTTACTTGATTAGCGGTTGCTTCTATGAGTACAGGGGTATCGTCTTGAAGAGCCTGCTCTATTGCGGCCTCAATAACTAAAGGATGTGCAGAGCATATTGCATAAATGCCTTTCTTTTCACCATTACGGTTAGCATTAATGACTGCTATTATTTCATTCATATTGGAGTTCTCTTGTTGTTAACTTGTATGGAGCAATGTCGAAGAAGTTACGCTTCGTTAACAATGCACAATTGCACACCTGCTTTGGTTAGTTTTTCAGCATAATCATCAGGTATGCCGCTATCGGTAACTAAAGTGGTGATTTTGTTGTAGGCACTAATAATGTGACAGCCTCGTTTGCCGAATTTGGACGAATCAGTTACGGCGATAATTTCTGAGGAAATATTGCACATTAATCTATTTAAACTGGCTTCTTGGCTAAAGTGCGTTGTAATACCTGCTTCTAAATCAAAGCCATCAACACCAAGAATTACTTTGTCAAAGTGGAGGTTGGTTAAACTTTCTTCTGCCTTAGCGTCGAAAAAGGACAATGATTTTTGTCGCAAAGTACCGCCAGTCACCATCACTTCAATATTATTGTTTTCAGCCAATTTAGCTGCGACATTAAGGCCGTTTGTCATCACCTTAAGTTGTTTATGAGAATATAGACTTAAAGCAACTTCCTCAGTGGTTGAGCCTGAATCAAGAATTATAGACTCTCGATCATTAACCAATTTTGCTGTGGCTTGTGCAAGTAATTGCTTAATGTGGTTGTGCTGGTGATGCTTTTGCGAGATTGATAACTCTTTAGTTAAGCCGTTACTCACCGTAGCACCACCATGAAAACGAACAATCAAGCCTCTTTTATCTAGATTATTGAGATCATTGCGAATGGTTACAGTAGATACATCGTATTGGTGCGATAACGCATCAACGGATACTTTGCCCATTTCTTCTACTTGCTGAACAATTTGACTGTGCCTTTCAATAGTACTGATCATAAAATGTCTCTTTTTGATACTTAATATTGTAATCTTGTCATGTTATCTGATAACATGCTAACAGATGATTTGAAAGTTTGAAAGGCTTTCTATTTAAAAATGAAACTTTCGAAATCACTATCAACTCAATTTTAAGCTGCAGAAGTCGGTAATGATTTGTTTTTATCGTAATTAACAGTAATGGGGACAACTATGAGTACAGCAATTGAAAAAAATAACTCAAAGCAATCGAGTTTTATTCCTATGGTAATAGTAGGGGGGCTATTTTTTGTTTTTGGTTTTGTTACTTGGCTAAATGGTTCGTTAATACCATTTCTAAAAATTGCTTGTGAACTTAACCATATGGAAGCGTATTTAGTGACTATGGCATTCTACATTGCATACACTATTATGGCTTTGCCCGTAGCAGCGGTGTTAAAGCGCGTAGGTTATAAAAATGGCATGGTATACGGTTTGTTGGTGATGGCGATTGGTGCGGTGATATTTATTCCTGCCGCCCAAGCACGGATGTATAGCGTATTTTTATTGGCGCTTTTTATTCTTGCTTCTGGCTTAACTATGCTACAAACCGCGGCTAACCCATATATTGTATTACTTGGCCCAAAAGAAACCGCAGCAGTACGAATTAGTATTATGGGATTACTCAATAAGAGTGCAGGTATTATTGCGCCGATTGTTTTTACTGCTTTCGTCTTGAGTGATATTTCTCAGTTTGATGAAACTCGCTTAGCGATGTTAGATGAAGTGGAACGAAATGCTGCACTTTTAGATTTATCTAGTCGCTTGGTTATGCCATATATCGTTATGGCTATTATGCTTGCAATATTGGCTGTTATGATTAAATTCTCCCCTCTGCCAGAGCCTGTACTTGAAGATGATAAAGACGACAGTGATGATAAATGGGCTATTTTACGTTTTCCGCAGTTGATCTTTGGTGCGTTAACTTTGTTTTTTTATATCGGTGTTGAAGTAATTGCTGGTGATACCATCGGGTTATTTGGTCAAGAGATGGGCGTAACTAATTTTGGTCAACTTACCTCTTATACAATGGCTTTTATGGTCGTGGCATACCTAACGGGTATGGCGGTTATTCCTCGCTTTATTAGCCAAGAAACAGCTTTGGCGCTATCTGGAGCGTTAGGTATTATTTTAACAATTCTCTTATTAACATCATCGGTTGAAAGTGCAGATGTTTGGCAAAATTTATTTTCTTGGACAGGTGTCCCTGAGATACCTAATGTGGTGCTGTATGTTGCATTATTAGGTTTTGCTAATGCTTTAGTTTGGCCAGCAATATGGCCGATGGCATTAGATGGTTTAGGAAAACATACCAGTACGGGCTCGGCTCTACTTATAATGGGTATTTCCGGTGGCGCACTTATGCCGATGATTTATGGCTACTTAGTTGAATCAAGTGGTAATTCACAAAGTGCCTATTGGATCATGCTGCCCTGTTATTTGATTATTTTATGGTATGCATTACATGGGCATAAAATTAAATCGTGGACTAAGTAATGTTAGATAGTAAGATGATTAACACACTTAAAGTAACAACATTTAGCTGTTTATTATTCTGTTTTACTGTTTTTGGTTGATGATATGGGCTGGCAATATACGCCTCTTGTTTATCAGAAGATGAAGTGCCAGCAAATAAACACTTTAGAACACCAAATATGGAAGCACTGGCTCATCAAGGTGTTAAATTTACCCGAGCCTATTCACATATTACATGTTCGCCGAGTTGTGTTTCTCTTATGACAGGGCAAAATCCAACATGTCATCATGTTAGCAATTGGACAAAACTACCAGATAGAGATCATTCGGGGACCCGAGGTTGAAGAAAACTTTACTTTCTTAGTTGAAGGTAATAGATGACAGCTTAGGTGCGTTAATGAATCACCTTGATGATTTGGGGGCGCAGGGAATACCTTGGTGGTTTTTACTTCTGACAATGGCGGTTTATCTGGGCATAAAAGAGAAACCGCACCACGAGGTACAGAGTTTAACAGCCATAATCAGCCGTTAAATTCAGGTAAAGACTCGACATATGAAAAAGGAACGTGTGTGCCTTACATTGTTACTTGGGCTAAACCTCAAGCTGATAATCATCGAGATCAATAAAGTGTCAAACCAACAAGTAATGATAGAAGATCTCTTTCCTACTTTGCTGGCTGTGGCGCAGGGAGAAAGAAGTATTCTTGCAGATCATCAGCTTGATAGTATTGATTTTCGTCAGTTGTGGTGTGATACAATGCTTAATGTTCAACGGCCAGTTGTATTTCATTATCTCCACATATGTGGGCCTGATGGGCCAGATTATGACCCACATAGTGCTTTACGTATGAATAATTGAAAAATTATTTATCTGTATAACAGCCGGTCATGGCTATTGTACGATTAGGATAATGACTTAAGTGAGCAGTTTAATTTGGCTGAAAGCTTCCCCAATAAGCTAAAATCTTTAGCTGTTAAGTTAAAAAAAGAGCTATTAACTATGAATGTTCAATGGCCTGTGAACCGGGTAACTGGCGAAGATTAGACCATTTCAATTTATTTAAAATAGAAAATATTACGAGATATAGCAAGTTATTTTATCGTTTAATATGACTTCAAAACATCCTTTTTTTTAAGCTTATCAAACCACGATGGATATTTTATACCTATTTTTCAGGTTATTATCGTCAGCATAGTGTTTTCTACTTTTACTTGAAAATTCACTACATACAATATGAAGTACTTAATCAAATCTATATTATGAAAGTATTTGTAGGAAAACATTGTACATCTTCTATTCATCTTGTATGGTTGTATGACAACTGACAAGTTGTATTAATTACCAAATACAAAAAATGTTGCAGATTGAGACTAGATACTCTGAAGTTTGAGCTTTAGCACTGCATAAAACATAAACTGAAACTTTAAGAGTAGAGGGTGAACAATATGAATATTAAAATGAGTAGCTTAACTTTAGCAATACTTACGGCTATAACAAGCCTATCCGTTGTTGCAGAAGAAGCACTGAAAGAGAAAGTAGATGATGTCGAAGTTATTACAGTTACTGGCATTAAAGGTAGCTTAGTCCGTTCATTATTTGATAAGCGCTCAGCTGATAATATTGTTGATGGTATATCAGCAGAAGATATCGGTAAATTTCCAGATCAAAACGTTGCAGAATCATTACAACGTATTACGGGGGTGACAATAGACCGTGGAGAATCAGGTGAAGGTCAGCAAATCTCTATTCGTGGTTTCGGCCCAAACTTTAACAACGTTTTGTTTAATGGCCGTACTATGCCATCAGATAATGATCAACGTGGTTTTTCATTTGATTTAGTTGCTTCTGAGCTAATTAGTGGTGCTGATGTTTATAAAACATTGCGTGCTGACACCCTTGAGGGTGGTTTAGGCGGTACAGTTAACGTCAAAACGGCTAAACCTTTTTCCTATGAGGGGTTTAACGCAGTTGCATCAGTAAAAGGTGTTTATGACACGCTAGCAGAAAGCACTAACCCTTTTATTTCTGCCTTAGTAAGCCAAAACTTTGATGAGGACTTTGGTGTTTTAGCCTCATTTGCTTATCAGCAACGTGATTCCCGACTAGATAAAGCTAAGATTAATGGCTATAAAACAGCCCCTTTAGATAGAACATACACAGGCCCAGAAGGCTCAGATACTCTATCATCAGTAAGCCACCTTCGTCCAACAGGTGCGCAACAAATTGTAGAAAGATCAGATCGTGAGCGTATTGGTGCTACTTTAGTTGGTCAATGGCAAGCAGCCGATAATGTTTTAGTTACAGCCGATGGTTTATATTCTGAATTAACGGCCATTAAAAATAATAAAACATTATCAAACAGCTATGGTGTCAGCCCAATTTATAATGCAAGATTTGATGATTTTGGTACAGTCACTTCTTTTGACCGCCCAGCGGGACGTGAAGTCGTTGCTCCTGGTGTTTTTAAACAATATGAAAATGGTATAAAACTAGACCGTGGTCAAGGTAATAGTATACATGCTAATGCTAGAAACCGTGTTAGTACTACAACCATGGTCGGCCTTACTATTGATTGGTTAGTAACGGATAATTTTACTGCAATAATTGATATACAAAGTTCAACCGCAAAAGGTAGTTCAGAAAACAATCCTCTTCAAACAGTATCAGCACCTAGCTTAACTGATGTTCATTTTGAAAACACAGGTAGTTCATTTAGTTGGTCAAATGATAATGCTTTTAATGGTGATCCCTCAAGTTTTAGGGCAGGTAACCTTTATTACTTTTCTCCAGCTAGTAAAGATGACATTACTGAAGCTCGCCTTGACACTGAATGGGAATTTGAAGGAACTGATTATTTAACCTCCATTAGATCAGGACTATACTACTCTGATAGACAAAAAAATAAATCACTTACTCAATCACGTTGGACTGCAGCGGCTAAAGTTTTTGGTAATTTCCCCATACCAGCATCACTATTTAAAACAGCGCAGCTGGACTTTTTAGAAGATCACGATAAAGGTGGTTTTGTCAGTAGTTGGTTCGATTGGGATACAGCCGCTCTATTTGATTACTTTAATAGCCCTGCAGCAATAGAAAGCGCAAGCTTTATTGGTGACCAAATTATCAATGATTATGAAAATGGTGGTACTGACTATGCTTCTTTAGAAGAAGCACAAACTGCGGCAGATACTGCGGTTACTGATAAAATAGACAGCATTAATGGCTACTTGTCCTCAACGCCAACAGAAGGTAATCTTGGCCTTTATAACAAAATAGCTGATTCACGAGCTGATAGAAAATGGCAAGTTAACGAAGAAACCTTTGCTGCATATGTAGAAGCTAATTTAGCGGGCGATGCATGGTCAGCTAACATTGGTTTGCGTTATGTTAAAACCAATACTTCTGCTATTTCTGCCGGTCAAGAATTTCTTGGAACTCATCGCATTACTGCTGGTAATGATATATTAACCGAGAAACTTATCGAGGGAGACAAAGGTGATATACACTCAGAAGGTAGTTATACTAAGTTATTACCAAGCCTCAATATTAAGTATAATATCAATGATGATTTGGTCGCTCGTTTTGCTTATTCTAAGTCATTAACTAGACCACCATTAGAAGACTTAACTGCGGCTAGTAAAATTACTGTTGTTCCCTTCTTAGAAGAAGATGGTTTTGAAGGTAAAATTGCATCCAAGAACAGTGATTTGAAACCATTCACATCAACCAATATAGATTTAGCGTTAGAGTGGTATTATGCGCCTGAAAGTTATGTTGGCGGTACTTATTTCCGCAAAGATTTAACTGATTGGATTACAACAGAAACACAAAACGTTACTCTACCTGATCCTATTCAAAACGTTGATAGAGTCTTTCAACAAACATCACCATTTAACGCCGAATCAGCGAAAGTTTCTGGTTTAGAACTTGCGATGTTACATAACTTTGATAGTGGTTTTGGTATACAAGCTAACTACACCATGTTAGATACCACAGGTGCAGCAGACTCTGTTAGTGAGTCAAGAGTTAACTTACACGGTTTATCTGAAAGTTCGTACAATATTATTGGTTTCTATGAAAAAGGACCTTTACAAGCTCGTATAGCGTACAACTGGCGTGAAGGCTATACAACGTGTAGCTACTGTGTTGATACTGCTATCGGTGGTATAAGTGCTTCTAAGTCTATTGATGATTATGGTCAAGTTGATGCATCAGTAAGTTATGATATAAGTGATAACCTTGTTGTTTTTGCTGAAGTTATCAACCTGACTGGTGAAGATCCATTAGAGTATACTCTTCGTAAAAGCAATATTTTAAGTATTACTGACACTGGCACAAGATACTCACTTGGTGTTCGGGCGACATTTTAAATAGAATTTCTATTTTGTCTTAGTCGTAATTAATTTTAAAAAAGGCTTAACAAAATATTTGTTAAGCCTTTTTAGTTTTATTCTGAACTAAGTCAAATTAAGAGAAAATATCCTCTTGGATGTTACGTAAGATGATTTGTTTTTAGTATTTAAATTATCTAAAGAAATTGATTTAAACTCTAGTCTTTAAGCTATGGTGGTTAAGTATAACCAGTCATAACATCATAAGTTGTTGTATTGGAGAGCACTATGTTACGAAAAATTTATTTATTAATTACAATACTCATGTTTAATGTTGCTGCATCACATGCAGATATTTATAAGCATCAGGTTACAACTGGGCTCAATTCGACGTTAGCTCAATATAAACAAAAGCCAAATCTATTTTTAAAAGTTAAGCAATATGATATATCTCTGACTAAAGCAAAATTTAATCAAGAGATACAAAGTATTATTGATGCAGCTGACCGCCTGCAAAGAAATACATTTATATTTCGGCATTCATGGGATATGGAGAAAACAGCTAAACCTTATACTTTTTCCAATGAAATAAATTGGCAAGCTCAACCATGGGATGACCCCGAGTGGACGTTTATGCTTAATAGGCATCATTATTGGTTAGATCTCGGTAAAGCCTATTTATTTACCAGTGACGAAAAATATGCTCAAACATTTGCTAAGCAATTAGAGCATTGGATAGATCAAAACCCTTTAAATGATACTATGAAGCAAAGCTCTTGGCGCCGTATAGAAGCAGGTTTTAGAGCTGAGAACTGGATAAAAGCTTTTGAGTACTTTAAACACTCACCAGTAATGACACCGAAATTGTTTAAAAAAATGATGATTTCACTCAATCAACATGCACATTACTTGAATTCACAATACAGCCTATTCTCGAAAACAAGCAATTGGGGAGTTATTGAATTTACGGGGTTATTTTATTTAAGTCAGTTTTTAGATAATAACGCTATGTCTTCGCAGTGGGTTAAGTCAGCCGTTGCAAAGTTAGATGAAATGATACAGTTGCAAGTACTTGAAGATGGCTCTCATTGGGAGCAGTCTCCTATGTATCATAATCATGTTTTTCAAAGTTATATGAATGTTATTTTAACGGCGAAACGGATGAACTACCCACTAACCGATGCCATAGTTAAACGAACCTTATTAATGGCACAAGCAAATATTCAATGGCAAAAACCTAATTATCATCAACCTTTGTTAGGCGATAGTGATGATACAGATACCCGCGATATACTAACCTTTGCAGCTTTACTCTTTAACGATAGTGAAATTAAGTCACGGGCATATAGTGAAATTGATCTAGAAAATTATTTGATTTTTGCAGAAAAAGGAGCTGAGCGTTTGCAAAATTTAGCAGCGAAGCCGCCTAAGTACCTTTCTGCTTATATGGAAAGTGCTGGAGATCTTTTTATGAGAAGCTCTTGGCAGGAAGATGCAGCTTATGCCAGTTTACATTTAAAAAAACTAGGCGGTGGGCATGGACATGATAATATTTTTCATTTTAGCCTGTTTGCAAATCAACGGGATTATTTAGTTGATTCTGGGCGTTATACTTATGTTGATGGTCCATGGCGAGACTATTTTAAAAGTAGTCAAAGCCACAATGGTATTGAGGTTGATAATAAAAATAATTCTATTTACCAAGATGCCTGGACAAATAGTTTTGAAGCCAGATCACAAGGGGTATTTACACAACTAGCAGCAAACTACGACTATGCTGAGGCAGAGAATATTGCTTATTTACGCTTACCAAGCCCCGTGCTTGCTAAACGTAGAATGTTATTTTTAAAACCTTCTACTTGGCTACTTATTGATAGCTTCTCATCTAATTCAGTACACACTTATCAACAAAATTTTAATTTTCCAAATACACTCGTAAAACAAGAGAATAATACTGTATTAACAACATATAAAAATGGTGACCTTAATATAACGCCATTGAAACCTGTCAACATATCGTTGAAAGATTCTTGGTATTCACCGGAATACAATACTAAAGTTATAGCAAAGCGCGCTGAGCTATCGATTAAAAGTGAGGGATTCACCTCTTTAATTACCTTATTACATTTTACTCCGGCTCAAAAAATAGTAGCCAAACTCATTCCCGTGTATACGTTAAAAGGTGAAAAGGTATCGAGCGCAGATGCTGAAGCAATTCAAATTTCAGATCAGAAAAATGAATATACCCTCTTAGTTGTGCATAATTCTTCAGCGCCAGCGAACCCATTTTTAGTCGTTAACGACGTTGTCGTTAGAGGTGAGGTGGTGTTAATTACTAAAAATGAGACGAATATGACCACTGAAATTATTAAAGATTAGCGTTTGATTGTTACTGAAATCCTAAATAGGGAATTTAGAGACTTTTACCCGTTACTAATTAATATGCCTGTTTCAGAGCGCTTGAGTAATTTCAATACAAGACGTACCTTTGCAGTGATGTTGATCAAGCGTTTCTTTGATGAGGCTAAAAACGATTTATACGTCGTTATGGAATTGAAAAGGAACCACCATTCCATAGTACAAATACCTTGCTTACACGGATGTAGGTACTTAGGTTATGTTTGGAACGTATAACCTGTGCCTAAATCGTTTTGTTTCTCCCACTGAAACATGTATTTCGAATGGTTACGGGTATATAAAAGAGTATGGTGTAAGACCGAGAGGATTAACATCCCTGCTTATTTCTTGCTCTATGATCGCTATTGTAACTATGAGTTGATCAATTAGACTAAGCCTAGCTCCTCAATAATAATTCACGCTTTAGTAGCGTAGAGTTATCTCGCTTTGGCTTTATATAAGCATATTTTTCAACAAGATATACTTCCTATTAATATTTTCACAGAAAATCCCCTGGACTTTAATATCAGGTACTTGTTATTGTCATGTTGTATGATGTCATATAACGATTGATTGAAATTATTGCTAACAAAGTTTGGTAGCGTAGAAATAAACTCATCACCCGTTAAATTATAATTAAGGAAATATAGATGAATAACTTTTGTAAAAGTGCATTGGTCATTTTAGGGCTTAGCCCTATATTTGGCAGTTCGCTGATGGCAAATGAGACTAATAAAGCAGCATTAATTGATTATGATCAGCGTAAGTTTGGTATGTTTATTCATTGGGGAATTTATTCTGTTGCAGGCGGCGAATACCAAGGTAAAAAAATACGTGGTATTTCTGAATGGATCCAAAATAGGATGAAAATTCCTGTAAATAATTATGCGAAATTAGCAAATGACTTTACTGGAAAACACTATAGTGCTGAAGATTGGGCACAATTGGCTCAGGATGCAGGGATGAAATACATGGTGATAACGTCAAAACATCATGACGGCTTTGCTATGTATAACAGTAAAGTATCAGATTATAATATAGTCGAACGTACAGCCTACGGCAAAGATCCTATGGTGGCGTTAGCCAATGAAGCGCGTAAACGTGATATAAAGTTTGGCTTTTACTATTCACAAGATCAGGATTGGGCTGATCCTAATGCACGTGGTAATGATTGGGATTTTGATGCAAGTAAACGTCAGCCTCAAGTTTATATTGACAATAAAGCCTTACCTCAAATTGATGAAATATTAAAAAATTATGGTGATTTAGGCTTGATATGGTTTGACACTCCAGGTCTATTATCAAAACAGCAAGCTTCTTCGTTACGCAATAGAGTGACCCAACTACAACCGCAAGCGTTGATTAATAGCCGCATTGGCCATGGTTTGGGCGACTTTGAGCAAACGGGTGATAATGCTATCCCTTTACAAGTTTGGCCGAATAAGAAATGGGAAGTGCCTGCAACTATTAATCATTCATGGGGTTATAAAAAGGATGATCATTTCTGGCGAGATCCAAAAGACTTACTCGCTAAATTAGTGGATATAGTATCAAAAGGTGGTAATTATTTATTAAATATAGGCCCAACGGGTGATGGTGTAGTACCTGAGCCAAGCAAAATAATATTAAAGGAGATTGGCCGCTGGATGAAAATTAATGGTGAAGCTATTTATGGTACTGATGCTTGTCCATTTTATTATCACAATGTTGATTGGCGTTGTACGACGAAAAAGGGAAAATTGTATGTGCATTTACTACGTCAAAGTGATAGTGAATTTAAGTTATCAGGTTTAAAAAATAGCGTAAAAAGTGCTCGTTTGCTTGGTTATGGAAAATTAAATTATAAACAGCAAGGAGAGCAAGTAACTATTACTTTACCTCAAGTTGGTTTACGTGATCATGTTGATGTTATTGAGTTGTCACTGGCTGATAATCAAGTAAAAATAGCAGCAAATCAGCATCATTCAATTCAACCAAAATTAATAGACCTATTTGGATGGGCAGCACGTTTTCGTAGTCCAGAAATGACGTTTGATTGGCAATCTAATAGTGTCTCAAATTTTATTGATATTACTAAGCAAGGTTTTAAACGTGAATCGGCTAATTTTGAAAGTGAATTATGGTGGTATCCATATGGCTCCATTAAGGGGTATTACCAAGTCAATGTTACCTACGCTTGCCAAGGCAAAGGACTTGCAGGTATAGGTGAATTCAAAACGCAATTAGAAGACTGGAGTTTGAGCGGTTCTGTAAGTAAAGAGTTTCCTTGTAATATGTCTGGTGGCAAACAAACCGTTTCGTTTACTCGTCCTATTAAAATAGATCAGAGCCATGAACAGTTGGTATTTAAATTTAAAGCGTTTGGTGATAGCTTGTCGTCGTTTAAGTTATACAAAGTGGGACTAACTCGCCTTAATAACTAAAAACGATTTGAAAATAACTAAGGTGAGCAGGTGGATAAGTTAACCGATATATTTTGCGATGTCGGTACTTTTTTCCCTAAATTATTGCCCATATGGGAAAATGAACTCATATGGGTAATAAGATAAAACGTCTATCAAAGATACCTACTAGTGAATACTGATTATCGTACTTGCTTTTCATCAATCCCATCATCGTAATTTCAAGTGTTTTTATAGTAGTTTAGTTCAAAATACTAGCAGGAAAGTTTTCCAAGCCTAATCAGTTATACGCATTTTTTGCACAAAATGTCAGCACTACTTATTCCTATGCGTACTTATTTTCAAATCGTTAAAAGCAAACCTGCGGGCGTTTCTTTTGTCGACTCTATAAGCCTTAAAGTGTGTCATAACACTCGTCTTCCACGTATTCGACTGTTTGATGGTGTCGCAATACGAGGTAAGGGAACAATGGGTTGGTTTTATGGCTTTTAAGCTTCATTGATTGATCATGTAGGAGAAATTATTGCTTTGAAGATCACACTCCGTAATACTAATGATAGAACCCCGATACTAGAGTTATGTAAACATTTCTATGAAAAAACTTATACTGGTAAAGGGTATATCAGAAAGAAATTAAACTAAAATTTATCTGAAACAGACGTTGATTTGGTGACTAGGGCTCGTAAAAATATGAATGCCAAAGCAAAGCATTGTCGACATCCTAATGGAGGCTGCTTAGAAAAGTACTCGGCTTAAGCAGACCTGACGTGATATATAACAAGTGCTTTGACCCACGCCATATTGCCGACATAAATCAGGGGCAGCCATCGCCTCTGATTCACCTTCTATTAACAGCGTTTGGGATTTTGTTCTCCTTGTTCTTATTCCTTGTTATTCTTCGTTGGTTTCAGTTAAACGGAAAACTCTAATAAAGCGATTCTGATTTTACCGGATGGTTACACTTGCTCTCTTTTGTACTTCAAAGGCAACCGGTAAACCATGTTGGCAAACCAAATTTATTTCGGTGTTTCCTTGAGAATATGCTACCGAGGTTATCTGCGTGTGCTCAGGCACTTGCCACTTGCCCTTGAGTATTATAGTCAGTGGTACAGGCTGGCTATAACCTTTAATTGGTTTTAACTGAGCAAAGTTAAGGTCAGGTTGTACTACACTTAATGTTGCTGTTTGCTTATCAAGTTTTTGGATCATGACTAAAGCAGGCGCTGAAGTAGATGATAACAAGCCATGTTTTATGGGCTCTGCTGATGAAAAAATAGCATAGCCAGTCGTGTTAGTAATGTTATCAGTCACAATATGTGCGTGACTGTTTGCTTGTAGAACATTATAAGTGCTCTGTGTATTTGTAATTTTTGCAAAGTTGTTAATGTGTTTTTGATTCATCACTTTACTAATAAAGGGATAGACGACGTATTGATAACCACCTTTTTTAGGGGCTACTCCGTGGTCTATCCAAGCACTAGCAAAATCGCCAGACGTCCGAGTGACGCCTTTACCTTTTGAGTTCATTTTTCCACTGTGTAATGAAAATTTATTGTGTAAAGAGTGTTGATGGCTTCGATTTATGGTTACTTCATTATCTGATAATAGATGGTAACCATTACCATATGGATCAATGATCCAATTGCTTAAGTGATTTTTATTATGTTCTTTATTTGATAATAGCGTTGTTTTTAATGGCAGTGTTGCTTGATAAGGAAATTCGTGAACTTTTCCTGATACTGATGTTGCTAATGGTAGGTTTTTATCAGTTAAATAAGATTGAAATAAACTTGTTTGAACAGGATTTTTTGGATCTTTGCTACTGATATCAGTGCCAATGAATATCAATTTGTCATTAAAAGAGAATACGGACTTTTTGGCTTTTAGTCCGCCAGCTAAAATCTGAGGGTATTCTTCGTTTCCCTCATGATTAAAACCCTTATTTTCATTTAGTATCATTGCAAATAAGCCGTTGCCATTAAGTGCGACGCTGCCAGTAAGTGATTCATTTGAACGAAACATTAATAGCGGTTCTTTTGTTTCTAATTGCTTAATTGGTAGATTAATGACCGTTGCTGCAGGAAATCGATTCCAATCCCAACCGGCTTGAACAAAGCCACTGGCTTTTTCACCTTCTTCATTTATCAACTGAACTGTTCCGTTAGCTGGGTAGCGACCATAACGGTTTGATGCTACATAAATTTCAGATGCCCAAACGTACTTGCTATAACCTTTAATCAGTGCGGCCCAGTTTTGATTGCGATGTACAGCTGTTGCTGCATAAGGGAAGCTGTAATAGCCCGTTAATTCTTCAGCACTAATGTCGTGCTGCTTGAATAGCGCCTTATGCTCTTCATCGTTGTTCCATAATCGTAAATAGGCGGCAGCAACATCTTTATCAATAGCATTATTATGTTGTGGATCACCGGCCAAAGCGAGTTGGATGTATTGCTGTTGTAATCCTGAAAATGAACCATCAAAAGGGTGTCGACCAGCATTACCAAAACCAAAATCGAAGGGCTGGCTGTAAATTCGACTCGCTAAAAACGATTTTTTAAAGTTTGCGTGACCTGCTTGGCTGATTTTAAAACGGCTAGCTGACAATATATAGATGAGTTGTGGTATTTTTTCAAAAGCGCCTAATGCATAAGCAGGATAATGGCCACCATGATGCCATGCTGTTCCGTCTATTTTAAATACACCATGGCTATCATCTTGTGCCAAGATAATAGAAATATAATTTGAGAAATACTGTAACAGAGAAGCCTGCATTCCTCGTTCGTCGCTTAAAAATATGATTAATAAATGATAAAATGACTGCGTATTCATGTAGTCGATATTAGCGTGAAAACTCTCTTCATCACCTAACAATTTACCTAGATTAAATATCCATTGCAAACTTGCGCCAATCTCGTTGAGGATACCTGCTTTTTGTAAAGATTTGCGCATCAGATAAAATGCTTCGGTAAGCTCTCCAGTACTATAACCAATATGATGCAGAGTGCCCATCGATGTGCCTGATTGCCAACCTTGATCTAAATAGTAGCGAGCGGCTTGGATAAACATTTTTTCAATATCGATTTTATTTTTGTTTATATTATCAATCTGTTTGGTGTCACTAACATAGTATTGTGCCAGCCTTTTTAGCAACTTGCCGAAATCTTTCAATTTTGTATGACGTTTTTTACCTTGTTGATGTTCGTTGAAATAGAACTCAGATAATGCATAAGTTAATGGCGGCCCTTGAATAGTTTTGCCATCATCAATGAGTTCAAGCCGTTCAAAATCTTGTTTTAATGAAGCAAGATTTTGTACTGTATTTTCGATTGTTAATAGCGAGGTTATTTTTTCTTCAATTTTGATGAGTTGTGTTTGCTGACTATCTTTTATCGGAACAATGGTCATATTTTTTATACGTTGTAAATCTTTCTGTAAGGGCATCCAATGATCACTGGCTGTTATTTGAGCCTCTTGCTGTATAAATGGGGCTTGTAGACTAGGGTAGGGAAAACGATCGTCTTGAAATTGAGAAAAAATAATATCATCAATAAAGGCTTCTCCATTGCCGTTTGTGCTAATCGAAAACGTATCATAAATCACGGGAGTATTTTTTGGGGGGGCATGACCATCCATTTCATAAAAAGGGATCTGGATAGTACGCCAGCCATAAAAATTTAAAGGAAAATCAAACGATACGATATTTTTATTTTGCGTATTATTTTGTTGAGAAAAACTTATTTTTAGCGAGGTTGATTGTTTATGTTCACTATATATCGACATAATAACAGTTGGACTTGATGGAAAATAATCACCATATTTTAACGGGCTTTGGCTGTGGGTTAGGGTCCGAAAGTGCTGGGTAGATAAGGTGCTTTTACCTTGCCATTGCCATTTTAAAGAGTGTCGACCGAATTTATAATGTTTATTGGATATTGAAATGTTACTGCGATCACTATACTGATAATACTCGAGTACTGAGTTACTTTCGAAAGACTCTATCGCAGGGGGTTGGATAGGGCTTGCTAATGAGTTGTTCATTATTAATGCAAGTAATATGTTGATAATGAGGGTTTTTATTGCATATTTTCGCATTTTATTTCCTAACTATTAAATTCGAAGAGTACTTGGTTGTAAGATATCATACACCATTTGTTTTAAATATCTATCTCTGTATTAAAATGACATTTTTAGTATTCGATATTTATCAGTATTAGCTATTGTGTAATTTTTTCAATACTTGTATGCTTATATGATAACTAGTGATTATTACTTTGTTTCATCACATAACTTTCTTCCGTTTAGTTTTATTTAGGCGCGGCAGGTTTGCTTAGAAACATTTGATTAAGGATAACCATGTACTTGAATACAATATATTTTGGTAAAATGCACCTCAAAAAAATTAAGAGATTTATTACTTTAGCATTGGTAACTATCAGCGTCGTATCTGCAAGTGCAAACGCCAATGACGTTAAGTTCTCTGATGCGATGAATAAAAAAGATGTTTACCAAGCAATGAAGTTTGTTTCCGATTGGCAATGGCAGCAATTTAATGTCAAAACAAACATGTTTGAAGGTTATGATAAAGCCGCTTATATGGATCCAACATCTTGGGATACACACCCTCAAGGTTGGGTATATGCAGCATTTCATGTTGGTATGGCGAAATGGGCAAAGCTAGCTGATGCTCATGGGGATGAAAGCTATTACCTCAAACTTAAATCTATTGCCGAACGTAATCAATATTTGATTGCACCGCGTATATATAATGCTGACGATTATGCTATTGGACAGCTGTATTTAGATTTGTACGATAAATATAAAATACCAGAAGCCCTGGTACCAATTAAAACCGTATTTGATATTATTTTAAATACTCCTTCTACGGTATCACTTGAATATAAACATATTCAAGTGGATGTTAAAGCTGACAAATTTCATAACGCCGAAGCAAAAGACTACTATGGTGGTCGAGAATTAGGGATAACTCCTTGTAAGAATCGCTGGTGTTGGGCAGATGCATTATTTATGGGACCGCCAGTATGGATTCATTTAGCGAAAATAACGGGAGAGAAAAAATATTTGGACTTTGCTAATAAAGAATTTTGGGAAACGGCTAATTTTTTGTGGGATAAAGAAGATCACTTATTTTTCCGTGACAGTAGTTATTTTGATAAACGTGAAAAAAATGGTCAAAAAATTATTTGGGCGCGTGGTGTTGGCTGGGTAGTTGCCGGTTTGGCACGTATGCTAGAACATTTTCCACATGATCATCCACAACGTGCAGACTATGAAGATATTTTTAAGAAGGTTATGAAACGTCTCGCATCTGCACAACAAGATGATGGTTTTTGGCGCCCGTCAGTATTAGCGCCAGAATCGCAACCATTTAAGGAATCAAGTGGCACGGGGCTTATGGCTTTCGCTTATGCGTCAGGCATTAATCAGGGGATTTTGGATAAAAAAACCTATTTACCTGTTGTTAAAAAGGCTTGGGTTGCATTGGTTAGTGTTGTCCAACCAAGTGGTAAAATTGGTTGGGTACAGCCTATTGGTGCATCACCAGATACAGTTTCTGCAGACGATACACAACTTTATGGTACAAGTGGCTTTTTACTAACAGGTACTGAAATTTATCGCATGCTTAATGAATAATTAAATTTGAAATCGTAAACCTTAAGTAGAAAATTACTAAGCCCCATATGATTAACTCATGATGGGGTTTTTTGTTTGCCCAGCGAAGCTGAAAAACTCGACGAGCAAAAAGAAGCTATTGGAAATTAGAAGTATATAACTAACCGTAACCTGATTCTGCAGTATTGATTGGTAAGCGTCCAAAGTAGTGCTACGCGCTATACTTAGTCAGATCAATACTGTGTTTGAGAGGGATTTCTAATCGCTCCTAAGGTAAGTAAATGCCAGTAGTACCAGGGAAACGATTCCAATCCTTACTGCTTGATTAAAGCCACTGGCTTGCTCGCCTTGATCATTAATTAAATTACACGGTGGCGTTGGCAGAATAACGACTATAGCGATTTGAGACGCGTTAAATTTAGGAAGCCCAAACATAATCACTATAACCTTTGATGAGTACCGGCCAGTTATCTTGTCGTTTTATTGCTGTTGGGTCACAAGGAAAAGTGTAAAAAAAACCGAATTTTGTGCATTTAACCCTTGTGTTTTAGCTCGCTTGCAAAGTTGGTTTCAGGCCACAGAAGCAAGTTGGCTTGTGCAACGGTTTCATCTATTTTGTTGTGTTATACCAAGTTGATTAATTAATTGACCATTTAAACTCGCCCTTTGGGAGCTAATTACCAAGCTGATAGCGTCACCAAATAAATGAAATATAGAACAACTATGTTTAAACTATTTAGTTTGTTCTAAGCTCGCTAATCTAGCTCCAATTTAATCAAATTGGTAATAACCAGAAGTTTATGCTGAGCCTACATGAAAACTGCTTCGTGCCAATAAGTACATAAGGCTTGGGGGTAATTCAAAAGCACTTAGGGCATAAGCGGAGTAATTGCCACCATGATACCTTGTAATGGCGTCAACTTTAAATACGCTATCTTCGTAATTAAGTGCAAAGGTATGGGGGGGGTATTATCATTGATAATGACAAAAACAGTGGTGATATTTTATTCCAGCGAATGAATGTAACTAATTTTAATTTAGGTTGATGGTTATTGAAATATTGATGCAACATAAAAAAAACGGCATGCAATAAAGTATTGAATGCCGTTAATTATATTATCCTATGAGCTTTTTATTTAACGGCTCTTAGTTTAAGTTCAACAGGTAAGCCATCAACAATGGTAAATTCGATAACTGTTTCTGTGGTATCTGCGCTAATTAACGTAGCACGCGGGTGCTGTTTCTTGATTGACCAGTTACCATGTAAAGTTAATGTCACTTTTCTTGGCGCTATAGGCTCAACTCCTCTGGACGTAAAGCCCATATCGGGATCAGTAACCGATAATCTGACTTTGTTACGTTTAGCGTGTTTAAGCATAACTAAGCTTGGGGTATCGCTTGCTTTTAGCAGACCATTGGTGTGAGACATATCGCTAGCTGCTTCAAATAACGCATAGCCCCAAATATTCTTGCTTAAATGCTCAATCACGTGTCGTTGTGATGTTTTTTCATGAACAACATACGGCTTGTGCTTAGCGAGTTTTTTCATTTTACCAACGTTTGCATTAGGTACCGTTACATATTCATAACCGTGATTGTCTGGCGCGATACCGTGATCAAGATAACCGATAGTGTATTGCTCAATAGGGTTTTGTGAAATATCGACAGGCCAACGTTGGTCTTTGTTTGGCGTTTGTTGGTTACCTTTCCATACTTTTAATTCGCCGCTGCCAGCAACAAGGTAAAAGCCAGTTTGGTAATCATCAATAAGCCAATGGTTTTTATTATCAGAAAAACTTGTTGCACCAAGGTCACCATAGCCTTTTTTATCGACAATAACGCTACTGTCATCCGTTGCTAAACGTTGGTATAAAGTGGTTACGGTTGGGTGGTTAATATCATCGTTAGTGATAGTTGAGCCTAAAGACACAATCATGTTTTTAAAGGCAAAGTTAGACTTCTTAAAGGTGAAGCTTGTGTTATGCGTATTAGGGCCATAAGTTTCGCCAAAACCACCACCGTTTTCACGTTCTTGGAAGTCCATAGCAAATATGCCGTATTTACCATGAGTTTCTTCAAGCACACCACGTTTTTTGCCTTTATTTATAAATGCTAAGCTACCAACAAAACGTTTTTGTTGACGTTCATCGATACGTGATTTTTCGCCGTGAAGCTTGTCCCAAGGTAGTACTATGCTTGTGGTTCCTGGGTTATAGTTCCAGTTCCAAGTGTTGACATCAAAACCATTATTACCAACACTATTATCGCCTGGATAAATAATTTCTAAGGCACCGTAACTTTGATAACGGCCATAACGATTACTTGTAGTATACAGTTCAGCACCCCACATATTGTCGGTAAAGCCTTTCATAACAGCTAACCAGTCACCTTTTTTACTGCGATGTCTTAATACCCCAGTATTACCATGGTTAAACTGGAAAAAACCGTTGTCAAACTTGGCAATTTTATCATAGTTAAAGTCGGCATCAACACCTGTAGTACGGTTGTAATACCCAGCTAATAGTGGGTCAGCACTATCAAGGCCTAAAATTTTACCACCACTAATGGCCAATATTTTAAGGTGCTCTGGCAGGGTTGTAATTCCTCTACTGCTCGGATTTCTGCCAATGGTAGATAATGCAATATAGCCGACATCATTACTTTTCATACGTTGTGCATAAATAGCATTTCTTAAGCGTAAATATGAAGCAGCGTCTATTTGGAAGTCGGTATCATCAAGGGCAGAAACAATATAAATGACATTTCTTAATGAATACATATAGCCCTCATACGCGGACCAATGATGAAAGCCTGAGCCGTCAGGTTTAATACCGTCACTAGTTGCATCAGAATAAACTAAGAAGCGTTCAACGTAACGTTTGGCGGCTTTTAACCACTGCACGCGTTCATCGTTAGTGGTAACATCTTTCCACAAACCAAATAAAGTAAGAGTATCACCCATATTGTACATCCAGTCAGTGTTGTAACCTTTGCCTGATGTATATTCGCCCCAGAAATTTTCGAAGTTTTCAGATTGTACTAACAGTGTGTAACCAAATCTGTCTTTGACACTGTCAGATAAGTAGTCTTTCAAATGAATTGTGTGTCTTGCAAACTCACGGTATCCATAGGAGTTATAGTCTCTGGTGATATCAAGTGTACAAAGCTTTTGTGATACTAACCAAACAAGGTTTGATGCTTTCTCCGCAATAGCAGTATCTGCGGGAGCAACAAGCTTTAAATGCTGGGCAAAAGCTTTAAGAATTTTACCTGCACCGCCAAAAGAAATGGTTTCACCCACAATCTCACCCTCTGATACAACAATATTTAAGTTGTCATAGGCGGCTAATGCTTCGTTAAATTCAATATTTAGCTCCTCGAAATCGACGGTTTCGTTAGTACCAATATGAATATCAGATAAAGTTCGATAAATATTGTCTATTTGAATAATTTGCTCAGATGTCGCCGGTGTTAAAGCAATATCTGTATTAAAGTTAATTGGCATTGTACAAGCAGGGTTCGACGGCGGTGGCGCTTTTTTAATTTGCAATTGGGTGTTGTTGAGACTGACATTATCAACTGAAAAATCACGAGCAGTATTACCATCATCGGTACGAATATACCGTATCTCTAGCTCATCGCCTTCATCCGTATTTTGAGTTGTGTAGTTAAAGTTAAAGTTAACTACTGGGTTGGCAGGAACAATTGCTACAGCTGATGTTGTTGCTAGCTCGATATCGTCAGTGACATTGTGCAGTGCAACTTTTAACTGAACATAAGAACTTCTTGGATTATAAACATAGCTCGATATTGCCAATGTTTCTCCTTCTGTCATAGGACAATCGAAAGAATAGGCTCCGCCTTGACCAATAACTTTTGATTGGCCATTAAACAGTAATGCGCCATCGCCAACACCATCAGTATTATCTTCATCATCAGTGACGGCTAATAAAGCAATATCACCTATTGGTGCAAAGCCAATTTGGTTTTGAGGGTCAACAAAGCATGTTGCCACGGGTGGTGGCACATAAGCTTGCATTGATAATACTTGGCCATTGATTGAGGTATTATCGACAGCAAAATCACGAGCTGGGTTTCCATCATCAACGCGAATATAGCGTAGTTCTAACGTATCAGTTAAATCGGTGTTTTGAACATCGTAAGATAAGGCATAATTATGCACAGGCGACGATGAAGTTAAGGCTAAAGCTGGTGTTGTTGCTAATTCAACATCATCAGTTGTGTTGTGTAAGGCAACTCTTAATTTTACAAAAGAAGCATTAGGGTTATAAACATGACTCGCTATGGTTAAGGTTTCTGCGTTACTTAGGTCACACTCAAAGGCGTATGCACTTCCTTGGCCGGCTTCTGTTGATGTGCCATTTACTAACAGTGCGCCATCGTTTTCGCCGTCAGTATTGTCATCATCATTGGTTACTTGTGTTAGTTCAACAGCACCGATTTTAGTAAAGCCATTAAACTTATTAGTATCAATAGTGCATTGCGCGAAAGATGAGTTTGATGTCAGCAAGAAGGCACCTGCGACTATAGGCGTTAGTACCCTGATTGTATTGCTTGTAAATATCTTTGGTATTGATACTTGTGGTATTAAATTTTTCATATATTGTCCCCAAATTACCTTCCTTGATAGCAAGGAAGTTGTATTATGATTTGTTATTGGTAACAGCTCGCTTTATATGTTTAGTTGTTTTAATAACCTCTAATAAAATTTATAGATCTATTTCTATTGTGGTTATTAAAGAGGCGTTGTCATATAACCTGATTAGATTATAATAATATCTATAAGTAGGCAATATATTAAAATGTGTATTTTTAGCTACGAACTTATAGCGTTTTATAAAGGTAATTATTTAAATGACATAGGCTTAACCTTCGCCTATTAAAAGTTTAAAATTTAAGGGGCGAAGGTTTATTAATACTGCAGACGTTACAGGAAGATGAATTTGTGTAGTTAACGTGAAGGTACTGATAACAGTAAGCCCTACTACGTGGCATAACTTATCTATTTCTTTATGTTTTACCCTCAATGGTCGTAATACTGAATTCGGTATTACGACCATTGAGGCTTGCAGTATTTATTTAAATGAATAGTTATTTAAATATTTTTGCCATTGTGATTCTGATGTGATTTTCTCTGCACGTTCCCATCCATAGCCTGCGGCATAATGTAATTTTCCTTTTTCATCGGTATGTGAAATGAGCCAAATATGGCTTTGATCTTTTTTGGTAGATGGTAGGTGGATAATGCTATCGATATACTTAGGGTTAACAACAACGCCTGTACCTAAGTGGTAACCTTTGATGTTCTCCCAAGCGGCTATCCAGCCAGCATTTTGACTTTTACTGACCTTTGCAGCTTCGTCGTGAGTCGCAACGCCAATCGCAATACTGAGATTTTTTGCCGGTTGTCCATTAAGGAGAAAGCTTGAAGTAACTTCAAATAACTGGGAGTTTAACGCAAGACTAATTTGTTTAGTTTCTGATACTTCACCGAGTTTGGTTTTCCAAACATAATCAAGTTCAAAAATTACTTTTTTTGGGTTATCGTCAATTATGCGTGATGCGCTAAATGTACCTGAGGGGTAAGGTTGATTATCTATCCATACAGCTGTTCCACCTGTGCCACGAGAAGTGCCTGTATGATATGGATCATGGCCTTCACCCCAATCGGTATGGTAGCTAATATTATTTTGATAATTGTCATACCATTTATCAATCACAGAGTAGTCCACGCGTTTTAGCCAGCAATCAATACCGCTAGCCGCTTTGGTTGGAGTCGCTAAAGAGGAAGGTCCATACATGCGAAATGCAACAAGGTCATTTTCCCAAGCAAAATCGTCTTCTCTTATAGGCACAAATTTCGCGTAAGCTTTTACTTTTTGCTTTTCTTTAGCGACTAATTCGCTACCTGTAATAGCTGTTTGTTGATTTTTTTGTGATGATTTGACAACGACTTGCTGAGTACAGCTAGTCGTTAATAGGGTGGTTATGCCTAGCAATATTAGTTTAGAAGCTTTCATTAGTCTTGCCTAAATTATAATTAAACGATTATTACTTGTAAGATATCATACTACGAATGGTTTGATAATAGTCTGAGACTGATATTTACTAAACTACATCTAATAAAAGTAATATAACGTGAAGCAATAATTTAAATACGTTTAATAAATATGTAAATATCAACTTGTATGATAACATGAGGACTGATATCTTTATTGTAGATTTATATAATTGTTTGGTGAAAGAGATTATGACAACAAATTCAGATCAAAATATTTTTTCTTTGAAGGGAAAAACCGCACTAGTAACTGGCGCAAGTAGGGGGTTAGGCCAATCGATTGCAGTAGGTTTTGCTCAAGCAGGGGCTGATGTTATTTGCTGTAGTTCGCGTGTTGGCGGTACAGATGAAACTGCTGCACTTATTGAGCAGTTAGGGCGAAAAGCCTATTGTTTAGCGGCTGATTTGTCACAACCTGAAGCGGTGCGATCTTTAGTCATACAGGCGTATGAGAAAGTGAGCACCATTGATGTATTGGTTAACAATGGCGGTACTATTGCTCGACATCCTGCGGTAGATTTTCCATTAGATGAATGGAATAAAGTTATTGATGTAAATTTAAATTCTGTCTTTTTATTATGCCAATTAGTAGGTAAAAAAATGCTGGAAAACAAACAGGGAAAAATTATAAACATCGCCTCAATGTTGTCTTTCCAAGGTGGTATTACGGTGCCAGCATACACCGCGAGTAAACATGGTGTTGTAGGGATAACCAAAGCATTAGCGAATGAATGGGCGGCTGATAATGTGCAAGTAAATGCTATCGCTCCAGGGTATTTTAGAACCGACAATACTAAGGCTCTACAAGCTAACCCTGAAAGAAATAAAGATATAGAAAAGAGAATACCTGCAGGGAAGTGGGGCGAGCCTTCACAGATAGTGGGAGCAGTAACTTTTCTTGCAACACAAGCGAGTGATTACGTGAATGGTCATGTATTGGCTGTAGATGGCGGTTGGTTAGCTAGATAAAATAAGGGATAAATTATGACTATTGATTACGAAAACAGATACGCCGTTGGGCATAACGAAGCAAAAACTTTTAATACCCAGCAATTACGTGATAGCTTTCTTGCTGACGACCTCTTTCAACAAGATAAAATAAAATTAGTATACACACATTACGAGCGTTACATTGTTGGTGGTGTTGTACCAATTAATCAAGCATTGGAACTCAACGCGATTGATCCGCTAAAAGCACAAAATTTTTTAGATCGTCGTGAATTGGGCATTATCAATATAGGTGAAACTGGTGTAGTTACTGTCGATGGTGAAGAGTATCTTCTGCACAATAAAGAAGCATTATATGTTGGTGCTGGTAATAAGCTCGTCACTTTTACGAGTGTAAATAAAAACTCACCGGCACGCTTTTACTTAAACTCTGCACCAGCGCATAAAAGTTATCCAACAAAAAAGATCACTCGTAAAGATGCTAATGTCTTGGAGCTAGGATCATTGGAAACCTCTAATGAGCGTACAATTTACCAGTTGATTATTAATGGCGTAGTTGAAACTTGCCAATTACAAATGGGCATGACCTGTTTAAAGCCGGGTAGTGTGTGGAATACCATGCCAGCTCATCAACATGACCGTCGTATGGAAGCTTATTTGTATTTTGACTTGGCTGAAGATCAAGCCGTTTCTCATTTTATGGGAGAGCCGAAAGAAACTCGCCTTATTTGGACTGGCAATGAGCAGGCTGTTATTTCACCAGCGTGGTCAATTCATAGTGGTGCAGGTACTTCAAACTACTCTTTTATTTGGGGTATGGCGGGTGAAAACTTAGATTATGACGACATGGATAAGTACATGCCGAATGAGTTAAGATAATTGGCATATTGTATGTTTGAATAAGTTATATAAATAATTGAGCTGGCTATTTAGTCAGCTCATGTTGTTTCTGAGGTGGTATTTAGTTTGGTTAAGTTGATATATTTTTTGCTGTCAATATTACTTTTGACGAGTTGTGGTCAATCAAAAAATGGCCATGTTTTAAGAGTTGGGCATACATTAGATACAGAGCATGTTGTTCATAAATCACTTGTTCACCTATCTGAACGTCTTACACATTATTCTAAAGGGACAATGTCGCTCAAACTGTATGCTAATGGTCAACTTGGCTCAGAGCGAGAAATGGTTGAGCTATTACAAATTGGCAGTTTAGCGATGACTAAAGTATCTGCGGCAGCCATGGAAGGTTTTGTACCTGCAATGAAAATATATAGTTTGCCATATATATTTAGTAGTAGAACGCATCGTTGGCGTGTATTACAAGGTGAAGTTGGTCAAGGTATTTTATCAAGTGCAGAAAAAGCAAACTTAACGGGGCTAGGGTATTTTGATGCAGGTAGTCGAAGTTTTTATACATGTGAAAGCATGATACGTTCACCAAAAGATGTGATAGGTAAAAAAATTAGAGTGATGAGTAGTCAGACCGCGATTAAAATGGTCGATGCTTTTGGTGGTGCGGCAACACCTATTTCATGGGGAGAATTATATGCAGCACTACAGCAAGGTGTAGTTGATGGTGCAGAGAATAATCCGCCAAGCTATTATTTATCCCATCACTATGAAATATGTCCGTATTATTCTCTGAATGAACATACTTCCGTGCCTGATGTGATCATCGCAAGTAAACATATCTTTGATTCTCTCAACGTTGAACAACAAAAATGGCTAAAGTTAGCGATGAGTGACGCCGTTGAGTTTCAAAAATCACTTTGGATGAATGCAGAAGAAAGTGCCTTAGCCGCGATAAAAGCAGCTGGCGTTGAAGTGATATATCCTGATAAACAACCATTTTTTGATGCTGTAGCACCGTTTCATGCCACGTTTAAAAATACTGAGATTGGTAATTTATTACAAAAAATAAAACAGGTAAATAATTATAGTTCAACAGGAGTAACTCATGAATAAGTTCATTAAAGGGATCGATCTTCTTATTGAAAAATTATTAATGGTACTTATGGCACTTATTGTTATAACGGTATCGTGGCAAGTTTTCTCTCGTTATTTATTACAAGCGCCGAGTTCTACTTCAGAAGAGATTGCGCGTTTTTTATTGATATGGATTAGCATGATTGGTTCAGTTTATTGTTATCGAACCAAAGCGCATTTAGGGTTAAATATTTTTACAAACAAACTAGCCCCGAAACAGCAAAAAAAGGCTGAATTTTTTTCGCATTTTGCCGTTTTTATTTTTTCAGCGCTTGTATTAGTTATTGGTGGCTGCAAATTAGTTAATTTGAGTTATCACCCGGTACAAGTTTCACCTGCGTTGAATTTCCCCATGGGACTGATTTACTTGGCATTACCAATTTCGGGCCTATTGTTATGCTTTTATGCAGTAGTAGAGTGTGTAGAGTTAGTCGGAGCTAGTGATGATAATACGCGTTCGATAAATGAAATATCACTAAATAAGGAGATTCGTTAATGGAAATCAGTGGCTTAGTATTAATCGTTATCTTTTTTGTTTTATTATTTTTAAACGTTCCCATCTCTTTTAGTATTGGCATCGCGACTTTAGTCACTATGTTATTCAGTATTGATTTTGTTCCTGCGGTTACCACTATTGCACAACGTATGATTGGCGGTGTTAATACTTTTGCCTTACTTGCCATCCCCTTTTTTATTTTGTCAGGTTTGATTATGGGCAGTGGTGGCGTGGCAAAACGGCTAATTGAATGTGCGATGGCATTAATTGGCATGCTCCCCGGCGGATTAGCATTAGTTAACGTTTTATCATGTACTTTATTTGGTGGTATTTCTGGCTCAGCTGTTGCAGCAACCAGTGCCATTGGTAGCTTTATGATCCCTGAGATGGAAAAGCAGGGGTATGATCGAAACTTTGCAACAGCAGTAACTGCTACGGCAGCAACAACAGGGATGATTATACCTCCAAGTAATATATTGATCATATATGCTATTGCAAGTGGCGGGGTATCAATATCGGCATTATTTATTGCCGGTTACTTACCTGGCTTATTAGTGGCTTTTTCCTTGATGCTAGTTTGTTCTGTCTACTCTGTTAAAAAAGGTTATCCAAGAGGTCATGTTTTACCACTACGAACCGTGATTAATAAAATTGCTGCGGCGTTGCCCAGTTTATTACTATTGTTTATTGTTATTGGTGGAATTATTGGAGGCGTGTTTACTGCAACAGAAGCGGGCGCTATAGCGGTACTTTATTCACTATTTTTAGCCGTTGTGGTTTATCGTGAAATAAAACTAAGTGAATTATCTGATTTAGTTTTACGTGCAGGCGGAATTACTGCAATTGTTATGTTTTTAATTGCAGCATCATCGGCAATGTCTTGGATTTTATCTTATGAGAACATCCCACAAATTATTAGCGAGTTCTTATTAACAATAAGTGAAAACCCTTTAATCATTCTATTGATTATTAACTTAACGCTAATTTTAGTTGGTGCCTTTATGGATATGACGCCAGCAGTACTTATTTTTACTCCTATTTTTCTGCCTGTGGCTGAAAGTATCGGTATGTCACCAATTCATTTTGGTATTATGTTAGTGTTGAATTTATCTATTGGTTTGTGTTCCCCACCCGTTGGTGCGGTACTATTCGTTAGTTGCTCAGTGGCAAAAACCTCGATTGAAAAAATAATTAGACCCATGTTACCGCTATATTTGGCTATGTTTGTTGCGTTAATGTTGGTGACTTATATCCCTGAAATTACAGAGTTTTTACCTAGATATTTTGGTTTGATAAAGTAGGGGGATGAGGTTGTAAATTTGTGTTCCTCAGTGTTTTTTAGGAAAAAAAAGCCTAACTATTAATTTTTATTAATGGTTAGGCTAAATTTTTTCTGTTGTTACTGATTTTTCATGTTGCTGATGATTTTTAAATGGCGTTTACGACTATTACCTAAGTGTTCTAATGTTGCATAGCGTGCAACTTCTGGCTCTTGTGCTTCAATCGCTTCGGCTATTTTTTTATGCTCAGCTTGAATAAGTTTTAAATATTCAATTGAATCCACGCTTGTTTCATTATCAGTAATAATTTCTCTGGCAGGAATGACTCCTTCACCAATAAACTTAATAAATCTTGCGAAGTAAGGATTTCCAGACGCGTTTGCAATAGCCAAATGAATCGCTAGATCTTCTTTTACTGCGTCATCTCCTTGAGCTAGCTTTTTATCAAATTTAGCAAGACAATCCCAAATATGAGCCATTTGCTCATTGGTGCGATTTTTTGCTGCCATAGAGGTCATTTCTAATTCAACAGCCATTCTTAATTCGAGTATTTTAACAGCATCTTCTATTGAGCTAAACTCTTTACTGTCTATTTCGAATCGTTGTATTTGTGACTTATTGGCGACAAACATACCAACACCTTGGCGGCTAATAATTAACCCTTCTGCTTTCAATGCGGCGACTGCTTCACGCACGACACTACGGCTTACGCCAGCTTGTTCTTCGATATCTTTTGCCGGAGGAAGTTTGGTACCTGCAGCCATGTTGCCACCTAAGATTTTGCTCCTTAGTGATTCAACTAAATCATTGGTTAAGCTGCGAGAGCTTTGTAGTTGTCCAATATTAAATGCTTCTGATGTCACAGCAAATCTCCTTTAATGTATTTTAATGTTATCTGATCATGATATTACAGGATTTTTATGATTTATTTAACAAAATCTGCAATTTCATTGAATTATTATTCAATGTGATAGATTCTACTTGAGTAACTTAGGTTGTATGATATCATATAACTTAGGTTGTGTTTTCAAGGAATTTCATAAAAATGAAAAATGTTGTTGTTATGGGGGAATGCATGGTTGAATTTTCACCTGATGCAGAAAATACTTATAAACAATCGTTTGCTGGCGATGTTTACAATACAGCTGTTTATATAAAGAGATTATTAAAAGGCGACACAGATGTTTCTTTTTTAACCGCTATTGGCAACGATTTTATGAGTGAAAGTATGGTGAACGACTTTCGAATGAATGATATTAATACACACTTGGTAAAGCGTGTAAGTGATAAGCAACCAGGGGCATATCTCATTCAAACCTCAGATGACGGTGAACGAAATTTTGTTTATTGGCGTGATACTTCTGCTGCAAAAGTTACCATTTCACAACTTAGTAAGCATGAAAAAATTAAGCTTATTGAACAGTGTGACCTTTTCTATTTTTCGGGTATCTCTATTGCTATTCTTGATAAAAATGAACTAACTGAGTTTTGGAGGCTTGTTACTGATTTACGCAACGCGGGCATCAAAATTGCTTTTGATTCCAATTTTCGTAGTCGCTTATGGTCTAATCATGATGAGGCTAAGCGGCAATTTTCTAAGGCCTTTTCGCTAAGTGATATTGTTTTTGCGGGTACTGAGGACTTTTATTTACTTTATCAGTTACATTCTTTTACCGAGCTTGATAATTTTCTCTGTGATTTTTCAATAGATGAATTAATCATCAAGAATGGCGCTGATGGTGTTTTTTATCGCTCAACAACAGAACAGTTTATTTTTGATATTAATCCTGTTGATAATGTTATTGACACAACGTCAGCAGGCGATGCATTTAATAGTGGTTTCTTAAGCGCAAAAATGAGTTGTTATAACGCTGTAGAAGCGATAGCGCAAGCATGTAGACTTTCAGAAATTGTTATTCAACATAGAGGGGCCATTATCGATGAAAAAATCTTTAATAATTTCATCCACTCTCAACAGAATTAAAATTACAACCGTTTAACAAGTGACGTCATTTATTTAGTCTATTATTAGTAGGATCCCTTATGAGCAGAACCTCACTACCTAGTTGGAAAGCATTACTTAGTCATGCTGATGAAATTAAGCAAGCACATCTTAATCAATTATTTGATAACGATAACCTACGGTTCAATAAATTTTCAATAAAACTATCTTCTCTGTTATTAGATTATTCAAAGAATTTAGTCACTGAAGAAACCCTGGCTAAACTGGTTACGTTAGCTAAAGAGTGTGATGTTGAGTCATGGCGCGACAAAATGTTTTCAGGAGAACGAATTAACAGTACTGAAGATCGCGCCGTATTACACATTGCATTACGTAATCGAGACCAGCATGCCATTTTGCTTGATGGTGAAAATATTACCGATCAAGTTGAAGATACGTTAGAAAAAATGCGAACTTTTAGTCTTAGCATTAGGGAAGGGCATTGGAAAGGTTACTCAGGCAAGCGTATTACTGATGTGGTTAATATTGGCGTTGGTGGCTCAAACCTAGGTCCACAAATGGTTACTGAAGCTTTAAAGCAATACAGTGATAATAGCTTGAATGTTCATTATGTTTCTAATGTTGACGGCACACAAATAGCTGAAGTACTTAGGCCACTTAACCCTGAAAATGTCTTGTTTATTATTTCTAGCAAAACGTTTACCACCACAGAAACCATGACCAATGCGAATACTGCGCGAAAATGGTTAGTCAGCTCTTCTTTTGATGACATGGCAGTGGAAAAACACTTCGTTGCCGTGAGTGCTAATAAAGAAAATGCCACCGAATTTGGTATTAGCGAGCACAATATTTTTGATATGTGGGATTGGGTTGGTGGACGCTTCTCTCTTTGGTCGGCTATTGGCTTACCTATTGCCCTAGATTTAGGTTTTGATAAATTTATCGAGTTACTTGAAGGTGCTCAAGAACTTGATCAGCATTTTCAAAATACGCCATTAGCTGAGAATGCACCGGTGATTTTGGCTTTAATTAGTGTATGGAATTGCACCTTTTTAGGGGCACAATCACAAGCAATATTGCCCTATGATCAATCCTTACATATGTTATCTGCTTATATGCAACAAGCTGAGATGGAAAGTAACGGCAAGTCGGTTACTTGGGATGGTGTCGAAGTAGATTACTCAACCGTGCCCTCTATTTGGGGCGAACTGGGTATCAATGGTCAACATGCTTTTTATCAATATCTTCACCAAAGTAACAATGTTGTTCCAGCCGATTTTATCGGCTCTGTCGAGAGTGTTACTCCGGTGAAAGGGCATCATGAAACCCTAATGGCGAATTTTTTCGCACAAACGCAAGCCTTGATGAATGGCGTAGATGAGCAACAAGTAAGGGAAGATTTAAAAGCCAAGGGTCGAACAGCGGATTATATTGATAAAGTAGCGCCGCATAAAGTGCATAAAGGTAACCGGCCAACCAATACTATTTTGATGAAACGTATTTCACCAAGAACTATTGGCAGCTTAATCGCGCTGTATGAGCATAAGATATTTGTTCAAGGCATTATTTTGCAAATTTGTTCTTTTGATCAATGGGGCGTAGAACTAGGTAAAGGACTGGCCAATAAAATAGAGGCTGAGCTTTGCAGCGGAACAATTAATCCGGCGCATGACAGTTCAACGAAAGAGTTGATAAATTACTATCAATCTATGAAAAATGTCAATCCGTAAACTGATTAGCAGCTTGCGGTTGTTTACAAAGTAAACAATATCATGTGCAAAAAAAATTTATTGTGTTTGATAAAATTTTTACAGGTATGAGAAATACTTTAGATAGTTAATCACCTAAACGATAATATCTTTACATGCCTATGTATATCAATCAGGCACAATTAAAAATTGATCGAAAACGTCATTCCAGTGGTATTTTAGGTTCGAATCCAAGCTAAAATAAAATTGACCTTCGACAATAGACTCCGAAGATGATGTTATCAATGAGCTCCTGACTAAAGTTCATTGCCACGTATAATTAAGTTAGCTTTTTTAGTCAAGTTTGGGTAGTCGATTATTGCAGCATTTAATACGGATCTAAATATCAGCATCAAATCATTAATACTTTCTATTTAACTTTGGGGGCGGAAGCGAGTTAGAGTTAACATTCTAAATTCATTTAACACTTACATATTTCAATGTCCGCTTTGGGGATTTAGATCCAATTCCGTGCAAAACTTTTCGGCACAATCTCAATTGTGAATGGATGGAATTTTGAATGAAAAAGGAAGTTTTAGAATCTCTGCTCTGCTGTTATTAACTCAAAAGCTAACTTCCGCAATTGGCTATCAGTTGACCTAAAGAACAGCCAACGTCAGCAATGCGCAGAAGACGTTAACATAGTTATTTCATAATGTGTTTCGAATGATTATTAAGGTTCACTTATACCAGTTGAAGTCAGGTTCCAACTTTATTTGGAGTGTTTTTTGGTACTTTTTTAATAAATAAAACTTACTGCCACATTTGTTTCTATCTTTATTCACAAAAGCACATTTTTGCTCAACGGCATAAGTCGGCTTGCATGGGATTTTTGTTTCGATCTTTATTTAGCTTCTACATAAACTCACGTTAACTATGAATTCAGTAAACAGAGTAGGGCTGAGGGAGCCCACAGTGAGTCTTATTGCGTTGGGTTGATGTAGTGTTTTTCAGCGAAATTTTCAGCTAGAAAAATTTGTAAATCAGCCAGTTGTTTGTCTGAGAACCATTTTTTGTGTGCTTGATAATAGTCTTTAGTTTTATAAACCTTGGCTAATATGTCATTAATATCGTTAATAACACGTTGGCCCAATGGGCTATTTGAACAGTTGAAATGGGCAATGAGATAAGGAGGCGCTCCAGCAATAGTATATTGTTCTATCAGCTGCTCTTGGGCTTCATTTGGGGTTATATCCACGGGTAAGGCAAGTACAAAGTCGACGCGTGATTTATATAACATGGACGATAGTGCGACAACACGTTTATTGCCGCCACGGTAATAGATGTTTTCGGGTTTTATTTTGTGTATTTGCTGGTCAAGAAAATTACCAAAGGAAACATCCTGTGCAAGACCTATGGTTTTTTCAGGTAATAACTTAAATACCTTGGGAAGATCTTTAATTTCTCCCTCAGCATTAAATAATTGTTTTGGTAACGCTGATTTTGGATCAAAGCGGTAAAGTTTATGAGTTAGGTAAAAGCTTTGAGGATCTGAAAAGAGCGAATATTCCCTACGCTCTGGTGTACTTGCTCTATTGGCTACACAGGCATTTTCCTTTGTCTGCAGTACTCGATTCATGCGACTTGCGGTCACTCGCTCTATTTTAATATTGTATTGGGTTAATTGCTGAATAATTAAATTTTCAATATAAGAAGCAGTTGATGTTTCCGCAGAGGTTTTAGCTAATAGATCTATGTTTTCAAGTTTGTCTTCGACTAGCCAAATTATTTTTTTCTTGCTGCCTTGTTCATGCACATGATCACTTTGCGCAGGAGCGCTAAACAGTGTGCCAATAAAAAGTGCAAGACTAATGAAGGAGCTTATCATTGGTGACGGTGAAAGTAGATTCAAGGGAAAACGTCTGTTGAGTGTGACTTCTGTCTATTTTAACCGTATTTTATTTATTAACCTAGCTTCGTTAGGTTTAAAGTGACTCTTTATCGGAATTTTATGCGTAATGTTTATGGGGAATTTTCGCTGTTGTGTAAGCCTTAATTTACTCAGTTTTTTCAAGGGTAAGTTAACTGATTGTTACTGTGGTTAAAGTTCCTTGAATTGCTGCTCAAAGAGTATCTACCTTTGTTCATCATCCCTGATGAACAAAAATGAACACTGTCATTTTTTGTAGTCATTTTGCATTCATCGCAGCAATTAGTGTCTATTTTATGGTGTCGATAATAATAATTTCACAATCTGTAGTTGCTCTCAATCGTATTGAACTTGATTGACTGATTTCGGCACCATCACCTTTGTTCATCGTTATATTTGCGGAGCTGTCCTCAACTTTGAACATACCATCAGAGGCTAATATGTAAGCTTGATGTCTAATGTCTTGCTCAATCAGAGTACCTTTAGCTAATTTACCACCATAGATGCGTGCTTCTTGGTTGATAAAAAGGGCTTTATCCTTATCTTCTGGATAACCTGATGCTAATAAAGTAAGTACAGCTGCCTGCTTAGTGGGGAACTTTTTGCTTTCCCAACGAGGCGTCACGTTATTTTTATTGGTTTCAATCCAAATTTGATAAAAGGTTAACGGATCTTTGGTGCGGTTATATTCTGAATGCACAATACCTTTTCCGGAACTCATCACTTGCACCTCACCTGTTTTAGTTATGCCTTTATTACCCGTACTATCTTGATGGGTAATTTCACCTGAACGAATAAAACTAATAATTTCCATATTTCGGTGTGGGTGCGAAGGAAAGCCCATACCTGGCTCAACCCAGTCATCATTGATTACACGTAACTTTCCAAAACCCATGCGGGTAGGATTATAGTAATTAGCAAAACTAAAGTGATGCTTAGATTTGAGCCAACCGTGATTAGCGCCACCAAGACTTTTATAGGGATAATGTTTGATCATAATATACAGCTCTCTAATAAATTGTTGTTCGTCGTTTGAGCCATCTTTATGCTCTACGTTTATCTTAAAAATAGTCTGTTCAACCATTAGATTGTGATTGAAACTTGATGAACAAATATTAATTGTTTACATTATGAGAATAAACATTAGTTAACTGAAAACATAGTTAACTAAATGGAAACAATCTTTCTTGATCATTTTGGAGATGATATGGGACAACTTGAAGATATGTATATTTTTCTGCGTGTTGTTGAAACGGGCAGTATTACCAAAGCAGCAGAACAGATGAATATCGCTAAGTCTGCGGTAAGTAAGCGCTTATCTTTGTTAGAGCAAAAGCTGGGTATTAAGTTAATCAATCGTACCACTCGAAAGTCCAGTATTACCGAAGCAGGTCAGCGTTATTACCAACGCAGTAAACTCATTATTGATGAAGTGGATGAATTGAACTGCCAAACTTCTAGCAGTAAAAGAGCATTAGAGGGCACACTAAATATTGCAGTGCCGTTATCGTTTGGGCTGACTCACTTGGCACCGGCGCTTGATTTGTTTTTGCAGCAGCATAGCGATTTAAAGTTGAACATTAATTTCTCCGATCAAAAAATAGATATTGTTGAGCAGGGTGTCGATTTAGCTTTTCGCATTGGCCAGTTAGATAATTCGAGCTTGCAAGCCCGAAAAATAGCGCCGATAAAACATGTGTTATGTGCGAGTCCTGAGTATTTTAAATTACAGGGAGAGCCAAAAACGCCAAATGATTTAAAAAAACATAAAGTGATTAAATATGGCAATTTAGACCAAGGTGGTCTGAAATTATTGAATAAAGAGGGTGAAGAACATATTGTGCATTTTGAGCCACATATTATTGCCAATAATGGCGATTTTCTTAAGTCTTTGGCGGAATCAAATCACGGTATCACCTACTTACCTAGTTTCATTGTCTGGCAGTCTTTAGCCACTAAAAAACTTGTTCCAGTATTAGCAGATTATAAAATAGAAAGTATGCATGCCTACGCTGTTTATCCGCCGAATAGACACTTACCGCTTAAAGTGCGTAGTTTGATCGATTTTTTGGTTGAACGCTTTGGTAACGATCCTTATTGGGATCAGTATTGAGTTAACTAAGGTGTTTTGTTTGCATTAAAGCCTTTTAATGGATGCTTAAAACAGGTATTTTCATCAGTTCTCTTTTTAATACACTTTTTGCTATTTCTGGAGAAACTTCATAAAACTCATTAACGTATTGTTCAGCATCGAAATGTTTTCTTAACTGTTTTTTAATCTGACATGGGTTATTGCATGGCAAAGAAAAATACAATTTATAATCACCAGGACCTTTCGCCGAAAGTGATTTTGCATACTCCTCAGTATCATCAGGAGTGCAGCCAATTTTAATCACATTTGAGAAAATTGAATGGGTCATTATATAAACATTACCAAAAGCAACGTTGTCAGGATTTATGCGCTGTTGTGAATTATCCATACTCATTAGTAAGCTCTCATTGACGAATAAAATCTGGAATTCATTCGTCTTTTTATTGTAGTTAAGTCTCTTATTGATAGGGCTACTGTAGCGTGTGTGCTGCTTAGAAATATTGATCTTCACCTGATTTATATCTCTTGATTAATTATTCGAACGGGGAGTTGATACGGATCAATGAACCTTCATGAAAGTGCTAGTTAAGGTGTCGGTTAAGTAGAGGGTATTTGAGTTATTAATGTTCATGCCGTGCTAAATGACACTTCTTAGTAATCCCCATAGTAGGCTAGCTGGCGCTACCAAAAGGAATGTCGATGAAATCTAGTATTTGAGATATGATTAAAATAAAATTATTAAAGCAGAAATTTATGTCACTTCCACCATGCCCCAAATGTAATTCAAAATTTATTTACCAAGATCAAAGCCTGTTGATCTGCCCTGAGTGTGCACATGAATGGGATCCATCAGAACAGCTTGCTGAAATAGAACTTTTTACCGTTAAAGACTTCAATGGAACCCTGTTAAATGAAGGCGACAAAGTTACTATGATTAAAGACCTTAAAATTAAAAGTAGTTCTCAAGTACTTAAAGTGGGTACTAAAGCTGTTATCAGGAGAATAGTAGAAGGTAAAGATCATCAACTCGATTGTAAAGTAGATGGAGCAGGTGAAATGATGGTTACCGCCAAGTTTGTGAAAAGGGCTTAGGTAAGCAAGGCAGAATAAGAATTTAAAGCTGAACTAAGTACCTGTAATGGTTTGCTTAGTTCAGGGTAACACCACCATTGGGCCAGCCATTACCAGCCATAAATAGCAATTATGAGTCAGTGCTTTTATAAAGTGTTACAGCATAGTGTTCGTGGTGAATAACTATCGGGCGTTTTTCGTTAGCAATAATAAGTCTCCGCTTTTAACAATATTTAAAGCATTTTCATTGGTATCAATTAGCTCAATACGGCTATCTTTTGAATCAGTGACTTTGTTGCAGCTAAATTCACTCCCTGCCTTATTGAAGGCGTAACTCCCTTGTTCGGTAAGTATCACACCTTTTGCACGCGAAACCTTTAATGCGGTTATGAATGCGAATAATTGTTTATAGTTAAATTGGTACTTGTCGGAAAAAATCCAACCTTTACTGAAATAACCCTCACCATGATTATTGAGTTCAATAAATCCCTCTTGTGCTAGTCTTGTTTGTAGCGCTTGGCTCTGCTCACGCTCTTTTTTATAACCGAGTTCAATCGTATGTGAACTCTCGTGTAAAGAAGGGACCGCAATACCAATCATTGGTTTAGTTACTATTACTGTTTTAGGTTGTTGCGCTAACCAACTAGGGGCAATGTTACCGTGCTGCATTAGGTGTAATGGCTTATCGGTTAGCTCATTTTCGGTAATAAATAGTGCTAAGTTTTCCTCATCTTGCTCTGAGTAGGTGTCTGCTTTTGCCGCTAAGATGGTGTCTGCCACGTTGAGTTGCTGAACAAATGATGGATGCTCTGTATAGCGCTTATCGATAAGATTTCGAGCATCGACTAAACAGAGAATTGACTGCAGTGATATTGTTTCTTGAAATTTTCCCTTGGTTAATACTTCAACCACTTCTTTTGGGTGACCTAAACCTGTCGGCTCTATAAGTAGTCTGTCAGGTTTGGCTTTAGTAATGAGTTGGTTTAACGCGACTTGCATAGGCACACCAGAGGCACAGCACATACAACCCCCCGGAACTTCACGAATAAATACCCCTTGTTCATTACTGCTACCAGCGAGTAATGCAGAATCTATCCCTATTTCGCCAAATTCATTAACAAGCACAGCCCAGTTTTCATTGTTGGGTTTATTGGCAAGTAATTGCAATATTGCTGTCGTTTTTCCTACCCCTAAAAAACCGGTAATGAGGGTAGTAGGGATAGCTGAAATTTTTGACGATATCTGGCTGAACATGAAATGTTACTCGGCTTAAGGCAAAGGTTGATGAGAAAATAGTACTGTGGGTGATGAGGTAGCTTAAATACTATCACAAGCTTATCATTTCTTAATCTAGTGTTTATTGGGCTTATCTTAATAACGTTATGATTTGAGCGGGCGACATGACGATTATGCTTCCGATAATGAATAAAATAATTAGCTGTCCTAACTTCTAGGACTTGGTGCTTAAGTTATACTTCACCGTGCCGATACTCTTATACATGTTTTAATAAATGCTTTAATAAATGCTTTGATAAATAGAGATAGATATTATGGACTCATCAATTAAACCCAATGCTACCTTTAGCCAAGATGTTCGATCTTTAGCAAAAGCGCAGGATAAAAAAGAAAATGGACCCATGGGTCAACAAGTATCGGATCTTGCCCATGAGAAAAAAATAGGGGAAGTACAAGAGCCTATTTCTGTCAGTAATAAAAAACAACTTAATGCTGCAATTATAGAGTCGACATTGAAATTTAGTAACACAGTCGGTGATCAACCGCTGTCACTGTTGTTAAAAACCGCCTTACAGGGAATCAACGAAGCGCTTAAAGAACGCGGGGTTGAAAGTAGCGTTGAAGATGCTTATGAGTCAGGCATTGATTTTAGTCCCGAAGCGACTGCGGAGCGTATTGTTTCGTTTAGTACTCAGTTATTGGGCTCTTATCGAGAGCAGCACCCGGAAATGGATGCAGAAGAATCGTTAGCGAGTTTTGTTGATATTATTGGTGGCGGTATTGAGCAAGGTTTTAGCGAAGCCAAAGATATACTTGGTAGTTTAAAAGTATTAGAGGGAGATATTGCTACTAATATTGATAAAACCTATGAATTAGTGCAACAAGGATTACAGTCTTTCGTTGATTCTTTTAGTCAGACAGAAGAAGAGTAACCCCTAGATAATTTCGTGGAATTAGCAAGGGTACTCTTGTTAATTGATAAGCTGAATCTACGCCATTGTACTCTGATTCAGTATCCTCCCAAGGGCTAGTTTCGATGCTTTATGTTATGTTATTGGTTTCGGGAAGGACACGGCACGAATACAGCTTATTAGAGAATGCAGACGTAATTATATTGAGCATATTTTCCTCAATAACCACTCTATTCAATCAATGCCTTGTCTTGATGTCTTTCTCATTCCTGCTGAATCCTGCATTTTAAAGTAATTTGAATATATAATAACGCTCTATTTTTTGGATGAAAAAGAGCAAAAAACTCAACTCAAGCAGTCAACTATCTATGATCTTGATCTTGATCTGTAGTTAAATACTTCTTTAGTCACGCTCAATTCTGCATCTTGCAGTAGTTTAGGTATATAATGATGCCCCCTCTTGAAAAGACTTGTGTTAAATCAGGCCTGAATCTTATTGAAGAGAGGTTTCGTTGTAAAAAACGAAGACGTAACACTTACTGGATTTTACCAGATAAACACTAGAATTAAGCCCGAGTAGTATGGCATGAAGGTATTAGAAAAAGATTATCAGATTAACAGCGTCCGTAAGGCTATTGACGCTGGAGCTAACTCCATTATTGCATTACCTACGGGGGGCGGTAAGAGTATCTGTATACTTAAATTGTGCCAAGCAATGCCGGACAAGAAAGTCGTCATTAGTTTACGTAATGCGGCATTGGTTCCTCAATTATTGCACACCCTCACTATTAATGGCTTGTCTGTTAGTGTTGTTAAGTCAGGTTATAAGTATATAGCTGGCGGTGATGTTACTTTGGTAATGGAGCAGTCATTTGGCAGAAGAAAACACCTAAACATACAGTGCGATGTGCTTTTACGTGATGAGTATCATGTGGGATGCATGGGCGGCGTTTATATCGCGATGCGTGAAGAGTTATCTCCTGACTTAATTATAGGCCTAACTGCCACGCCCATTGATAGATTAGGCGTTTATATTGATAAGTCGATGCAATTGATTGAAGAAACGACTACTAAGATGCTGATTGAAGCGGGTGAATTAGCCAAGCCGGTTTACAAAGTACCTAGTCTATCTCAAGAGATAGATTACAGTGCTGTCAAAATGTATCGAGGTGACTTTAGTGTCTCTGGTTTAGATAATATATTACTGGAACATTGCTCTTTAGTGGCACAACAGACCGTTGATGATGCACTATCTCATGGTCGTAAAGTAATGCTGTTTGCTAACTCTATTAATCATGTAGAGTCACTGTCTGAGGCTTTTGATTTACTTGGTATTGAACATGAGCGTGTTCATTCTCAGCGTTCGTCTGATGAAAATGATGAAAGCATCCGTAGATATAAGTCAAACGAAGTTAGGCTAATAATCAATATGTCTATGCTAACGATTGGCTTTGATGATCCCACCACTGATTGCGTTGTTTTAGCGAGACCGACCAAGATATTAAGATTGTACTTGCAGATTATCGGCAGGTGTTTGCGTGCGTCAAAGGGCAAGACTAGTGCATTAATACTCGATTTAGCACAATGTATTTCTACCCATGGTTTTGCTGAGGATCTTAGAGATTTTACTCGTAAAACTTCGAAATCTGCAGCGATAATGGCTGAACGATTGAGCGTAACCAATATAGGTCAATTTGTTGATGGCGAGTTCACCTACAATGAATCAATCGAGCGTAAGGTTGTCAAGAAAAGAGCACCTGTTATTCGCAGAAAACCTCGGGATGGGTTGGTTGCCAGCAAGGAACTTGTTGATAGAGCAGCAAGTAATAGAGCAGCAGCGTTACTCAGGTTAAACCCTAGAATGGAAAAACTGGTCAGCACTATCGAATTGGTTAATATCGTGTATGAACAGCAAGACGAAAGTAGCAAAATGCTTGATGAAGTAGCTATGGTTAAGTTAGTTGCCCTGATAGGGTTTGCTTATAGTGATGCATTAGTTGATAGCTGCACTGCATTAGTTGAAGGACTACACGCCCAAAACCAATCTATTAGAGGTTTACCGCTCAGAGTTAGCAACTTGATAACCTCAATTGCTATGCAAGATTTAGGTGTCAAAGAAGTAGTAACCAAGTCTTAAAATATATAGCTGAATAAAATAAAGCCTTTTCACAAGTTGATTCACAGGAGAGGCATTTAATCCGATGGGTATAATGCCTGTTTTGTGCAGGCTTGCGCTTCGACATTAGGTGAGCCAGAGTAAAAGTTAGTCAAAGATCCTTCACGCGAATAATTCAACCAATACACACCCACAGAAAAGCCTATGTTACTCCGTTGACATTACTTGTAACAAGTTTCGCTTTAAATTACTGCTAAATTGATTATGATGAAATATCGACTCATCATGATTAATCCGATTGGTATAACCACTATGTCACTATTCCGTAATATCAAGCTCAAGATAAAGTTAGCCCGAAAAACGTTATCCATAATAGCCTGTTGTACACTTGTTCCTTTTGTTGCAAATAGCAATGAAACGTTACTGGCCAGCCTTAGTCAATTTAATGAAAATATCACGGCTAAATTACACTTTGCTGATACCGGAATACCTTGGGGAATGGCGTGGTTACCTAATGGTGATTTATTAATTACCCTGCGTGACGGCGAATTAAAGAGACTGCAAAAAGGACAAAGCATTGCTGACACAATTTCCGACTTGCCAGAGATAGCGGTTGGCAGCCAAGGTGGTTTACTTGATATCGCAGTACATCCAGATTATGCCAACAATGGTTGGATATATTTTTCTTACGCAAAAGAAGATAACAAAGGTAATAAAAGCACGGCGATAATGCGAGCTAAACTCAATGACAAGATGCTAACCGACCAAGAAGATATTTATGTCGCTCAAGCTTATGATAGAAAAGGTGTTCATTTTGGTAGTCGGTTAGTTTTTGATAACCAAGGGTATTTGTATTTCTCTATTGGTGACCGAGGTCAAAGAGATGTTAACCCTCAAGACATTACACGCGATGCAGGCAAAGTTTATCGATTACATGATGATGGCCGTATACCTGATGACAATCCCTTTGTTAATAATGATAAAGCTAAAAAGGCTATCTATTCCTATGGTCACCGTAATCCTCAAGGTATGGTTAAACACCCAATAACTGGCGATATTTGGACTCATGAACATGGTCCACGTGGTGGTGATGAAGTTAATCTTATCGGCAAAGGTAAAAACTACGGTTGGCCAATCATTAGTTATGGTATTAACTACTCAGGCACTGAGATTACCGACTTAACTCAAAAGAAAGGCATGGAACAACCGTTATGGTATTGGGATCCTTCGATAGCACCTTCAGGTATGGCATTTGTAACCAGTAATAAATATCCTCATTGGCAGGGTAATATACTGGTAGGCTCATTAAAGTTTGGCCAGATAGTTATGGTTACTTTAGCAGAAAATAAAGCTGTTAAGGCGGAAGTCGTTAAAGATGAACTTACACGAGTACGCAACATTAAACAGGGACCAGACGGCTATGTTTATGTTGCGGTGGATGGCCAAGGGATTTATAAATTAATACCGAAGCTTTAATTAGTTTTCACGATATAAATCAGCTATTTATCTCTAAAATCTTATACTGATTAGTATTTAAGTATTATTTATCAATCACTTGGCAGGATCAGTTTTTTTGCCATTTCTTTTGCCATTAATGCTGATTTTTTCATGCCCCTGGTGTGCGCCATCACGATAGCCCCTTCAATCAATAAGTCAATTTGATCTGCTTTACTTTCATTTCCAGCAGGTAACTTAGTTTTAATAAGTTCTACAACCTGTTGTTTGTGTTTTTGTGAGAATAAAAAGATTGGATGTTGGGCGTCAGAATATTCGGCACTGGCATTAATAAAATTACAGCCGTAAAAAGTATCGCTATTAAACCACTCGTGCAACGCATCGAATATAGCGAATATGCCAAGAGAACTCTCTTTTTCTAGATCGTCTATCTTAGACGATAGCATCGATAATACTTGGTGATGTCGTTGCTCTAATACGGCAAGTATCAATTCATCTTTACTGCGAAAATGTTTATACAAGGTGGCTTTTGATACCTTGGCTTGAGACAAAATTAAATCAATACCGGTCGCGTGATATCCCTGCTGATTGAATAATGTTAACGCCGTATCGATCAGGTGTTGTCTTCTTGGTTGCATGTGATTTCATCATTGCTTTTGTAGTTATTGTTAAATTATACCAATTTTTCGCTTGACGTAAACAGTTCTGTTCACCTATGCTTATGTACAGATCTGTTCACCTAGTGTGAATTTTAATTAATCATACCAAAGAAAGGCCATTATTTATGTGCAAGACCACAACTGACTCCAATGCTAATATCGCTACCACTAATACGTTAGGTATTCATCATCTGGGACTTACTGTGCCAGATATTAAGCAAACATCCACTTTCTTCATTGAACAGATGAATTTTCATCACGTTGGTGGACAAGAAGAATATCCGTCAATTTTTATTTCTGATGGCACTGTGATGTTGACACTATGGCAAGTTAACGACTCAGAAAATTCAGTTGAATTCGACCGTAAAAACAATATTGGTTTACATCACTTTGCACTTAAGGTGGCTAATATTGAGCACTTACAATATTTACATCAGCAATTTGCTACGCTTGATAATGTTGATATTGAATTTGCACCGGAGCCATTAGGACAATCACCTTTTCAGCACATGATGTGTGTTATTCCAGGTGGTATTAGACTTGAATTGATTAGTGCCTAAGGAACAGTAATGGACAATGAAATAGTCTCTAGTTGGCACCAAGGTGAGTTAGCTGTTCAGCAACGAGCAGGCACTGATGAACGTATGGCAGAAATTGGCCCTAAATTTATTCGTGAATTTATGCCACAACAACACCGTGATTTTTTTCAGTCACTGTCGATGATATTTGTAGGTTATACCGGTCATTGTTCAAACGCTTATGCCAGTGTTTTATTTGGTGCGCCAGGATTTATTCAATCACCGACTGAAACGGAGTTAGTGATGAATACTCAAAGCACTATAGGCGATTTTATCATTGAGGATCTAAGGGAAGGTGACCATATTGGGCTAGTAGGGATTGAATTTGATACTAAAAGACGTAACCGTATTAATGGTATTATTACTGATATCAATCAAAAAAATATTAAGGTTAAGGTGTTACAAAGCTACGGTAATTGCCCAAAATATATTCAACCAAAAGAGTTTGCTCCGAATAGATCTTATAGTGAATTTACCACTGTGAGCCTCGATCAACTTAGTCAAAAATATAGAGAGATAATCTCTAGCGCAGATACTTTCTTTATTGCTAGTAGTTTTGATGATGGACAGAAGTTTAGGAACCGAGGTGTTGATGTTTCTCACCGAGGAGGTGAAGTTGGCTTTGTTTCGATTAATGCAGCCGGACAATTATTGGTTGATGATTATGTGGGTAATGGTTTTTTTAATACTTTAGGTAATCTACTTGAAAACCCTATCGCGAGCTTATTATTCTGTGATTGGCAGACAGGGCATGTTTTGAAGATCGCTGTATCAAGTGAAATCTTATGGCATGATGAGCAGCAAGATAGCGTGGTGTTAGCTGCTGGAAAGGTAAAGCGCTCGTTATGTTTTACGCCAATAAAAATAGAGCAATTCAATAATGGCTTAGCTTATATCCAACAATTTTAAGCATTAGATAATGAATGACGTTAAAGCTTGATATGAACACTTCACCCTAAATATTTTACTGGTGTTAGGATCTTAACGTTAATGTCACTAACGCAATGCCATGATCTGTACTTTCGCCATCACGCTCGAAAATAGGATTAATTAAGTGTCGATCGTAAGTATCGTAAGCGCTGACTTGATAAAGACTGTCGTGGTAACTGGCATCAAATTCACACGATAATAAAATGTAATCGAGTACCGAGCTACCAGCACCAAAATAATGTGTTGGCGTACGCACAATTTGCTCTTCGCGAGCACTACTATTTTTAGTATCAGCAGTATCAGCAGTATCAGCAGTATCAGTTTTTTCTACTATATCTACTATATCTGTTGTATTTTTACTATCTTCATCAGCTTTACTCGCTTCATCTTGTTCATTCTTGATTGCTGTTTGAAGTAAATCCCAAGCGTCATTTAAACAATACTTAGCAAGATAAGCATCACGGTCAATGGCAGAAACAAAACGTAAAGTATTTGTCAGCAAATGACTTAACACACCATCGTCTAAGGTATTATTAAAATCCCCCATTAATACCATAGGGTTGCCTGTAGCCTCGCGTCGTTCAATCATATCAATCATTAATAACGTCGCTTCACTGCCGCGTTGTATGGTTGAACCCCAACCACCCGCCACGTTAGCTTTTAGACTTTCTATAATCGTTTTTTCTGGCGACCAATGGTTCTTTTTCTCATCGATTTCAATCATCGAACGCTTAGATTTAAAGTGCACAACATAACAATCACACTTGCCCATATGCGGGAGTTCAACAGTCGCTCTAATGACCTTTCGGCTAAAAGAAAAATCATTGGCTAAGCCTAATGTTTGCGCTAGTTCAGTATTTGCTTTTACTGCAGCCACCTCAGTAATAGGATAACGAGAGGCGATGGCTACCACCGGACTACGATAAATAAAGTCATCAATAACAGTAGGTTGATCAACCACTGCAAAATAGGCATACCCCTGTGCGGCAACTAATTCTTTTAATGAATCGGCACTAAAAACTTCTTGAAAACCAATAATGTCAGGCTGAAATTCACTTAGATATTCAGCAACCCATTTTTGCTTTTTTGCCCATTGCTCAGCACTATAAATGCGCTCAAACTCATAATAAGCATTTGGCGGTTCAAGGTAATTAAACAAGTTGAAAGTAGCAACTTTAAGTTGCGTATTTGCTACAGATACTGAGAGGGTTTCAGAAGAAGGGGATTGATCTATTTCTGTTTTATTGTTGTCGCTGATGATGATAACTCGCCTAAGTGATGAGTGATAATTGTACCTCATCATTTAGTAAAGTTATCTAATTAAAAACCAGTAATGTTGTTGTGGGGAAGGGACTCTATTTATCAGCGTTTAATATTTGCTCTAATTTTAAGTCCGTTAACTTCATCACACTTTTGACCACATAAAACATGATTGCCATCAACATTATCGTTGAAGGTATAGCAATGACGGGATAACTTAATAAAGTCATTTCTCCAAGCTGTTCATTAAACTGCGTGGTACCTGCAGGACTAACTACTATCCATTTTGCTAATAGATAATTCATCGTCGCAGAAAAAACAAATGTTGCTGCTAACAAGTGATTTGCCCACTGAATTTTAGCTTTAAATTTATCTGTTTTATTTTTATTTGATAGTGACTCATAGATTAAATCTAAATTAAATAACATAGGATTTAATAAAATTTTGGCAATAAGCGGTTTGCCCCAAAAGCCTGATATAAGTACTACTAGCCCTATAGCTGAAGGTATTGCTGCTTCCTTAATGGCTAACCATTCCACATCTAATTCAAATAAACCAATGCCACCGGTTAAGAAGGTACTTAAAAAGCCAAGTAATGAAATAAAGTTCATCGACTTGTTTTTAATAAAGTCATACAAACCATAACTAATAGGAAATAATAATGCCAAAATCAAAGCATACATAGAGCCTAAATATTCATCTCCCGATAACTTCATTAAAACAATCGATGGAACAGCAATATTAAAAATGACTTCTAACAGGATATTATTAGGGCGTTTGGCTTTTGTTTGAATAGACACGATAACTTCATAATTTGGAAACACTGAGATAAGTAAGTATATTTCATCTGGTATTAGATCACAAAGCTAAAGGGGCAGGTAAGATAATTGATTCTGACGCAGTTATTTTAATTCCAACAATCTGAAACATGCATCTTGCTTGGTTATAGGTATAATCATTGAAGTTAAATTTAACCTAAAAATATTTTACTCAGATAAAGCCAATTATTATGAATGAAAAAAGAAAACTGCAAGACCCAACGCTAGTGTGCACTTGCAATGAGCTATATATCGATAATATTGAAGAGGCTATTCATGAAGGCGAAGAAGAGTATGCTGAAATCATGCAATACAATGATACATTCCCTCGATGCGGCGAATGCCATGACCATGTTCAACAGTTAGTTGACAATATTAACCGTTGAACAGTTAGAGAAAACACGACATAACTAGTGGTGAAATGTTGTTCTATCAATGCAGTTAAGTTCGATACTCTGCATTAATTTTGACGTAATCATAACTAAAATCACAGGTCCAAATAGTTGACTCTTCATTGCCTCGATGGAGTTGCACGGTAATATCAATTTCTGCTTCGTTCATTATCGCTTGTCCTTCATCTTCCTTATAACTTGCGGCACGTCCCCCTTTTTCAGCCACTAATAAACCACCAAAATAAAGTTCTAATTGGTTGGTATCTAAATCAGCTAATGAATCACACTCACGTGAAGCATAACCAATAGCAGCAAGTACACGGCCTAAATTAGGATCAGAAGCAAACATTGCTGTTTTTACTAAGGGACTTTTACCAATAGAAAAACCGATAGTTTTTGCTTCATCAATAGATAACGCACCTTTAACGGTGACCGTTATAAACTTAGTTGCGCCTTCGCCGTCACGAACGATGGCTTTAGCTAGGTACTGAGAGGTTTCAAGTAAGGCATCAAAAACTTCTTGGTAACCTTTATCATTAGGGCTTGTGATAGCCACAGCATTACTTTTCCCGGTAGCAATAACAATAAAGGAGTCATTTGTTGAAGTATCGCCATCAACAGAGATGCAGTTAAATGATAAGTCTGCAATTTCTTTAGTCATACTATCTAATAACGATTGCGTTATATTAGCGTCGGTTGCTACATAACCTAACATGGTCGCCATATTAGGATGGATCATGCCAGCGCCTTTGGATATTCCGGTAATATTGATGCTTTCACCACCAACCTTTACCTGAGTCGCATAAGCTTTAGGGGCAATGTCCGTGGTCATAATTGCAGAAGCAGCATCAGCCCAGTTGTCAGTAGTTAAATTAGTCACCGCAAGTGGTAAACCTGCTAAGAGCTTATCCATAGGCAGATGTTCTAAAATTACGCCTGTTGAAAAAGGTAATATGGACTCTACTGGGATAGCCATAATTTCAGCTAAATGTTGACAGGTTGTTAGTGCATCTAACATGCCTTGCTCGCCTGTCCCTGCGTTAGCATTGCCTGTATTTACGACTAATGCCTTGATGCCTGATACATTGCTTCCCGTAATAGCATTATTTTTTACTGCATCTAAATGTTTTTTACACAAGGTTACTGGCGCAGCGCAAAAACGGTTTTGGGTAAAAACACCAGAGACTGCACTACCATCACAGATTTCTATAACGAGTAAATCTTTACGGTTTTGTGTTTTAATATTTGACTCAGCCCAACCTAGGCGAATGCCTTGAATTGGCGTAAGTGAAGCAGGGACTATTTCAGGTAAATTGACAGGCATAAAGAATTATTAATAATATAAAAGTAGATAAATATTACTATTTTATGGGTTTTTATGCAAAAGAATCATTTAGGTAACCTAGGATAAAATGCAGTTTTCTGTTGTCTCGACATTCTTTTGCTCGCTTTAGAATCCATTCAAGTATATTCAGGTACATTCAAAGTAACAGTGCTGAATGTATCTCACCGGAGAACGTTGCATTTTTGTTATTTATTAAAACTGAGTTATTAAATTTAGTTTTTAAAGCGTAGATTTTTTAAGTAACCTGAACTCTGGATAATGAGTGCTTGATGTTTAAGTAAAATCAACAACTTAGATTGTTACTTATGAATAGCTGGCTATTTATCGACGTTTTAACGCTGAGAATTGGATGAAGAGGAATGTTGAGCAAGTGCTGCTTATCCAGAGTTCAGGTTAAGTAATAAAAAACCCCCAACAATAAATGTTAGGGGTTTTACTTTCACTCTTTATAAGAATGATATTAATAAGCCAGATTTGTTAAAAGTTAACTTATCAGTAATCACTTCATGATTAACCGTTGCTTACGTCTTCAAAATCAGCATCAATTATATCTTCATCCTTAGCGCCATCATTGGCAGCGTTACCTTGATGCTGAGCTGCTTGTTGCGATTGCGCTTGTTCAGTTTGCATGGTTTTACTATAAGCTTCTTGTAATGCACTTTGACGCATTTCAATTGCAGCTTTATCACTGCCATTAACTGCCATTTTCAGTTGCTCAATTAATGTTTTAAGCTCCGTTTGTTGATCTTGAGCTAAACTCGTCATTGACGTTTGCACGGTATGAATTAATTGATCTGCTTGGTTACGTTGATCAACTAACTCACGCTTTTGTTTGTCTTCACTCGCGTGCAGTTCAGCCTCTTTCACCATGCGATTAATTTCATCTTCCGTTAAGCCACTTGAGGCGGTAATTTTAATGCTTTGCTCCTTGCCTGTTGCTTTGTCTTTCGCTGACACATTCAAAATACCATTAACATCAATATCAAAGGCAACTTCAACTTGTACTGAGCCTCGTGGACCTGGATTAATATCCGTTAAGTTAAATTGACCCAACGATTTATTATCTGTTGCCATTTCACGTTGCCCTTGCAACACATGTACTGTTACCGCAGCTTGATTGTCTTCAGCCGTAGAGAACGTTTCAGAAGCGCGGGTTGGTATAGTGGTGTTTTTTTCAATAAGTTTAGTCATTACACCACCTAACGTTTCAATGCCGAGTGATAGTGGTGCTACATCAAGTAATAACACATCATCTACAGCGCCTGACATCACCCCCGCTTGAATTGCAGCACCCATTGCAACCGCTTCATCTGGGTTCACATCTTTTCGTGGTTCTTTAGAAAAGAAGGTTTTAACGGCTTCTTGCACTTTTGGCATACGTGTTTGACCACCCACCAAAATTACCTCGCTAACATCAGCTTTACTTAAACCAGCATCTTTTAATGCTTGTTCACACGGTGCGATGGTGCTTTTTACTAAATCATCAACTAATGATTCTAATTTTGCTCGAGTAACTTTTACGTTTAAGTGTTTAGGACCACTGGCATCAGCCGTAACGTACGGTAAATTCACCTCTGTTTGTAGTGCCGATGATAACTCGATCTTCGCTTTTTCAGCCGCTTCTTTAATGCGTTGCAACGCTAAAGTATCTTGATGAATATCAATACCACTTTCTTTTTTGAATTCATCAGCAAGGTAATTAATTAAGCGTAAATCAAAATCTTCACCCCCTAAAAAGGTATCACCATTGGTTGCTAATACTTCAAATTGTTTTTCACCGTCTACATTGGATATTTCAATAATTGAAACATCAAAAGTACCGCCACCTAAATCGTAAACCACCACTTTTTGATCAGCGTTACTATTTTTATCAACGCCATAGGCTAATGCTGCGGCAGTGGGTTCATTAATAATACGTTTAACATTAAGTCCTGCAATTTTACCTGCATCTTTGGTTGCTTGACGCTGCGAATCATTAAAGTATGCCGGCACGGTAATAACCGCATCTGTCACCGTTTCACCTAAATAGGCTTCAGCATCTTTTTTCAATTTACGTAAAATTTGTGCTGACACCTCTTGTGGAGACAATGCTTTACCATCGACCTCAACCCACGCATCACCGTTGTCCGCTTTTACTATTTTATAAGGCGCTAACTTAATGTCTTTTTGCACTTCTTTATCGTCAAATTTACGACCAATCAATCGCTTAATCGCAAATAATGTGTTGGTAGAATTGGTCACGGACTGTCTTTTTGCGGGTTGACCCGCTAACGTTTCATTATTTGCATAAGCAACAATTGATGGGGTTGTGCGGCTACCTTCTGCATTTTCAATAATTTTGGCAATGCCACCTTCCATAACCGCGACACATGAATTTGTTGTACCTAAATCTATACCAATAATCTTAGTCATAATAATCACCTGTTATCTAATAAAAGAATCTAATAAAAAGGGGTTCATAAAAAATGAACCGTATGGCAATTACTTGTAAGTAATTTTGCCCCTAAAACAATCCGAGATAAACCGACGAAGATTGATGGTTTACCGTTAGATGTTTGGTTTATGAGGCTATGATACTCAAGGTAAGGAAGTGCTTCTGTCATAAATATGACAGTATGCGTAAGTTTCTATGTTTAATTTTTAAAGTTAAATATCAATGTATTAAGGCGATGGGAGTGTGAGGTGATTAAAGCTAATATTAACTTTTGCTATATAGTCATAACTCGGTAGAATAAAAACATCTGGTTAGGTTACAACTAAAATTACTTTATTTATGCATAAAGATGATACTCATTTACCTCAAAAAGCGAATCCCGCGTTAGTTAAACAAGCTAACCTTTTTGCCGATTTACCGACAAAATTAATTGAAGATTTTCAACAAGAATTTCAGCTCAATCAATGGAATAAGGGCGATTACATTAATTCTGACATTTTAACACAACGCTTTTTTGTGGTGATTGAAGGTAATATAGAAATTAAACAAAGTAACCCTGAGACAGGCAGAGAAGCAACGTTAGATATGCTTTATGCTGGCGATTGTTTTGATTTAATGGTGCTATTAGATGATAAACCCCATGAAGTTATTATTTCACCTTTAACAACGGTAAAATTACTGTCAGTAAAACTGTCAACTATGCGACATTGGCTGTGGACTTATCCTGAATTTAACCAACAATTCATGCCTTACATAGCGAAAAAGATGCGTGAAAAAGAACAACAGGCAAGTAGTCTAATTTTACACGATGTAACAACACGTTTAAGCCGTATTATTTTAGAGCATATTAATAAAATTAAGTTTTATACGGGTACTAAAGAAGAAGAGCACCAGCATCATTTAGTGAATGGGTTAAACGATGAAACGTTGGCACGGATGACTGGTTCAGTTAGACAAGTGATTAATAAACAATTACAACACTGGAAAAAAGAAGATGTCATTGATAAAAAGCGTAATCAACTCATTATTAAAGATTTAGAAGCATTAGAAAAAGAAGCAAAATACACGCAAAATTTAGCTAATGCTCCTTTTTCTAATACCTAGTTGAGTAGCTAAACGCACAATAAAAGTTAATGACTTAACCCCGTAAACGCATACATCAATCAACTCTCTTGATTGATGTTCGACATACTATCCTTGGTTTTATTAGTCACTAAGTTAATTTTGACAAAAACTTCTTTATTTGGATATCCATCAGCAATCAGTTGATGCTGCAGCTGAAATGATCGAATGGCTTGTCTACTTTTAGGTCCCCAGATACCATCAGGCTCGCCTGTTTCAAAGCCTAATGAATTGAGTTGGCTTTGTAGGTTTTTCATCTGTGCAACACTATAAGGTTTCACGTTAGTTTGCGCTTTGTGTGAAAACTCAATGCCTTTAGCGCCAACTAATTTATTAGCTAATAGGCCTACTGACAGTGCATAACTTTTCGAAAGGTTCCACGTCATAATCACATTAAAATTAGGGTAGAGTAAAAATGCAGGTCCTTTATGGCCTGAAGGTAGATATAGCTCAGCCTGAATGTCATAAGTTGATAATGAATGGTTATTTGTTTTTTTTACGCCTAATTCTTTAAAATAATCAAGTGGGTAATATTGATCAAAAGCCACTTTATCAAAGGCAAAGTTTGTTGGTAATTTAACTTCTCGGCCCCAGCGTTCTTTAGGCTGCCAACTGATTTTATTTAAGTAATTGGCCGCCGTTGTTAAGGCATCAACCTCGCTTTTCCAAATGTCGACTTTGCCATCATTATCACCATCAACGGCATATTTTAAGAAGGCAGTAGGCATAAATTGCATATGGCCCATCGCACCAGCCCAAGAGCCTTGCAGTTGTTCAACAGCAACTTGCTTGGTTTCAATTAAGGTGAACAAGTTTAATAATTCTAGGGTAAAAAACTCACTACGACGTTCATCACAGGCTAAGGTGGCTAAAGAGTTAAGTACCGACATTTTACCTTTATGCTTGCCAAAGACTGTTTCTAAACCCCAAAAAGAGACTAAATATTGGCGTGGCACGCCGTATTTTTTCTCTAAGGTATCAAACAGTTTTTTATTTTTCTTTAGTTTCTCTTTTCCCACTCGCACATGATAATCGGTAACTCTTGCTTTAATATATTGCTCAAAGGTTTGGGTAAATTCAGGTTGTTTTTTATCTAAAGCAATCACTCGCTTAATGGGGGAAATATTATCAATAACGGTTTGGGTTATATAGGATGAAAACCCTGCGATTTCAGCGCGTTTAGCTAAATTTACTTTGCACTGGAGAAAATCCTCATCGGCAATTGTGGCATTCGCTAGTAAAGGAAATAATGCGCATAGCATGATTAATTTTCTAAAATGAAAAAGATTGAGTGTGTTTTTAATAAGTCGATTTGACGAGAGCATGAATGGGCATTCCTTGGCTAAAGCTGAAAGTTTAGAATAAGTAGCAATTCTATGATTAAATTTTACCTTGATAACAATCATTAATCACCGTTTTTTTCATGTGCTACCGGTTGTAAGGTTTCAGCCCAAGTGTGATAAGTATTCTCACCATTTTGTTCAATTTTCATGAGTAAATATTCAATGAGTACTTTGACTTTGGTGGGTAAAAACTCGCGTTTTGGATAAACACAATAAACGCCTTCTGATGAACGAAGAAAAGATGAAATAGGGACAATGCTTTTCGATTTCAGCCAGTCGCGGGCAATAAAATGGGGTAGTTGGGTTAAACCAAGCCCTTGGGCGCATAGCTCAGCCAGGGCTTCACCATCATTAACAATATACTGACTGCCAGGATCATAACTCTCAACCCCATGACCTTCATCGACCGTGATGGGCATTAAACGTCCAGACTGAGGGTATTTGAAACGAATCCAACTATGTTGAGAGTATTCTGCGGCGCAGGTAGGAAAGTCATTAGCAGCAATATAGGCAGGTGAGGCACAAAGAATAAAATCAATTGGGCTCAGCATTCGTGCAACCAGCCGTTGGTCATCGAGTTTACCGGTACGAATGGTTAAATCAATGCCCTGTTCTAAAATATCAACATAACTATCATTAAACGAAACGTCCAAGGTGATGTCTGGATATAACTGAGTAAACTCCTGTAATAACGGCATCACATAAAGCCGACCATAAGACACTGGCAAGTTTACTTTAACCTGTCCACATGGCAGATCATTGGTTTTTTTTAAGTCTTGTTCACATTGTTCTAGCTCTAATACTATTCGCCTTGCCGTGATTAGATAACGAGAACCTGAATCAGTTAAATGAACCTGACGGGTAGAGCGGTTGAATAGTTTAATACTAAGATTATCTTCAAGGCGTGCCATTCCTTTACTCACGGTCGATGCAGACAAACCTAAGTGATTTGCAGCCGCCGCAAAACCACCATGATCAACCGCGTTAACAAATAGCTTTAGCAAGCTTAACTTATCCATAGGTGAAGTTTCGTCACAAGTAATATGAAGTTAGTGATATTTAATCACATCATAAGGACGGTTACTATGTTGCCAGAGAATTTAATGTTTTAAGGAATAATAAAATGAAAAAATTAATTATTGGCTGCACCCTGTTACTTAATGTAGGTTGCGCATCGGTATCACAACCTAACCGTTTGGAGTTTATCGATCTTAGTCATCCAATCCCAACATTTGCACCAAGCAAAAGCGATGCGACCAAGCCAGATCTAAATCAGCCTCTTGATGACAGCACACCAATTGCGGGGTTTTATCAACAAGCCATACTCTATCCTATCGATAAATGGGCAACTAGCCAGGGCCATTTCAATAGTCGGGCAATTTTAATTCAAGAGCATAACGGCACCAGTTTTAATGCCCCTAATCACTATCAAAACGATGTAAATAGTACAGAGAAAGGGGCAATTCCTGCTAGTAATCGTAAAGCAGCACATCAATTGGACAGCGAGCAACTAACCGGAAATATTGTGCTAATTGATGTATCTAATAGGGTAAAAGCCGAACTGGATAAAAATGATGGTAAACCAAGCACAGATCTAAATATCACCGATTTTTCTGATAAATCACAAGCGACAATCAGAGCCGCTGATATTCGAGCCGTTGCCGATCAAATTACCGATGGCGCGTGGTTAGTCGGTCGTGTTGGTTGGGAACAATTTTATTTTTCAGGTACCGAAGACTGGAATAAGTCGCAGTATGTTAATGGCCTAAACCACCCTGGGTTTACCAGAGAAGCTATTGAAGAAATTATCAAAATTATGGAAGAAAAAAAGGTCAAGATATCGGGTATTGCCGCTGACAGTTTTAGTACTGATTCTGGACAGGGGGCGAAAGGCAGTGACGACAAATGGAGCAACGCGTGGCCAGCACATGTTCGTTTATATCAACGTGACATCTTAATTGTTGAAAATCTGACAAATCTTTCATTATTAGCTCAACAGCAAGGTGACTGTTCATTGATGGTTGGAGCATTAAACCATGTGGGTGGCACGGGTGGTCCAGCAAGAGTGATGGCGGTATGTGAAGGACAAACGACAAACAATGAACCAGTGAAATTTGTCCACCGTCATCGTTAAGTTGTTTGATCAGCCAAGTAAGTCGGTTTGTTGATTGAAAATAAGGGGAATTAGCCATTCTCCTTATCGTTATATCGTATGCTAAATCTAAGGGTTAAAGACCGTTGTCTTCGGTCCAATCTTTGAGTTTTTCTAAAATATCTAATGCCGTGCGGCCAAAAGCGGTGATTTCATAAGCGACGGCAATAGGGCGATCGCTGATCACTTCACGGGTAACTAGGCCTTGTGATTCCAATTCTTTCAAGCGCTGATCGACCATTTTCTTACTTGCGCCACCTAACATGCGAGATAGTTCGTTAAAACGAACTGGACCATCTTTTAGATGCCAGAGGATAGACGCTTTCCATTTACCCCCTAAAACCCGCATGCCCCGCTCAATAAGACAGGGTTCTTCACAACTTTCTAAATTTATTTTTTTAACATTACTATTTGTTTTAATTGTATTTTTCATTTTATTTCTATTTTAAACTTAGTGGTTACTAAAAGTATACTGGTTGCTTTAATTAACCACTATAGCATAATACTACTATCCGTTACCAATCAAGATGCATTAACGTTAACAGTTAACGCTCACATTCACTTTAGTGCAATTTAGGAAGCCAGTTTATGCAAACACTCATTTCTTATGATCCAATTAATAGAGCGCCTTTGGGTGAAGTACCTATTACGGAGCCAGTAGACATGCCAGCGCTTGTTTTGCGTGCAAAAAAAGCACAAAAGCCATGGTTGGCTCTATCTCTTGATGAACGCCAACAAAAAGTAATGAAGGCCTACGAGCGTCTTGCTGAGGTAGAAGAGCAACTAACATTATTGATCAGTAAAGAAATGGGTAAAGATTATCGTAGAGCAAGTTACGAGGTGGCTGGCACTGTCCAAAATGCGGCCTATTTTACTCAGGAAATAGCGCAAGCCTTAAAAGCGGAGTCAATGGGAAGCAATGCTGAGATGCAATATCGGCCATTAGGCATAGTCGCCGTTATCTCTCCTTGGAATTATCCATTGGCGATGGCGAATAACTTATTGCTGCCTGCGCTAATTGCAGGTAATAGTGTAGTGTTAAAACCATCAGAAGAAACGCCCTTAGTTGCTGATCTTTTTGTTAAAACATTAAACCAAGTGCTACCTGAGAATGTACTACAAATAGCACATGGCGATGCAAAAACCGGTAAAGCTTTGGTTAATGCCGACATCAATATGGTGGCTTTCACTGGTTCATTAGCTGCTGGAAAGCATATTATGGCAAGTGCCGCGTCAGGACTTAAACGCTTAGTGATGGAGTTGGGAGGCAATGATCCACTTATCGTTATGGCAAGCGCTGATATTGATAGAGCAGTTCAGTTTGCGGTGGCTAGCTCTTTTGAAAATACCGGTCAGATGTGTACTTCTACTGAGCGTATTTATGTAGATGAACGTATAGCCGATGAATTTGAGCAGAAAGTAGTTGCGTTAGCGAGTCGCTATCAAGCGGGCGCTTGGGATCAGAATAATGTCAATATTGGCCCGATTGTTAATCCTAAACAGCATGCTAAGGTGTTGTCTCAACTTGAAGATGCTCAAGCAAAAGGTGCTTCATTCTTATTAGGAAAACACCATTATGCATTACCTTATATACAACCTACAGTCGTAACCGGCATCACACCTGATATGCTTTTAGAGCGAGATGAAACTTTCGGTCCTGTGGTAGCTATCAGTCGTTTTGAGCAACTATCTGAGGCAATTGAACGCGCTAATGCCAGTCCATACGGTTTAGGCGCCGTAGTATTTGGTGGTGCTGGAGCCAATGCCGTTGCAGAGCAAATGGAAGCTGGCATGGTGGCTATCAATCAAGGTGCTGGCGGTCTTGGACCCTGGGTTGGAGCTAAACAAAGTGGCTTCGGCTTTCATGGAACTGCTGCGGGTCACCGTCAATTTTCCCAGCTGCGAATTATTAACAAATAAATAATACCAATCGGATCAATAAATTGATCCGATTGGTATAAATGATAGAGTAAAATATGAATCAAAAAATAGATAAAACCGCTGACTTTTTTATCGCCGCTTTAGAGCCCGGAGCAGAGCATCCTGCTTTACCTGCATGGGGTAATCACCAAGTAAATCCTGCAAACTTAAGTGATACTATTGATATCAGTGAAATTGAACGACATGAATTGACTCAGGTCCCTGGTGCATTTCAATTATTCAATGTATTGACAAAAGATGAGTGTGAAAAGCTAATTAGTATTAGTGAACAGTTGGAGTTTTTACCCGATGCCGCTGTCTCTTTGCCACGAAGTGTTCGTCATAATGATAGCTTAACTTGGATAGTTGATGAACAAACGGATGGCATTATTTGGCAGAGAATTGCGCATTTAATGGATGATAGACAGGCTATATTTGGTGGCAGTAAAGCGTTGGGGATCAATGCGCGTTTTCGTTTCTATCGCTATAATCCCGATGACTATTTCAAACCCCATTCTGATGGTTCTTGGCCGGGTAGCCGCATTATTAATGACGAGTTGATTGCTAATGCTTATCCTGATCGTTATAGCCAAATGACTTTTTTAATATTTTTAAGCGAAGATTTCCAAGGAGGTGAAACGCGATTTTTAGTGAATGCTGATGATCCTACTAAGCCTGCAACATCGAATGACAATGTTAAAAATGTTGATGTTCGAACCCCGGCTGGCGGGATATTATGCTTCCCTCACGGTATGCACCCATTGCATTGTATACACAGTTCAGTACCTATTACTGATGGGGTTAAGTATATAATCCGTACGGATGTTTTATTTGAATTGTAAGCTTGCTTTGGAGGTATTTGTTGCGATGGTAGCCTCCAAAAAAGAAAGTAGAAAGAGTGGAGGTTGTCTCGCTTTTTCTACTCATTTTGGTATCTCTTGAGCTGTGAACAATAGTTTTCTTTATGCGGTATAAATTTCTTTGGCTAATCGGTCGCTAAAATTTCATTGATTTCTTCAATATGTGTTTTTAGCTTACTCAAGCAAATATCGGCATCTTCATCAGTCATACCATTACCTTCTAATAACACATAGCGGTCTTGATCTAGGTCTATCATGTTGGAAAAGTAGAAGGCATCTTTCCAATACTTACACGGGCTAGGCTGGGTCGTTAAGTGATCTTTGCAAACTTGTTGATCTTTTACATAAGGAAGCACTGCCAATGCTTTATGTTTGTAAACTTTAATAGAAACGCCTCCAGGCCAGTTTTTTAAACGAATATCGAGGTCACATTTAATATCGTCATTTTCTTTTTTTAGGTAGACCTTTTTTACTTCAAAGGAGCCTCGCCATTGAGAAAATAGACTTCCATAAAATATCTCGTTTTCTATTTCATTAAATTTACTTTCAATTTTTTGAGTCATTAAATTGATGTTATCTGACATGATGTTGGTGCCTTTTATTATGTAGAAGTTAACTGCTAGCTTGGACAGTTAAGTGCAGTTCATACCGCTATGCTACTGAGACTACATAGAGCTGTAAAGCCATGGAGGACGTCTTCGTTATGAGTATTTTTTATGGTTTGATAAGTTTAATTTTTAATAGCACAACGACTCAATATAGCTGCTGTGTTCAGCTCAGGCACCGCGTTTAGGCCTACATTAATTTGATATTTCCTTAAGAGGTTTTACTGTATGATGCCCGATTTTATTGGGATATTAACAGACAGTGCAGCGCTCTATATTTACAGAACGTAATTACCTGACCTATTTGTGTGGCAGTATATTTTCTACTCAAGGTATTTGGATTCAGCGTATGACACTAGGCTGGATGATGTGGGATCAAACCCATTCTGAAAGCTGGTTGGGTATGTTGGCCTTTTTAATGTTCTTCCCATCGGTCATTATAGGTCCCTTGTTTGGGGTGATGGTAGATCGTATTAACCGTCGCCAGGCTGCGGTTGTTACCAGTATTATACTGGGGCTGTTATCACTACTATTGTCATTATTGATATGGCAACAGTTAGCTGATGAGATGATGTTGTTATTTTTTGCCCTAGGAATAGGCATAGCCAATAGTGCTTATCAGTCGATACGACTGTCTTTAGTACCTGAATTGGTCAGCGCTGTTAATATGCCTAAAGCGGTGGCAATCAATGCTATTTTATACAATACCTCTCGTTTTATTGGACCGGTTATTGCCGGACTCCTGATTAAATATCAGGGCAATGCCGTCGCATTTGCCGTGGTTGCTGCCTGTTATATCCCGTTAATTATCGTATTATTGCTGTTAAAACTTGATGAGAGCCAGAGGACTGCTGAGGCAAAGCAATTCACTTTTTTTATGGATATAAAAGCGGGATTGAATTACGCCCTGCGTTCGGACTTAATTCTGCGTTTATTAATGTTAATTGCTGTCTCTGCTATGTTCGGTAGGGGATTGTTAGAAATTTTACCAGCAGCGGTTGATGTACTTTACGGGCGCGGCGTGGAAGCATTAGCTTGGATGAATTCAGCGGCGGGGATCGGCGCTATTATCGCAGGTTTACTGCTGTCATCTTTTAGTGCTGGGCGCTTATTACCAGCAATGCGTATAGCAGTCATTAGCTCCGGTTTATTGTTAGTAATCTTTAGTTATACCCGTAGTTTTGAGTTAGGTTTAGTGATCATAGGGGGATTAAGTTTTTGTGCCACCGTTTGCGGCGTCGGTACCCAGTCACTAATCCAGGTGTCAGTGACAAGTGCCTTTAGAGGTAGGGTCATGAGTTTATGGGGCGCCATTAATATTGGTGGTGGAGCATTAGGTGGCTTGTTATTCGGTGTGTTTACCGAGTCTATGGGATATCCCTTCACACTCATTACCATGGGGCTAATTTGTGTTGTTATCGCTTATGTCGCCACGCGCCGTATTAGGCTGCCTGTTTCATTCAACCAGCCAAAGTGTGATTAACATTTATTGATTGTTAAGTTATCAGGAAATCACACTGGGTTGTATTTCAATAAAGAGTTGGGTAGTGACGACATCGAGTATAAAGCGCTAAATTTCAGTGGATATTTTATTTCTTCCGGTGTCCTTTGCTCTATACAATATTTGATCTACTTTATTGATCATGCTGCTCATTTCAATAGCGTCGCCAGAAAAGTACTCTAAACCAATAGATACAGTAACTTTTATCAAATCACCTTCATAGATGGTTTCAAGGTTTTCAATGTTTTTTCTGATTTTCTCAGCGACAACCATGGCGGTTACTTTTGGTATTTCTGGCAAGAGTACCAAAAACTCTTCTCCACCCCATCGGCAAATAGTATCTACTTCCCTAATGCTGTTGGTCACAGCTTTTGAAAAGGCGATTAAAGCAGCGTCTCCACAGGCATGTCCATACCTATCGTTGATTGACTTAAAATGGTCAATATCTAACATTAACAGTGAGAAACCTCGTTTGAATCTTCTAGAACGGGTAATTTCTGAATGGAGTAATTCGGTAAAATATCGGCGGTTGTACAGTTCCGTTAAAGGATCTCTTCTTGAGGATAAGATTAACTCTTCTAGTAATTGATTTTTTTCAGAAATGTCTCTGATAACCGCAGTAAATTCAACATTATCAGCAATACGAATTTTTGATATGGTCACTTCAATGGCAAACTCACTGCCGTCTTTTCTAAGGCCTTGCACGGCTGCTCGAGTTTGCATGGGTCTAGAATCTACTTGTGATCTTTTGAACCCTTCGACATAACCATGATGTTTAGTTTGGTATTTTTCAGGTAATAACTTGGTCAGTGGCTGACCCATTATTTCTTGTTCACTGTAGCCAAACATTGATTGGGCAGCTTCGTTGAAAAGTTTCACATTTTGCTGTTCATCAATGGTAATTATACCGTCATAAGCGTTATTAACTACCGCTTCGAATCGTTTCATTGAGAGGTTTAGCTGTTTTTCTAAGACCTTTTTTTCAGTGATCTCAACACAGGTTTGAATAATTCGAAATTTTGCATCGGCTGAGTTTACGATAGGAGATACTATTGAACGCCAACATCTTTCTTGCCCTTTATAGTCAAGCACAATCTCAGTTTCCAAAGCAATGCGTTCATTTTTACAATGAATGAATGCTTCTTTTAAGGGGTTGTGAATGTATCTTGGGAAGATTGTTGTCAGTGGCTGACCAAGTGCTTTTGCGCTTGAATATCCCATAAGATCCTCATAGCGACTATTGCAACTGACCAGTTCAAAAGCTACCGACTGAGGGTCGAACTCAAATACAGCAAAACTAGCGCCAATAGCCTCAATTGAGCTGATAAGCGTGTCGTGATCACTAAGAAAAAACATGTGGTTCTCCGTTACCGAGGATTTATATATTGCTCTGAAACTTTTAATCGTATTGTTGATGGCTAAATTGAATTTTTAGAAAAAGAAAATAATTTAGGCAAAGATAGTGAATAAGACACAGAAAGTTGCTTTTAAATTTCGGTGCACTATATATATTTTCATTTATTATTTCAATCTCTTATATTGCTTAACAAAGAGAGGTGTTCTGCCGAGTCATTCATTGTCAGGGGGGAATTGCGCTAATCTGTTAACTAAACATGTGCCTTAATTCAGTGAAATATTTTGACTAACAAGCAATAAATAATACTTTGAAATAGAGATGAGCAAATATCACGGTTGCTTATGTTAGCAATATACTTTTTTATCTGTTTATTGTTTGTCATTCTTTTTATTATTAAAGCATCTTGATGTTATTGGAAATAAAAAATGAGCAGTAAAAAACAAAACGAGAATTATAAAAATGGTGAGCAAGTTCGTCGTGAAGTAATGGGAGATGAATTTGTTGATCGTGCTTTAAATAATGCCACTGAATTTGACCAACCTTTACAAGATTTAGTCATGGAAAATGCGTGGGGAAGTACTTGGAATAGAAATGACTTACCAAAAGATACCCGAAGTTTAGTGACTATCTCTATGTTAATCGCCCTAAAAGCACCGAATGAATTAAAAGGTCATGTTCGTGGTGCATTACGTAATGGGGTAACTAAAGAAGAGATTAGAGCGGTGATTATGCATGCGAGTGTTTATTGTGGATTTCCTGCCGCTATTGAAGCAATGAGAGCGGCTAAAGAAATTATTGATACTTGGGAAGGGTGAGTGAATTTAGATTATTCGATACTACAGCACCAATGGTAGAACTGCCGCTTTCATGGATGAATATCGGCAGATTTTGACAGTAAACTAAAACTGATGATAACTGTTCATACCCGTCACCTTTCAAAGTGCATGATTTAAGTGGGAGTTAAAAGTGATTTAGGCAAGGCATTTATTTTAAACAATGGTTATTCCCTTGTTCAAATGAATAACGCCGCTTAAATCGCTTTTAACCCCATCGAAGAAGCGCTTGAGCAACACCACTACATCGTTGCACCTCTTTATAAGGACGCTACATTGATGGTGTTATTAGAGAATGCAGGAGCATATTATCCTGAATAACCATTACTACAAAGTCGCGCCTTGTATTGAAATTGCTCAAGTACTCTTAAACAAGCATCTTGAATGGTAACGGGTATAAATTGAGCTGATACTCAGGTGAATACTAATCACATCCATGTGATTAACCAAGTCTATTTTTTGTTGGTTATACGAATTGAAGCTTTATTAATTTTAACCGCTTCCATGGTTCTTCCATTGCGAGTACCTAAGGCTTCAATTTTAGCTAAGCTGTTTTCTGGATCTGCAACTACTTTACCAAAAACAGTATGTTTACCATCTAAAAAAGGTGTCGGGATAAAGGTTAAGAAAAATTGGCTGCCATCAGTGCCGGGACCAGCATTTGCCATGCTTAACGTTCCCGCTTCGCTATGACCTATTTCACCTTCAAATTCTCCATCATACTTATAACCAGGGTTACCTGCACCTGTTCCTGTAGGGTCACCGCCTTGTGCCATAAAACCAGGAATAACACGATGAAAAATCAAGTCATCATAGAAACCCAGTTTAGTTAAGTAAATAGTGCTAGAAACATGCATAGGTGCTGAATCGGCCAACAGCTTAATGGTGATATTACCTTGGGTTGTTTGCAGCTCCCAAAAATAATCTTTACCGGGGGCAAAAGTAAGTAATGGCGGCTGACTTAACTTGGTCTTCCAAGCTGGATCTGTTTTATCAATTGCTTGCTTAGTAATAAACTTATTTGTTTTTTTTACTACATCATCACTGCCACAACATGCGGTTAGTGTCATTGTTAAAAAAAGGCTAGCGATGATCTTTTTCATAGCATTCATATAAAATATCTTATGTTTTTAATTCAATTTGTTGAATGTTATCAGCTCTTATCGATGAAACCTCAAGTATCAGATAACAGACTCTAGTGGTAAATAAGAAAAGTCACCTATACAGAGAGAGACTCTTACACCGCTTATTATGCCGTTAATAGAGATGGCATAATAGGCGTATAGCTCGAAGTAATTGTCAGATAAGTTATCAAAAATTATTTATTTTTAACGGGACGACTTTTATAAAGGACTAAAGCCGTGATTAAAAAGGCTAAGAAAAATAAACCTAATGTGGCACTTGTTTGATCTGACAATACATCATCAGGACGAAGAATTACGCGGCCATTGTCTTCTATTTGATAAACTTGATGGAATTTACCATTCACTTGCACCGATTGTAAGGTGATTTCTTTACCTAAAAGTACGGGTGATTTTTTTTCATCACAATATTCGGTTCTAAATTTAACCGATAAATTATAAGTAAGATCAGAGTCAGCAATGCTTAATGAAGCAGCGCCTTTTGGCGGGCAATGTAATTGAAATATAGTGCCTTTAACTGTTTGAATATCTGTTAATTCAGCGTACGATTTTGAGTGTTGAGAACTTTTTATACCGAGAAATAAAAAGAAGGCGGCCAAGGTTAACAATAATATTTTTGCTGTTTTATTCATAAAATTTCACACTTGATTGTCTCAGTTGAAAGACAAAATAATTTACTAAAATGGTGTGATGAAGTTGAACACAGCAGTAGCTTATATGTCTTGATTTATATCAGTAATAGATTCTTTTTATACGATTCAATTGATATGTCTTCTTTTAACACAAAGACTCACATCGAAATTTAACGTTTCATTTAGCTCATTGGTTGCCATAACCATTGAAAAGAGGAGTAATGGTTGCTCATTCTTTTCTGCCAATGCATAAACATTTAAACGCATAAAATGAACATGGCACAACAGATTCTGATGAGCGTAGTCAAACCATTCTCCTAAATAGATTTATCATGTGGAAATAAATGAATAGCAAGAATGTTTTTATCTTAAATTATAACATTAACAGCTACTTAATACGTAGTTGAAATATAACATCTGTCTCCAATAATTTTATATCTTACTCTTCATATTGATACTGAAACTAAGAAAGTACTCTAGCGTTCCCCCAGTTGATTACTCAACAGCGTATCGTAGCTAATTTTAGCTAAATTAGTTATTGCTGTACTTTTAAAGCTTAGCGACTTAATGAATATAGTTCGTGTACGAATTTAAAATTGTATATATATTTTATGACTTTTTGTCTGATTTAGGCTAACAAGTCTAAATTTTCATTAACTAATCGCAATTAATATCAATTTAGCACTGATTAGTACGAATTTAGTACTAACTAAATAGTGGGTTGATCATTTCTGTTCAAACTATTACAATTATAATTAATTGAACGTTCAATTAAAATAATTTTGAGAAGTTTGTGCCAAAAGTTGGAATGAAACCCGTACGTAAACAACAATTAATCAACGCTACTTTAGAATCGGTGGCGCAATACGGTTTACAAAACACCACGATTATTACCATTAGTAGAATTGCTGGCTTATCGTCAGGGATCATTAGTCATTATTTTGGTGGTAAGCAGGAATTGGTTGAAGCAACAGTTAAACATTTGCTGGATCAATTGAAATCAGCACTGCTTGATCGTATCGGTCAGCAGAGTCTAAGTGCGACCGAACGACTTAGAATGATCATTGAGGCAAACTTTACCCAATTACAACGTTCAGCGCCGGCAACAAAAACCTGGCTTAGCTTCTGGGCGCAGTCAATGCATCAGCCTGGATTGGCTCGCCTGCAACATATCAACAGCAAGCGCTTATACAGCAACCTACTTTTTTCTTTTCGTCAGTTATTAACTGATGACCTCGCAGTTATAGCCTCTAAACAGACCGCTGCGATGATTGATGGTTTTTGGTTGCGAAGCGCTTTAAGTCCTAGGCCTGAAGAAGAATTTAAACAGGCCGAACAATTATGTAAAAAGTTTATAGACGATCTGCTTAAGCAGTACGGAGATATCAATTGTCGTTAGTACGTTATAGAAATTTTGTCGATGGTGCCTACATGGCAAACGACAGTGGTGAAACATTCGATGTGATTAACCCAGCTACGGGAAAAGTAATTTATCAAGTTGAAGTCGCCGATGGAAAAATTAAACAAGAAGCAATAACTAGTGCTCAGCGTGGTTTTGCTACTTGGTCGGCAATGAGCGCTATACAGCGCAGTCGAATTCTACTCAAAGCGGTAGCTTTGTTACGCGAGCGTAATGATGAACTGGCAGAGATTGAAGTACTTGATACCGGTAAACCATGGCAAGAAGCTTCAGTCGTTGATGTTGAGTCAGGTGCTGATTCTATCGAGTTTTTTGCGGGCTTGGCTCCTGGAATTGAAGGTAATCAGCAGCAAGTCGATGGTGATTTTTATTACACTCGTCGTGAAGCATTAGGTATTTGCGCCGGTATTGGTGCGTGGAATTACCCATTACAGATAGCTTGTTGGAAAGCTGCACCTGCATTGGCGTGTGGTAACTCGATGATTTTTAAACCATCAGAAGAAACACCATTAGGCGCATTAAAACTCGCTGAGATTTTCACTGAAGCAGGCATTCCAGATGGCGTATTTAATGTTGTTCAAGGTGCTGGTGAAGTGGGTTCTTGGTTAAGTCATCACCCAGATATCGCGAAAGTTTCTTTTACTGGTGAAGTTGGTACCGGCAAGAAAGTCATGGCAGGTGCTGCCACGACGCTTAAAGATGTCACCATGGAACTTGGTGGAAAATCACCATTGATTATTTTTGATGATGCAGATATCGACAATGCTGTTTCTGCTGCCATGTTAGGTAATTTTTATACGCAAGGTGAAGTTTGCACCAATGGTACGCGCGTATTCGTACAAGAATCAGCATACCCGAAATTTATTGAGAAATTACTGCAACGTACTCGCCAAAACATTATCGTTGGAGATCCAATGGATCCCGAGACAAATTTTGGTGCTCTCATCTCGAAAAAGCATTTTGATTTGGTATCAGATTATATCAAAGTCGGTATTAAAGAAGGCGCTACGCTACTTCATGGCGGCACATCACTGCAGCCAGACAATGCACCCAATGGCTATTTTATTGCGCCAACTATTTTTACCGATTGTACTGATGGCATGACAATTTGCCGAGAAGAGATTTTTGGGCCAGTAATGTCAGTATTAATATTTATTGATGAAGATGAAGTGGTTGCTAGAGCCAATGCTACCGATTATGGGCTGGCAGCGGCGGTATTCACACAAGATATTAATTGTGCTCACCGTGTTATCCATAAAATGGAAGCTGGAATTTGCTGGATAAACAGCTTTGGTGCATCACCTGCGCAAATGCCTGTAGGTGGTTATAAACAGTCAGGTATTGGACGTGAAAATGGTCTGGTTACACTAAACCATTACACTCAAATTAAATCCGTTTATGTTGGTCTTCAGCCACTTGATAGTCCTTTTTAAAAGGGACTCGTTCGTTCGTGAGAGACACTTTCGAAACCCTAAGTCGTTTCGAAATCTGTATTGATAGTAAGAAAAATATCAATGTAAGTGTTTGATAAGTGGCAAATAAGTTACAAATAAGAGTTTTACATGAAAAGCGAAAAATTTGATTACATTATTGTTGGTGCAGGCTCTGCAGGCTGTGTACTGGCTAACCGTTTAAGTGAAGACAGTAATAATCGCGTATTGTTACTTGAAACCGGTGGTAGTGATAAGAGTATTTTTATTCAGATGCCAACCGCACTGTCAATTCCGATGAATACCAAAAAATACGCTTGGCAGTTTGAAACCCAACCTGAGCCATTTCTTGATGAACGTCGTATGCATTGCCCACGAGGCAAAGTATTAGGTGGCTCATCATCAATTAACGGCATGGTTTATGTTCGCGGACATGCTAGAGATTTTGATGAATGGCAGCAAAGTGGTGCCCAAAACTGGGATTATGCTCATTGTTTACCATATTTTAAAAAAGCTGAAACTTGGGCATTTGATGGTAACGAATACCGTGGTAAAAGCGGACCATTAGGGGTTAATAACGGTAATGAAATGAAAAACCCGCTGTATCAAGCGTTTGTTGATGCAGGTGTTGAAGCCGGTTATTTTGCAACGGATGATTATAACGCTGCAGCACAGGAAGGGTTTGGCCCAATGCACATGACCGTTAAGAACGGTGTGCGCTGTTCTACTGCAAATGCTTACCTTCGCCCAGCAATGGCGCGTAGTAATTTAACGGTAATCACTCATGCGTTAGTCCATAAAGTATTATTAGACGGTAAAAAAACTGTTGGCGTACGTTATGAACGCAAAGGGCAAGTTTTCGATGTGAGTGTTGAGAAAGAGGTGATTTTATCGGCGGGGCCTGTTGGTTCACCACACCTTTTACAACTCTCTGGTATCGGCGCTAAAAAAGACTTGGAAGAAGCTGGTATTGAAGTGCAACATGATTTGCCCGGCGTAGGTCAAAACTTACAAGATCATTTAGAATTTTACTTCCAGTTCAAATGTAAAAAACCAATATCACTCAATGGCCAACTTGGCTTGTGGAACAAATTTTTAATTGGCAGCCGTTGGTTTTTCACCAAAAAAGGACTGGGCGCTACTAATCATTTTGAATCTTGTGGTTTTATTCGTTCTAAAGCTAATGTTGAATGGCCAGATTTACAATACCATTTTCTACCTGCAGCAATGCGTTACGATGGTAAAGAAGCCTTTGCAGGACATGGGTTTCAAGTTCATATAGGTCATAACAAACCGAAAAGTCGCGGTTCTATTAAAGCGATATCAAACGATCCTAAAGCACATCCACAAATACGTTTTAATTATCTTGAACACGAAGAAGACCGTGAAGGTTTCCGTGCTTGTGTGCGTTTAACTCGAGAAATTATCAACCAAAGTGCGCTTGATGAGTATCGTGGTGAAGAAATTCAGCCAGGTATCAATGTGCAAAGTGATGAAGAAATTGATGCCTTTGTTCGTCAATTTGTTGAAAGTGCTTACCATCCTTCGTGCTCATGCAAAATGGGTACAGATGAATTAGCCGTTGTTGACTCAGAAACTCGCGTACATGGTATTGAGGGATTACGCGTTGTTGACTCGTCTATTTTCCCAACCATTCCAAATGGTAATCTTAATGCACCAACGATAATGGTTGCAGAACGTGCCGCTGATCTTATTCGAGGCCGTGAAACACTAGCGCCTTCTCAGGCTGCCGTAAAGATTGCGCCTAACTGGCAGCAACAACAGCGTGCTAACGAGCCAAAAAGAAAAATATAACAATAAACTAATAAAAATAAACCAATAAAAGTTTAATCGTGAGTACTCCATCAGGCATTAATTATCGCCGTCAAGATACTAATCATGGCTGCGACAATTGACATTTGAAACCTAGGTAAGACTAAGTGAATAACTCTATTCGCTTAGTCTTACGTGGGCGATACCGAGTACTCTAACTATAAAAAGAAGAGGAGTAATACGTGTTTACATCTATTAAAACCATTATGGGGAGGTCGTTATGACCGCTTGGTTATCTGCAGGGATCTTATTTACCTTTGCTGCCATTGCCTTTGTGTTATATCGCTGGGGAAATATTCGTTGTGTGGGTGTAACACCCGTTAAAACATTTACCTTTATCGCTATTTTGTTCACATCAGGTCTTGATGTTGGACTTATCATGTTCCCGTTAACGGAATTTGCAGGTTATGCTGATTTAGTAGCAAGTCCTGAGTATAGCTTCACTAACGCTTTGTCTATTGAATTTGGCTTTTGGGCGTTTCTTATCTGGGGTTTTTACTTTCTAACTTGTTTTTACTTCTGTGTTATTGAGCCGCGCGTGCAATTTTTTCAATTGCCTTTAATTAAGCTGATTAACAATGTTGTCATCATAGGAACCTGTGCTTTTACTGCGTATTTATTGCTAACTAACTTGCCGTGGTATGTACCTGAACTTGGCGATGGTGAATCAATTATTGGTAGTTTCTATCTGATTGTTTTCTTAGTTATCGCTGCAGCTGTCTATTCTAGTACCAGCATACGTTATGTACGTTTGCTAAGCCTCGCGACTACTTGGTTATTTATTGGCTTGATTGCTCTTATGTGGGGTGGTGCTTTTCTTTCAGAAGGTTCAAGTATCGGTGAATTTGCCAGTACGATTGCCTTACTTGGCGGCTACTTTGGCAATATTCACGAATTCGTTCTGCCATTAAATGATTATCATGAGTTCTACCTTTACTGGTGGTTTGCATGGAGCATTATGATTGGTCAGTTTACTGCCCGTTTTGTTGGTGGTTTACGTACTTATCAAGTGTTGGGCGCTATGTTGATATTCCCATCTATTCCAATCGCGATATGGTTCACTGTGTTGTATTACTACAGTGCTAACGGTCTTGAAACCGCTGGTTTCTACAACATTATGATGGCAATTGTCGGCGTTACTTTTGTGATCAACTCTCTCGATTCATTGATTCGTTTATATACCGATAATTTGAATTTGAGTGTCAACCGCGTGGGCAAAGTTAAATACTTTTTGGGCAATATCATTGTGCTGAGCTTACTTACGTTGTTATTCAAGTTGGATTTCTTACAAATCCAATGGGTTGGCGCCGTAGTTATTGGACTGTTCTTCACTTGTTTTGGTTATATTTTATTGACCAAATTTAAAGTGGTCAGCGAGATAGAGTGTTCACCGAAAGAAAATAAAATCGATTTTAATAAAATTGAACTAATAAATTAGTTTCAGATATCAAAAAATTTAATGAGAAAAATAATAATGAATAAAATTATAATTGCAGCGGTAACAACTGGTCTACTAACTTTTTCTGCCTCTGCTTTAGCAGATGTATCTGCAACGGTTAACCTAGCTTCAGATTACACTTTTAACGGTGTTAGCCAAACAGATAATGATCCAGCGCTACAAGGCAGCTTGGATTATGCTGATGATAGCGGATTTTATGCAGGTACTTGGGCGTCAAACGTTGATTTTGGTTCTGGTGAAGACACCAATATCGAATGGGATGCTTATGTTGGACAATACTTTCAGCTTAATGACAAATTTGGGCTAGATACCGGTATTGCGTATTACACCTATCATGGTGACTCTGCGTCTGATACTTACAATTACCCAGAAGCTTATGCAAAATTAGGTTACAGCTCATCTATGGGAGATAGTGAATTAAACTTCTGGTACAGCTGGGATTATTTTGGTTTAGATGTAAGTCATTACATCGCTATGGTTGCTCACACAGTAGAAGTGGCACCTGGACATAACATTAAAGTGAGTTTTGACCGCTCAACATCTGCTGATGAAGCTATTTGGGCTTGGGATGGCACAGATGCTTACAATCATTACCGTGTTGAATACATGACAAATTGGAAAGGATTTGATTTTGACCTAGCCTTTGAAAACACCAATATGGATATTGATACGGCTGATGCTCGTGTAGTGTTTTCAATTTCTCGCACATTTAGTTTATAATCGATTTAGATAGTCCCTGAATGTTCAGGGGCTAAATGAGTAGATAAATATGGAAAAATACGATCAGCTTTTAATTTCATTACGTCAAGTTATCCGGGCGATTGGAATACACTCTAAACAACTGAATAAAAAATCAGGGTTAACCGGGCCTCAGCTCATGGTAATGACCAAGATTGCTCAGTTAGATGCACCAATGGCAAAACAAGTTGCTAACGAAATTAATTTGAGCCCAGCAACGGTCACCAGCATCATTGATCGCTTGGAAGCAAAAGAATTGGTTATGCGTAAGCGTAGTCAGTTAGATAAGCGCAAAGTCGAGCTATACCTTTCTTTGGCGGGAGAAACGCTACTGCAAGGTGCGCCAAAACCACTGCAAGAACATTTCATCAAACGTTATCAAGCACTAGAATCTTGGGAGCAAAGTCAGCTATTATCCTCTGTTGAGCGAATTGCTTCTATGATGGATGCAGAAGAACTTGATGCTGCACCAGTACTGGTAGTTGGACAAATCCAAGAAGGGCAGTAATAACCTTTTATTATAACCTTCGAAAAAGTTGATTACTCTAGTTCACCGACGGTGAACTTTTGTGTAATTCAGACAAAATTGATTGTTTTTAGTCACTATACCCCCAAAAAAACACCCATAGCACTTCCTGTCATCGCACTAGCGCTGTATTATCTGCGCCAATTAAGCCACTGCTATTAAATTTATAGCCCACGTACTTTAATTTACAGACATTGTTAAAAACACTTTATTAAGATGGAGAACCCCATGAGCAAGAAAAACAAACCTAATAGCAACGCTATGTTTACAAGAGCCATTGATAATATGCCGTTAGGCGTGGCTGATAGCTACCGTTATTGGGGGGAAGAAAATACCGTATTTTTAAGTAGTATGAAAGGTTGCACGATTACTGACTGTGACGAGCAAACCTTCGTTGATTTTCGCTTAGCTTATGGTCCAATTATTCTAGGTTATCGTGATGAACGAATTGATAACGAAGTTATTAGCGCCATTACTACGGTAGGTACAATTTCTGGTTTTTCGACTGGTCTTGATTCTGATGTGGTTGAATTAGTGAAATCACTTTGTCCTAATATCGATAAAATGCGTTTTTCCAACTCAGGAACAGAGGCCGTTATTGGGGCAGTCCGTACCGCACGTGGTTTTACCAAACGAAATAAAATTGTTGTCGTTGAAGGCGGTTTTCATGGTTTGCACGATGAAGTTATGTGGAAGTCAGATGTTGATAATTGGGATGTGAATACGCAACAAGTGCCTGATATCGTACCTTTTGGTGGAGGAATTCCACAAAGTACTCGTGAACATCAAGTAAGCGTACCATTGAATAATTTTGATGCGATAGATGCTGTATTTACGCAATATGGCGATGACATTGCTGCAATATTAATTGAACCTATCATGGGCAACTGTGGCTCTATTGCTTCAACACAAGCCTATATGCAAAAATTACGTGACGTTTGTGATAACAACGGTTCATTGTTGATCATGGATGAAGTGAAAACTGGTTTTCGTGTTGCCAAAGGCGGCGCCCAAGCACTATATGGTATTTTCGCCGATTTAACCACCTATGCTAAAGCCATGGGTAACGGTTACCCTGTTGCTGCTTTTGGTGGGCGAGCTGAAGTGATGGATACCATTTCTTTTGCTAAAGATGGCGTGACACACGGCGGTACTTATACAGCAAACATGGTTGCCTTAAGTGCAGCCAAAGCCACGTTAACCGTACTTAAAGAAACGGATGCCCTTGAAACTATCGCGAATGTAGGTCAAAAAATTCAAGCATTACTTTCACGGGTGTTTACTAAGTTTGGCGTTGAGCATTGTTTTGCCGGCCCTGATGCCATGTTTGGTGTACATTTTGGTAGTAAAGTACCGCAAAATTATCGCGATTGGAAACAAACCAATAGTGATCTTTACACTCAATTTGCCCTTAATTTGATCGAAAATGGCGTTATGTTAGAGCCAGACTCACGTGAACCTTGGTTTATTTGTGAGGCTCACCAAACAGTTGATCTTAACTGGTTAGAGCAAGTTGCCGAGCAATCAATGGCAGCGGCAATAAACGAATAATAAGTGATTGCGCGTTAGATTGAGCTAATTTGAATTAGTTTGATATGGAAAAGGGGAATGCTCGTTCCTTTTTTCATACGTGTAAGCAGCGATAGCGAACATTCTTACTAACTGAAAAAAGTAGCAAGAATGTTTTGATTAGCTTAAAATACGTTTAACGTTACCCCTCCTTATACCAATCGGATCAATAAATTAGTACGATTGATATTAGTTAGTTCCATAAGTAAATTTAATGATGTCGTTAAGGTAAAACTGCGACACGAGGTAGTTGTTTATATGGATCATTTTGAACAGTTAGGTTTGAGTAGAGATGCGACCACCATCGATATCAAAAAAGCCTATCGAAAACTCGCTAATAAATATCACCCAGATAAAAACAGTGGTAGTGAAGTTGAAGAAAAATTTCAATTAATTAAAGAAGCTTACGATGCTATTTTAGATCCTAAAAAGCGCGCTTTATATTTGAAAAGTAACTATACCGTAATTACTGATCCCCGAGAGGTTGCTGATTCTTTTTGGCGCAATGCGTTGAGCTAGACGTCAATAACCAGATTCAACCAGTAAAGGTTCAATCAGAAAAATTTCAATTGGAAAATACTCCATACTCTTAATTTGAAAAGACGCACTTAGGGAAAAATCTTTGCAATCTGACAAAAATATACCTGATTATTTAACCGATGATTTTTCTATGTATTTAGAAAATATGGACTCGTTAACTGATCCAGAAAACCCTGAATTATTATCAATATACTTAACTAATTTATTTGAACAGTTAAAAGCTACCCCATTGTTATTTTCAGGGATGGTTGATCAATTAGCCATGGCTATAACGACAAAAATTCGAATTGATAGTAAAAATTTGGCTTTAATCGATTTAGCAGAAGAGCCGTCATGGGCGGATGTTAAACCATTCGTTGGTGTACATGCGGATGCTAGAGCCTGTATCACCGAATTGATGCAGCATGCAGAGCAGGATTTAAAAACTGCCGTGTTAATTATTCATTTTTATAATCGCTATGATGCGACACCGTTAAAAGCAGAAGCAGACGATTTTGATCAAGCTGATGACTATGCCTCTGACGACTTTGATGAGAACTACTAGCTTTCAACACTCGCTTTTCAACTGGATTGTCCTAATTGATTAAATTGGATCTTCTATTGGAAAATATAATAACAATTGAATTACTGTGGACCGCATTAGCAAGTCTATTTTTTTCACATGGTATAAATACTTTTAAGGAATAAACGTGACGAAAAACGCACTCATTTTGGCTACTGATATTATCGAAATAGCACAACAAAGCGGTAGACGCGCAGGCACTTCGTTAGAGGCAATCGCTTCTGAGCAAGGTGATGAAACAATGTTAGCTGTATTAACTGAGATGGATATTTTGACCGTCGCTAAAATTGTTCGAGAACATGATGCCACCATTCCTTCAATCGCTACCTGGTTAATGGATGCCGAATCAATTAAACAGTTACTAAATGTTGAACCTTCTTATTGGCAAAATATGGATGAAGACCACGTATTTTGCGCACAAACAGAAGCACATAGTTTATTGTCACAAATTTTTCTTTCCTCTGATGATGAAGAAAAACAGTTAGAAGTTTTAAAAGCCATTGTAGAAGATGATTTTGGCTTATTATATTTGTCTCTACCGTTTGTCGGCCATGACTTTTCTGAAATAGAAGAAGATGAAGAACAAACATCAGGCAGTATTGAAGAACTGTTAATGAAAATTAAAACATTAGATGAAGAAGCCTATCGTGAAGTTATGGTGGTAAGCAGCAATGGTACATTAGAAAATGTTGAAAAAGCGTTGAAAGATAATGCTAATAAACAAAGAGTGACTTCGGTAGAAATTGATACCGATGACATGTTTGCACCGCTGTAATTTTCTATAGCCTTTATGACAGTTTTATATAATTAGGATTCATTAATGAGAATTGCAGAGTTAAGAAACCATCCGTTTCTACTTTTGGTCTTAAAAGACGGGGAAAGCGAAGGCTATTTTTCTCCGGAGTTAGTGCATAAAATCAAACAACAACTAGTTGATATGTCTTTGAGGATAGCCTCTGATAATTTATCTATTATCTATGCAGATCAAATTAATAAAGGCTGTGAAATTGTTCTGGGCATCACCAATTTAGGTTTATTAGATCTTTGTGATAAAGATGAAGTTAAAGCAAAAGAGATTATAAAAACTCAAGGTATTGTTTATTGCTTTAGAGCGGGTTGGGCTAAATATGCGCAATTGAAGAAAATATCTCCTTCATACTTTGAAAGCATTTCAATCACCAGCTATGGTATAGCAATTAATGACACCTCTGATATTAGAGTAATGCATGATAGTTTACTCAAAGAAGGTTATAAAAGTGCGAAGCTATTAGATGTTTATAAAAACATTGCAGCCAGCTATTGTGCCAGTTCCATCCTAGTTGATAACGATGAAGATATATTGTTGTTTGAGTTGCAACGATTTCTTAATACTGCGATTGCTTTATTAATGATCGACTCTGATAAAAAAGTGTTTACCAGTTCGTTATATCAAACATTCAATACTTTCCTTGCTAGCACCAGTAAAGATGACTTACTTGAAAAGTTAGAACTTTGTATCTTAAAGCTAACAGGCCAGTTGTCGATACTGACTAAGAGTTACTTACAAGAAATAGATTTATTAAATTTCTATGAGTTTAAAGGCATCATTAATCAACAAATTGATGTTGCCATTCATATTCAAGAAATATTAGAACTTCCAATTACTGTTGCGAATGAATTACATGGTGATTTTGAGGGTGGTTATGATTTTCATGCAGACGATGAAGATGACCTCGCTTATTTAATGCCAGACGATAGGTAATTTATCTGCTTAATTGACTTATCCTTGATGGTAGCGATACTTCATAAGGTTAGGTAATTAGTCGATTTAAAAAATAAAAAGCGAACTTCGGTTCGCTTTTTTTTATTACTAATTTAATCATCTAGCAAAATGACGCGGTTAAATAATTTTTGATTGTTAAGGGTCTTAAAAAAGATTTTAATCGATTTAACTTCTTGTTCGTTGAGTTTAATACCTAGTTGATGCCAACCGGTATCTTCAATTGCTTGCTCTATAGTTGCCGCGGCACCGTCATGAAAATAGGGGGCGGTGTTGAGTATGTTTCGCAAAGAAGGTACTTTAAAAAAATAATTGTCAGCGGGATTCCCCGTTACCTGCGCTTTACCTTTATCTATCTTATTTGGATATGGATGCACTATACCCATTTTCATAAAGAGCTGACCACCAAGGACTGCGCCATTGTGACAAGCAACACAGCCTTTCTCTATAAACACCCGTAAACCTGCTTTTTCACTTTGATTGATTGCGCCTTTATCACCTGCTAAGTAATCATCAAACCGATCTTTGGAGATTAATGTTCGCTGAAATGCGGCAAGTGCTTGGGCAATATTTTCTAGGTTTATTGGCGATAATTGTTGTGGAAAGCCACTGTTAAAATCAGCTAAATAACCTTTACTGTTAAGGCGTTCTATTACCTGACTTTCAGAGGTCATTGCCATTTCTTTTACATTGAAAATAGGAAACTTAGCTTGTTGCGCTAACGTTTTCGCTCGCCCATCCCAAAATTGAGCGACATGTAAACCAGCGTTCCATGTTGTGGGAGCATTACGTTCACCGATACTTCCCAATGCACCTATAGATACCTTCAAGTGATCAACACCTGCGGCATCACTATTGAGGTTATGGCAGGAGTTACATGATTGAGAATGGTTTATTGATAGCGCGGTTTCAAAGTATAATTTTTTACCTAAACTAATCAATGCTGAGGTATCTTGTTCAGCTCCTTGCATAACATGGGGAAGCGGTTCAAAGAACGATAGCACAATGTCCTGTGTTGAGGGCTGCGTATAACCTTGACTAAAGCCAATAAAGCATAACAATGTCAGCATCGTTGAAAGAAAAGGTTTAATCATTAGTTGGCTATAAATACGTAATGTAGGCAGTTAAGTATAAAGTAACTAATACACCTCTAGGCGTATTAGTTACTTACGTTAAGCTAGATTTTAGTAACTAAAATTAACTAGCACTAGCTAAATGTTAGTTACTTAATTCAATCTCACTTCAAATCAAAACGGTCTAATTGCATGACTTTGACCCATGCTTTAGTAAAGTCATTAACGAACTTTTTATCAGCATCGTCTGAGGCATATACTTCTGCAATGGCTCTTAATTCAGAGCTAGAGCCAAAAATTAAATCAACAGGTGTTGCTTGCCACTTTTCTGTACCTGAAGCGCGGTCATGACCTATATATATTCCGGCATTTGACTTATCTTTACTCCATACCGTCTTCATATCCAGTAAGTTAACAAAGAAATCATTAGTTAACACACCGGGGTTGTTGGTGAGAACACCGTAGGAAGAGGCATCATAGTTAGCATCAAGCGCTCGCATACCACCAATAAGTACGGTCATTTCAGGAACGTTTAAACCAAGAGAGTTCGCTTTATCCACTAACATTTCTGCAGGTGAGCTATAGCTATCATCGGTGTAAAAGTTACGGAAACCATCTGCTTTTGGTTTTAAGTAATTAAATGACTTAACGTTAGTTTGCGCTTGGCTAGCATCAGCACGACCAGGTGAAAAAGGCACTGCGATTCTATTACCCGCTTTTGCTGCCGCATTTTCTATTGCGGTTGCGCCGCCTAGAACAATGACATCAGCGAGTGATACTTTTGTTTTAGCCGATTTTTTATTAAATGTTGCTTGAATGCCCTCAAGTTTAGTCAGTACTTTACCCAATTCTTTGGGGTTATTTACCGCCCAGCTATTTTGTGGTTCAAGGTTGATACGAGCACCATTGGCACCGCCGCGCATATCAGTTACTCGATGACTCGAAGCCGCTGCCCAAGCTGTTCTTACTAATTCAGAGGTGGTTAAGCCAGAGTTAGTAATCTGCTTTTTAAGTTGTTTGATATCTTTTTCGGTAATTAGTTGGTAATTTATTGCTGGTATAGGGTCTTGCCACATCAGCACTTCACTTGGCACTTCCGCGCCAACATATCTTGCACGAGGTCCCATATCTCTATGAGTTAACTTAAACCAAGCTTTTGCAAAAGCGAGATCGAATTGTGTAGGATCTGCTCTAAAACGCTCGACAATTTTGCGAAACTGAGGATCTTCCTTCAATGCAATATCAGTGGTGAACATAATAGGCGCATGACGTTTGTTTGGAATATGCGCGTCAGGCACTAAATTAGCCGCGGCTTTATTATCAGGGATCCACTGTTTTGCGCCTGCAGGACTTTTAGTTAATACCCAATTAAAGTTCATTAAATTATCTAGGTAATTAGAAGACCACTGGGTTGGTGTAACTGTCCAAGCACCTTCCAAACCACTGCTGATTGTGTCAGCACCAACACCAGTACCACATTTGTTCTTCCAGCCAAGTCCTTGTGCTTCAATGTCAGCTGCTGCGGGCTCTGCACCAACACAGCCGTTAGGTTTTTTTGCACCATGAGCTTTACCTAACGTATGACCACCGGCAAGTAATGCAACAATCTCTTCGTCGTTCATTGCCATACGGCCAAATGACATTCTGATATCGTTTGCTGCTAATAATGGATCAGGTTTGCCGTGTGGACCTTCAGGATTAACATAAATCAACCCCATTTCTACGGCGGCAAGTGGGCCTTTTAATTTGCCCTTTTTGTCGCGACGTTTGTCGGACAGCATCGCAGTCTCTGGTCCCCAATAAACTAAATCTGGTTCCCAGTCATCAGTTCTACCTCCGGCAAAACCGAAGGTTTTAAAGCCCATTGATTCAAGGGCAACATTGCCTGAAAGTACCATTAAATCCGCCCAAGAAATCTTACGACCGTATTTTTGTTTAACCGGCCATAATAAGCGGCGCGCTTTATCTAAATTAACATTATCAGGCCAACTATTAAGTGGCGCGAAACGTTGTTGACCGCCAGATGCACCACCACGACCATCATGAACACGGTAAACACCTGCACTATGCCACGCCATGCGTATCATTAATGGACCATAATGCCCCCAATCAGCAGGCCACCAACTTTTTGAATCTGTCAGTGTGGTTTGAATATCTTTCTTAAGTATTGCTAAGTCGAGGCTAGCGAATTCTTTGGCATAATTAAATTGTTCGCCGTAAGGATTAGATTCTGCACCATGTTGACGCAGTGGACTGAGGCTCAATTGATCTGGCCACCAAAATTGATTGGTTTTTGCTTCATTGGCAGCTAACGCTTTTGCCGGCAATACCATTGAAGTTAAGGCGACTGAAATCGCCGCTGCAATAGGGAGTGTGCTCTTAAACATTATATATTCCTTATTTTAGGGGGTGCTGATCTTTCGCTGTTAAATTTTGTTAGAGATAAAAGCGTTTTAATCGCGGCGAGTAGTGTGTAGCCTAGTCACTCTAAGCAAATACTACTCAACAATGAGTAAGACGCTTTTATCCTAATCCTTTGGACAGCATTTGTTGGACATTTTTACGGCGTTATCGCCTTTTTATGTGGAACAACCACATGACAAAGGCTCTGCCTTGTATAAATACGCAACAAACCGCTGCAAAAATAATCTCGAAAGGTCAACAGACCCTTTTAGTGATAAAAATCTCATATAAAGCATAGAAAAAAGAAGGCCGGTTGAATAATTGATTACCTAGAAGATAACGTTCTATTTTTTGATAATGACTAATTTAGTATTTCTGATTAAAATCAACTTAACGTTCAATAAAATTAATCATTAAAATATGATCTCTTTAAAACAACTGCACTATGCATTGGCCATTGAAAAAACATTACACTTTAAGAAAGCTGCAGAGGCGTGCAATGTGTCTCAATCGGCATTAAGTACCGCGATAACTGAACTTGAAAAACAGTTAGGGGTTACCGTTTTTGAACGTAATAATAAACAGGTCTTAATCACCAATAATGGTCAGCTGATACTCGATAAAGCTAAAAGGGTTAAGTTGGAATTAGATGAGCTTTTACTGATAGCGCAAACCAATAAACAACCTTTTTATAGCCCTATGTCTATCGGGGTGATCCCGACAATTGGTCCATACCTTTTGCCTAAAGTCTTACCTGAGGTGAGAAAACAATTTTCGAGTTTTAAATTGAAAATTATTGAAGAACAATCACACATTTTAGTTGAAAAGGTACGAACGGGAGAAATTGATGCCGCGATACTTGCCTTACCTTTTCCTATAGAAGGTTTGATGAGTTTTAATTTTTGGCAAGAGGACTTTTATTGGGTGTGTCATAAAGATGAGTGCCCGAAAAAGTTGCAAGAAATTACCAGTGAAGAACTAGAAATTGATAAGTTGATGTTGTTAAAAGAGGGGCATTGCTTAAAAGAACACGCACTAGCAGCATGTAGTTTACAAAATAAAAAACAAGATTCTGATTTTGATTCAGCGAGTCTACATACCTTAGTTCAAATGGTTGCAGGTAAGCTTGGCACCACTCTTGTACCACAAATGGCATTAGATCAATTGACCTATAATGAATCTGAACTTAGGGCTGTTCATTTAAATGAGCCAGGCCCACATCGAACGATTGCCTTAGTGATTAGGCCTAATTATGTCAGGACTAATGAATTAACCCTGCTAAAAGATATCTTCAGTCAGCAATTGACTAAAAAGTGTGGCTTGGCTTAACTATTTTAGCTTAGCCATCGAATGTTTATGCTTAGTAATACCGATTGTGCTTCATTTTTATAGAATTAACTATTCAGTTTTATTTGATTTACTGAACTACTAGCTGAGCGCACACTTGTATTATCTTAATGGATGGGGTGAATAAAAATGAAAAATATTATAAAAACGATAAAAGTACTTTTACACTTAACGGGCTATAGAAAAGTGGCGCTTAAGTGTAATTACCCGAACAATTATTATGGTGATCAATGTTGTCAAAGCCGACAAAGATAAAGAATAAATGCAGTAACTGACCGCAAAAATGCTGAGAGAGTTAGTGTAAATTTTGTTACACCGCTGAAGATTTAGTATGAAGATGTAAAAACTTGCCTTTATTTGTTATTGATAATCATTATCATTACGTTTATAGTTCTGGCAATTATACTAATGAGGGTTACAAAGGTGCAACAATTTCGTTTTTCACTACTTGCTGTCGCATGTGCATCAGCACTTTTTTCTGGTTTTATTTCTGCTAACGAGCAAAATAAATCAGCGGAAGCAGTGCAAGAAAAAAAATTGAAAAACAAGGATGTAGAACTTATCACTGTCTATGGAAGACAAAACCAAGTGGTTATGAATTCAGGCTTAGCAACCAAGTCAAATATGTCGTTAATGGAAACACCAGCGGCTGTGGTGATCGTAGATGAAGAGCTAATTAACGCGCAAGGTGTTAATAACCTACAAGACTTAGTGCGTAATATTAGTGGTGTTACTCAAGCGGGAAACAACTATGGCATTGGTGATAACATAGTTATTCGAGGGCTTGGTGCTAACTATACTTATGATGGTATGTACGGTGGAGCAGGGCTTGGCAATACCTTTAACCCAACGCGCTCGTTAACTAATGTTGAATCTGTCGAGGTACTTAAAGGCCCTGCGACTGGCTTGTATGGCATGGGTAGTGCCGGTGGTGTCATTAATTTAATTGAAAAAAAACCTGAGTTTATTAGCAGCCATGAGATCACCGCTGAGCTAGGACAATGGGATACATTTGCATTAAGTATTGATAGCACTGGCGGATTAACGGATAAATTGGCTTATCGTATTGTAGCAAAGTCTGCACGCAGTGATGGTTATCGCGATATTGGCACAGACCGTGATGAGATTTACAGTTCACTCAAATATGTTTTTGATGAACGCCAAGATTTAATGTTATCTGCTTCGTATATAAAAGATGCTATTGCCGTTGATTCTGTTGGTCATCCTATTCGTATTTATAATGCCGAGTCGGTGGGTGGTAAAACTGCTGGCGAAGTAAGTTGGCAAGATTTGATTAACGACCCTGAAGGTAAAGGCATTCAACTTAGTGATGCTCAGCGACAGCAATTAGCGGGGTCTTTAGCTGATAGTGATGGTTTAACTCCGTATGAATTCGGTCATAATGGCATCATTTCACCTATGGCTAAAGATAATGAAGGTGAAGAGTTAAGGTTTAAGTTAACTCATAATTACTTTTTCAACGATAACCTTTTTTTAAATCAGCAATTACAGTACCGCGATTATACTTCAGGCTTTGCGCGTCAAACCGGTGCTTATAATTATGTTTATTGGAACCGTGGTGGCACTATCAATGCCAATCCTCGCGCACCTTTAGTTGAAGATGATGTACTTTATCCCTTTGCTGCTCGCCGACAAGAATATCGAAAAGTTGAAGCGGATGAAACGTCTTGGCAGTATTTTGCAGATTTACGCTATGACTTCGAGTTTGCTGGCATCGACAATGAATTATTGTTAAACGCCAACTATGAAGATAGAGATATCCGTTTTAAACAACATTCAATATATGATGCCGATAAGGTACTTACAAATAAAGCGGGTGACGTGACTTACCAAGGCACTTTACCTTATATTTACGACATTCGTAATCCTAATTGGGCTGAAGGTTCATTTGAAGATCATGATCCCTTGATGACCAGTAACTATAATAAAAAAGTTAGTGCATGGGGTGTTGGAGTTCAACATGTGGGTTACTTTGGTTATGGTTTCTCTACCCGCGTAGGCGTGGCATTTAACGAAATTAAACAAAGCTATGAACATTTTGGTGTTGATGCACGCTATCGTGCTAGTGCCGCAGCGCCGACATCTGAAGCAGATACTAATGATGATGGTATTACCTACAATTTAGGTGTGACTTATATGCCTACCGACGACCTCTCTTTTTTCATTAATCACTCAAAAGGGCGAACTGCATACAGTATGTTAGGTGGTGTGAAAGGTGATGGCTCAGACCGATTAGACTCTGAATCGATGAGTGATGATTTAGGTATGCGTATTAAAGCCTTTGATGATCAAATGTTAACCTCTATCGTTTTCTTCAAAAGTTCTCGTACAAACTTGCAGTATTCAAACCCTGATTATGAGGACGGTGTTTCATCGGAAAATGTGCCGAAAAACTTTTTTGACGGTAAAGAAGAAACGACCGGTGTTGAGTTAGATATGAATGCTCATCTGAATGAGCGTTGGATGATCAATATCAATGGTGTTTATCAAGATGCTCGCGATAAGAAAGATCCAAACCGAAGTAGTTATGATACTCGTCAAAAGGGCGTTCCTTATGTAACGGCCAGTACTTGGGTAACTTATAGCGCAGATTTATTTTCACTTGCTAGCCCAATAGATCTCAGTTTGGGGGTTAAATATGTTGATGATCGTAGTACCAATACTAGCTCCTTTGGTATTCCTGATGGTTACGTGCAAAGTTATACTGTGGTTGATTCTGCTGTAAGTTATCAGGCGGAAAGTTGGAAGCTACAATTGAACATTAATAACCTGTTCGATGAAGTTTACTATAACAAAGCAATGTTCTTGGGTGGTATGCCTGGCGAAGAACGTAATGCTAAACTGACCTTTAGTTATCAAATATAAATGCTAAATTGAAAGTGTTTTTACGCCTTCATTTATAATAAAAAGCCAGTAATTCGTTGAGAGTTACTGGCTTTTCTATTTACTATTTTATGCCTTTAGTATTATTTAATTTGGTGACTTCACCCTAGAACAATCAAGTGCTAATAAATTTATTGCTGTTTAACGATAACACCAGATTTCATAACAAAATCAACATCAAGCAATTCTTTCATATCTTTTAATGGACTGTTATCCATGGCAATAATATCGGCGATTTTACCTGCTTCTATGGTGCCTAACGACTCAGATTTACCAATTAAGTCAGCAGCATTAACGGTAGCTGACTTTAAAATATCTTGAGCGGTCATACCGGCGTTAAACATGAGTACTGCTTCTTTACCATTATCACCATGTTTAGATACACCACTGTCAGTGCCATAGGCAATTTTTACACCTGACTTGTATGAACGTTTAAAGTTTTCGATCATATCGCCACCTACGCGAATGGCCTTGGCGCTGATCGCTGGCGACATAAAGTTAGTATTTTTAGCTAAGGCTACCACAGTATCGCCAGCCATCAAGGTAGGTACTAAGTAAGCACCTGTTCTCTTGAACAGTTTAATGCTTTCTTCATTGGCGTAACTGCCATGTTCAATGCTATCAACACCGGCTCTTAATGCTGCGTTTATGCCTGCTGCAGCATGGGCATGACTGGCTACTTTTCTACCTAATGCATGGGCAGAATCAATGACTTCTCTTAGTTCATCATCCGCCATTTGTTGACCTGTACCAGTATCAGTGTCTGATAAGACACCGCCTGTAGAGGTTATTTTAATAACATCTGCACCAAATTTTATCGCACGGCGGGTAGCTCGGCGACAATCGTAAGGACCATCACAGACCGTTTTAGCCGTATGCATTTCTAACAACGCGGGGTTCATGCCATCAACATCGCCATGACCGCCTGTTACGGCAACATTACTCCCTGCGGCTATTATTCTTGGGCCTTGTAAGTAACCTTTAGCAATACCATCGCGTAACGCATAGCTTTGCTCTGGGCTGCCACCTAAATCTCTAACGGTAGTAAAGCCAGCCAGTAGGGTTTTATTAGCAAAGTAGGCACTTTTCACTAACTTGTCAGCATCTGACATCCTGAGTTTTTCACTGTCATTTTTAGGACCTAATTCACCTTGTAAATGCACATGCATATCCATAAGGCCGGGCATAACAAAGCTCTTAGATAAATCAATTAACTGTGCTTGTTTATCTATTTTATTGACTGGAATAAAGCCTGATTTCAGTGAGGTGATAACGCCATCTTTAATGACAATAGTTTGTTCAGTTAATGGCGCTTGTCCAGGCACTGTTAACACTTCACCCGCATGAATTACTTGGGTTTTTGCTGATAGTTGAGTTGATACTAAAGTGGAGAGGGTAAGCCCAATAAGCGTAGATACTTTCATTAAAGATTTCATGATTTTCCTTGTATTATAATTTATAACTCACCATAGCAAGGTTATCAATATTGGGGTATGAAAATACGCCTAATTAACGGAATTTATGGATGAATAACAATAACGGCCTGTGAATAATTATGAGTAATTAATAGGCTAGCTAGGATGAGGTGGAGAACAGAATGAACTCGATGAAAGTGCAAACAGCTTTTATGTGATTATAAATGACTTTCTATTATCTTAGATAATCAAAGCATAGAATGACTATGCTTTGATTATTTTTACTAAAAATGATGTTGATTCCAACTTAAACACCACACTTTGAATGCTAATGTTTCTTGGGATAAAGTCAGCAAACTAGTTTCAATAATACCTATCCATGAATCACTTTAAACACGTGGCTGAATGACGTTTTTGAATAAATATCTATAGGTAAATGTAACTTTCTCGCAATATCACTAGAAGAGATCACACCTCGAATATGGTGGTGTTCTCTGTCTAAAACTAAGCAATGACGTAATCCATAATTTTCTAATACATTAACAACATCATTAACCGTTGCATTTTCTAGCTCATTAAAATCAAATGCATGTAAGTCACTTCTTAACACCATTAAATCACTCACCAATACTTCATGTCGTTCACTTCCTTTGGCAATAGCAGTAACTATTGTCTGCTCGTTTAATTCTTTAGTGCTAATTATCCCCATAAAATCATTGTCTTTTGACATCACAATTTTCATTCGAACGTGAGTCTTTACCATCAATTTTAATGCTTCACCTGCGGGGGTTTCATCTTCAATAATTAACGCCTTATGTTTTTTAAAGTCTGTAAAAATATCGGTTGCTGGGGACATCAAAGAAGTCTGGTTAAAATCTTCTGGTGAGATAATGTTGTCTATTAAATCTAAATCAAATAATTGTAAATTTTTCATAATAACCTCTGATAATTTTAAAAGTTTACCTTTTTTAACGGAAAAATGACTACGAATGGTCAGCGATTTTTTTATGCCGGACTGAGTTTTTTAACCTGTTACTTAATTGATTAAATGCCAGATCGAATGCATCTCTTGCATAGTTAGAAATTACTTTTATATCGATGTTTTTTTTACCAAGTAAGTGTATTGATATATGGCAACCATATTTAGCATTGCCTTTTCTACAGCTATCAGTTTCAAACGTTACTTGTATACAGTTAATCAAATCAGTATAAAAAGTCAGGTTTTCTACAATTTTATTAACATAGGATTTCAATTGATAATCCTGAGTTTTATGACGAAAAGTGGTTGTAACCATCATAAGTAAATCTCCACGAAAAATTGGCGACATTACATCGAAATCGATACTTGGACTGATGTAATTATAGTTGTGAAATTTAGATGATGAAAAAAGGAGGGGCTCTAGGGCGTAAGTATTTAAATTTATTATTTAATAATGGGAAGTTATTGTTAAGTGAATACTTAGATAAATAGGTTAGTTGGAGAATTCGATTATTATGATCAATGTTGGCAATTGATAAATCATATTCTAGTTCTGAATCAATTTCGACTTCAGTTAACGCATCAAATATTAAGTGGTTTGAGGTATTAGAGCTTATTTCATCGGCAATACTATAGACCGACTCAGCATGTGAGTAGGTTGCAAAAAACATAAGTATTGCAAAAATGAATTTGTACACGCGTTCCTCAAAAATAAATGACTAGTCATATCTATATTGAGTGATAAATTTATTATATCAAGAGTGTAAATGTAAATTTTTATTTCAATTACTATTCAATGATACATAACTACGTCCTTTACGGACGTCCTTGTTAGACAAGTAGTGTTCAAATTATATCCTAGGCTAATCAATAAAATTACTAGACTTTGTTAGTCGCAGAATATTTGTTATTACTAAATCAAAGAATAAGTGTAAATCAGTATTAGCATGTACTCGGACTATAGTTAGTTACAAGGTCGAAAGGGGAAATTGGGCTAGCTTTTTTACTCGATAATGCTAATCTGGCTATAAAGTAATTTATCAAAATAAAAAATAAAATGAAAAATACTTACATAGCTAGACAAGCTATCTTAAATGAAAAACTAGAAACCATAGGCTATGAATTATTATTTAGAGATAGTCTGGATAATAAATTTCCTGATATTGAGCAAGATGTCGCTAGCTCAAAGTTAATTATTCAAAACCATATTCATGGTGATATTCAAAAAATTAGTATGGGCAAATTAGCTTTTATTAATTTCACTGAAAATTCTTTAATTCATAAATTTCCATTAATGTTTGATAAAGACACTATCGTCATTGAATTGGTAGGGCATGAAAAACCTACTAAGAAATTGTTAAAAATAATAAAGTTTTATTACCACAAGGGTTATAAAATTGCGTTAACTGAATATGACTTAGCACCACATTGGGATGTATTGTTTCCTTACATTGATATAGTGAAAGTCGATATAGGCAAAATAAACACCAAGCGTTTATTGCCTGCTGTCACTCGAATGAAACTATTTAATGTCGCTATAGCTGCTGAAAAAGTAGAAACAAAACACCAAAAACAAACACTGGTGGAAGTTGGATTTAACTATTTTCAAGGCTATTTTTATCATCAGCCTGAAATCATAGCAGGACAAGCACTGGCTCCAGTAAAAACACAGATGTTACAACTATTAAGCGAAACATTTAATTATCCGCTTAATTATGAAACGGTGGCTGAAATAATAAGTCACGATGTCAATTTAACCGTTGGTTTATTAAAAATGGTTAATAATGTTGCAACAGGTACAAGAGTAGAAATAACCTCATTAAAACAAGCTGCAGCATATTTAGGTGAAGATAAGTTAAGGCAGTTTGTATCTATTTTAGCGCTATCTAAACTTACGTCTGATACGACAGATGAAGTATGTAAACAAGCACTTATCACAGGAAAAATGATGTTTGCTTTAAGTGATAAAGGCGTATTTAAATCAGTGAGCGATTTTGCCTTTATCACTGGGTTGTTAAGTGCAATCGAAGTAATGCTGTCAATGCCTATGGCTGAAATAGTTAAAACAATGCCATTAGCTCAGCCAATTGAGAGTGCGTTAGTTAAACATGCTGGGTTACTTGGTCAATTACTGGATCTGACGACTAGTTATATATTAGGCCATGAAAACTTAACGACGAATGGTAATTTAAATGAAAGTTTACAACAATATTCACTCGACCAAACGGTGGTACAGGAAGAGTTCTTAAAAGCTAGCGAATGGTGTCAAAGCTTGAATATTGATAACTTATAAAAGCTAAACGTTAAAGCCTAATGGCAACATCCCCTATCAGTTTACTCTCTACAAATCACCTACGACGGAGGAAGCTATTGTAAACAGCAATAGCTGATTTCTTCATTTTATAATCTCATAACGTATAAGTAACATTCTGTTACTTATACTAAAAGTATTGATAAAATATTATTTAAATCTAATCTTACCAAAAAATATAAAAGCTCATGTTATTGCTATTCAATGAGTTAAACTGAAAAAAAAGCTGATTATTCTTTCATACTATTTTATTTTTTTTCACCTCTTTTAAAGCCAAAGTTTCCCCTTGAACATTAATATACTGATTGCTACATTCCGCATCCTCTTGTACCAACCGGTACATTTACGAGTTATTGCCTTCGATAGATGTAATAACCTTTTTAGTTAAAAATACTTAATACCTACCGAGTGAAAATAAAAAATTTCCAATAGCAGTACTTTGTCAGGCTATCTTGAAAACACTGATTTTTCGGCGTTTAGTATTAAATTTTTATAAATAGTGAGAAAAATATGTTTAATAAAACGTTAAAAGCAGCCGCTTTGGGTTTATTTTCTGTTATGAGCGTCGCTTCTGTTATGAGCGTCGCTTCTGTTTCAGCCAGTGATCTTAAACAAGGGGAAATTGTAAAGCTTGAAGGAAAAACTGCCAAAGTTTACGTCGGTACAGCTAATTCTATTGTGAAAGGCCAGCTGCTGCAGATCAATAGATTGCGAGCAACAAATAGTGTGCTTGAAGGTGACCCTTTGTATTCATACCAAGAAGTAGGTGAAGTTTTTGTTAATGGGTTTAGCAAATCGCAATATATTAATGTTCAAATTACTCAAGGAAACCTCAAACTAGGGGATAGGGTAAAAATAAATAACTAGCGTATTTATTGTCATTTGAGCATATCTAGTTCTTGTATTAAGGTTAATTCAATACCTTATTTTAAGGGCTTCCTTATGATTGAATTCCTAAATGTCTGATTAGCTTGGCTGATACATCGTATTATCACTGTATTTCACGTTGCGTACACCAAGCTTTTAGTGTGATGAAGATAAAACCTCAGTACGTACTAACTCAACTAATATAATCTCCACTGAACTAACCTCGAAAAAAAATAGTACAAAAAATGGACTTTTGTCTAATTTGAACACGCGACGTTACCCTATACAGTAGTACATTGAGGTTCTAACTTTCTCTTAATATTGTTGTGCACTAAAAAATCAGGCTAAAACGAGATTTATGCGGCACTCATTACCTCAAGTTGATTTTAATAAGTCTTCTAAAATACATTTTCTTATAACGTTTTTCTAGAGTAAAAGTTTAGCCTCGCTTTATCATAATGGACCTTTTCTGATTGATTGGAAAAGCATTATTTTTTCGTAGGTTATAACACTGTTGCGGTTGGAATTAATTTAAATAAAAAGGATGCTACAAATATGAGTTCAAAAATAATTTACACCTATACCGATGAAGCACCACTGCTAGCGACCTGCTCGTTACTGCCGATTATTAAAACTTTTGCAGCATCTGCAGACATAGATATTGAACTAAAAGATATATCTCTTGCGTCTAGGGTTTTATCTGCCTTCTCCGATATTTTACCTGCAGATCAACAAGTACCTGATACATTAGCCGAACTAGGTGCCTTAACTCACCACCCTGATACTAATATCATCAAACTCCCCAATATCAGTGCTTCAATTCCTCAACTAAAAGACGTTATCAGTGAATTACAAGCACAAGGTTACGCTATTCCTGATTATCCAGAATCGCCAAAAACAGATGAAGATAGATCAAATGAAGCTAAATATTCAAAAACCTTAGGCAGTGCGGTAAATCCAGTACTTCGTGAGGGTAATTCTGACCGCCGTGCTCCACCGTCGGTGAAAGCTTTTGCCAGAAAAAATCCACATTCTATGGGTAAGTGGAGCCAAGCATCAAGAACCCATGTATCTCACATGCATTCAGGCGATTTTTATGCCAGTGAAAAGTGTATGACTATGGATAAAGCCTGTGATGTAAAAATTGAGTTTGTCGCTAAAGATGATGGTGCGGTGACGGTATTAAAAGAAAAAACCTCACTTCAGGCGGGTGAAATCATTGACAGTATGTTTATGAGTAAAAAGATCCTCTGTGAATTCTTAGAGCAAGAAATGGAAGATGCGAGAGAAACCGGGGTGATGTTCTCTTTCCATGTCAAAGCGACCATGATGAAAGTATCGCATCCTATTGTTTTTGGCCACGCGGTTAAAGTTTATTATAAAGATTTGTTTGCTAAGCACGCTGAAACCTTTGAAAAGTTAGGTGTTAATGCCAATGATGGTGTCAGTAGTATCTATGAAAAAGTAAAACAACTGCCTGAATCTTGGCGTGAAGAAATATTGGCCGACTTACATGCTTGTTATGAAAAACGTCCTGAATTAGCAATGGTCGACTCAGCTAAAGGTATTTCAAACTTACATACCCCAAATGAGGTTATTGTCGATGCATCAATGCCTGCGATGATTAGAGCGGGCGGAAAAATGTGGGGGCCTGATGGTAAATTGAAAGATACTAAGGCGGTGATGCCAGAGAGTACTTTTGCAAGAATTTACCAGGAAATCATTAACTTTTGTAAAACTCACGGGGCATTTGATCCTACAACCATGGGAACCGTGCCAAACGTAGGATTAATGGCTCAAAAAGCAGAAGAATATGGTTCACATGATAAGACATTCGAAGTACAGGGTGATGGCTGTATTCGCATTGTTGATGACGAAGGAAAAACGTTATTAACCATGGATGTTGAAGAGGGTGATATTTGGCGGATGTGCCAAGTAAAAGATGCACCGATACAAGATTGGGTCAAATTAGCCGTTGCCCGTGCAAAGTTGTCTGATACCCCAGCGGTATTCTGGTTAGATGAATACCGTCCACATGAAGCTGAATTGATTAAAAAAGTTAAACTGTACCTGAAAGATCATGATTTGACCGGATTAGATATTCAAATAATGTCACAAACTAGAGCGATGCGTTATACGCTAGAGCGTATTTTACGTGGTGGGGATACCATCTCTGTTACGGGTAATATTCTGCGTGATTACTTAACCGATTTATTTCCGATCTTAGAGTTAGGCACAAGTGCCAAAATGTTATCCATAGTGCCATTAATGGCGGGTGGCGGTTTATTTGAAACAGGGGCAGGCGGATCAGCACCTAAGCATGTTAAGCAGCTAATAGAAGAAAATCATTTACGATGGGATTCTCTTGGTGAATTTTTGGCGATAAGTGCTTCTCTTGAAGATTTAGGTATCAAACAAGACAGCGCTAAAGCAAAACTACTGGCAAAAACATTAGACCAAGCAACTGCTGAGCTATTGGAAAATGGCAAATCTCCGTCTCGTAAAACCGGAGAGCTTGATAATCGTGGCAGTCACTTCTACTTAGCACTTTACTGGGCAAAAGCGTTGGCAGAGCAAACTGAGGATACTGAACTTCAATACCACTTTGCACCATTAGCTCAATCATTAACTGAAAATGAAGCCGCTATCGTCAGTGACTTAACAACAGATCAATGGCATTCCGTTGATATTGGTGGTTATTACAAAGCAGATGCTAAAAAGATTATTGAAATAATGCGACCGTCGAAATGCTTTAATGAGGTATTAGCAGCATTTAAATAAATTTAGTTAGTTAATAAAAAGCCCAAAATTCTTAAGGATTTTGGGCTTTTTTTGTCGGTTACTTTAGTTTCAGCTTTAGCGCTACTTCAGGTCAAAGAACTATTACTTAGAATTTAGCTCATGTTCATGGTGCTGAGCTATTTCATCGGTAATGGCTTGCTGTTTTCTATTTTCAGATATCTTACGTTCGGTTAACCAATAAAAGAATAACGGCACAAAGAAGATGGCTAAAAATGTTGCCGCTATCATGCCACCCATCACACCTGTACCAACACTATGACGAGCACCTGCACCGGCACCTGAGCTTAACGCTAAGGGAACAACACCTAAAATAAAGGCAAGCGATGTCATAATTATGGGTCTAAAACGTAAGCGGGCGGCTTCTAATGCCGCAGCACCAGTCGTCCAGCCTTCTTGTTTTTTCATTAAGGCATATTCAACAATTAAAATGGCATTTTTACTGGCTAAACCAAGTAAGGTGACTAAGCCAATTTGGAAATAGACATCACTGGTCATGCCGGCAATCCAAACAGAAACTAACGCACCAAATATACCAAAAGGTAAAGCCAACAGCACTGATAACGGCAGAGACCAACGCTCATAAAGAGCAGCTAGAATCAAAAATACCATAATCACGGCCATGCCTAATGCAATGGCGGTAGAGCCAGAACTTCTTTTTTCTTGGTAAGCAGTCCCAGTCCATTCATAACTCATGTCTGATGGTAATACTTCGTTGGCAATCCGCTCTATTTCGGCAATCGCTTGGCCTGAGCTATACCCTGGCGCTGCACTACCTAATAATTTCACCGCAGACAAGTTATTGTATCTGTCTAAACTATCAGGACCACTGCTGTAATTAATTTCGGCAAAGGCAGAGATAGGTACCATTTCACCGCCATTACTTTTAACGTAAATACGCGATATATCTTTAGGACTCATTCTAAACTCGGGCTCTGCCGACATCAGTACCTGCCATGTTCGACCGAATTTATTGAAGTCATTTAGATAATAAGTTCCCATGGTTCCAGCCAAGGCATTAAAAGCATTGTTAATAGGAATATCCATAGCGCGCGCTTGTTCACGATCTATTTCTACCGTCAGCTGTGGTGAGTCTGAACGCCATAATGTTTGCACCCCAGCAAGTATTGGACTTTGCTGAGCAGCGCCCATCATCGCTTGCATACTTTGTTTTAACTTAGCGACACCACCGTCACCACGGTTCTGCAGATAGAACTCAAAACCACCGGTATTACCTAAACCAGGTATCGCTGGTGGATTAAAAGCTAATACTAAGGCTTCATTGATATTAGCGGTTTTCATAAACAACTCACCTACCAATTGTTGAGTGCTTATTTCTCTATCATCCCAATGTTTTTGGGTGACAAAAATAGTGGCAGCATTATTTTTATAACCACCACCTAGAAAGTCAAAACCAGTAAAGGAAATAACATTTTCATTAGCGGGGTTTGACTCTATTGCTGCTATAACTTCATCGACTACTTTTTTGGTTCTTTGTAATGAGGCACCATCAGGTAAAAATACCGCAGAAATGTAAAAACCTTGGTCTTCATCAGGTACTAAAGAGCTGGGCGTTTTTAACCACATATTTGCTGTGATCACGACCATGCCAAGCACAAGCATCAAGGCTAATAAACCACGGCGAAGGAAGAAGCTTACACCCGTGACATAGTGCCCAGTCACTTTATTGAAAAAGCGATTAAAACCGTTAAAAAAGAAGTTGGTTTTTTTGTCTTCATGTTTCAATACTAAAACACATAGGGCAGGTGTCATGGTTAAGGCCACCAAGCCTGATAAACTTACCGAGATAGATATCGTGATAGCAAATTGACGAAATAATTCACCGGTTAAGCCACCTAAAAAGGCGATAGGTACAAAGACAGAACATAACACCAATACGATGGCAACGACTGGACCGCTCACTTCTTTCATCGCTTTGATAGCTGCATCACGAACTGAGACATCTTCTTCATGCATAATGCGTTCTACGTTTTCAAGTACAACGATTGCATCATCAACAACAATACCAATGGATAACACCATACCAAACAAGGTCAATGTATTAATGGAATAACCCAGCATATACAGGCCAGCAAAGGTGCCTAACAAAGAAACTGGTACGGCCATAATAGGAATTAAGGTAGCACGCCAATTTTGTAAAAAGATAAAAACCACTAAGAATACCAGTAGCATAGCTTCGCCAAGGGTTTTCAATACTTCTCGAATAGAGACTTTTACAAAGCGAGTGGTGTCGTATGGCAATAAATGCTCGAGCCCAGTAGGGAAACGGGTCTCTAATTCAGCAATGGTGGCATTAACTTCGTCGGCAACATCAAGGGCATTAGCACCGGGTTGTAAGAATATACCCAGTAGTACTGCTTTTTTACCGTTGATACGGCCATCAAAGTCATAATCTTTTGAGCCTAATTCGACGCGCGCAATATCTTTCAAACGCAGCGAACTACCATCGTTATTTGCCCGAATAATGATATCTTCAAACTCTTTTGCCGTGCTTAATCGCCCTTGTACTTTTACACTGTATACCAATGATTGTGGACTCACGGAAGTCGGTGTCGCACCAATTCTACCGGCAGCGTATTGAGAGTTTTGTTCACGTACTGCACTGCTAATCTCTTCAACAGTAACGCCAAGCTGGCTCATCACATCAGGACGTAACCAAATACGCATGGCATAATCTTTTGCGCCAAAAATTTGTACGCTAGTCGTGCCAGGAATACGTTTGATTTTATCAATAATGTTTAACGTTACATAATTAGAAGTCCATAATGCTTCGCGGCTATCATCAGGTGAGTAAAAAGCATGTACATGTAAAAAGCTTGATGAGCCTTTAGCAACCACAACACCTTGACGGCGTGTTTCTTCAGGTAAACGTGCTTCTACTTGTTTAACACGGTTGTTAACATTAACGGAAGCTTGGTCTGGGTCTGTACCTATTTCAAAGGTAACCGTGATGGTTGTTGCACCAGCACTGGTTGATGTTGAGGACATATACATCATGCCTTCAACGCCTGTAATTGCATTTTCTAAAGGCGTAGCAACGGTTTGTTCTAATACTTCAGCAGATGCACCAGGATACACAGCGGTAACTTGTACAACGGGTGGCGACATTTCTGGATATTGTGCGATAGATAAACTGCGCATAGCAGCCAACCCAGCCAAAACAATAAAAATAGAAATGACAAAAGCAAAGATAGGTCGATCAATAAAATAACGAGAAAACATTAATCTGCCCCTTATTGTTGTGCGGCAGACGGTAACTGATCATCAGCTAAACGTATCGGCATACCTGGAAAGAAAATACGCGCCATGCCATCAATAATGACTTGGTCACCTGTTTTTAAACCTTCACGAATTATCCAGCCATTTTCTATACCTGCAACCTCAGTTACCCATTCGCCGACAACAACGGGAGCAGGTAATGCGACAGTCACACCTTTGTCATTTTTAGCCATAACATAAACAAATTTTCCAAGACCATTATCCAAAACGGCTCTTTGCGGTACAACATAGGCATTTTCACGTACAGCACCTTCTAAAATGATGCGAACAAATTGTCCGGGTCTTAATGAGAAGTTTGGATTTGGTGTAATTGCCTGTAATTCACTTGTGCCTGTTTGACTATTTATCCGGATGTCGCTGAAGTTAACTTGCCCAACTTGAGGGTGGAGTGAACCATCAAACAATTTAATTCTGGTGTTCCAATGGCCTTCTTCTGGCAAAGTAAGTAAGCCTGCAGCTTCATCATTACGCATTTGTAATTGCTCACGTTCAGATAAGCCAAAACGCACACGAATAGGATCAATTTGGGTTAATTGTGTTAACAATACTTCAGGGCCTGAGACATAAGTCCCTTCAGATACTAATTCACGACCAACAATACCGGTAACAGGAGATATTACCTTGGTATAATCTAAGCGTAATTTCGCTTGTTCTAAGTCCGCCTGCATTGATTTAACATCAGCTAAATTAATGTCAGCACTTGAAATGGCATTGTCTAACTCGCGTTGTGAAATTGAATTTTTCTCACGTAATGGCCTTATGCGATTAACTTCACGTTGGGCTTGTTCTAGACGGACCGTCGCAGCATTCAAATCTGCTTTGCTTTTGGCCATTTCAGCGGCATAAGTTTTAGCGTCTAAGCTAAATAATGATTGTCCTGCTGTGACTTTATCACCCTCACTAAAGTTGCGGGTTTGTAAAATACCGGATACTTGAGCACGAATTTCCACTTCTTTAGCGCCAGATAACGTGGCAGGTAATTCAATACTAAAAGGAACTGATTGGGTTGTCATACTCATCACAGACACTGCTGCAGGTTGCATACCTTTAGGGGCAGACTGTTGTGCTTGTTCACAGCCGGTAAGTGCTGTAGCAAGGAGTACGCTGGATGATACCAATAAGAGGCGACTAAAAAATGGCTTTAGTTGACCATTTAACATAAAACGAAATGTTGACATAAAAAACCTATAAGGAAATGACCAAATACATAATAACATTAGGGTCTGTTGAACTTTCGCGGTTAAATTTTGTTCGAGATAAAAGCATTTTAGTCGAGGCGAGTAGTGTGTAGCTTAGTCATTCTAAGCTACACACTACTCAACAATGAGTAAAACGCTTTTAGTCGAATCCTTCGGACAGCGTTTGTTGGTCATTTTTACGGCGTTATCGCCTTTTTATGTGGAACAACCACATGACAAAGGCTCTGCCTTGTATAAATATTCAACATAAAGCTGCAAAAATAATCTCGAAGGATCAACAGACCCTTAGAATTACATATTTAGTACAAAATAATACAAAATGTAAACTACTCGGTGCAGTTTACCTATTTTTATTGAAAAGTAAACTAAACAGTGTAGTATTTACCTATGGTCCGATTTTTTATAATTAAGTAGTATGGAAAAAGCATTAACCCTAACGGAAAAAAAGCGTTTAGACATTTTAGCGGCTGCACAAGATGAGTTTAAAGAAAAAGGTTTTCTCGGCGCTAGCATGGATTCATTGGCCAAAAGAGCCGAAGTATCAAAACGTACCGTATATAATCATTTTCCTAGTAAAGAAATTTTGTTTCACAATATTGTTAAAGAACTTTGTGACTCCTTTAGCCAAGCGGTAAATATTCGATACGAATCGAAGAAACCACTTGATGAGCAGTTGCATATTGCTGCTATGAATGAAATTGAACTGTTAGCGTCTGAATGCTTTCGTAACTTGAACCGTATAACTATTTCTGAATGTATTCGCTCCCCAGAATTAGCGTCGAGTACTTTAGAGCACCTAGGCCAACAAAAAGATGGCTTACATGTTTGGATTAATGAGGCGATGAATGACGGTCGACTCAAAAAATCGGATGCTAACTTTGCTGCTCAGCAATTTTTAGGTTTGATTAAGGCCAGTGCTTTTTGGCCACAATTATTTATGAATCAAACGTTTCCATCACCTGAACAGCAGCAAATAATTGCTGATGATACCGTGTTAATGTTTTTAGCGCGTTATAAGGCCTAATACCAATTCCATTAAGTTCTCGCTGAGTGGGAAATAACTTAATGGACTTGTTATAACCGTTAGGGTTAAGCCAAATAATGTCGGTCGATTCTATAGACTTGTTAAATCAAATAAGGCAGTATCAAATATATAGCTTATTATTGTTTTAATGGCAGTAACTAGCGTCACTTCGTATAACCCCAGTGATATGGATTGGGGGTCTCTACCAGGAACCAATAAATCCTGATTACGAAGAGTTTAGTGCTTTAGTGCTTTCTCTTTGTACGAATAATTTTCATTCAAAAGAAAGCACTGAATGAACTTTTATAATTATTGGGAACTTCATCATGAATAAATTTATCCAGTCTTTACCTAAAGTAGAACTCCACCTCCATATTGAAGGAACGCTTGAGCCTGAATTAATGCTTGAATTAGCACAGCGCAATAGTATAAATATTCCTTTCAATTCAGTTGAAGAAATAAGAGATGCTTACAATTTCCATAATCTACAATCATTTTTAGATATTTACTTCCAAGGGGCAGATGTACTGGTCCATGAGCAAGACTTTTTTGATCTGACCTGGGCTTATTTACTCCGCTGCCAAGAAGATAATGTGCTGCACACAGAGATATTTTTTGACCCCCAAGCACACACAGAACGCGACATCTTATTTGATACGGTAGTCAATGGTATTCATCGTGCACTTAATAAAGGTGTCAGTGACTTAGGGATCACCAGTAAGTTAATTATGTGTTTCTTACGTCATTTAGATGAAGAATCTGCGTTTAAAACGTTAACGCAAGCACAAGAGCATAAAGATAAAATTATCGGAGTAGGTTTAGACTCCACAGAAATTGGCAACCCCGCGAGTAAGTTTGAACGAGTTTTTAAACAAGCCCTTGAACAAGGTTTTTTAACTGTCGCTCACGCCGGTGAAGAAGGGCCTGCAGATAATATTAGCGAGGCATTAAGCTTACTGAAAATTACTCGCATTGATCATGGCGTGCGTTGTTCAGAAGATGCGAGCCTAGTAAAGCAGCTTGTCAGTGAACGTATTCCTCTTACCGTTTGCCCACTATCTAATATTAAACTAAAAGTTTTTGACCGTATGGAACAGCACAATATTGTGACGCTACTGCGTCAAGGGGTTTGTGTCACAATTAATTCTGACGACCCGGCCTATTTTGGTGGTTATATGACAGATAATTTTGTAGCGGTAAATAATGCACACCCGATGAATAAAGCTGAAATTGCTCAATTTACTTTTAACGCCATTGAAGCCAGCTTTGTTTCTTCGAGTGAACAAGAACGGCTAAGACAAGTGACACAGCAATTTGTTGAACTACACAATAGGGTTTTATGAATGAATACTCTATCAATTAGCGCCGATAAAATAACTTATATTAGATCGATGATAGGTTGTTGACTCACTATTATTTTTGCCTATCTAATATCGAAATTATGTAAATTTCACAAATAAAAAACGAGCTAATAGGCTCGTTTTTTATTTTTGAAGCTTTTTTAACTGAATAATTTTTCATAAATAAAGTACTTAAGGTGCAGGGTATCACTAGTTAAATGAATTATTAATGAGTAATTGTGAATTATTAATAAACAACATTTGTCTTGAAAATAATATTCGTACAGATTTTTTTTAGGTATTAAATAAATAGCTTTTGCTATTATTTTACTCTTTTATGCGGAATAACTGTTATTTGACCATATAAAATTTCGTTTTTATCGGAATTTCATCAGCACATTCTGCTACAACTTCTATAGACTTTTTTACCGTCAGATTGACGTGATTATTAGTTAAGAAACATAACAAAACGACTACCTACAGCGTATTGCATTCTCAACACTATAAGAAATAAATCCATGCAAGTTGTTAGGTTCTTCGTAATTTTGCTAAGGCAAATTGATTTTTAAGATTGGAGTGAACAAAACATGATAGAAAATAACATCACCATAAGCGCTACTTTTATCGCTTATTTACTTTTAATGATGGGTATAGGTTATTACGCCTATAAACGAACAGTAGATTCTACGGATTATTTCCTCGGTGGCCGTACTTTAGGACCTTGGCCTACAGCAATTTCAGCTGGTGCTTCAGATATGAGTGGTTGGTTATTGTTGGGCTTACCTGGGTTTGCCTTCACCTCTGGTGCTTCATCTCTTTGGTTAGCCGGTGGACTACTTTTGGGTACTTGGCTAAACTGGTTAGTATGTGCAAAGCGTCTTCGTACTTTCAGTATCGAAGCAGATAATGCACTGACCCTACCAGAATATTTTGCACGCCGTTTCAACGATAAATCAAAATTACTACAAACTATTTCAGCCTTGTTTATTCTTATGTTCTTCCTATTTTATACCAGTGCAGGTTTAGTTGCGGGTGGTAAGTTATTTGAGACAGTATTCGGTCTCGATTATGAACTAGCTGTCATTCTTGGAACAGTCTGTGTGGTTTCTTATACTCTTTTTGGTGGCTTTTTGGCGGTATCATGGACTGACTTAGTACAAGGATTATTAATGGCTGCTGCGCTAGCATTTGTGCCATTAGCCGCGATGGAAGGTAGTTTTGCTGATCTTTCAAATTCAGTGGGCTCAAAAAACCCTGAATTACTTGATATGTTTACTACTGCTGCGGGTGAGCCCATGGGAATTATTGCTATTATCTCTTTAGTAGCTTGGGGTTTAGGCTATTTTGGTCAGCCTCATATCTTAGCGCGTTTTAATGCGTCACGTTCAAACAAAGACCTAACAACAGCTCGTCGCATCGCTGTTATTTGGACCACTATTTCTATGATTGGTGCCATTTTAGTTGGCCTAGTCGGCATGATGTATGTGGATGAACACTTAGGTGGAAAATTGGCTGATAGCGAAACAATCTTCATGTTATTAGTTAATGCTATTTTCCATCCTGTTATTGCAGGTATCTTACTCGCCGCGATTTTAGCTGCTGTAATGAGCACTGCAGACTCTCAATTGCTTGTGTCATCATCTGCACTTGCCGAGGATTTCTACAAACAACTTTACCGTCCTGATGCAAGCCCAGAAGAAGTTGTGCTGGTTGGCCGAATAGGCGTAGTTTTATTATCAATTATTGCACTGGTATTGGCCTTTAACCCTGAAAGCTCTGTTTTAGGACTTGTATCTTATGCATGGGCTGGATTTGGTGCCGCCTTTGGACCTGCATTAATACTTTCTCTTTATTGGAAACGTATGAATCGCAATGGCGCTCTTGCAGGTATTTTAGTTGGTGGCATTACCGTTGTTATTTGGAAAGAGCTTAGCGGCGGCATTTTCGACTTGTTCGAAATTGTCCCTGGTTTTGTCTTTGCCAGTGTCACTATTGTAACGGTTAGTCTGCTAACAAAAGCACCATCAAGTAAAATCACAGACCTTATTGATCGAGTAGAAAATACGCTCGCACAAGAATAATACACCTTCAGCACTGACCAACCATACGAGTAACTTAAGGTTGGTCAGACGCTAAAATTTATCCAAACGACGATTCTCATTAGCTGCAAACGGGATTAATTTTTCCTTCTGACAGCTAATAACTAATATTAAATAAAATTAAGTATCAATATGAAATATTCAATAACATTATCTAGCTTACTATTTGCCATCTCTCCAGCTGTTTTTGCCGACACTCATGATGCAACCAACCAACGTATCACTCAATTAGAGCAACAGTTAATTGAGCTAAAAACTCAAGTTAAAACTCAAGTTAAAACACAAGAAGAAACAGAAAAAGCAGCAGAACCAAATATTAAAATTGGTGGGGCTGTTCGTTTCCAATATAGTTATGAAGATTACAATGAAGAAAATAGAGATCGTGTTGGTGATTTAGATTTTGATGTGTTTCGCCTTGATGTTAATGGCAGTATTGGCGACGTATCAGTATCAGCCCAATATCGTTGGTATCAATATATGGACGTTATTCACCATGCTTACGTTGGCTACAAATTCGATGAAGAGTGGCAGGGACAGCTAGGTATCACACAAGTACCTTTTGGTGTGCTTGACTACAACTCAAATAGCTTTTTCTTTAGCTCAGGTTACTATGTCGGTTTAGAAGATGATTTTGATGCGGGTATTTCTTTTATCAGAAAATCAGGGAATCATGACTTACGACTTGCTTTCTTCAAAAATGATGAACAAGGCGGCATTGATGGTTATGTAGGTGATAGAACCGACCGTTATTCTTATGATGTTATCGGCATTACAGATGGTGAAGAAATGGCTGAAAGCAATACTTTCAATGCCCGTTATGCTTACAACTTTAGCAATACTGAAGTAGGTATTTCATTACAACATGGTGATCTTGCTGGTAAAAATGACTCGTTGGGCAGTCACAGCGCTTATGCTGTTCATGTTAAAAGCCAAATCGAAAATATTGGAGTTATGTTTCAATTCTCAGATTATGAATATGATTTAGATGATGGTAGCGAAACAGTGTCAGTAGGAGCATACAGCTTTAGTGACAACATTCCTGCAGAAGCCAAACTATATAATTTAAATCTATCATACTCGATGGATGTGGACATGGGCCCTGTAACTAATCTTAAATTCTACAATGACTTTAATTTAATGACAGACAAATCGGGTGATTACGATAATGACACCGTTATGAACGTTGTTGGTGTTGCTGTTAGTGCTGGAGGGATTTATAGCTACATCGATCTTATTACCGCTAAGAATCAACCTTTTATAGGTGGTTCAATGGCTAATGACAATGATGATTGGAACACCCGTCTTAACATCAACGTTGGCTACTATTTCTAAATAACCAAGTGTAGCTTAGTAACATAAGGGGTGGGATAGTACTAAGCTATTACATCCCTTGTCACTGAACGTATTTTTCTACCTAATATTTACTACATAGTTAGGATAGACTTAGAATATAGCTAGTTTATAGGCACATCTTTAAGCTTGCTATCTGTGGCTCGTTTTGTTGTGCGCTCTTTAGTTATTTTCTTTTTAGTTACCTGGTCGAGTTTAATCATATAAGAGTTTCGACCTATGCCACTAAATTCTTCATCGGTAAAGATGATGGTATTATTGTCAGAAAAGGTTACGGCTTCTTTTTGAGTGACTATACCTAAATCAATTTTATAGGCATCACCAGAGAAGAAATCATCGTCTTGCCAGTTTTCGAACAACCATAATCGCTCTGAATCTAATAACACTAACTTTGTTCTATCTGGGCTTAACGCGGCAGACGTTATCCAGCAGAGTTTCTCATGGGTGGTACAGGTATTAAAATTACTAATAAAACCAGCTTGATAATTATCAGCATGGTCGCCAATCTTGTATAAGTTGGTATCACCATCAAAAGGCTCGGTACGATTTTTTGAAAACAGATATAAGTGTTTTTTATAAAAAACAAAGGCCTCTAAATCAAAGTTTTTTTCTGAAGCTTTCGGTGGGAAGTGTAACTGCTCTGGAAAAGTGAATTTAATTATTTCTGCTTGAGTTTCTGTGCCCTTAATATCGATGGGGTTTTCAATTTTATAAATAGTTAACCACTTACGTATGTTGTCATTATTACCAAAATCACCAATGAAAAAATGGCCAAAGTCATCTTGGGTCATATCTTCCCAGTCCAAATTCCTTGCATTAGTAATAGTGATTGTTTTGTTCACTTTACCATCGCTTTGTATACGATGTATTTGCGCTAAATTACCACCATCATTAATGCCCCACAAGTTACCAGCCTTGTCGACTTCAATACCAGAAATCTCTTTAAGCTTACTATCTAAAGTTACTAATTTACTGCTATAAAGTTGATTGATTGCAGTTAAAGTAAGTATTAAAACGAGTAAAGTGCTAATGATTACTATGGCGTAAACCGATCTTTTTATCATTAATTTTCCAAGTAAAGTGAAACATTTAGACCAAAGGGAATTCCCTGTTTTTAGCGAGAGTTAATACCATCAATGTATTTTATTATTAACAAACCGTTGGCTTTCATTGTTTACTTAAATCCACATATCGATTTAATTTCCCGATAAAATAGCACAGGTCACTTACTTTACCTGCTATTTTTTTGTTTTGTTTTCGGGAGATATTAAATGAAGATAATGCCGACACAGGACAATCGGCATTAGATAATTGCTCCAGTATCATTCAATAAGGTACTTGCTGTGCCGTATGTATTCTCTAGGAAGCGACATCCGTGTAGCTTCTTTAACGAAATAAATCACGCCGCATATGAGCCTTTAACATGATCGTTGAAGCATGGCAGCTAAGCTTATTTCGCTAGTTCAATCAGCATTGCTGTGTACATTTTCAGGGTTAATACAAATTGCTCCATGGTAATAAACTCATGTTCTGAATGACCTGTGTATACTGTTCCTGGCATCGAAGGACCAAAGCTGACTGCATTAGGAAAAAGTCTTGAGTTAGTACCCCCGCCAATAGAGATCGGTTTAGCATCGGTTATATTTGTATAAAATGAGAATACGTCAAGTAAGGTGTCAATTTGCGGAGCATTTTTTTGTACAAAAGGCTCATTAATTTCATTGCTAACATCTACTAAGGTTATTTGGTTTTGTTGTTGCCACTTAGTTAATGTCGAACTAATTTCACGCTCTAGTTGCTTGGTGCTTTTGCCAACAGGTCGGCGAATGTTGATATTTAACTCCATACCTTTGCTTGTTGCTTTAAGAACGGTAGGTTGCACCGACATTGGTCCCATGAAGTCATCACTATAGGCGATGTCACCAAATTTACTGCCGTATAAACCTATGCCTAAGTGATCATTGATAAAATTAATCAAGGCACCGCTGGCATTATTCGGCCAGTGATTTATCGCTAATAAATCTGCTAAGTGGGTAATGGCATTTACACCATATTCAGGCTTCGAAGAATGAGCTGATTTGCCCAGAGCACTAATACTTAAGCGTTTACCTTGCCATTGGTAGTTATAACTCATGCCAATGTGGGATTGAGCTCGCTGCTTTATCTCAGCTAATAGTTTTTGATTGGCGTTCTCTATGCTTACATGAGCATCTTCTGGAATTTGACTGCCAAAAAAACCACCGGTAAATTCACTGATATAAACTTTGTTCGATGTATAGTTGGCTTTAGGAAAAGTCATGCTTATGGTGCCATAACCTTTTTCTGCCGTTACTACAGGGTATTCTGAATCAAGGGTGATGTTAACCTGTGGCAGAGAGTGAAGTTTGATGTGTTGACGCAATGGCTCCCAATCAGATTCTTCGGCCATGTAAACATATAACTCGATACGCTTATTTAGCTTAACGTTTGAATCTTTGATAGCTTTCATTGCATACAAGGCATTACTTATTGGCCCTTTATCATCTTCTGTTCCTCTACCAATAAGTTTTCCAGGCTCAGAAGTTAGGTCAAGTGTTAGGGGAGATTGTGCCCATTTAGTCGGATTAAAAGGTTGGATATCACCATGAGTGATCATGCCTACACGCTGCTCGTTATCACCTAAACCAATAACTACCACATAACCATAGTCTATATAATCTAAACCTAAGTGTTTGGCTTGTTTGGCCAACTCGGCTTTAAATTTTTGATGTTCAGGATTATCTGGAGAGTTTACACCCTCTACTGCTACGGTATTAAATGTCATTAATTGACGTAAGCTTTCGAGCATTTGAACTTGGTAGGTTGATTGTGCATATTGTGCAGTCTTAGTGGCAATATCACTCACACCAGCAAACGCTTGTATGGGGGATAATAAGGCACAAGAGACTAGTAGAGAAATTAAATAGTTATATTTTGGCACGAACATACTCCTTTAGTTTTAGTTTCGCTTTTAGCGGAACATTTTTCTGTGATTTTATGTTGCTATTATTTTTGATAAATGGCTTTTGATAACCCTAGCTTATTTGAAATGTTAACAAGTATTAAGTTGAAAGTACTTAGAGAGTTAGTTATATTTTTACAGCAATTTTCTAGGTTAACTTGCTTGCTCTCTACTTTAGTGGCTTGTGTGGCTATTTTTATGTTCATAATATTTACCTCTTTATGTTGCTTAAAGCCATATTGCCTAGAACATCACAATGAAACCAACAATAAGAATTTATCGTATCCATAAGCTGAGCTTATGCATCTGATTTACTGTGTATTGCTTCAATTACTCTGAGGGAAGTTAAGATGGATAAAAGATTAAAGCAGCTAAATAACTTACGAAGCTTTGAAAGTGCAGCTCGCCATCAAAGTTATAGTAAAGCAGCAGAAGAGTTGTTTGTTACCCAAGCTGCAGTTAGTCAGCAAATGAGGCAGTTAGAGGCCGCCATGGGCAGTCAGTTGTTTGTCCGTAACGGTAGGAAAATGCAATTAACCGAAAGTGGTGAAAAGCTTTATATAGCGACTCATAAAGCATTCGACACACTGTTAAAAGGCTTTAACAGTATTCAAACAGAAGACGTTGCTGGTACCCTAACTATAACGTCCACTCAAGCATTTACATCTTTATGGCTTATGCCAAGGCTGTATAAATTTTCTATTAAACATCCTGAAATCAAAGTAAAAGTCGTTTCCTCAAATGGTCTTGAAGATCTCCGTAGAGGTCATATCGATTTAGCTATTCGCTTTATAACCAATAAAGAAGTAGATACCAGTGATGATATGACATATGAATTTATTGCTGAAGATCATGTGTATCCGGCCTGCTCACCACAATTGATGAAAGAATATAACTTTAAAGAGCCACAAGATGTTTTGAAGTGCTGGTTAGTCAGCTTAGAAAATCAAGGCAGCATTGACTGGCGCACATGGTTTAAGGAAGCAGGTGTTGAAAACTATCAATGCCATAAAAAATGGACAGAGGTCAGCTCTGGCGATATGGCGTTAAGTGCAGTACTCAGTGGTCATGGTTTTACTTTAGCATCACAAGCGCTTTTCTCTCAATATGTGATTACAGGGCAGTTGGTTATTCCGTTTAATATTAAACATCCGATTTCCTTTAAACGATATTTTGTCTTTGACCCTAATTCGGCGAAAAAAGAACGGGTTAATGTTTTTACTACTTGGCTTAAAGAAGAAACTCTGCAAGATGAAAAAAGTACATTAGAGGCGATAAATTACGGTAGTTTATAGCGTAAAACCTTAATTATTATTTATTAATAATATTTACTGTTATTTTGTAGCTACTTAAAAATAAATACCTGAAATTTATCTATCATAGAACCGTCAAAGCAACCGCAAGACCTGTGTCTACGGCGTTAGCTCTTAAGTTCTTCTACATCTTGCCCATTTTGACTGCGTTTTAATTGAATAACTAGCAGAGTGATATTTTATCTAAATAAGTAATTTGTATGCTTCAGCAGCAAGTAAGTAACCCCAAAACATGTTGTTGATGAAAAAAACATCACTTTATTTCAAAGATTATATTTTGTTCACACCACTCTTGCTATATAATATGCGACCTTAATATTTTGAGTCTTGATTGTTGTTTTCAGGGTTACTTATCTATTTATAAGATAGGTCCGTGCTACTAACAATCGTTGATTACTTGTTAGCAACATCTAGGAATACCTTTTGATCACTACATCGAACATTACAATGCAATTTGGCGCAGAGCCGTTATTTGAAAACATTTCGGCTAAATTTGGCAACGGTCACCGCTACGGTTTGATCGGAGCAAATGGCTGCGGCAAGTCTACATTTATGAAGATACTTAGTGGCGATTTAGTGCCAAGCTCTGGCAATGTATCAGTAAGTACCGGTAACAAAGTAAGTACTTTGGGCCAAGATCAATTCGCTTTTGAAACACACAATGTAATTGATACTGTGATCATGGGCGATATGCCTTTGTGGAAAGTAAAGCAAGAAAGAGATGCTATTTACGCCCAAGCTGAAATGAGTGAAGCCGATGGTATGCGTGTTGGTGACTTAGAAAGCCAATTTGCAGAAATGGACGGTTACACAGCAGAAAGTCGTGCTGGTGAAATCTTATTAGAAGCGGGTATTGAAGAGTCTTTTCACTACGGTTCAATGCAGCAAGTTGCGCCAGGTTGGAAGCTACGTGTGCTACTTGCACAAGCATTATTTGCAAACCCTGATATTTTATTACTCGATGAGCCTACCAACAACTTGGATATTCATACCATCAGTTGGTTAGAAGGTGAATTGAACAAACGTAAATGCACCATGATTATCATTTCGCATGATAGACATTTCCTTAACTCTGTATGTACGCATATGGCAGATATTGATTACGGTGAATTACGTGTTTACCCAGGTAACTATGAGTTCTTCTTAGCGCAGTCTGGTTTATTACGTGAACAGCTATTAGCCGGTAATGATAAAAAAGTTGCTGAAATTGCTGAACTACAAGACTTTGTTAACCGTTTTGGTGCTAATGCTTCAAAAGCTAAACAAGCAAGTTCTCGTGCTAAGAAAATGGATAAAATTAAACTTGATGATGTTAAATCATCGAGTCGTATTACCCCGAAGATTGCTTTTGCTCCAGGCAAAAAAATGCATCGTCAAGCTTTAGAACTTGAAAACCTAAGTCATGGTTTTGATGGCGAAATGTTGTTTGAAAATGGCGACTTATTACTAGAAGCCGGTGCTAAGTTAGCGATTATCGGCGAAAACGGCGTGGGTAAAACTACCTTATTACGTTGTTTAATGAGCGAATTAGAGCACATTGAAGGTGTTGTTAAATGGTCTGAAAATGCTTCTGTAGGTTATTGCCCGCAAGATAGTGGTTCATTCTTTGATAATGACCTAACGCTAATGGAGTGGATGTCGCAATGGCGTAGACCTTGTCACAACGATTTAAGTGTTCGTGGTATGTTAGGTCGTATGTTATTTACTGACGATGATGCGAATAAAAAAGCACGTAACTGTTCAGGTGGTGAAAAGAACCGTTTGTTATTTGGTATGTTAATGATGGCTGATATCAATGTATTAATCATGGATGAGCCGACTAACCACATGGATATCGAAGCGATTGATGCATTAAATAATGCTCTTAAAGACTTCGAAGGTACATTAATTTTTGTTAGTCATGACCGTGAGTTTATTTCTTCTTTAGCAACGCGCATTATTGATATTAAAGATAAAAAATTAATTGATTTCCAAGGTTCGTTAGATGAATACCTTGATAGCCAAATGCAGACTAAAAAAATTGCTTAGTCAGACGGCTTGAAAAAAACGAATGTAATTAGATAAAAAAGTTAAGGTTGTTAATCAACCTTAACTTTTTTTTTCAGTGTTTCGTGGGGAAGATCAATCGGCTCTGTTACTTAATTACTACTCTTAATAAAACGGCTAGTGGATCCACTCGAACTCGCTTCTACTCGTTCAATCACGAGTTTCATAGCTATTTATCCAACGATATTTTCTTTTGTTGCACAAACTGTATGGTGCCTGAGAAAGAAGTACTGCCTTGACTGTCATGAATAAAATTATGTTTAAGCTACCTCATCGCAGTGAGTAACTTATTTAACTGTTGCTTTTAGGAGACACCCTGATTCTTCTTGTTTTTCATAATCAAGTCATTGTTTAATATTATTATATTGTTTTTTAATTCGCTATTTTTGAAAATTACTATTGACTACGTGTTTCTTTTTGGCAACAGTCTTGGGGTGATGTTTTCATTTAAATCTTTAGAGAACAATGAATTGTCATGTTGGTCCACTTCGTGCTTTAGCTACGGAGCTGATTAGGTAAATTAGCTGATTAGTTATGTGAAATTTATAACAGACCTTGTGTGAGGTTTACGTTTAAATACTGGCTTTAGCCACTAACCATTTACTTATAAAAGGAAACCTTGATGTCTGAACCTATATCAGAAAAAGAATCAGAAACATTATCTCGTTGTATTAAAATAGATGACTGGATTTTTGAAATAAAAATGGTGCGGGCAATTAGAGTTGAAGAATACGGACAACCTTACTCAGCTATTGCCAACATTAACCTTAATGGTGATAACGCTTATGTAGACGGCTTAATGACAAACTCTGATGCAGAGTTTGTTAGAGAAGATTTTAATACGATAAAAGAGTATTTTAAGCGCTTAGGTGTTAAACAAGTTCAGTTCGATCGTTATAAAAACCAACAATCAACAGCTCATTCACATGATGTTTCAACAGCTCATTCACATGATGTTTCAACAGCAGAGTCAAAACCACAGCCATTGCAGCTGGTCAGTGTCGGTTAGCTAGTCGCAACAATGATAAAGAGACTAACATATAGTTAGTCGCTGTATTTTCAGTTTTATATCTACCAAGCTTGAAACAAAGCATATCTGCAACTGGCTAAAATATAGCTAGTGCTGCTTTAGGTGATAAGCTTATTTTTATTAAGTTCATCAGAACATTCGTTTGATAAATTATCATTAGGTAAACGTTTTTTAAACTCTCGTTTTAGAAAGTAAAAACTCACCGATGATTGCAAACAAACGGTAGCGACAGAAACATACCAAAGTTGCTCTATCTGAAAGTCACTTTGTTTGGATAACCAAAGGGCAGGCAAGATAAAAGTAATTAAGCGGGTTGCGGTACTCAGTAAAGCAGGCATGGTGTTTCCCAGAGCTTGAAACATACCCGAGCAAGTAAAAACTAAACCGGCAGGAACAAAGTTCCAACAAATCATTTGTAAAAAAGCCACACTAATCAAAATCACTTCTCGATCGTCAGAAAAGTGAGTCAGCATCCATTCTGCTTGGCTTAAACAAATTAACAAGATAATAGCCATTAACGAGCAGGTCATAATGGCAGTCCATCTAAAAGTATCTCTCACCCTTTGGTAATTTTGTGCGCCAAAGTTTTGCCCTGCAATCGCAGGCGCTGCAAAAGCAATAGCCATTGCAGGTAAGAATAATGCTTGCATGACACGTGAACCAAGACCAAATGCTGCTTGAGCTTCCGCACCAAACGGTTTAATTAGCCAATAAATAGCGCCCATATAAACAAACATCAAAAAGAACTCCCCACCGGCGGGTAAACCAATAGCGAGCAATTTCTTAATGCGAGGCACGTTAATATGCCAAAGAGAGAAATCAACGTTGACGTACTTATCTGTTGTTATAAAGTAATAACATAAAAGTACCACAGCAAAAATTACTGACAGTGAGCTGGCAAATCCAGCGCCAGCAATGCCCATGGCGTAGCCTGAACCCCAACCAGTAATCAATATGGGTGAGAGTATGATATTGAGTAAAATAGATAGCGTCTGAATCACCATAGTTGGTTTAACAATCCCTGTTCCTCGAAGCGCAGAGCTGATAGAGACCATAATAAACTGCAGTGCCATACAGGGAATGAACCAATGTAAGTATGTTAAGCCCATCATCACGGTTTCTGAGTCTTGTGATATTAAATTAAGGTAATCTTGTGCACCAAAATAACCAATGATACAAACAATGATGCCAACGACAGTAGATAACATCATTGATTGATTGAAGGTAAGGTTTGCGTCTTGTTGATCTTTTGCGCCTACCGCATGAGAGATAAGCGCTGCAGTGCTCACATTGAGTATTTGTGTCAGCGCGAAGATTAAAAACATCGCATTACCGGCTAAGCTCAATCCAGCGAGCGCTGCAGAGCCTAATTTACCCACAAAATACAAATCAACAATAAAATACAATGTTTGAATAAGCATACCTATCATCATGGGTAATGCCATCGAGATCAGATGTTTAGGAATTGAGCCTTGGGTAAGATCTTTCATGGTCGATGAAATCCGTTGTTGTTAGTTATTGGTTGTTAAAGGAAAAATATTTAGGTAAATAGTGAGTGAATAATTTGGTGAAGAAAATTGTTGGAGCTCGTTAGAGTATTCTTTTGCGATAACATATCGCATTCAAGCCGCTAAATAAATGCTAAATGAATTATAGCTAATTTAATCGCGTGGTTATTAATCTAAATGTGTACCTCAAACGTATATTGATTTATACAGTTTTTGTTAGGTACTTTGGCAACGTGTTTATTAACTTAATAGTCTTTAATTTGGTTGGTTTTAACTTAGCCTGGTTTGGCTTAGTTTATTGGGGCAATAACTTTATTCCCTTCAGCCTTTTATTATTGATTTCACACCTTTTTTTTATCGCTAAATCACGAAACGAATTACTGCTAATAATGGTGATAACTTTTATTGGTATCTTTGTTGATTCATTGCTTGTGCAATTTAATGTTTTTATTTTTGTTAATGGCGGTCATATTCCGTTTTGGTTGATGATGCTTTGGGCTTGTTTTGCGACAACTATATGCCATAGCTTACGATTTCTATCGGGACGTAAGGCATTACAACTCTTCGTTGGTGCCATATTTGCGCCCTTGAGTTATATCGCTGGTTACAAATTTCAGGCGGTTGATTTTGGTCAATCTATGATCTCAACGTATTTGCTTTTAAGTGTGATATGGGCAGTGTTATTCGTTTTGTTTTTCTATTTAAAAGACAAGTTAGTCGAAGCAGAGGTTAGTTATGTTTAAGCTTTCTTTTTCTTTATGTTCTTCTTATTTATCGTACTTTTACTTTATTTTTTGCTTATCACAAAGTGTAGTCTTTGCAAAAAACATCACCGATGAAATGGAATTGCCAAATAATTTACAAAGCACTATTGATACCCAAACCTTTGTATCGATAGGGGAGACCACGTTTTCTATTTTATTTTGGGATCTTTATAAAAGTCAGCTACTGACTACTTCAGGAAAATATCCCGTCAATATAGCAACTGACAAGGTACTTTTTACGATTAATTATTTAGCTGATATTTCCAGTGAAGACCTTATCAACAGAACCATAGATCAATGGGATCACTTAGGCATTCCCGCTGAGGAGTATCTCACTTACGTATCTGAGCTTAAAAACATGTGGCCAGACATCAAAGAGGGTGACAGCTTGTCTTTGCTTATTCACCAAGGGCGCAGTGTTTTTTATTTTAATCAGCAATATATTGGCGTTATTAATCCCTCTGATTTCGGTCAAATATTTCTTGCTATTTGGCTATCTGAAAATACCAGTGAACCCAACTTACGCCGTGAATTATTAGGAAGTATTACCCATGACTAAAGTTAAGATTTTTCTATTAATTATCATTACCTGTAGCCTTATTTCTAGTTGCTCCACAGCGTTAGATGATTATCAAGATGTTGATAAACCATTTGATATTAAACGTTACTTTGATGGGCGAGTAATCGCTTGGGGCATGGTGCAGAATTATTCTAATAAAGTAAGTAGACGATTTTGTGTCGAAATAGAGGGCACATGGCAAGGTAATGAAGGCGTTCTTGCGGAAAAATTTTATTTTAATGATGGTGAAATCAGTTACCGAAACTGGCAATTATCTAAAAAAACGGATGGTAGTTATGAAGGGCAAGCGGAAGACGTGATAGGAATGGCTATTGGTAAACATCAAGGTTTCGCATTTCAGTTTCAATACCAATTATCATTAGTTGTTGAAGATGAAAGCTATCAAGTTTCTATGGATGACTGGATGTATCAACTTGATGAGTTTCGGGTAATGAATAAGACCTCGATGAGCAAGCTTGGCGTTAAAGTTGCTGAGGTGACATTGTTTTTTGATAAGCAAACACAAGTGCAACAATGTCCAAGTAGTAATGCAATATAAGCACAACTTTATACAACTTAGATAAAAGGGGAGGTTTAATTTTTTGTATTTATTTAAATTGATAAACAGTTATACAATCAATGAAAACTTGCTGAAACTGTATGTATTCTATGTATTCCTCAAAGACTTTAAAAGCAAAGTTTACTCTGTAGATTTATAATATCTTATAAGCAATGTAATGCTAGATAAAAGTCTCTTTATAGCCTTAGTCTCTCGAACGAATACTTTTCATCGTAATACTCCTTGTAGTGATAAAAAACTCATTCATCATTATTGTTGAAATTCTTTTTAATTAACCTATTCAATACGCGTTAATTTGATAAAAGATCACTGCTAAAAATATAAGTTTATTTGTGAACAAATGTTGATCTTTGTTTCTTTTTTGTACGTAAGTTCAGGTGTACTTAATTAATGAGGGTAAGCAAGTGAAATATTTTAAAATACTAAGTGTAACCGTATTAAGTGTGTTTTTATTGCAAGGCTGCAATGACGACGATAATGACGTAATTGAACAAGTCAAACAAGATGTAGTTGCACCAACTACGATTGTTGATGCTGCTGTTAATGACGGCAGTTTCACTACTTTAGTTGCTGCTTTACAAGCGACAGGGCTAGATACAACCTTGGCAGATACCAGTGCGAAATTTACCGTTTTTGCGCCAACGGATAAAGCCTTTGCTTTGTTGGGCCAAGATACTATTGATGCGCTGCTAGCTGATACTGATAAGTTATCAGATATTTTAACCTATCATGTTATTAGTGGTGAAGTTGATGCCGCAGCAGCTATAGCGCTAGCTGGGACAACCGTTGATATGGTGAATGGTGATGCCGTAGGTTTATCACTCGATGGTGACAAATTATTGGTAAATACCGCCACAGTAATTACCACTAATATTCAGACTGATAATGGTATTATTCACGTTATCGATGCTGTTTTACTCCCTCCCGCAGAAATGATGGAGCCGACATTGAGTATTGTCGAAGTAGCACTGGCTGATCCTGATAATTTCTCTACCTTAGTTGCCGCGCTTAGTGCTGCTGATTTAGTGACTACCTTGTCAAACGAAGATGCTACGTTTACTGTTTTTGCTCCGACTAATGCCGCATTTGCTTTAATTGCAGGTGATACCTTGACTGCATTATTAGGTGATACCGATGCCTTAACAAAAGTACTACTGCAACATGTTATAGCAGATGCTGCTGTAAATTCGGTTAATGCCTACGCCTTGAGTGGCAATATGGTTGATACAGCGGGTATGGCTAAAATAGCACTTAACATCAACATGGACACAGATAAGCTATTGTTTGGTGGTGCCAATGTTGTGATGAAAGATATTTATACAACCAACGGCATTATCCATGTGATAGATGCGGTAATTATTGGTGATGTGGCATTACCAAAACCGAGCATGAGCTTAGTTGATATTGCCAGTAGCAACAGTGATCTATCTACACTAGTGTCAGCGTTGCAATCAACAGGCCTAGATACCGTCTTAGCTAACCTTGATAATGACTATACTGTTTTTGCTCCAACTAATGCCGCTTTTGCTAAATTACCTGCTGGCACAGTTGAAGGATTAACTAGCGAACAATTAAGTAACATATTGCTATATCACGTAATCGCTGGCGAAGTTCTTGCTGATGGCGCTATCAACTTAGCTCAATCTATGGATAACATGGCAGAAATGGCGAATGCGAGTAAAGCCGCTGTATCGTTCACTGATGGCATGCTTTTCATTAATGGCGCTAAGGTAAGTGCAGCTAATGTTATGGCTGCAAATGGTGTTGTTCACTTAATTGATAATGTGATTATGCCTCCTGCAATGATGGATACGCCAACATTGAATATTGTTGAAATCGCTTTGGCAGACCCGGATAATTTTTCTACCCTAGTAACCGCACTTACTGCTGCTGATTTAGTGACTACTTTATCAAACGAAGATGCTATGTTTACTGTTTTTGCTCCAACTAATGCCGCCTTTGATAAGATTGACAGTGAAGCTTTAACCGCTTTATTAGCAGACACTGAGATGCTTACTAAAGTCTTATTAACTCATGTTGTGGGTGAAAGTAGCTTAAGTTCTACAGATGCTTATGCAAAAAATGGACGTTCATTAACCACAGCATCGGATGTAATGATTGATGTGAGTATTGACGCTGATACGGGAATGCTGATGATTGGAGGAGCTAAAGTAATTATCTCTGATATCTACACAACAAACGGTGTTATTCATGTAATCGATACCGTGATTATGGAATAGTTACCTAACTTTTAGTTACCAAGTTGTTAGGCGCTAAGTTTTGGTTGGATAATTGTTCTTTCTTTTACCATGCAAAGAGTTTGATTAACATTACCGACCATGAGCCTCTGTCTTCAGAGGCTTTTTTTGTCATACCAAATCAAATAAGTTTATTCCCACTCAGAGCTTGTCAGCGGTTTGAGAACAAATAGAATTTTTTTATGTATAGTCATTCTATATTAGGAAAATTATGTGCAGTTATCAGATTGCTGACAAACTCCCAAAGGGCGAGTTGAAAAGGCTTACATGCCGCGTTATTATTTTTGATAAGGGATAAACCATTATCTTCAATCAATGCCTTGCCTCTAAGCCTTTTAAAACTCGCTGTGAGGGAAAAAACTTACTTGAATTGGTATAATACTGATCGTTTAGTGATTTTTTACGTATGAATAGTTATAAACCAGCAAGTGATATTCTTATGAAAAATTTAAATGTTACCTTACCAATATTTCCGTTACCCGTGTTCTTATTGCCAGGCGGGGTAACAAAGTTACGCATATTTGAACCACGCTATCTAAAAATGGTCAGTACCGCCTCTTCGGGTCAAGGTTTTGTTCTATGGCTTCAAGATAAAAATATAATTGCTAACGAAAGTTCTACTAGTATGCCGTGGGGTAGTTGGGTTGACATTATTAATTTTGATCAAGGTGATGACGGTATTTTAGAAATTGATGTTAAGTGTAAATCTCTTGTCGTCATTAAGAGCATAGCGCATGACGAAAATAATTTGCATTTTGGTGATGTTAGCTGCATCGCGCATTGGTCTGAAATTCATGTCGACATGGCTAAAGGAAGATTATCTACATCGTTAGCGAGTGTCTTTGCAGAGAACGAAAGGCTTGATGATTTATATCCAACGAAAGGTCTAAACGATAGCCATTGGGTGTTAGCGAGGTGGTTAGAGATATTACCTATAGAGTTAAATGTAAAAAATGCCTTTGTTGTGAGTTACAGTTTTAAAGAAGCAAAAGCGTTTGTTGAATCCGTTATTCTTGAATAGTTCTTTATTTTTAATTAATTTTTAACTGCTCTTTAAAAAGTTTTGAAATAATTTCAATATAAAGTGATCCTGATATTTATTTGACCGTATAACCTGACATGTTCAAATAAATAGTGGGACGAAGCAATGCAGACTAACTTGCTAAGCAGGCCGACAAGTGCTAAATCTACTTATATGTCAGATAAAATAAATCACCCACAACTCTGCCAATGGCTAGAGTCTGTTGCTATAAGTCGAGACAAACAAGCTTTCACTCATTTGTTTCAGTTCTTTGCACCTAAAATTCTACGTATTGCACGTGGTAAATTTCCTAATGAAGCACAAGCCAATGAAGTAGTGCAAGACACTATGAGTAATGTGTGGAGAAAAGCCCACCTTTACAATCAAGATAAGGGGGCGGCAACCACTTGGGTATACACGGTAATGCGTAATGTCACCTTCGATATGCTTAGAAAAATCCAAGGTAATAAAGAAGATAATCTAAGTGATGATATTTGGCCTATCGCTGAAAGTATGAGCATCGAAAATGAAATTTTTGATGACCATTTAGAACATGCAAACTTGTTAAGTGTCATAGAAGAGTTACCTCAAGCTCAACAAGACGTTGTTAAAGGTTTTTACTTTAGAGAAATGTCTCAAGAGCAGCTAGCTGTGCATCTACATTTACCACTAGGGACAGTTAAATCTCGATTACGTTTAGCCCTAGGAAAACTCAAAGTACAGTTAGGAGAAAAACATGATTAACCATCACCCTAAATTTGAGCTTATTCAAGCGTTTGTAAATGGTGATTTACCTGCATCTTTATCTGCTGGTATCGCTATTCATGCAGATATGTGTCCGGTATGTCAGCAAACGATCGCTCAATTTACTGAACAAGTAGCTGAAAATAGCTTTGAAGAAGAATACTTAGATCGATTCATCGTTGATGACAATGAAACACTAGAAGCGATTGCAAAAATAGATTTTGATCACATGATAGATAATATTGTTGAATCTTCTAATATTGCTGTTGTTGTACCTAAAGTAGAAAAAACAATCAGTTTTAATGATACGACTTATACTATTCCTGCAGCATTAAATAGTATGGAAATGGGTAAACATGCTCATATTGGTAAGTTAACGAGAGCACGAATTCAGCTTAATGAAAATGAAATCCATAGCAGTTTACTACATATACAGCCTGGTGGAGGCGTACCTGAACATACGCATAAAGGTTTTGAGCTTACGGTGCTGTTAGCGGGATCATTTCATGATGAAAGTGGTGAGTATGTTAAGGGGGATTTTATCATGCTTGACAGTTCTCATCAGCATCATCCTATTTCTACCAATGGTTGTCTTTGTTATACCGTTGCTAATGATGCACTACACTTTACCCAAGGTATTAATAAGTTGCTTAACCCAATAGGTTCTTTCATATATTAGCTAGCTAAGTATTTAACAGTTAAAGCGTTAATTAAAGTTAAAATCAGAAATTAGAAGGAAAGGATTATGATTTATTCAGTGGATAAGAAAGACATAGAAATTGGTATTAGCGCTTGTTTAATTGGTGAAAAGGTTCGGTTTGATGCCAGTAATAAACCGTCTCATTTTTGTATTAAAGAATTTTCAGAACATGTTTCATATAAGTCATTTTGCCCAGAAGTTGCTGTAGGTTTACCTATTCCTAGACCAACCATTCGTCAAATAAAGCGTGATGATGTTATTCATGTTTCTCAAAAAGATGGCAGTGGCGATGTTACCGAGGCCTTAAAAGCGTATGGAAAAAAAGTAGCCAGCATGACCAAATCGTTAAGTGGCTATATTTTTTGCGCTAAAAGCCCAAGTTGCGGCATGGAAAGAGTTAAGATTTATAGCCCCGAAGGTAACTCATTACCCTCAAAAGGTATCGGTGCTTTTGCCAAAGAAATTATGGATGCTAACCCGTTATTACCTTGCGAAGAAAATGGCCGTCTAAACGATCCTCTACTGCGTGAAAACTTTGTTGCCAGAGTATTTGCTTATAAACATTGGCAAACGATTGTTGAATCAGGATTAACTAAGCACAAGTTAACCACCTTTCATAGCCATTACAAGTATACGGTGATGAGCCACGATTTAATCGCCTATAAAGAGTTAGGGCAATTATTAGCAAGAGCTGACTTACCCCTTGATGAGGTAGCCGCGCAATATATTTTAGGATTAATGACGGCACTGAAAATTATAGCGACCCGTAAAAAGCATGCTAATACACTGGCGCATATTCAAGGATACTTTTCAAAGCACTTACAAGCGAATGAAAGACAGGAATTATGTGAACAAATTGATGCTTATCGCGAAGGACTTATTCCGTTAATGGCACCTTTAACGTTAATTAAGCATTATCTACTTAATCATCCAAAAGACTATTTAACAAAGCAAGCGTACTTATCTCCTTACCCTGATAAATTAAGATTGAGATACGCTTACTAACTGATTTATATTAACTTTAGTTTAGATGCTAAATAAATTAGTAACCCAGTCACCCATATTTTTAATTATTCTTCCGTGATGCCTTTAACCGGGCACATAAGGATCCCGCTTGTTACTTTGGCTCCGTAATGACCTTCGAACACACGACAATCCAGCGTTACACTATTTCCTGAGTCGTAACGTCTTAAGTCAACATGATTCAGTAGTACCAGCGAAAGCTATCTTTTTTATCTGTGAACAACAATGGCAACAACATGATTGGTCGCCGATAAAGATAGATTTTATTGAGCGTCACGCCCATGCCCTTGTTAAAGAACTCGCGCTATTAAATATCGAACTTGAATTGATTGAACTCGATAATTTTACCCAGCAAAAAACGTATTTACACAGCTATTGTCAACTGCACAATATTACTGAAGTGGTGGCTAATAGTGAGGTTGAATTTAATGAACAGCAACGAGATAAAGCCTTATATTTAGAATTAAAGGCTAGCGGTATTCCATTAACCTTATTCGAAGCAGATGTAATCGTACCAAAAGGCAAAGTCCTGAATCAGTCGGGTATTATGTATAAGGTTTTTACACCGTTTAAGCGTGCTTGGTTAACCTATATTCAGCAAGGCGGCTTTGAGTATTTAGGCAAAGTATCTGTTAAATCGTCAGCGGTTAACAAGGTTGATAATCAAGAAGTTGAACAGGAAAGTATTTCTAGTACCTGGCCGCTAGCAACTGTTTTTGAGCAGCAAATACTACCAAAGTTTTACCAACAAAAAATAAGCACTTACAAACTTAATCGTGATATACCATCGATTAAAGGTACGTCGGGTATATCACCTTATTTGGCTGCAGGTGTTATCAGTCCTCGTTTTGTACTTCGATTATTACTTAACAAACATCCCGATTTGTTAGTCGCGTCAGACAGTGAAGAATTTTCATGGTTGAATGAGATTATTTGGCGAGAGTTTTATCGCCACCTGCTTTTTCATGAACAACGATTATGTAAACACCAATGTTATAAAGAAAATTATCAAGAGATGTTGTGGCATAACGATGCTACATTATTTGATGCGTGGTGCCAAGGCAGAACTGGCTACCCACTTGTTGATGCTGCAATGAGGCAGCTCAATCAAACAGGCTGGATGCATAATCGTCTTCGTATGGTCGTGGCGAGCTTTCTAACCAAACATTTACTCATTGATTGGCGATTAGGTGAAAAATATTTTATGCAGCACCTGATTGACGGCGATTTAGCTTCAAATAATGGTGGCTGGCAATGGGCGGCTAGCACTGGCTGTGATGCACAACCTTACTTTAGAATTTTTAATCCTATTAGACAAAGCGAACGTTTTGATCCAAAGGGCGTTTTCATACGTAAATATATACCAGAGCTTAACAATATTTCTGATAAGGCGATTCATTTTCCTCATCAATATATTAAGGATAATGAACTAAATGTTTATTGGCCAGCGATTGTTGAACACAAAGAGGCTAGGTTAAAAGCGTTAGCTTTTTATAAAGTGTAATGGGAAGCTAGGTCGGTAACTCATTGTTAAGAAATTGGTTATTTGGTCATTGCGTTCATAGTGTTGTTATTAAGGTATTCATCATCAAAGTTTTAGTCAGTAAGGTAGTGTTATGGAAAATAAAACGTTAGAGCACACCCTACAAGGTGCACCTTTGTGGCTAACTAATTTTGTGCTTGTTTATCAAAAGCTATCGAAAGAGAGTCTGCAATTATTAGCCACTATTTACCATGAAAATGTCACCTTTATTGATCCTCTACACACAGTGGAAGGCTTTGATGAGTTATATCAGTACTTTGAAAATCTCTATCAAAACCTTTCTGCGTGTGATTTCGTTATTGAAGAGGTGATTTGGCAGGATTCGCAAGCTTCACTATTTTGGACCATGACTTACCAACACCCTAAGCTCAACAAAGGTAAAATGGTTACTGTCGTTGGCACCTCACATATTAAGGGAGAAGGCGATAAGGTTATTTACCATAGAGACTTCCTTGATTTAGGTGCAATGCTTTATGAGCAACTGCCTATACTCGGCAAGCTTACTAAGTGGATAAAAACTAAGGCGGCAAACTAATGGCCATTCAAAATGTTTTAATCACAGGGGCAACATCAGGCATTGGCTTGGCGTTATTTGAAAAGTACACCAATCAAGGTGAAAACGTGATTGCCTGCGGTCGAAACCCAGAAAAAATGGCCCTTCTGGAGTCACGCTCTTATAAGACCTGTTTATTTGATATCACTGAGCCCGCACAAATAGCGGCTGCCGCTCAAGATATTAAAGAATTAGATATACTGATTTTAAATGCCGGTGATTGTCGCTATGTTGATGATGTTAAACATTTTGATGGTGAGTTGTTTTCTAATATCATCAATACCAACCTTTCTTCCTTAGGTGCGCTATTACAATACTTTTTACCAAAAGTGAAAAAGGGCGGGCAAGTCGTTTTTGTTAGTTCAAGTGCCACTATTTTACCGTTTCCGCGCAGTGAGGCTTACGGGGCATCAAAGGCCGGGATGGACTATTTAGCTAATAGTTTGAGGCTTGATCTACTTGAGCATGATATTGACGTTACTTTAGTACATCCTGGTTTTGTTAGCACACCTTTAACGGATAAAAATAACTTTGCGATGCCGTTTATACTCACTAGCGAACAAGCCGCGAGCCGTATGCTGATTGGTATTGAAAAGCGAAAAAAATATCTACATTTCCCTAAGCGACTAACGCTTATTATGAAACTATTCTCTTTTTTACCTTCGTTTTTATGGCAGTTACTTATTACTAGAAAATTTATTACCAAAAATGATAGCTCGAGTAAGAGTCACACTAGGGAAGATCAAGTATGAAGCATTTTGCCATTATTGGCTCCGGCATTTCCGGACTAACTGCCGCTTATTTATTATCAAAAAAGCATAAGGTTACCGTATTTGAGAAAAATGACTCTGTTGGCGGCCATACGGCAACGGTTGATATAGAAAAGTCAGGGGACAAATTTGCAATAGATACCGGTTTTATTGTCTTTAATGATAGAACCTATCCTAACTTCTTAGCTTTGTTGGATGAAATAGGTATTGGTAAAATACCCACTGAAATGAGTTTCTCTGTTCACAATTGCCAGTCAGGCCTTGAATACAATGGGCATAATCTAGATACACTATTTGCCCAACGACGAAATATTTTCAAACCGACGTTTTGGTTATTAGTTAAAGAAATATTGCGCTTCAACAAATTATGCAAAAGCATTTATCAGCAAGATACGTATATCGATGGCTTAACATTAGGTGCATTCTTAACTGAACATAACTTTAGTGACTTTTTTGCTGAACATTACATTTTACCAATGGGCGCAGCAATATGGTCTAGCTCATTAGCACAAATGGAAGATTTCGAATTCACATTTTTTGTTAAATTCTTCCATAATCATGGCTTATTAAATATTGCGGATAGGCCACAATGGTATGTAATTCCAAAAGGCTCGCGCAGCTACTTAACACCATTATGCGCACCGTTTAAGGATAATATTAACGTTAAGGCCAACATTACCAGCATTACTCGAAGCAATGATAAAGTACATTTACATTTTGAAGATACGCCTAGTCAAACGTTCGATGAAGTGGTTATTGCTTGTCATTCTGATCAAGCACTCTCCTTATTAAATGATGCAAGCCAAGATGAAAAGTCGGTGTTATCTGCAATGCCTTATAGTGCAAACACGGTTGTACTGCATACCGATGAAAAATTATTACCTAAACGAAAAAAAGCCTGGGCAAGTTGGAATTATCAGCTAAACCATAATCGTGGTAATAACACCAGCCATGATCGCAGCCATAACCGCAGTGCAGCCGCTAGTGTTACTTACAATATGAATATATTGCAGGGTATTCAAAGTAAGCACACCTTTTGCGTTACCTTAAATCAAAAAGATGACATAGACCCCAAAGAAATATTAAGGGAGTTCACTTATCACCATCCTGTTTTTTCGGCCGACTCGATAAAAGCCCAACAGCAAAGACATATCATTTGCGGCGTTAATCACACGCATTTTGCTGGTGCTTATTGGCACAGTGGTTTTCATGAAGATGGCGTAAGAAGCGCTGTTGAAGTGGCTGAACGGTTTGATTGTTATATAGGTGTAACTGATGAACATGCCTAATTCATTTAGTAATAGCCATATTTACCTCGGTAATGTTATGCATCGACGCTTTAGCCCCAAAAAGCACAGCTTTGATTACCGTTTATTTATGTTAGCGCTCGATGTTGCTGATGTTGAAAAGGCTCAGGGTGGTTTTGGTGTTTTTGGCTTTTCGTGGTATCGACCATTACGTTTTGTTGAAAAAGATTACATAAAAGGCTCAGTAAAAGAAAGGGTAACCAGTGATCCTCTTTCTTTAAACGATCGTATAAAGATGAAAGTACAGCAATTAAAGGGTCATGCAGATATAAAAAGAATTGTTATGTTGGTGCAAGTCAGGTGTTTTGGCATTTACTTTAGTCCCGCCAATTTTTATTTTTGCTACGACCAAGACGATAAATGTACACAAATGCTCGCAGAAGTCAGTAATACACCTTGGAATGAACGCCATTATTACTTAGTAGATTTGTTAAAAGTAGAAGGTGATAAAACCACGAAAAAAATGTTTCAAGTTTCACCTTTTATGGACTTAGCTATGACTTACTTTTGGCAGGTAACTCCACCGTGCAATGGTAATGATAAGTTACTGGTTAAAATTGAAAATAAACGTGTTAATGACGAAAGCGGCACAGTAAGTAAGTTATTTGATGCAAGTTTAGTGATGAGGAGAAAACCCTTCACTAAAGCCAGTTTATTGCGTATTTGGGGGCAATTGCCTGTTATGACAATGAAAGTTGTAGTCACAATTTATTGGCAAGCATTAAAGTTATTCATCAAACGTGTGCCTTTTATTGGTTATCAAAAACCGAGTTAGTGGATTATTTTTGAAAGCTTGAAGTTATACCCGTAGCCAATCAATATGCAGGTTTCAGCTTCACTTTGAATGGTAACGGGTATAAGTAATACTAAGGGGAATAAAAATGGAAAATATTGAAGGGGTTCGAGTACTAAAAGCGGCTAATTGGTTAGATAAACGTTGTCGTACCTTAGTGCTAAACATTTTCTCAAACCTTACCTATGGTCAATTAGAGATTGTTGAAGGCTCTGTTCATTCGCATTTCCCTGAAAAAGTTAGCGAACAAAGTATTAAAGGTAAAATACATATCCATGATCCGAGTGTTTACCGTGACTTTGTTAAAGGTGGGAGTATTGGTGCATCTGAGGCTTTTATTGAAGGTAAATGGAGTAGTCCAAATTTAACCAATGTCATTAGAATTTTCGCCAAAGCTCAACAGCAAACCGATAGCTTGGAAGCAAACAAGTCATGGATGAATAGGTTGAAAAATACCGTCAGTCATTGGCAAAATAGAAATACCCAATCAGGTTCAAAGCGTAATATCTTAGCTCATTATGATTTAGGTAATGAGTTATACACGCGATTTTTAGACCCGGATATGATGTACTCGTCTGCTATTTATCCGACAGAAGACGCTTCATTAGATGAGGCTCAACAGCATAAACTCGCCACTATTTGCCAGCGATTATCACTAAATGAACATGATCATTTATTGGAAATAGGTACTGGCTGGGGAGGCTTAGCAATATATGCAGCTCAGCATTATGGTTGCCGTGTAACGACAACGACTATCTCTGATGCACAACATGCCTATGCACAAGCTCGTATAGAAAAGTTGGGCTTAACAGATAAAATTACCTTGCTTAAAGAGGATTACCGAAATTTAACGGGAGTTTTTGATAAAGTCGTTTCCATTGAAATGATAGAAGCTGTTGGTTATGACTTTTTACCTAGTTTCTTTAAGCAGTGCAATGACCGATTAAAAGTTGGCGGTAAGTTGCTTATTCAATCAATTACCATTGCCGATCAACGTTTTGACTATTACAAAAACAACGTTGATTTTATTCAACGCTATATATTCCCCGGTGGATTTTTACCGTCAGTTAATGTGTTGACTCAAAATATTACTGATCACAGTGAGTTGGTTGTTGAATCCCTAGATGATATAGGGCTTGATTACGCTAAAACGTTAGCGCACTGGCGAGAGAATTTTTTGGCATCTTGGTTAGAGCTGACTCAACATGATTATGATGAAACCTTTAAACGATTATGGCTTTATTACTTTGCTTACTGTGAAGGCGCATTTTTAGAGCGTTCAACTAGCGCGGTCCATTTAGTGGCTAGAAAATAGATATTGAATTCATTTGAAAGGAGAAAGTAGGAAATAATTTTTCCTACTTAATTGACCTACTTAGTTCGCGCCTATCTACCTACGGGATTTACCTTTTAAGTTTGAGCTTACGCATTGATAAAGCAATCATCATTATGATTAAAATAATAACAGAACTGCTGCCACCATCACTATGCACTTCAGTGTAATACTCTACATATTCTAGGTCATAGTCACTGCTCTCTAAGGGAAGACCATATAAGCTATTACTGTCATCACTACTGTAAGAAGCCACTATATTCGGGAAGCCCACTTCATAAAGGTCTATGAGGATGTCGTAATGATTGGCACTAAAACCTTGTTCTAAGGTGCTATATACCTCAAATTCATCATCTGAACTCTCACCATGTATAACAAAATTGTCAGTACTGTAATAATGAACCCAAGGACCGCCATTTTCACTTAAGTACAATTCAGCATAAACTACCGCCTCATCATGAGGATTACCAGTAAGTAAATCAGCATCAAAAGTCACACTAAAAGTCTGAAAATATCCATCAGCATCAAGATCTTCAATTAATTGTGAATAGCCTTCATAAATAACAAAAGTACCGTCGCTGAAGCTTCTACTGCTTTGGTTCAACCTTGGTATTGCCGCTATGTTTTTAGCGGTACTTCGTTTACGTGCCTGTTGTTGCTTTTGGTCAATCATATCCTCACGAGTCGTGTTTAATGCTTTATTCTTTTCTTGGTCGCTATCACCAAGTAGTACTCTTTGTTTAATATCTTTTAATACTTGTTCTTGTGATGCACTGTCCATTGAACTGGCTACTTGCCCGCTAGAGTAACTTTGAACAACTTTAGTATTCGTTATATATGTTGTGTCAGTTGTGCTTGCTGTGCCTGCTATCTCATTTGCATTGTCGGCTTCTAACGCAAAGCTTGGTAGTGTAATCATCATAAGAGTTAACATGAGTGTTAACTGTAAAGTCGTTAGTAGTATTGGTGAAAAACTTGATGTTACTTTTAATGTTAACTGCTTGATAAAATTGCTCATCATTAAATCCTTCCTGTATCGATTTAAGACCATTAAAGCGTAAGTTAAATGAACTCAAGCTGAACAAATAAAATGTCAACTGATAACTTTTATCCGTGAGATCTCTAATACAGTGAAGTATTCAGACTCCGTTCAGTTAGATTTTTGTATTATAGGGTTAAACTTGGTTTATTTGCGGCAAGCATTCTTTTACACTGAGTGCTCTATAGGTTTTATCTGCATTAGGTATTGAGATGATGTTACGAGTTCTTTTATTCACGCTATTCATAAGTTTAATTGCTTTAAGTACAACTGCTGTGGCGGCAGATACGCAAGCTAATGCGCAAAAGAAACAAAAAGCTATTAGCTCACAGCAGGCGGCAAAACTCGTTAAAAAACGCTACGGCGGTACTGTTTTGAATGTAAAAAAACAAAAAAATAATACGGCTTATAAAGTAAAGATTGTAAAACCCAATGGGCAAGTAGTATCGAAAAAGGTCAATGCCAAAACGGGTAAGATTGAAAAAAATTAACGAGCAATCACTCGAAAGGAAAAAGCAATGCGTTTACTTTTAGTTGAAGATGATCAAGCGTTACAACAAGAGCTTCAACAACAATTACTTTTACAAAACTATTCGGTAGATGTCGCTTCTGACGGAGAGATTGCCTTATTTCAAGGGCTTGAATATGACTATGATATTGCCGTTATAGATTTAGGTTTACCAAAGATTGATGGTACTACGGTAGTTAAAGCACTCAGAGAAAAAGGCCGTAATTTTCCTATTCTAATTCTTACTGCTCGCGATCGTTGGCAAGATAAAGTTTCTGGTCTAGATGCTGGCGCAGATGATTATTTAACTAAACCATTTCATGTGGAAGAGCTCACTTCACGCTTAAATGCGTTGATCAGACGTAGTGCGGGCAAAGCCAGTACTATGATTAATAATGGTCCCTATAGTTTGGATATCTCTACATCTCAAGTACTGGTAGAACAGGTAAGCGTTAGTTTAAGTGCTCATGAATTTAAAGTGTTTAAGTATTTAATGTTACATGTAGGTGAGGTGATTTCTAAAACCACCTTAACTGAACATATTTATGATCAAGACTTCGATTTAGACTCTAATGTCATTGAAGTATTTATCAGACGTTTACGTAAAAAGCTTGACCCAGACAGTAAATATAACTTCATTGAAACGAAGCGTGGCCAAGGCTATCGTTTACTTAAATTCACTTAGCTTAACTTCCCAGATTAGGTTTATCTTTGCTTACATTTATCAAACCATTTTTTAATGTTTTCCTAAACTCCCTTAAATTACGTTTAATGGTGAGCTTACTGGCGATGGTGGTAATTATATTGCCAACCATAGCGTTTATCATCATGAACTCATTTGAAAAACATATGGTGCGTAGTATAGAAAATGAATTAAGTGCCTATAGCTATTCTATTTTGGCTGTTGCAGAAGTTGAACAAGCTAACTTAGTGATGCCTGAAGCTTTAATTGAAAACCAATTTAATGTCAGCGACTCAGGTTTATATGCTTTTATTTCAGGGCCAGTTAAGTATGAGAGTAAGGTAACATCAGATGTAAAACTAGAAAATGCTATTTTATGGAGTTCTCAATCCTTACTTACTATTAAAATACCTGATGAGCAATTATCAGGGGAGATAGCGACACTGGCAACGGGAGATAAAACATTTTCGAGTTTTGAGATTAATGGCTTCCCCCACTTTATTTATAGCTATGCAGTCAGCTTTACCGAAGGGAGCGATAACTTTCCAATTACCGTACATATTATTAGAGACAAACAAGTATTCTCACAACTTATTCGTGATTTCAAACAGCAACTTTGGTTTGGTTTAGCGATTTTAATGGTCATTATTTTATTGCTGCAACTTGTATGGTTGATGTGGACGTTAAAACCTTTATCTACCTTAGAGCAGGAAGTTAAAGCGGTTGAACAGGGCAGAGCTGAAAAGCTCACCAGTTTATATCCCAAAGAATTATCTCAACTCACCACTCAATTAAATCAATTATTAGCCACAGAGCAAAAGCAAAGGCAACGTTATCGAAATGCTTTATCAGATCTCGCTCATAGCTTGAAAACCCCACTAGCGGTAATGCAAGCTCAAAGGGGAATTTCTGCCGTTAATCAAGAGCAAATAAATCGTATTAATTCCACCATTGATCACCAGCTAAAACGTGCGCAGAGTGCGGGGCATTCGTCTTGGCTGTTAGGGATTGAGGTGAAACCAGTTGTCGATAAATTGTTAAATACCTTAGCAAAAATTTATCAGGGCGATCATAAAGAATTAACACTTAATTTCACTGGTAACATCACCTTCAAAGGTGATGAAGCTGATTTACTGGAGCTGTTGGGGAATTTACTTGATAACGCTTATAAAGCGGCGAAAAGCACTATTATACTGACAATTAGCCAACAAGATGATGCTTTAATCATGTGTATAGAAGATGATGGCGTTGGTATTAAAGAACAGCAAATTACGCAAATACTAGAACGTGGCGTTCGTGCTGATACATACGAAGTAGGACATGGTGTCGGTTTGGCGATAGTGCGAGACTTGGTAGCAAGTTATCAAGGTCAATTGCATATTGGTAACTCTACAGAATTAGGTGGCGCGCAATTTACTTTGAGCTTCACTAATAAAACGTAAATAAAAAGTAAATACACAGTCAATGTGAAGTAGTTGTTAAGTCACTTTTGCAAGGTTAGCGTAAACATTTTCTTTTTTTCAATCTAATTATTAAACTCTCGAAAAAAAGTTGCCATTATTTTAGCACAACTCCTTTTCACCATTAACTTAGCTAATGTTTGTCATTTCGTTGAGAGTGAAAGATTCAACCACACCTTGCGTTGCTTCCATGTACTCTTTCAAATGATCGTTGGCCATATGTGCTTCCCATAACTCACGAGTTTCCCAGTTTTCATAAAATATAAACTGAGCGGGATTATCATTATCTTGGTGAAGATCATAATTAATACAGCCTAGCTCACTGCGGGTCATGGTAATAAGTTTAAAAAGCTCGGCTTTCACTAAGTCAATTTGATCAGGTTGGGCTTTGATATTGGCGACAATGGTTAATTGGGTCATGTTCATTCCTCTAAGTAAATTATATTTTGCTGTGTCTTTGCATCATCCATGACACATTTTTGGCATAATTTTGTATTTGAATTTATGGCTCTAAAAACCTTGTAACACTATTTTTCCGATAGATTTTCCTGACTCCAACTCCTCATGGGCAAGCTTTAAATTATCGGCATTAATTAAACCTAACTCTTTGCCTACTGTTGTTTGAATATATCCAAGGTCAATTAAATCGGACACGTGATTTAATAAATGACTTTGTTCTTCAATATCGACGGCATTAAACATTGAGCGTGCAAACATAAACTCGATATGTAATGACAAGCTTTTAAATTTCAATTTCATTACGTCTAAAGGTTTTTGAGGATCATCAATCATGGCAATTTTGCCAAAAGGAGCGAGCAACTCAATATAAGTATCGAAATAACTCTCTGTGCCATTAAGGCTAGCAACATGTGTAACTTGGCCTATATTAAGGGCGTCAATTTGTGGCTTCAGTGGTTTGGTATGATCGACAACATGGTGAGCCCCGAGTTTTTCTACCCACGCTTTTGAGCTTTCTCGTGATGCAGTCGCAATAATGGTTGCACCGGTAATCGCTTTGGCAAGCTGTACTAAAATTGAGCCAACACCACCCGCAGCACCAACAACTAAAATAACATCGTTAGATTTTTCAGATGAATCGGGCATTATCTTAGGCAATGCAAGGTGTTCAAATAACATTTCATAAGCGGTAATTGTTGTTAATGGCAGGGCTGCTGCTTCAACATCAGCTAAGCTTTTAGGTTTATGGCCAACAATGCGTTCGTCAACTAATTGGTATTCTGCATTACTTCCTTGACGAGTTAAATCGCCGGCATAATATACTTTGTCACCTAACTGAAATTTTGTCGCATTTTCACCCATAGCGACTATTTCACCAACAGCATCCCAACCGATTACTTTATATTCATCCGTTTCTGAAGGTTTGTTTTGTCTGATTTTATAATCGACAGGATTAACAGCAATAGCGCTTATTTTTACTAAAATATCTCGGCCAGTGGCTATTGGCTGTGGTATTTCTATATCGACTAAAGAGTCAATATCACTAATGGGTAACGATTTTTTATAACCAATGGCTTTCATGTGTATTCTCCGGTTGTTTAATTTAGGCTGCTAATTTAAGTGCTGCTAACGGTGATAATAATAGAACTTGATTTAGTAAAGATAAACAGCATAATAATTGAATCATTATCAAAAAATATTTGACAATATGTTATTAGAAGACCTACAAGTCATCCTTAAAGTCGCCGAATTTAAAAATATCACCAAAGCCGCTGCAAGTATTGATATGCGAACCGCAACAGCAAGTGCAGCTATAAAAAGGGTTGAAGCTGCATTAGGTGTTGATTTATTTATCCGAACAACACGGCAGTTGAAAATCTCTAGTGCAGGGGAAAGGTACATTCCTCAATGTCAGCAAGCATTGTTAATGCTTGAGCAAGCTAAACAAAATATGCGCGACGATTTAGAAATTGTCGATGGTGAACTTCGTATTGCAATATCTTCGGACTTAGGCCGTAACTTGGTTGCACCTTGGCTTGATGAATTGATACAAAACCATCCTAAGGTTGGTTTAAAATTGAATATTAGCGATAGTAATATTGATTTTTACCGAGACTCCGTTGATGTTGCAATACGCTACGGTTCACCAACTGATTCCAACCTCTATGGTTTTAAAATATGTAATGTGCCAGGCATACTTTGTGCTACACCACAGTACCTTAAAGATAACGGTACGCCACAACATCCGCATAATTTAAGCGCACATAACGGACTTTTTTATCAACTCCATGATGTAGTTCACGATGTCTGGAAGTTCGAGCATAAAGGCAATGTGATTAAAATAAAAATGAAGGGAAATCGAGCATCGAATGATGGTGATTTAGTGAGGCGATGGTGTGTAGCAGGGAAAGGCATTGCGGTGAAATCATGCCTTGATATGTCTAAAGATTTACTTGCGGGTAACGTAGTAAGTGTTATGACTGATTATCAACCGAGAAAAACTGAATTATGGCTGGTATGCCCAAGTAGGCAGTCGATTACTCCTGCAGTACGTTTATTAAGAGATATGCTAAAAGAAAAATGCGCCATTATTCAAAATAAGTTAGTGGAACAAGGGATACTCAATAAGAATCAGCTTGAATAGGAGAAACCGCTATTATCATAATGCTTTAAGTGCGCTTTAAGTATGTTCAGCCTTTGTTCAGCTAAACAGTCGTATGCTAACCATAAGATTAGTTATGAACAAAGGTGAGCTTATGTACTTTCACTCAACAGTATTAAAACATCTTGTGATAATAGGGGGACTCCTATTATCCACCACACTATTTACCACTACTGCTTTCTCAGCCTCATTAGACGCAGAAGAAGAGCAAGTATTTGTGTTATCTGAAGCAGAGCTTGCGCAAACGCTAGCGCCCATCGCCTTGTATCCAGATACTTTACTTACCCATATTTTAATTGCATCTACCTACCCAATTGAGGTCATTGAAGCTGAGCGATGGCTTAACAAACACTCAAAATTAACGGCTGCACAAATAGAGAGAAAAGCGGAGAAAAAAGATTGGGATGCCAGCATCAAAGCACTGTTAGCTTTTCCACGAGTGATAACTAAATTAAGTGAAGATCTTACTTGGATGCAAGAGCTCGGTAACGCTTTTTTACAAGATGAAGCCAGAGTGCTTGCCAGTATTCAATCGTTGAGACAACAGGCGGACCAAGCGGGTAATTTGGCCAATATGGATAATGTGAAGGTGATAAAAGAGCAGAGAGTTATTATCATTGAACCGGCGCAACCAGAGGTTATTTACGTACCATATTATGATACTCGCGTAGTTTATGGTCGTTGGCATTGGACACATTATCCACCTGTTTATTGGCGTAACCCTAATTATTATGCCGCTCATTATGGACATTTTTATTGGGGACATGGCGTACACATCAGTAGTCATTTTTATTTTAGTGCTTTTCATTGGCACAACCGCCATGTGGTTGTTAAGCACTATAACCGTCCTGGTTATCATTCCAGAAAAAAAATTGTATCAAGTCATAGTGCAAAACGTTGGAATCATCAGCCAAAACATAGACGCGGGGTTGCTTACAGTAACGGCAGATTAAAGCAGAAATATTATGGGTCTCGACCAAGTGTTCGTAGTACAAACACTTATAAAAGTACTATTCATACAAATAGTGCCCATAAAGGAAACGGTCATAAAAATCGTGTTTATAAAAGTAATAGCCATAAAAATAAGGCAATTAACCATAATAAAGTAGTTAGAAGCGCAAATGTGAACAACTCAAAAGTCCGCAATAGCAATGCGCGTAACAGTAAGGCAATTAATAGTAATTATAAACGCAGTAATGCCTACAACAATAACCAAGGAAAACATTATAAAAAAACGGTAGTGGCAAATAATAGTCATAAGGTAAAACAGCATAACCCGAATAAATACCAAGCAAAGTATCAGGGAAATGCTCAAATGAATAATCGACAAAGTAATAAACAAGTAAAACATAAACAAGTGAAGCAAACAGCTCAGAATACGCAAGTTCACAGAGCGTCAGTTAAAAAGCAGGCTGTTTATAATCGACCTGTGACTAGATCAGCACCGAAGCAAACAGTAAGGCAGTCACCAAGACACTCGGCAACACCGACTAGGCATCATCAAACTAAGAAAAGAATAAATTAGTGCTTTGTTAGTGACGAGGGGAATTAAGGCAATTAATAAGAGGATCATTAGCTGCGATCCCCTTATGACTTGCTTAACTGATCGAGTTTGTTTTTTGCGTTAACCATTGAATAAATATACTTAAATGCGCTATTTTGCCAAGAATTACATCAGCTTAAACATGTCGTCAAATTTCAAAAAATCAATCAATCGGAATATAAACCTTAGTGTCATATTTTATCCGGTTCATTGAAATTAAGGTTCTGAAGTTACGCATATTTGGGTGCCGGTATAATATTTCTTCACAGAACACCTCATAGCTCGGCATATCTGGTACTACGACCACTAACACAAAATCTACTTCACCCGTTACCTTGTAACATTCATGTACCTGCTCACAATTTTTTATGGCTTTGCTAAAGGTCTCATTTAAATCTAACCTATCTTGATGCATCACAATTTCAACAATCATATGAAGGCAACTACCAAACTTAGTTTGATCCAACAGTGCAACTCTTTTGTTAATGACACCTTGATCTTCTAGCCGTTTCACTCGCTTTAAACAAGCGGGGGCAGATAGGTTAACTATTTCTGCAAGCTTTACATTGCTCACTGACGCGTCACTTTGTAATTGACGGAGAATTGCTTTATCTAGTCTATCAAGAAACATAATTAATATAATTACGATAAAAAGAAACTTATATTAACTTTACTGATGATTAATTGGAATTATTTCTTAGTTGAGCCGTTATTATATTACTCATAAAACTAAGCAGTAGAGCAGTACTTATGTTTGTTAAAACTATGAAAAGTGTATTTCAAGAAGTTAGCCAAGTTTACCTGACGTTATTAAAAGTAATGGTGCCAGCGATTATAGTAGTGAAAATTTTAGACTTACTAGGTGGAACTCAATGGTTAGCTGAAATACTAGCGCCCGTTATGAAACTTGTAGGACTGCCAGAGCAGTTAGGACTCGTTTGGGCAACCGCTATTTTAACCAATATATTTACAGCGATGGTCGTGTTTGTTGATACTACAGCTCAACTCGAACTATCTGTGGCGCAGGTATCGGTGATTGGACTTTTAATTTTAATTTCTCACTCCGTTCTCATTGAAGGTGCTGTTGCTAAAATGGTTGGCGTTAGCTGGCGACTTACAATAAGCTTGAAAATAGGTGGGGGATTACTATTGGCTGCGCTGGTGAACTGGCTCTATACAGCGATGGATTATCAACAACAAGCTGCCGTATTGCTATGGCAGCACGAGATAAAAGAGCAAACGTTAATTCAATGGGGCTTAGATCAATTACAAATGTTGATTAGCATCTTCTTTATTATCTCTGCACTAATTATATTATTGAGAATTCTGAAAAAAATTGGCGTGGAAAGCTTGTTGCAAAAGCTACTATCGCCAATATTCAAATTACTGAGCATTACCAAGGATGCCAGTAACATTACTATAACAGGCATTACATTAGGTTTGAGTTACGGAGCTGGCTTACTTATTTCTGAAATAAAAAAGGGTCATATTGGTAAAAAAGACGTATTGCTCTCTATTAGTTTTTTAAGCCTGGCTCACAGTTTGATTGAAGATACTTTATTGATTTTATTGCTAGGTGCAGATGTTATAGCAATATTGTGGCTGAGGATTATCTTTGCAATAGTGATAGTGGCTCTACTTGCTAAATACATTGCAATTAAAGAATCTATTCAGTTAAAAGCACTGACAAAACCTCAGTAGAGGGGCATTCAAACATTATGCTTAGGTGTTATTTATTGAGAGGCGTCTTTAGCTAACGTGAGTATAACCATGAAAAAACTTCTCACATTAGCTATCGCTCAATGACAGCCATTACATTCTAAGTTTACATCACTAAAAGTTACCTTAATACATCTTGATAAAGCTGCTCTGCGAGCTGCTCTAATATTTCAGGTGTAGGGTGAGTTTGAGCAAAAGTTCTTAAACCGTATATCCCCATCAAAAAATATCTCGCTAAGTGCTCACAATCTTTGTGCGCGCTGATGCCTTTTTCTTCTTTAGCTTGTTCAAACTTTTCAGTAAAGGCTTGTTGCAACATAGATAAGTTATTACTAATTATCTGCTGTATTTCAATATCCTGCTCTGCGGTTTCATTCAAAGCTTTGGTCATTAAACAGGCTTGAGTATTATCACAACTGATACACTCAGTGACGACATTATCGAGATATAATTTTAAATTATCGGTTGTTTTTTGTGATGCAGAAAAAAATTTCTCAAATTCAGTAGATCTATCTAACCGGTATTGTTCAAGCGCTTCTAATAATAAACCCCGTTTATTTTCAAAGGCACAATAAATAGAACCTGGATGAAGACCTGTCGCTTTTTTAAGGTCTTGCATGCTGGTATTTGCATAACCTTTATTCATAAAAGCATTCATTGCAGATCTCAATACTTTTTCTCTATCAAACTCAGCATTACGCATTTATTTAGCACCTTAGTCACATTATATTTTTCGATTATACCCTTATTTGAACAATCATTCAAAAATAATACTTGAACGAACATTCAAGAAGGAGTATCTTGAACGAACATTCAAAAAGGAATATCACCATGACAGCAAATTTACTTAAGCCTTATGCTTTAAACAACACTATTAATTTAAGCAATCGTATATTAATGGCCCCTTTAACACGCTGCATGGCAGATGATAATTTAGTGCCGACACAGTTAATGGCCGAATATTATGCTCGAAGAGCTGAAGCGGGCTTAATCATTTCTGAAGCGGTAATTATTCGCCCTGATGGCCAAGGGTTTCCCAATACCCCTGGCTTATTTTCTCCAGCACAAATTGAAGGCTGGAAAATAGTTACTGCTGCAGTACATAAAAATGGCGGGAAAATTTTTGCTCAACTTTGGCATACTGGCCGTGTAGCTCACCCATATTTCTACGGAAATGGAGACGCCGATGCATCCGTATTAGCTCCTTCAGCTATTGGCGTTGAAGGTACTGTGCCTAGAATGAGAGAGTTAACTTATAAAATACCAAAAGCGGTTACTGTTGAAGAAATTAAAACTTTAGTTGCTGATTATGGTCAAGCCGCTGAGAATGCAATCAAAGCAGGTTTTGATGGTGTTGAAATTCATGGCGCTAATGGTTATCTTATTGATCAATTTTTACATCATGATAGTAATCGTCGTAATGATGAATATGGTGGTAGTAGTGAGAATATGGTGCGATTTCCATTAGAAGTGATTGATGAAATAATCAGTAAGATTGGTGCTGACAGAACGGGATTAAGAGTTTCACCCGGTGCCTACTTTAACATGACTGGCGATAGTAAAGACCGCGCAGTATTTGATCTTTTATTGCCCGAGTTAGAGCAACGAAATTTAGCATTCCTTCATATCGGTATATTCGACGATAGCATGGAATTTGATTACTTAGGTGGTCGGGCATCAAGTTATGTTAGAGAAAATTACAGCAAAACGTTAGTGGGTGTCGGTAGTTATAGTGCTGAAGCGGCAAGTAGTGCAATAAATGATGATAAGTTTGATCTTATTGCTATTGGTAGACCTTTTATCGCTAACCCTGATTATGTCGCTAAAATACGGAATAATGAGCCTTTAACAAGTTATTCAGATGAAATGTTAACAAGCTTAATTTAACCATAGGAATCTCTTCCTTATAACAACAAAACTCTTTGGCGGTCAGAGAGTTTTGTTATCTTTTATTTTTAAAACCAAATTAAGTTATTCACTTTCGCAAGGCTATTGGTGCATTGCAACTCCTATTACAATGGCAGTTACTGTCTCTAACTCGACTGGCAGCGTGATCTCCTAAAAGATATTTTAGTACAGTTGATAACCATGCAAAGAGGATTTTTATTTTAAATAGTTGTAGTCTAAAAGTATGGACTAAGTTTCGCTGAACCTTTATTCCCAAAGGGGCGTTTCAAGTTAATGTGAGTATAACCATGAAAACACTGTTAATTATAGCGCATGCACCTTCTGAAAATACGAAGCTAATGGCTGAAGCGGTTTTGAAAGGAGCGCAGCACCCAGATATTGAACAAGTCCAAACACGTTGGGTACGACCATTAGAAGCTACCCCTGAAGATGTATTAAGCTGTGATGGAATAATCATGGGGACCACTGAAAATCTCGGTTATATGAGTGGTGCTTTGAAGGACTTTTTTGATCGCTGCTATTACCCTTGTTTGGAAGTAAAACAGGGATTGCCTTGTGCGTTATATGTGCGCGCAGGAAATGATGGCACTGGTACTTGTCGTGCCGTTGAAACAATCTGTACTGGCTTACGTTGGAACTGGATTCAACCACCTTTAGTGTGTCGAGGAGATTGGCAAACTTTGTTTATTGAGCAATGCGAAGAACTTGGTATGACAATGGCTGCCGGCCTTGATGTCGGTATTTATTAACTGGCCTTACATTCTACCGACGATAGGCGAAAATCTTAACTATTCGTTAAATATTAGTAGTTATTTAGCTAAATTATAGATATTGTTGACCAAATGGATAACTTGCTAACCTAGTAATAGAATACCGAGTATTCTCACGTTATATTTTACCTATTATCAAATAATGAATATAATTACCTTTGAAGAACGTAATTAAGGTGGCTAAATAAGTGCTTATAGAAAATGCGGTAGATTTTATTGAAAATGCAAATATTGGCATCCACACAGTTTCACCAGAAGGCATAATTAAATATGCTAACGAACATGAATTAACTGTATTAGGCTACACTGAAGACGAATATGTAGGTCATCATGTGTCTGAGTTTCAATTCGACAAGTCATGTTTAGAGCAAATGATGATTAAGCTGGCTAAATTTGAATCCTTTTCAAACTTCCCTGCAATGGTATGCGGTAAGCTCAAAATGAAATATATACTTTATAACTCAAGTGTCTATGCAGAAGATGGCGAGTTTGTGCACACTCGGTGTTTTGGTAACGAAATATCAGAAAGCGTATATCAAGCTTGTAAAGTTGACTATAAAAAATCACTGACCAATAGGGTTGATTAGTCCGTTATTCTGCTTAAATCCGTTGTCTGCAATTAATAATGTTTTTTACAAAAAAAGGAGACAAAAGTCTCCTTTAGCACATTAAAAAGTTAATAAACGCAGTGAAAATTAATTTTTAGAATACATATTTAGTCGATAACTGAACATAATCAGAGTCAGCATCTTGCTCTGCCATTTCAAAATTACCCAGCTCTAAACCAAAAGACAACTCTTTGGTATAATTCTTAAAAATATTCACACCCCAATGGCTTCTATCTCGGTCAGATAAGTCAGTGGTGATATTTCCGTAAAAAACTGAGCTGCGAATATCATCGGTCCAAAAGTGACGATACGCAACCATGATAGCGGTCGACTCTTCTACTTCTTCACCCACTAAATCAGTGGCTGCTGCTACGCCGACATAACGACCAACATTACCGGCATGAAGTTGAAAGCGAAAGTCATCTTTGCCAATGGTTTTTAAGCGTCCCGCTATGCCGTAACCAAAGGCTGATTCACTATCGCCTTCAGTTGTTTGTAATTGCCTCGCTAAGCCGGAAACAGAAATATTACCCCAGTCACCTTTGAAGGTATATTTAGCGATAAAATCAGGCACTTTATCATCACCACTCTGACCACCAAAACTTTCAGGATTCTCTAGAGCAATTTGTAAACCACCGATCGTATAACGTACTTGTCCTTGTCTGATAAAAGCAGAAGCAACCAATGGACCACCAAAATCTGCGGCTTCAGCCAAAGAGCTAGTATTTTGAAAGGTAGTCCAAGTTTGGCCAACTAAAATATTCTTATATTTAATAAATGCATGGCGTAATCTAGGATTGGATGAATTAGAAATAATCTCATTACCACCACCAGAAACAGCATCACCATAAAAATCCATCTCAATAAAGCCAGTGACATCACCATGAACATATTTAGTGTTGAAACGGGTTTCATTAACCGCTATACCAAAATTAGATTTGCTTTCAGATAATACAGTACCACTACCATACCAGTAATTTGTGGCGGCAATATTACCGTCTACATAACGAACATCGGCTTTTATATAACCTCCAAACGTAATGGTATCGTTATCTGAAATTTTATATTCATAACCTGCATTTGCTGCACCAGACATTGCCAGTATACAAGCAGATAATATAATATTTTTCTTATTTAACATGTTATTTCCTCTATTAAATTATGACCATAGGTATTAATTTTATTTTTAGGTCAGGTTTTATTGTTGTTATTCCATTAACAGATGACCATAACTAGTACTGCATAAATCCCCTAGTAATGGTCAAGCTTTCCCTATATTTTTGACACAAGTGATTGTGTTAAAAAAAGATCAACTGTTCTGGAAACAGTAGTACCAATAACAGCACGGTAATTTGAATTAAAATAAAGGGAATAACACCTTTATAAATTGTGGTAGTTTTGAAACTTTTAGGGGCAACACCTTTGAGGTAAAACAGACTAAAGCCGAAGGGGGGAGTTAAAAATGAAGTTTGTAGATTCATTGAGATAAGCACAGCAAACCAAACTAAATCAATATTAAAAGCAATTGCGACTGGCGTTAGAATAGGTACAACTAAAAATGCAATTTCAATAAAATCGATAAAGAAACCTAGAACCAATATGGCAACCATGGCAATTATCAAAAAAGTCCACTTATCGCCGGGTAAGTCTAAGAAAAACTCTTCAATTAAATACTCACTGCCTGAATAGCTAAACACCATAGAAAATGCTGTTGCGCCTATTAGCACGGCAAAAATCATTGAAGTAACTTTGACTGTTTCAAGGGATATTTCATTGATATTTTTAAATGAAAAAGAACCATAAAACTTAGCTAAAACCATAGCGCCAACAGCGCCTATTGAAGCGGATTCAGTTGGTGTTGCAATACCTGAAAAGATAGAACCCAGTACTGATAAAATAAGAATGAGGGGCGGAACAATATCTTTTGCTGCTTGTACCAATAAGTCTCTTTTGTTTTCAGTCACTACCATTGCAGGACAGTATTCTGGTTTGAATTTTCCCAAAATCAAAATATAAACTGTGTATCCAAGAATCAGTAAAAATCCAGGAACAACAGCCGCTTTAAATAAATCACCTACCGGCACGCCCATAACATCACCGAGTATAATTAAAATGATGGATGGTGGAATAATTTGCCCTAAAGTTCCTGAAGCACAAATAACCCCTGCGGCTGTAGGTTGGTGATAATTATTTTTTAACATCACCGGCAAAGAAATGACGCCCATTGCCACTACACTCGCACCGACAACACCCGTTGATGCGGCTAATAAAGCGCCAACAATAATGGTTGAAATAGCAAGGCCACCAGGAATAGTGCCGAAAAGTTTTGCTGATGATTCAAGTAAGCGTTCAGCTAAGCCCGTTTTTTGTAAAACTATGCCCATAAATACAAACATTGGAATGGCCATTAAAATGGTATTTTCCATGATGCTCATAATGCGATAGGGCATAAATGCAAATAAATCGATCCCTAAGGTTAATACGCCAACAATTACTGAAATACCAGCAAAGGTGAAAGCGACCGAATAACCGAAAAACAAAAAAACTAGGGCAATAGCAAAAAGAATTAAACCTATCATGATGGTTCTCCTTGTTTGCTTTGAGAGGAGGTATTTAGTCGTAAAATATTTTTAAGTGTTACGTATAAAATACATAAAAGTAGAAAAACAGATGAAAATGGAATAATGGAGCGAACTATCCAACGATAAGGTAAACCGCCTGGATCTGGGCTTCCTTCACCCATGTGAAATGCTTCAAGGGCATAGTCCGAGCCATAATATAAAACAAGCACTGTAATGGGTAAGGCAAAGAAAATAGCGCCCAGTATATTAATGATAGCTTGCGAATTTTCAGACATTTTATCGTAAAAGACATCGACTCTAACATGACCATCTTCTTTTAAAGTGTATCCAATACCAAACATAAACATGGCTGCAAAAAGATGCCATTCAAGCTCTTGCATACCGATGCTAACATCATTAAAGAAATAGCGAGAAACAACATCATAGAAAACATTGAGTACCATGAGGATCATTATTATACTGCAGAGACTACCTACGGCATCAATAATGTTTTTAAGTAATTTAAGGACGAACTGCATATATTAAACCTTTATTCAAAGGAGGTGAGAGGTCATGCGTATGATTGAAAATCATAGGAAAAATACGTTGTTAGACTTTGAAGAAGGGGCTATCCATGCCCCTAGAATCATTAATTCGACTTGGAATCGAAGTTGTCTAAATAAGCGCGGTCTGAAAAGTTAGTCCAAGGGCGGATTTGATCTTGATAATCGTAAATCGAGTGCAGAATCTTTTTAGTCAGTGGATCTTTATTGGCAAACTCACTTAACAACTGAGCATTGGCTGCTTGAATTTCAGTCATCACAGCTTTAGGGAATGAACGAATTTTAACGTTAGGATAATCTTCCTGTAATTTAGCTAAATTTACGCCACTTTCATGCATCGATTGAGCGTACATGTCATATGCTGCAGCTTTCATTGCTACGGTTAAAATATTCTGTAAATCTTCAGGTAACGATTTAAACGCTTTTTCATTTACCATAAACTGCAACTCAGTAGCAGGCTCATGCCAACCTGTGTAGTAAAAAGGTGCAATTTTGTGAAAACCCATACGTAAATCAAGTGATGGTCCGACCCACTCCAATGCATCAATGGTATTGCGTTCAAGTGCTGTATATAATTCACCAGAAGGGATGTTGGTAGGTTTAGCGCCTAATTTAGCTAATACTTCACCCGCAAAACCTGGGATGCGCATTTTCAAACCTTTCAAGTCTTCAACAGTATTGATTTCTTTTCTGAACCAACCACCCATTTGATTACCCGTATTACCACCAGGAAATGACATAATTCCGTATTTATCATAAACCTCTTTCATTAGTTCCATACCGCCACCATAGTAGAACCATGCGTATTGTTCTGGTGCTGTCATACCAAAAGGCATGGTGGTGAAAAACATAGTATTGAAGTCTTTGCCTTTCCAATAGTAGGAAGCAGAATGCCCCATTTGGTATTGGCCTTGTTTAACAAAATCAAATATCCCTAATGCAGATTTATGTTTATTCGATGAATCAATTTGAATAATCAAGCGGCCGTTAGACATTTTTTTAACCATTGCAGCCATGTTTTTAGTGGCGTCACCAAATATTGGGAAATTAGGGCCCCATGTTTCGGCTAATCGCCAACGATATTTTTTGTCGTCATCTGCATTAGCAAATGTTGAAAAACTTATTGCGGTAATTAATGCTATTTTTAAAATTATTGTTTTCATTTTACATCCCCATCCTAGTAATAAGTCGTTAGACTTGTTTGTGATTATTTTGATAGTTAGAAGAATGACAGGGTTGTGCATGACAAAATATTCGTACGAATACCTAACTTGACTAGGTAGTTATACCTAGGTACAACTGGTTATAGCTATCAAGGCTAAAACTTGAAATGATAGGTAAAAAATGACGATGATAAAGACTAAGAAACGTATGATATTACCCATCAAGCTACTTTTTATTGCCGTTATTCAAGTATTGTTAACCGCACTTATCACTTACATTTTGGTGACTAATGAATACCGAGAATTATCCAATCAAAGCTTAGATACGCTAGAACACTTTCTTGTTGAACAAAAAAAACAAGAGCTTAAAAACTATACTGCCTTGGCGGTATTGGCTGTTGATCATTTATACCAGTCGTCTGAACCTGATAATTATGTCGCCAAAAAGTTGGTAACCAACATATTAGATAAAATGACATTCAATGGTGAAGATGGTTATTTCTTTGTTTATGATGATAAGGGTAATGCTATATCACACCCGAAACAGCCTTTTAGAATTGGGAAAAACTGGTGGGAGTTGGAGGACGGTAAAGGTAATAAAATTATTCAAATTCTTATAAGTAACGCCAAAGCGGGCGGTGACTTTTATCATTACCCTTGGACCAAACCATCAAATAAAAAAATATCTGAAAAGATAGGTTACTCTGTCTATTTGGAAAAATGGAAATGGATGATAGGTACCGGTGTTTACCTTGATAATGTCAATTTACAATTAAGCCAATTACAATTCGAAATAGACGAGCACATTAATAAAACCAAGAATATTATTTTGATTCTCGCTCTTTCTTCTATCTTTGTTATTTTCTTGTTTGGCGTGACAGTAAATTTACGTCAGAAAAAACAAACGGATGAAAAAATTACTGAGCTAGGACAACGCATTGTTAATGTTCAAGAAGATGAGAGCAGACACATTGCTCGTGAGCTACATGATGGAATAATTCAAATTTTGGTGTCAATAAAGTTTTCACTAGAAGCGACTAAGATGCACCTTTCAAAAGCGGTACAAGACGTGCCAAAACCGCTTCAGCATGCAGAGGATAATTTAGTTATTGCTATTGATGAAATTCGTCGGATTTCTCACCATATGCACCCACAAATATTAGATGAACTAGGTTTATCTGCTGCGATTGATACCTTATCGGCTGACTTTTCTGATAGAACTGGCGTAAGTATCGAGGTATTTAAACCTCTAGCAAGAAATTTGTTGCCCGACTTTATTAATACTACCCTCTATCGAATCGTACAAGAGTCATTAATCAATATTGAAAAACATGCAAAAGCAGAGCATGTTGAAATTAGCTTAAGCTTTGACAAAAACTGGTTAACATTAATCATTGCTGATGATGGTAAAGGCTTTGATATTAATTCAGTGAGTGAAATAAATGATTGTGGCATTGGTCTGAGAAACTTAGCAGAACGCGTTGAATACCATTTGGGCGAATTTAGCGTTGTTTCATCATCAAAAGGCACAACCATTACGGCGAAAATTCCGAAATGTAGTTTTGAAAATTACTTTAATCAAACGAGAGTAAAAAACAATGACAATAACGGTGATATTGAGTTCGGCCAATGAGTAACTTAAAAGAACTTCCAGTATCGGTACAAATTGTTGACGATCACCCTATGGTGCAAGGTGGTTTGAAAGCGTGTTTATCTTTCTACGATGACATCATTATTGTTGGCTCAACGGATGATGGTAGTGATGCACTTAACAAAGCAATTGAATTGAAACCTGACGTGATCCTAATGGATATCAGCATGCCTACCATGAATGGTATTGATGCCACCGAGATTATCACCGAGCAATTGCCCGAAACAAAAGTATTGATTTTGAGTATGCACAGCAATCCCGAATTTGTTAAAAGTGCAATTCAGGCTGGTGCTGTGGGATATTTATTAAAGGATACAACTTCTGAAGAGATTTATTACGCCATCAAAGCGGTCGCCAATGGTAAAACTCATTTTAGTAGCTCTATCGCAAAATTATTAATAGATAATCCTGTTAATACCAATGAAAGTGAAAAATTGACCACTAGAGAACAAGTGGTTTTATCCTATCTAGCTAAAGGTAAAACGAGTAAAGAAATAGCTAAAATTCTCAATATAAGTTTTAGAACGGTAGAAGCACATAGAAGAAACATGAAAACCAAGTTAGGCATTCACTCCTTAGCAAAACTAATTAGTTATGCCGTTAAACACGGCATAATTAAAAATTAAAAACTATAACTGAACACTAATCATTTTTGAGTGGTACTAGTAATACCGGAGTCGTTGTTCTATTCACTACTTTATCTGCGACAGAACCGATAAACAGATTATTTAATACGCTATGTGCGTGACTGCCCATTACAATAAGATCAACATTGTTATCTTCTGCGAAACTAACAATGGTCGCGGCAGGAGAACCTTCAATAATATCTGCTACAGGTTTACCACCAGGGAATTCTTCACCGTCTAATTCTTCTAAGCAAAACTTATCAATGCGATTCTTAACTTTCTCATGCAACTCATCAATGGAGCGCTGGTATATATCTTCTATAGTCCCTTCAGGTAGATACGAGTTAACCAGTGACGCGGTATTAGTATTCAACGGCTCTATTACATAGAGAAAATGAATTTTTGCATTATTGCTTTTGGCAAGACTTACCGCCATACGAAAGGCAGGTCTTGTATGTTTACCAAGATCAGTTGCATATAATATTGTATTGATTTCTGTCATGACATTTCCCTTTATCTATTTTGAAGTAGTTAAATAAGCATACAAAACAATTGAAAGTTTTGTTTGATGTAAATCAAGCATAACCCCTGATAATTATGACGATTAAGGAAAATCATTATTTATTAAAACTAAGTAATGTCGTTGGTTAATTGCGAAATAAAGCATCTAAGCAAAATATGAATATGACTTTTACTCTAGTTCATTAAATTTCGCACTAAGGCGCTAAAGCTTAATTTTTTTAGGAAAATTCTTTAGAAAGTTTTCTAGTATCTATCTGATGCATGTTTTTAATCATTGGACGGTTAGTGAGCTTAGCTGACATTAACCTAAAACTATTAGTCTTACATTTTCTAATACTTTTCTGTCATGTTACTGAGAAGGCTCAGTAACACACCTCAACCAGTTAATTAAGTATGTTAATTCCATGAAAATATAAGAATTAACATTGTTTTTAGAACCGCGTATTACTGAGAAGTCTCAGTAATACGCTAGGTTTGACAAAGCGTTATAAGTTTCTGGTGTCTAATGTTTTGAAATCATGAGATATTAATGCGAATTAAATGAATTTTATGGGTCGGACATTACTGAGAAGTCTCCATAATATACTGTTATATTTATCTCGAGGTTAGTGCTTAATAATGGATAATGAGTCTAATAATAAAATGAGTTATAAGCAGTCCGCATTTCTATGGTGGTCTGTGTTTTGGAGAAGCATTTTAATTGGAGTATTTCCATTAATTTTCATAAATCTGTTACTTGTTAAAGGATTTGGTATTACAGATTCATATGCAACTTTGTTAATTAATTTACTCTGGATTCCAGTCACTATTGGTATTCAATGCAGGGTGATTAATAGCAACAAATTTAATACATTTAGCATTAGTGTTTCTAATAAAATAGATAGCTAAAAATAAATATAACAAGCTAATAAATAAGGACAAAAAACAGTTGGCTGTTTTCGTTCCTCAACATTATAGCCAACAATTTTTTGCCCATTATTAGGGCGTTACGGCCATATTAATCAGTAAACATCAATGAACACCAATGAACGTTATATGTCGTTAAGTTATTGGTATTTATGCGTTTAAATTATAGGTGTTGGTTTGTTGTTGTTCTTGTTTGTTCATTGTAGCATAATGATGATGCTACAAATGAGCTACAAGGATGACTTATCGATGCCAATAAAAAATAAAATAACAGTAACCAATATTAAAAACTTATCACCAGAAGATAAGCGTTTAAATGACACTGAGATCTCTGGTTTTCACGCCCGTATAACACCCACAGGTTTGATCACTTATTATTTGTTTTACCGCCTCAATGGGAAACAAGTGAATTATCGATTAGGTATCGATGGTCAAATGACACCAGCACAAGCCAGAGACTTAGCAAAAAATAAAATTGCCGAAGTGACTCAAGGTGTCGATGTCCAAGCTGTCAGAAAGCATGACAGAACCAAAACCAAATATTCTAAATTTTCAACACTCCAGTTTTTCTTAGAAGAAAAATATGCGCCTTGGTTAAAATCACGTAATCCCAAAACAGCCGAAAAAACCATAAAAGCGTTCGAATCTTCATTTCCTACCCTAATGGACTTTCAATTGTCTGATATTAACGCGTGGGAGATCGAGAAATGGCGAAACAAACGATTAACTGACGGAGTTAAGCCTGCAACAACGAATAGGCAAATAAATACCATTAAGGGCTGTTTGAGTCGTGCTGTTGAATGGGGAGCTATTGATAGTCATGATTTGAATAAGGTAAAAACCTTAACCGTAGATAATTCTAAAGTTCGCTATTTATCCAAAGATGAAGAAACAAGATTACGAGATAATCTACAAACCTGTGACACTGATTTTTTAGAAGTGATAGTGATACTTGCCTTAAATACAGGTATGCGAAAAGGTGAGTTGTTATCACTTGAATGGAATCATGTTAATTTTGATAACAAGATACTGACCGTTGACTTTCAAAATGCTAAATCAGGTAATACCCGCCATTTACCGTTAAATTCACAAGCTTTTAATATCCTTAAGCAATGGCAACAAGAAACGGACGGAATAGGTTTTGTCTTCAAAGATAAAAACCATGCTCAGTTAAAAGACTTTCCTTACGTGTGGGGAGCTTTATTAGATGAGGCACAAATTACGAATTTTCGTTTTCACGATTTACGTCACCATTTTGCCAGTAAGCTAGTGATGGCAAGTGTTGATTTAAATACAGTTCGTGAGTTGTTAGGTCACAGTGATTTAAAAATGACGCTAAGATATGCACACTTAGCGCCAGAGCATAAAGCTGCGGCTGTTAATTTAATAGGTTAGTTAAAGATTCATCTTAAACGGAATGATTTATGCTGCATACAACTTAGTTTTTCTATTATTTTTAATTTCTTAAAAATTAACAACGTTGAATTTTTAAAATTTTGAACTAAAGTCATATTAGGTAGATTTAAACTTACCTCCCTTCATCAACAATTGTTGTTACTTTCTTATTAAATTGAGAAAGGATAAATATTATGGAAGATAACATATGATTGATAAATCAAACCAAACAACGAAAGAAGGTAGTACTCACCCCGATACCGTAGAATCCCCCCCAAAAAAGTGGTGGCAATGGTTTTTACTATATCCAACTATTTTAGTTGCGTTAGTAGGCGCTGTACCCACGTATATGGAGTTATGGAATTCAAAACAAAAGAGCGTTGATTTTGGTGACTCTAAAAAAGCAGAAGTTAATCTTGAAATGTGGAAAAAAAATTTAGTATGCACTGCTCGGCCTATGGATCCATATATTACAAGTTCCTATGTAGAAGTTGATGCAAATATATGTGAATCTGGCGATGTTTTTATTAGGATAAGGACTCCTAAAAATAGAGTAAGATTTGAATGGGTTGCAGTTGAAAAAATAGTCGATTCTCAAGAGACAATCGTAACTATGCTTAATTTCAATATATTAAATAAAGCAATAGCAAGTGATATTGAATCATATGAAACACTTGAATTCAATTCTCCAAGAATTTTATGTCAAAAGTGGATCAATCAAAATTTAATATTGAGGAGGGTCGAGTATCCAGGGAAACGTTGTTTTGATGAGACTATTAATGCTTATAACGGAACCATAGTTAACTCCGTTGCAGCCCCATGTCATTGTTAAAGGTAAAGGCACGTACTTTGAAAGAAATCAGATTGCTTTCTATTTCGATCTTCTTTTTGTTTAATAATAATTCTATTGCTTTGGAAATACCAAATAAGGTGAAGTCTAACGGTCTAGTCTATATTGCAGCTACAGAAACAGAGGGGGAGAGTCAAAAAAAGCAAGGTAAAAAAGCGACAAAACCTAAAGGTAGCATTAAATCGAAGGAATCTAAAAAAATCACAGGTAAAAAAGCAACTAAACCTAAAAAAACCACGGGTAAAAAAGTAACTAAATCTAAAAAAAAGGAGGGGTTTTGAATTTATGGGCTCCAATAGCATTTTTCCATTTGTTGATACTTTTGTTTAATCACTCCTCTTGAATATATAAGTACTTATTTAGTAATATCATTATCTGTAACTTAAAGTTTAAAATGAATTTTATCTTTCACTAAAATATTATCCGTTAAAACCTATGCTTAAGTTTTATGAATTTATAAAATGGTAAATTATATGATTGAAAAGGATTACTACCGTTTATCTGAATTACAAAGTAAATTCGGTTTTAGTGAGTACGATTATATTTACTTATGTGAACAGCATAACAATCCTATTCATTTCTTTGTTTTCAGTAAATACTTTGTTATTACAGAAGCCGATTTTACTGAAATTAGAGTTGTAGGTGTTGTTAACTACAAAGGTGTTATTACCTTAAAGCCTCATGATAGAAGACGTCTATTACAACAAGGCTCTATAAGTATTACTGAGTGTGACTTACTCAATAAGTCTAGCATCACTATGTACGAAACGCCCTCTGGAATCCTCATAGATAACTGCTTTGATAGCCGTTATGTTCTCAAGTCTCTGGATGTTAATGCTATTCCAAACCATTCTATTAACGGTCGTGTTATTGACGAAAAAAACCGTGAAATGATGCATACCGAAAGTGACTTACTGACAACAACGTTATCCTTTGAACTTAACGATATGGTCGTAACGCCTAAAGATATTGACTGGGCTAAGAGTCATTTATTTCCAACAGATGAAATGCCTAAGAAGGAAGAAGATTCTGGTGAAAGAGAAAATGTATTTCATCTTTACCTGAAAGGACTTATTAAAGCTCACCCCAGAAAAGGAGCTTCTGCACTTTGGAATCATATTCTTCAACAGCACAGTGAAGAGAATGACTTAATCGACCCCTATTTTTTATTACGTGAAATGTCGACCGATAAAATAATTTGGGGGCAAGAGAACGATAATGACCGAACAATGACAAAAGGTACTTTTAAAAATTTAGTAAGCAGGTTTCAAAAAAATAAATAATTTTAGTCATGGCTAACGTCATATGACAAAAATGACGAATAAATTTCTACCTCGAAGCACATTAATCAATCGAGGTAGACAACAATGTCCCACAATATCCAACCCAGAGTTTTATCTGAAATAGAAACAGCCGAATATATCGGTATGAGTCGTTCTTTCCTGCGCCAATCACGTATGGAAGGAAATCGCGAAAATAGAACACCTGCGCCACCTTTTATCAAAATTGGGCGTGCCGTTCGCTACTTAAAAGATGATTTAGACAATTGGTTAAATAGCTTTTGCCGCTTAGAGCATTTAGGTCAAATCTCTTTAGGAGGTGAACATGCCTAAGTTAACTAAAGAGCAAATGCGACTTTTAATCTGGCTATCTTATAGCGCAACATACTTTGAAATTTGTCGTCAAGTTGGTTATTCCTACAGACAGGTAAATGGCCTTAAAAGTTACGTTAATAAAGACGGTGTACCTTACAAATTTGATATGCGTACCCTGAACAAACTCGTTAACGAAAACCTTGTCCAGAGCGAGATTATTTATCCTTATGGTGTAAAACATGAACACTATTTTTTGACTCAAGCAGGTCAGGTTTATGTGTCTATGTTAGCTATTTCTAAATAAGCACATGGATATTTTTAAGGAAAAGTTAATCGTTAAAGCGATTAATGATAAAGATAATGTTTTAGCGCCTTTTTTATCGCGTGTAGATAAACTTGATGCTGTCTTTATCACCAATAAATTAGCGCCATTTTCTAACGTCATTAAAGGCACGATTTTAACCGAGGCTTTTAACAAGCCAACTGACTATGACCGTAACAGGCATATCTTAGATACGTCCAAAAAATTGTATAACCTCTTGCCAAAAAAATTGACGCATATGTTCTTTTGTTTTGACGATGATATTAATGTTAAAGCAAAAGAGTGTGCGAACTATTGCCGACAAATCGTAATAGACCCCAAAACAGTTTCTTTCCTTCATGTACATCATGGTAAAGCCGTTAACGAAAATCATAACGTTGGTCAGTCCGTTAACGGGAATGCAGAGCAAACGCATAGCGAAAATATGCGAAACAGTTCGCTAGTGCTAAGCGAAAATCCCGTTAACGACAAAGCGAACGATAGCGAACCCGTTAACGAAACTTTCGCCCCTGTTCGCTATGCAAAGAGCGAACAGGATAGCGAATTCGCTATAGCAGAGCGAAAAACCGTATACGAGTATTTATCTCGTTACGTAATGATGTTTAACATCACACCACCAGAAATAAATAAGAAGCAATCATTAGAAGGTTGCATCAAACGATTAAGTGATAATCGCTGGTGGTTACCAAAAATGCGAAAAATAATTAGACAAGCAAACGAAAAAGCTGCAATACATTTAAACTTCGTTAACAGTAAAAGACAGATTTACGCCAGTAACCTAACCACTAAAAACCGTATTGCCCAACGGTTACGAAACGAGGAATTATTAAGCTCAAGTTTCATTATCAACGAAAGCGGTCAACGCTACTCATTAAAAGAAATTTCAGACCTTAACGTATCAAATCCCAAGATACGAAAAGACGAGCTTATATGTCGTGCGAGAGGCTTTGAAAACTTAGCGAAAGACTTAGGGCATGAAGCCTTATTTATTACCGTAACGTGTCCTTCCAAATATCATCGCGCCTTTTCAAAATCAGGCGCAGCCAACCCAAAGTGGCAAGGACTTATGCCAGATGAGGCAAATGAGTATTTAAATCATCAATGGCAAAAAGCACGCGCTGAATTTAAGCGACAAGATATAACCCCTTATGGCTTTCGTGTTGTTGAACCACAACATGACGGTACACCGCATTGGCATATGTTATTTTTCATTGAAGGTGAAAAGCTTCAAGCGCTACAAGACATTATTCGTCATTACGCACTAGAGATTGACGGTGATGAAAAAGGCGCAGCAGAAAACCGTTGTGACTTTAAGAAAATTGACCCAGCTAAAGGCTCTGCGACAGGGTATATCTTAAAATACATCGTTAAAAATATTGATGGTGCTGGATTAGGTGAAGATAAATTCGGTAATGACTCAATACACGTAGCGCAACGCATTGATGCTTGGGCTTCGTGTTGGTGTATTCGTCAGTTTCAACAAATTGGTGGTGCAAGCGTATCTGTGTGGCGTGAACTAAGACGATTACGTACTAAATTCATGGATAAAAAAGATGAATTACTAGAGCAAGCTCGCTTTGCTGCTGATGACAATGATTGGCAAGGTTATACGCTTGCTATGGGCGGACTACACATCAAAAACAAAGATAGACCTATTCAGCTATATCATGAGTTGAATGTTAATGAGCAAACAGGCGAATGCTTGCAAAGCTATTATGATGGTGAGCTGATACTCAAAGTGAAAGGGTTATGGTTCGCGGGTAAAGCGGTTATAACCAGACATTATCAATGGAAAATAGAAAAGGCATAAACTTATTAGGCTAAAGCCAAACGCTGCCTAAAATTGGGCTAAAGGCTCATTTAGTCGAAAATCTGCAAACCTGAACAACTCAAGCACACCTCAAAAGAGCCTTTAGCTAGAAATTAAGCTTTAGCTCAACTCAAAATACTCCACTATTAATTTTTTAGGCTTTAGTTAGTCGACTGCCAGAATGGCAAAGATGCTTTTACTTGGAGTTCTGTAAATAACTGTACTATTTATTAAAATTAACAAAACATTAATCTATTGATTTTTAGGAGAAACTATATTTTTTAGAATGAACAGGGTAAAGTCATATTCTCAAATTTTTTTATCTTTAATAAGAAAGGAATCTAAATTGATTTTTTTAAAGAAAATCGTAATTAACGGGTTTAAATCACCTTCAAAATCAGTACAGATATGTTTTTCTGAAAAGCAATCTTCCGTTATCTATGGTGATAATGGTTGTGGAAAAACAACATTTTTAAAAATATTAAATGCAGTCTTTAAACAAGACGACAACGTTCTTTTAGAGGAAGAAGTTGAATCAATTATCATTGATTATAAAACTTCAACTTCAACTAAATTTGATAGGCAAGAAGAACAATGGATAGATAAAACTGTAAAGATATCTAAAATTAAAGAAAACCAAGAAGACTTATTTCGTGAGGAACATTCAGAACAAGATATTAATTTAAACAGAAAAGGGTATTTGCTTAAAGAGGCGTATTTTAATAAAAACGTTGTAAATATCTTTGATTGGGATTCATTCTCAAAAAGTGAATTAGCGATGAGTAAGTCACTTTCATTAGGTGTTGATCGTGGAACTCAATCTAGCCGTTTAAACCTCAATACAAAAATACTCGTAAATTATTTATCTAGAACGCATGAATTTCGTTCAAACTTTAAAAATTTCAACCAAGTCCATGACTTTGCAGACGATTTATTGATGTTTTTAAAGAAAAGAAATAGTAGTTCAATCCGAGGTACTAATGTTATAGATTACGATGAAAATCATGTGTTTTTAAAGGAAGTCAATATGGATAATATTGAAAGTACTCTCCTTGGTAGATATAGAAATGCAAGAAGGAGCGCGGCAAGAAAAATTCAGAGTGCCTTGTTTGACACTTTAGCTAGCGCTATTACTGAACAAAATGAAATGGGACCCAAAGCCCCAAAATTGTTACCCGTAAACTTTAATGAAATTATAAATAGAAATAAAGAACTTCTAATAGAAGCTTTAGATGACAAAACTGAAAATAGCTTTAAAGATAGAATTGTTAAAGAGCTTCGAAAAATAAATAATGAAGATGATGTAAATGAGTTAAGAGATAATTCCCTTTTAAGCCGATTACTATTAGAAATGTCGGAACAATTAAAAGATAGCGAAGAAGAACTATCAGCAATCAATACTGTTATTGATAGGTTTGATTTTTTTACTGGTGATGATAAGAAATTAATAATCAATAATAATGCGATAAAAGTCAAAATCGGCAAAAATAGTCATGATATAAATAAGTTATCAAGTGGTGAAAGACATATCCTGACTTTATTCACGCTTCTTTTAGATCAAGGACGCCATAGAAATTTCATTATTATTGATGAACCGGAAATATCTCTTAATGCTACTTGGCAAGAAGCACTAATACCTACATTAGAAGAGTTGATGCCTTCATGTCAGATTATTGCCGCATCGCATAGTCCAATTCTTGCAGAATCAATTGATAACTTAGCTGAGTTGGAGATTATAAAAGATGAGGAACCTTTGGAAATAGAAGAAGCTCCAAAAGATAAAGGTTCTGATGAGTATGATTATGTCTAGAGAACAGATGAAAGTGGAGTTTCATAACGCAGTTAAAACAGCAGTAATGACTAAAAGGCCATTGGTAGTGGTAGAAGGTAAAGATGATTTAAGTGTTTACATAGATCTCATTAATTCTAATGACAATAAATTCAATGTCAAACCTATAGAATATTTTAAAGAATGTACCTCTGGTTGTGCTGAAATTGAGAATAAGGTTACTTTTATAAATGAAAAATATTCTAATAGCCATTTAGTATATAAATATTTCAAAGGAGTTGTTGATAGTGATGCTAAAGCCTTTAGGAATGAAAAGAATGAAAGACCAGGTATCTTATATCTAAATTCATATTCATTTGAAAATAGCTTTGTGACGGAAAAGTCTATAATCGAAACTATAAAAACATTAACCTCTGTATCAAGGGAGCAACTAAATTTAGATCTCACAACTAAAGTGATAGATTTAATTAATACAAGAGTAACAGAGTTTTATTATATAACACTTGAAGCTTTGAGGAATGCAGTAGAAGAAGATTATGATTCATTATTAGGCTTTTCTGACGGTTATGAACGTTTTATATATGACGATAGCCAAAAAGAGCTCTTGGAAGCCAAGTATAGTGATCTTGATACTTTTGCTCAAAGGCACAATATTACTAACGGTAGTATTCTTCAGATGAAAGATTTTTGTAAAGGTAAATGGCACCTTCATTTTTTCTTAAAATCATTACTTCACTTCTTGAAGGAATTACATCAAGCATGCGGACAGAGTATCACTCAATGCCCTTTATGCGAAATTGGAGATACTGAAAATTGCTTATACAAAAAAAACACTGATATGAATGTAGCTCAATTAATTAGTGTGATTAAAAATAACATTGAAAATTCAGATTTAAATTATGTAAAAGAAACACTTAGAAATATGGCTTAAATACAAGTAGGGTAACTTCATACCCTACTTACTAGATAGACTTAAATATATATTTTTAGTTTAAACTCCGCTCTATTAGCTAGGATTATAAACTTGCGTAACACTTCAGCCTCAAGCGCTACGGATGTACGTTTAGATTTGTTTGTTTTTGTGTTTATCCTATTGTATTTCAAGGTTTCCCCTTGTTTCCAAAAGTCATTAACAGAGCGTTATGTGTAAGGTGTACTCGAACAATGTCATCGTTGAATTTTAATCCTAGTGCCTATCGTGAAATTACTTTTATAATTCTCGCCATTATTGTTGCACTCATTTCAGTCTATCTGGATTCAGTAGGTTTTGAAGCTCCTGATTCTTGGTTTCAACGCTCTGGTGCACTAATAGTTGTACTTGGAGTTATATGCGAATCCAAACATGTTCAAATGGTATTGTCAGAGGATGCAGGTGCAATGGGCGACACTTATAAGTTTAAGCATAAATTTATAAATCATGCTGGGTTCTTTATCGCACTCACTGGTACTGTTATATGGGGTTACGGAGATTTACTCTCTCACACATAACTATAAGCCATTCAAAAGGACAAAAAACAGTTGTTTTTTGGTCATTCGTTGCTTATTTTAAACAACTATTTTTAGCTTCTTAATGAGGCGTTAGAGTTCAAGGAGAGTTTGGTGTTAAATCCACGAGAACAGGCGGAAATACAACAGTTGGTTGTTACTACGCAAAAAGAATATAAAAATAAGCTACGAAGTAATAATAATAGCATTTATGCTATTAACCTTGTTTCTGATCTTCATTCTAAAATAGATAGTACTGTCAACGAAACTAAAAAGCTTGGTGTTCGGTTTGGTTGCGAAAATGGCTGTAGTTATTGCTGCACACTTAGAGTTGAAGCGCTTGCTCCTGAAATATTTTATATAGCTAAAAAATTAAAAGCTTATTTGTCTAATGAACAACTCACTGAGTTAGTAGAAAACCTAGAGGACTACTCAGAAAAAGCTAAAGGACTTTCACAAATAGAACACCAAATTACATGCCCCATGTTGAATGATGGAAAGTGTACTATTTATGATTTCCGACCAGCTATGTGTCGAAAGTTTAATTCTCTTGACGCCGAAGTATGTAAAGATCCATTTGCTGTAGTGCCCGAGCATAAAGGAATTGCAATGAAGAGTGCAGCTAAAATGCATGCTGTTATGGCCGCTTATTCAAATAAAAAACTATCAGCTGTTCCACACGAATTAGGTCAAGCTTTACTTGTAGCTATTACAGATAAAAATGCTGAGAAACGATGGTTTAAAGGATCAACTGTTTTCACTCCTTTGCCAGAGTCGATTGAACCCTAAAAAAATTAAACAAGGACAACAAATAGTTGGCTTTTTGCTTCTTCGGCGCTATTTTAGCCAACAATTTTTTGCCTGTTAATGTGGCATTATCAATAGAAAATCTAATCCGAATTAGCTGCATATCTCAACGAGCAATGACCGCTTAGTGGTATTTAGCTATATTGTAGTGATATTATTCACGAAATAAATTTGCAAAGTAAAATGCTACACATGTGCTACACGCAAAAATAATTACCCATCATTGTTTGTGTAAGTGATTGTATTAGATGAATTATGCTGCGCTACTGTAAATCATTATTAGGGCGTTAGGTGCAAATCTAGTATGGCAACACTTTATATATTTTCAGGATTGCCGGGGACTGGAAAAAGTACTTTAGCGGCACTTTTAAGTAAACACCTTGGAGCGTCGTATTTACGAGTTGATACAATTGAGCAATCCCTAAAGGATATCTGTGGTTTAAAAGTTTATGCTGAAGGTTATAAAATAGCTTATAGGTTGGCTTCAGATAATTTAATACAAGGGCTAAATGTGGTTGGCGACTCGTGTAACTCTGTCCCTGAATCTAGAGTTGAATGGGAGCAAACGGCTATTAATTCTGGTGCAAAATACGTTAATATAGAAATTAGTTGCTCTAATGAAATTGAGCATAAAATTAGAGTGGAGAGTCGTGATTCTCCTGTAAAAAGTTTGGCTTTACCATCGTGGAAAAGTGTAAAAGCAAGAGAATATCACCCTTGGGGTTCTGAAGTAATCTCAATTGATACTGCTGGTGAATCACCTGAGCGATCAATTCAAAATCTTATTGAAAGGCTTGGTATATAAATGCACCTAACAAGAACTTAAAACGAAACAAAAACAGTTGGTTAGGTTCCGCTTCGTTTCACATTTTAACCAACTATTTTGTCCGCTTAAGTGGGCGTTAGCTATACAAGGATAGTTATGAGAATCATTCCAATATTATTAGTTATATTTTCTTTTTCTAGCTTTGCCTCGCCAGATGAATCTTTGGCTGTGGGAAACTGGAAATGTGATTCATTTACAGTGGGAGAAGGCGACGAAGACATTTTCGATGTCTCTCATACGGTTGAATACAGAGTAGATGGTACATCAACAGACATACATGTTTATAGATTGAAAGGTATGGAAGATGATGTTTGGCTTAAGGTTTCTCACTCTGGTCCTTGGAAAATAAACGGGAATACTATTACTGAGAAAGCAGTGAAAACGATTATTCTTGATGCCTCAATTCCTGAGCTAAAAAACTCCGTGGAGATACTTGAAGCTATTTCATATGAGGGTGAAGTTTTCATATCTGAAATTATTGAATTGTCGCAGTCGAGATTTATAACCAAAGACAAAGAGCTTGAAGAAGCAGGTACTTGTGTAAAAGTATAGCTAACAAGCTAATAAATAAGGATAAAAAACAGTTGGTTGTTTTCGTTCCTCAACATTTTAACCAACAATTTTTTGCCCTTTAATAGGGTGTTATGTTTTTAATTTACCTAATGAGATGGAGTTCATATGAAACAAAGTAAAAGTACAGGCCTTTTTTGCGGTATTGCTGGTCTAGCTGTAGGTGTTTATTTCGGTACATTACCGATATTGCAAAATTTAAACTCAGGAACTTTAACGGGCCAACAAGCAGGTGTGCAGTTAGCAACTGTCGCAATAATAGTTGGTATTTCTGCTGCAATAATGGGTGTTATATATCACCGCAGCAGAAACAACAGATAACAAGGGCTTCAAACGGAAAAAATACAGCTGGCTGTTTTCGTTCAACATTTTAGGCCGCTATATTTTCCGCTTAAGCAGGCGTTAGCTGATATTAAGTTTCACACTCATTACAAAGTTGGAGGATCTATGAAAGGTAAAGGAAAGTGTCTATGTGGCTCTGTTAAGTTGGAAGTAGAGTATGCTAGTAACGAATTGGCGGCCTGTCATTGTAGTATGTGTAGAAATTGGTCTGGCGGCCCAATGTTAGCCATTGATTGCGCTGATTCAGTTGAAATATCAGGTGAGTCAAATGTTGTTAGGTATCAGTCATCAGAGTGGGCGGAAAGAGGCTTCTGCGGTAAATGTGGTACACACTTATTTTACTTTTTAGTTCCAAGTAATCAGTATCACCTTCCTGTTGGATTATTGATGTCGGGGGATAACTACAAGTTATCTCATCAAATATTCATTGACGAAAAGCCAGAATATTACGAGTTTAAGAATGAAACGAAAAATATGACAGGTGCGGAAGTTTTTGCCCACTTTGAAAGTGGAGAGTAAGCAGCTAACAAGTTGCTTAAACGGACACGTACTGTTTGCTCGCGCTGCGCGCATTTTAGCAAATTGTACTTAGCCGCTTAGCCAAGCGTTATCGATACAAAACCTAATCCGAAGTATTGATTGTCTTTAAAAGCTAATGTCTCGAATGTGGCATAAGTGATCATTTAGTAAATGAACTTTACTTAGTTTGATGGATTATTCAAAAAGAGTTCATAGGACGAATCAATAAAATGTCATTGGTAAAATTAATGAGCATAACAATTCTACATTAAATGAAAACGTGACGTTCAGCGTATTTAAGTCACGAAAATCACCCTAACTTCATGATGATAGACCTAGTCATCGATTGAACTACTTAATAATCATGGGGGAGTGTTTTTAAGCAATGCTTGCAACATACCGATCGGTTGGTTATTATTTAGGTGATTAAACCGTTTAGTAAAATAATTGAGTAGTAGCCATGAGTGATGCAGAGCAAACCCGCCAGAATATTTTAACCGTGGCCGCCGATGAAATTCATCAGCATGGTTTTAAAGCGACCAGCTTATCAGTTATTCTCAATCGCTGTGAAATATCAAAAGGTGCGCTGTACTATCACTTCACTAGTAAAATAGAGCTGGGTTACGCCGTATTTGAAGAAGTTTACACTCCGATGTTTTTAAACGTATGGCAGACACCTCTGACTGTTGATGATCCTATTGAAGGCTTGTGCGATTTTTTAACTTCAATGACTGAGGAAATGTCTTGCAGTGAAGTTGTTTGTGGCTGTCCGCTCAATAATCTTTGTGAAGAAATGGCAAATGTTGATGAAGGCTTTCGTTTACGTATCTTATGTATGCAGGAACAATTGAATCAATTGATTGTCGATGCTCTTAAGCGAATTAGTGGTGATTTACGTGATAATCTAGCGTTTAGCCAAGTGGGGTACTTTATCGTTGCTACCTTAAATGGCGCTACCAGCTTAAGCAAGAGCTCACGCAATAAAGAATTGTTTCAACAAGTTATCGCTGAATTATGTATCTATATTAGGGCGTTAAAAAAGTAAATCATCTCACCTAGGTATTTTCTCCCTTAAAAAATCACCTGAACTTAATAATACTTAGTCATGTCCATCTCACTTGCTTATTCCTATTTACACTTTTGTAAACTTTTTTATTCTTTAAAATATCTTTAACATACCGAGCGGTCGGTGATATTATCTCGCTATTAGTTACAAACCGCTTGGTCGGTATGTAATGGCCGATTTTCCAGTACTTATATTATATTTAAGGATCACCTTCTCATGCGAACACTCATAACAACAAGCATCATGGCTTTTGTATTACTCTCTACTACTTCTGAAGCATTAGCAGCTTCATCTGGTGCAACCGCATCGGCAAGTTCAGTAACTGCTTCTGTTTCTCCTGTAAATAATGTCTCACCTTATGTGGTATTAAAAACAGCGGGCACCAACTTGTTTTCGCGTATTTCAGCTAATCAGCAAGCGATTGAAAAGTTTCCTCATTTAATGCGCGATATTGTAGAAGAAGAATTAATGCCATCGATAGATTACCGTTATGCTTCATATCGTATTTTAGGTAAACATTTGAAAAAGGTATCGAAAGAACAACGTGCTGAATTTGTAAAAGCGATGCGTCATTACTTGGTAAGAACTTACTCTGTTGCTTTATCTAAGTATAAAAACCAACAAGTTATTTTTGAACCTGAAAAACCAACTAAAGGTAAAAGAATAATTGGTGTTAAAACACAAATTATTGATCAAGGCGCACCAACCATTGATATTGTTTTTCAAATGAGAAAAAACAAAAAAACAGGAGAATGGAAGGCGTTTGATATCACGGTAGAGGGCATCTCTTTATTAAGTACTAAACAGGCTGAATTGAATAAGAAAATTGCTAGGCAGGGTATAGATCACGTTACGTTAGAATTAGCTTCTTTAGCTAAGTAACTTTACCTTGAACAGTTGAGTTATCAGTAAAGACTAATGTTTCAAAGCTACCATTAGTGATTAATGAGGCATTAGCTATTGAGCTAATATAAAGAGCTAGATACTTTATACCTATGGCTAAACTGTCCAACATTTATTTATTAAGTGTAATATTATTTAAATAATCACTTCTTTGTACTTTGTTTCACCAGAGAGAGGCTATATATGAGCACCAAGTTATATTATATTTACGATCCAATGTGCAGCTGGTGTTGGGGCTATCGTCCTGTTTGGGACCTTTTACAACAACACTTGCCTAAGTCGATAGATGTGGAATATGTTGCAGGTGGTTTGGCTCCTGATTCAGACAGCGCAATGCCAATTGATCAACAGCAGATGATTCAAAATCATTGGCGTACCATAGAGCAAAAATTAGGTACAAAGTTTAATTATGATTTTTGGCGTGAAAATACGGCAAGGCGCTCAACGTATAACGCCTGTAGAGCTGCGATTGCAGCACACAAACAGTCTTGCCAAAAAGCTATGATAGATGCAATTCAGCAGGCATATTACTTACGTGCTTTAAATCCATCTGATGTGGATGTGTTAGTTAGTGTGGCGAAAGAGTTAAGCGAGCAGACATCACCTACTTTAGATGTAGCGCAATTTATTGTTGATATTAACTCGTCAGAAACAAACAAAGAGTTAGCAAAACAAGTAACTTTGGCAAGAGAATTAACCCAGCAGGGTTTTCCATCCTTAGTGCTTGACGTTGATGGCGTTATCGAACAAATACCACTGGATTACAGTGACTACAAGACAACCTTGGCTTATATAATAAAAAAGACGAGTTAGTCTTCCTTACTAGTTTTCTACTTGTTTGGATTCTAAGGGAGCGTGGAAATAAAAAAGTGATGTAATACATCACTTTTTTAAACTTAAACAATCATACCAATGGTGAATATTAGCTTTTAACTTGTTTAGCTAACTTTTTATCAAATAGGGTACTTGCTTGTATCCAAAACTGACTGGATATTTTATTGATAGCATTAGACTCAGCGTTTATGACTATGGCAAAGCCGATATCTAAATCGGGCGAATAACCTATATCAGCACGAAACCCTGCAACCCAGCCTGAATGGTAAATGATGGGGTGACCTTCAAATTGATAAATTCTCCAGCCATAACCATAATGGGCATCGGTTAAGTGACCACGCCAAAACCGTCGGCGTAGGTCTTTTTTCGTTCTAATTCTTGGGGTTGTTAATTCGGCTAATAATGACGGGGATAATACCTCGGGTTTATGCCCTAAATTAGCAATTAACCACTTGGCTAAGTCACTTATACTGGCATTAACACCGGCTGCTGGCGCAACTTTATAATAATCTGGTGCTACTTTTACAGTACGCCATACATATTTTCTAATATCTCGACCTTGAGAATCTTTTTTTCCTGTTTTAACTCGTTTTCTTAGAATATGAGGTTTAGCGGTGTTTTCTTTTTCTTTATATACATCAATACCTAAAGAAGCATTTGTCATATTGAGTGGTGTGAATACGCGATCTTGTAATAGCGTTGCATAGCTTTTGCTCTGGCTCGCTTCTATAGCCGGTTGTAAAAGACCATAGGCTATATTTTGGTAACCATAGCACTTTTCAGGTTGGCAAATAGGGGTGATGCGATCAAAACGTCCAATGATTTTATCCATAGTCCAGTTTTCATGCAGCAGATTATCGTAGGCGTTTGGCATCAAACCACTAGAGTGACTTAATAAGTGTTTGAGTTGAATCTTTTGTGCTGCACCGTCTGTGGCTAGGGTAAAGTTTGGTACGTATTTGGTTATAGGGTCAGATAAGTTTAATCGTTTTTCTTGCGCCAACATGGTCGTTACTGTGGCGGCGAACGTTTTAGAAACTGAGGCTAAACGAAATACAGTGTTGTAATCAACTTGATGAGATTTAGCTTTATCAGTATGACCAATGGTTTCCATGGCAATAATAGTATCATTTTGCACTATGGCATAAGCGCCACCGGGAATGTTATAGGCTTTAAGTTGTTTTTTAACTTCGGTAGAGAAACTTTTTTTAAACTGGCTAACGTTGTTTGCTGAGGAATAGGGCGTTAAAAATAGCGCCAATATAAGGCAATTAATTCTAAATAGCATAAACGGATCTCAGATCGAAAAGCCGACAAGTTTATAGGTCAAGGGAGAAAATAAAAAGCCTTTAATTTTTTAAGTGATGTTTGCTCTGTAAATCTGTGTTGCCATTAAACGGGCGTTAGCAATAATTCATCGTCGCTGTACCTCTATTTCAGCGCTGCTATAGGCATGCAGCCAGTTAGCACCTAACAGGCATTTTGAATGGTTTGGGAAAATACCCAAACCACTTGGAAATTCTCGATTTCAGCAAGACGAGAAGCGTGCCAAATGCTAGGCTTAAAATGTATGGTGTGGTTATCACCCATCCTCACTTTATAAGGACACAGTTGGTCGCTTATCGCCTTGCCCGAAGGGAGTTCGGGTAGAAAATGACTGCAGCGTTATTATTCATCATTAGGGAATAACCATTAATGAAAAATTATGCCTTGTATTCGTTCCCTACCCGAGCTCTGAAACATGTATTTTCAAGTAGCTTGGGTATAACATGATCTCTGATGGTAACTCCGATATAATCCGCTCATCTAATTAAAGAGAAGTTATGATCTTATGAGCGATAGCAACAATATATTGAAAACGTTTTTGGCAGAAACTAAACCTACCCAAGTTATTTGGGCACTACAAGATAAAGCAAGCGAAGATTGGGTTGTACTTGACTCACCTAGCTTTGAAAACAGCGAAGTCATGCCGCTTTGGTCAAGCTCACAATTAGCACAACAGCATTGTATTGAAGAGTGGAGTGAATATGTTCCTTGTGAAATTTCACTAGCCGATTGGTTTGAGTTTTGGGTTGAAGACCTTAATGAAGATGGCGTTATTGTTGGTATTAACTGGCAAGGTGATGATGAGTGTTTAGAAATAGAATTGAGTGAATTTACTCAGTCACTTGCAGCAATAGAATCGTTAAAATAAGTATTAGTTAATCTATTTTTCTCTGAGCTGATATCGTTAAGTGCTTTCGGTAGGATAATCATTTAAAAGCATTGTTCATCCAGAGCAATGCTTTTTTATTAACTAACCTGAACTCTGGATAATGAGTGCTTGATGTTTAAATAAAATCAACAATTTAGATTGTTACGTATAAAAAGTAATAAAATTAACGTAGTTATAAGCTTTATCAATGTTTCATTTTATTCAATTATCAAGGCAAAACGTTTATGAATAGCTGGCTATTTATCGACGTTTTAACGCTGAGAATTGGATGAAGAGGAATGTTGAGCAAGTGCTGCTTATCCAGAGTTCAGGTTAACTAAAAGCTACTAAGGCTTGGAATGACCAAAGTCTCTCTTTTTAATAGTTTTTTGGCAACGTCAGGTGATACTTGGTAAAACTCATTAACGTATTCTTGCGCGTCTAAGTATTTCTTTATTTGTTTTTTTACTTTACAAGGGTTGTTGCACTGTAATGAAAAAGCAACGCTGTATTCACCAATAGTCTTTGCTGATAGTGATTTAGCATATTCTTGTGGATCTTCAGTGGTACAGCCTATTTTCACTACATCGGAAAAAAAAGAATGTGTCATCACATAAACATTGCCTAATGCTATGTCTTTTTCTGTTGTTGTATCGGTTGTATTTTCTGTGTTTTTCATAGGGTAGATAGATCCAATTATCTTGAGCAGAGCTCGACATTTACTCCTATTATTATAACCTATCTTTAATACATAGCTATAATTATGCGTTTGTCTTAACGGCTGATAGCGCTTGTTCTAAGTATACTCTAGAATGATTTTTTGGTATTTAATGCTTTATCACAAGCAAGTAGCTTCTTGCCTCTACGCACTACATACCCGCTCCACTTGAAGATGCTCGCTCAGTCTTCTTCCCCAAGGGGCTGGTTTAGAAACGCTTTATGCTGCGTTATTGATTTCGACAATAGAATAACTATTCTCTTCAATCAATGCCTTGCCTAAAGGCGTTTCTAATTCCAGCTGAATCATGCATCTTCAAGTGGAATGGGTATAGATAACTGCTATACTCCGCGCATTATCGTTCCTATCATCTGTATTTTGCCCGCAATATATTAAACTAAGGCAAATTGTCATCGCAGTGTGATTATTAATATGGCTAAGACACATTATGTCCTTCTCAACACTTAAATTATCTACCCCAATACTCAACGCCATTGCTGATCTAGGCTATACCAAGCCAACAGCTATTCAACAAAAAGCAATACCTGTTGTTTTAGCGGGCAAAGATATTATTGCCGCAGCGCAAACTGGTACAGGTAAAACAGCCAGTTTTGTTTTGCCATTATTAGAGCAGCTTAATAGTCAGTACAAAGAAACAGGTAAAAAACTACGTGCTAAACGTATTCGTGCCCTTATTCTTGTACCTACCCGTGAGCTTGCTGTCCAAGTTGAAGCGAGTATTAGTCAGTATGCTAAATATTTAGATATTAGCTCTATGGCCATGTATGGCGGCGTTGATGCACAGGAACAAAAGCAGCGATTGATTTGGGGAGTAGATATTCTAGTAGCAACTCCTGGACGTTTGCTCGACATGACACATCAAAGGGTTTTACATTTTGATGAGCTTGATATGTTGGTACTTGATGAAGCCGATAGAATGCTTGATATGGGTTTTATCGATGACATTAATAAAATCATTGAACGTTTACCTGAGCACCGTCAAAATTTACTGTTTTCTGCCACTATGTCTGAAGAAGTTCGTGGTTTAGCGAAGAGAACGATTCATAAACCTGTCGAAATTTCTATCGGTGCAGATAAAGCCTCTAAATCTAAAATAGAGCAGTGGTTGGTTACGGTTGATAAAGCTAACAAGTCCGCATTATTAAGCCATATAATTACCACGAAAAATTGGCAACAGGCGCTTATTTTCATTGAAACTAAGCATGGCGCGGCAAAATTAGTAAGCCAGTTAGAAAAACGCGGTATTGTCGCTGAAAGTATTCACAGTGGTAGAGCGCAAGATATTCGTGAAAAAATACTTAACGACTTTAAATCAGGAAAAATAAAATTTTTAGTCGCTACCGCTATTGCGGCACGTGGTCTAGATATTGGAGAGCTTTCGCGCGTTATTAATTATGACTTACCTGCGCAAGTAGATGACTATATTCACCGTATTGGCCGAACAGGTCGAGCGGGAGCATCAGGTGAAGCTATTTCTTTAGTGTCTAAGGATAACTTCAGAGAGCTTTGTGCTATTGAAAGTCGCTTGGGCCATATTATTGAACGAAAAGAATTTGAAGAGTTTCCAGTGAAAAAGACGGTACCGCTCTCGAAATTAAACTATGTCACGAAATACGCAGCCTCTAAAAAATAATCTATTAGAGCTGAGATAAAAAAACCGTTAATGGCGAGCCATTAACGGTTTTTTACTTTACGACAGAGCGTTTACTAAAAACGATTACATAATGATTAATTACTAGCAATTATGCTTGAATTAAATGTACATCGCGTTGAGGGAACGGAATAGCAATACCATTCTTATCAAGCGTTTTCTTGATAGCTTCATTCACTTCAAAGTAAACAGCCCAGTAATGCTCAGGTAAACAATGTGGACGAACGGCAAAGTTTACTGAACTATCAGCCATTTCAGATACGCCAACAAACGGAGCTGGTGTTTTCATTACTTTGTCATTATTAAGTAGAACATCCATTAATACGGCTTTAGTTTGATCGATATCTGCAAGGTAAGAAACGCCGATAGTAAGATCAACACGAATTTTACCTTCAACCGTATAGTTAATGACAGAGCCATTAGACGTTGCACCATTTGGGATAATAATGCGTTTTGACTGTGGCGAAAGTAAAATGGTATTGAAGATTTGTACTTCTTTAACAACACCTAAATGACCTTGAGATTCAATCAAATCACCTACTTTATAAGGTTTAAATACCATAATAAGTACGCCACCAGCAAAGTTAGCTAAACTACCTTGCAGCGCTAAACCAATGGCTAGGCCAGCCGCACCTAATACCGCAATAAATGAAGTCGTAGCAACACCTATCATTGAAGCAACAGAGATAAATAGTAGTAATTTAAGTAACCAAGAAACCAAGCTCCCCATAAAAGGGATTAAGGTTGGATCTACCTTTGAACGAACCATTGAAGCTTTTACTAACTTAGTAATGCCACTGATTATCCATAAACCGATCAATAACGTAAGAATCGATAAAACTAATCGAGGGGCGTAAATTAGGCCAAGTTCGTAGGCCTTCATAGTGAGAGTTTCAAGTTGTGTCATGGGGGCGTCTATTGCGTTCATTGAATTTCCTTTATTGGCAATGATTATAATTAGTTACATTTACCTGACTAATAATAATTACAATTTGTGCTTTTGACAAATTTTCATCAATATTAAAAAGTTAGCTACTCAGCTAAACGTGTAGTAAGGGCAAGTTTCATTTTTGTAAGCAAAACACGCTAATGTATACCAGTCGTATTAACTTATTGGGCAACTTAGAGCTACATTAGCGAGCTTAAAACAAGCAAAATGAGTTAACTATAGTTACTCTATATTTCATTTGTTTTGTGATGTTATCAGTTTGCTAATGAGCTCCCAAAGGGCGAGTTTATAAGGCTTACATTCAGCGTCATTGATTTTGACAAGGGAGCAACCATTCTCTGCAATCACTGCCTTGCTTCTAAGCCTTTTAATTCTCGCTAAGTGATCAATAAATTAGTACGATTGGTATTATAGTCAGTTATACTATGCCAATATTTAGAAATATTTCTCAAGCAATGATTTATTCACTGCTCAAGTAAACAACTTTTAGGCTCTTAAATGATTAATAACGACCTCCTTCGCCGCATCAGCAATATCTTTGATTTAACCGATGAAACTATTCTTACAACTTTTGCGTTAAGTCAGTGTGAGATTAGTGCTGAACAGCTAACAAACTTCTTTAAAGAAAAAGATGATACTGCTTATCAACCATTAGAAGACGTGCAATTTGCCAGTTTTCTAAATGGTCTTATCATAGCTAAAAGAGGTCCTAGTGATGGACCAGAGCGTCCGGTTGAAGAAGAATTAACCAATAACATGATCTTTAATAAAGTGAAAATAGCCTTGTCTTTAAAAGCTGAAGAAGTTATTGCTACGCTTGAATTAGCCGATTTAAGTTTAGGTAAGTATGAGCTAAGCGCTTTTTTCAGAAATGTAAATAATAAGCACTATAAAGATTGTTCTGATGAAGTATTGTCTGCATTTTTGAAAGGCTTAAAAATCAAGTCTAAGTAAAGTGATTGAATTAGTTTGATTGGTCACAGTCACTAATTAAGTCGCGCTTTCATCAAAATGTCATCTTTGTTTCATATTACTTTCACCTAACTCCCTTAAATTGCCATTTAACGTTAGTGATAGGAGAGTAATATGAATAATGAATATTGGCATGAAGCAGATGTTTTCGACGATGAAGATGAACTAACAAGACCTGATAAAAAGGGCAAAGCTAAAGGCAGTGATCGAAAACGTAAATGGCGTGAAATTGAAGCAATAAAAGAGCAACGCCGTTTAAGACGAGATATTGCCGCCTTTGAGCAATATTCATATTAGCGCTTGCCGTTATATCAATTGTCGCTACTTTAGCGGGTTAATATGTTGATCTAACCTTATTGTAGGTTAGATCAAAAGTCCCCGAAGACTGAAATATTCTTTTTAGAATGTATCCTCCCTGTAATCGATTTCCTCCTAGTTGCTAGACAAGACCGTGCTACTTTCCACTATATCAATACCATTTAACTCAAATGGCATAAGCATCTAGCCTCGTCATTTTCTTTGATCCTTTATTTTTATGTCATTCTGCAACCTCGATTCATTCTATTGGTATTATCTTGATTCCTCATAATGTAAAGCAATGTTATTATTGCGTTAAAACATGATACAAATTGATACATCAGCTTAATTTGTGTTACGTCTATTTTTGCAAAGCTTAGTTAATATTACGGTTAACAAAAACAGACGTTCATAGGGAATATATGAAAAATATAACAAAAATAGCCGTCATTAGCCTAATTGCCTCCAGTATCACTTTGACTTCTTTTACTGCTAGCGCAAATCCTAATCTTGAAGAGAAAACTACTGAAGCCACTTCACAGCAAGTAAGTAATAAAAATACTGTTGTGGTTAGCAGTGACAAGAATGAACAAACAACTAATGCGGGTCAAAACAATAAAACTTCCGAGACTACGGCAGCAAAGATTATTGTCGATAATGAAAATCCAACTAAAGCCGTGAATGCACAGAAAGAGTCAACAACTGACTCAACAGAGGATGAAGACTTCTCTGTTTGTTTCGGCGAATGTGAAAACCATGAGTCTAGAAACTGTGATGAAGGTGATGATAAGTGTGAGAAAGTTCATCGTCTAATCTATAATCGTCGTGATGGGTTTTATGTTGATGTCAGTGCTATAAGCAGCTTTGGTGATGATTATGCTTTTTCTGCGAATGAAGATACTGAATCAGAGTTTGATGTAGCGATAAGTTACCGAGTACAGTTACTCGGACTATTTATGGAATCACCCGGAATAAGTACTAGACGAATTCAAGGTATGTACTCTATGCCAGCTTGGGGAGTAAACTTCTATAATAGCGATGATTATTCTTTTGATTTATTTTATCAATACAGTACGCGAGGTATTGAAGGTTTAGAAGGCATTCAAACGCGTAATGAAGATGAACGTGCAGGCCTGAGAATGACAGGCTTTTATGAAAACAGTCAATTGCAATTGATATACTCACCCGTTAGTCGCAATGGTGAAGGCAGTGATGGTATCGAGGCTTCTATTTCATACAGCTATGACTGGCAGGTAAGAAACTGGAATTTGTACACTAACTTAGGGTTGCAATACCGTTCAAAAGAAGTAACCCCATATGGCGTAAAAACCTGGGTTGAAGATGACTTGTCAACAAAAGCGGGTATCAGTTATTCGGCAGAAGTTGGCATTGAATATCCGCTAACAACCGATTGGGTTATCGGTAGCTACGTTGGTTATAACGCACTGTCAGATCGTAGTATTTCTACTCGCCAAGATACCGTTGAAGACGGTGTCAGAGGCGGTATTCTACTCACTTTCGTTTTTTAGGGGAGCATCATTATGCACGCTAAAAAGCTTAATAAAATTAAAAAACAGTTACAAAGACTGCTTTTACAAATAAAAACGTCATGCTTATTAATGTTATTACTGGTAATAAGTTCAGTGGCGAATGCAACCGATATTCAAGCGAGCATGAAGGTAAGTCCTGAGCAATGTGTTGCTATGCGCCAAGGTCAGGCTTGTTATGTTTCGGTCGAGTTAAGTTGGCAAGTTGATACGCCGGGCAATTATTGCTTATATACCGCAGGAGAATCTAAAGCACTCAATTGTTGGATAAATAGTTCTGTGGGTGAAATGAAAAAAGCATTTGATAGTAAGGTCAATTTGGAATTTTCGTTAAGGCGTCAGAATGAAAGTTTATCCGTTGCTACTGCGGTAGTAAAAATGGCTTGGGTACATAAGAAAAAAGGTCAGCCAAGAAAGTCATGGCGTATCTTTTAGTTTTACCTTTTAATCATACTATTGCCATAGCTTCAAATAATAGAAACTACGGCAAGAGTAATTATTATTTTGAGTAGAGGAATGCGTTAATGACAGCACAAGCGAGACCGCATATTTTATTGGTAGAAGATGATATTGATCTCGCTGAGTGGATTGCTGATTACTTAATAGGACGTGAATTTAAGGTAACTACTTGCCATCGTGGGGATGATGCAGTTGATCTTATTCAATCACTCAACCCCGATATTGTCTTACTTGATGGCATGTTGCCAGGTATGGATGGGCTCGACGTTTGTAAAACAGTACGAGCCACCTTTGATAACCCTATTATTATGATCACCGCACGTGATGAAGAAATTGATGAAGTGCTTGGGCTTGAAATGGGGGCCGATGATTATATTACTAAACCCGTGAGAGCCAGAGTATTATTAGCCCGTATTCGAGGGTTACTTCGTCGAGAAGATAAATCTCGAACAGCAGATAAAAGTAACGTTCAGCAGTTAACGGATGAACAACTTGAATCCAAAGGCGTATTAAAATTTAGCGGTTTGGTCATTAGTGAGCAAGCCCGAAGCGTTACTCTGGACGGCGAGTCGATCAAAGTCTCCTCTAATGAATTTGATGTTTTATGGTTTCTTGCCACAAAAGCAGGGCAGGTTGTGTCGAGAAAAGAATTGGTCAGTCATTTTCGTGGTTTTGATTATGATGGCTTTGATCGCTCAATTGATTTACGTATTTCACGATTACGCAAAAAGCTAAAGGATGACTCATCAGAGCCTTTTCGTATCAAAACGATTTGGGGAAAAGGTTATTTATTTGCTAATGATGTTTGGTAACGGTCTAATTTATTTATAATAAAACCTAATGGCTTTCCTTTTAATATTACTAGGTAAACTTAATGCGTAATTTGACACTTTCATTAGTAGCCGTGGTGCTTATCGCAACCATAGGTTTAGGTTGGATGTTTGATGGTATTTATAACCAATACCTCAACCAAAACCTCGATCAAAGTACTGCGCAATCTAATCAAGAAACGAGTGGCCAGCAGAGTGTCATTGATACGTTAGAGCAAGTAGGCACTCACTTATCAATCGCACTCTCTGGTATTGATAATCGTCAAGAATTTATCCAACAATGGCCGAGTGAAGGGACATTGTCATTACGTTTGAAACCGTTAACGAATTTCCCCCTACCGCAACCTTTACTCACCGACTTAGTAGCAGGGCAGCCGTTATTACTTGAAACCGATGATAGTATCGCCATGCACTTTTATCTGCCTGCTACCGATGAACTTTTGGTGTTAATAACTCCCCCTGTAGAGTCTCATCAAAATAACTCATTTTTACCCATTTTACTGACCAGTCTATTTTATCTAGCCGTACTGTTATTAATGTTGCTTTGGCTTTATCCGCTAATGAGAAGGTTAATGACTTTGCGTCAAACGGCCAAGTCATTTGGTGAAGGTAATTTAAACCAACGTATTGATGTTGGCTCTATTTCGTATATTCGTGATTTAGAATTAGAGTTCAATCGCATGGCGCAGCGTATCGATGATTTAGTGACTGACATAAAACTGCTTAGTAGCGCCGTTTCTCATGATTTACGCACACCGCTTGCACGTATCCGCTTTGGCATTGATACCATTCAAGAAGAAGATGACCCTGTCTTGCGAAAACGTTTTGAACAGCGCATTAGTGATAACGTTGATGAAATGGTCGATTTGGTAGAGAGCTTATTGAGTTATGCGCGTTTAGACCAAACCTTAATTACTATAAATAAAGCGGCAGTTGATTTTTCAGCACTGACGGCGACTTGTATTAAAAACAAAAGTCAGGATGATGTTCAACTAACTTTTGATGCACCAAAGCAAGCGGTATTCGTTGATGGTGATCTTTCCTATTTGATGATTTTGATGAGTAACTTATTACAAAACGCCCATCAGTATTGTAAAGGAAAAATAGCGGTTAAAATAATAGCGCAAGACAGTAATATTGTTATAACGGTTGCTGACAATGGACCTGGGATCCCGATAGATCAAAGAGAAAAAATTCTTAAACCTTTTATTCGCGGAGAAAGTACGGAGAAAAAAGTGAAAGGCTACGGAATGGGCCTTGCCATCGTTAAGCGAATTGTTGAGTGGCACCACGGCGAGATTATTATTGAAAACTCAGCTGAGTTACAAGGCGCTCAATTTAGTGTGACCTTACCCAAAGCGTAATTTCATCATAATCACTCATTAAAGCTCTTGAACTAATAGTTCCTTAACTATTTACTTAAAACTAATTCTAGTGTTCATAAGTTATCAATGAATATATTCACTTTACTGATGATTGATAAACTATTAATGGAATATCTGACAATATTCATTACTAGATAAGTTAAGCTGCCATTTTTTCTTATACTTGGTCGGTCTTTTGTCGTTAAAAATCACCCAATCTAATGATCACAAAGACACGATAGTCGATATTTTATAATTTCAAGATAGGACTGAACGGAGCATATAGAGGAATAAAATACTCCCTATCATGAAGGTAAACTTTCCGATCGTAAAGCTGACATAGGTTTCATATTCTAAAGCGCTGTGGGGCACTTAGCGTCATAGGTTAACCTTGCCATCATCACTTAATCCTTTAGATAATATGATGATTATTTACATTATATTCTGCAATGATTTTAGGCAACTTCTTTTATCAGATAGTGTTGTTTGATCATCTTGACTCACTATTAATTCACTAATTGCTGACTAAATTATTTTTACAGCCAACTCTCCTTCATAACTACACTTGCACGACTAAGGTCTTATATCGATACGTATTGACTCATTATCACTTGTGATGTAGTTTGGTTATATCGATACGATACGTATCATTTTGTATATTAATTTAAGCGCCAACCACTGGATTAAAAATTATGAATCAAGTAAGTGAAGCAGATGAAAAACCAGGCCCTTTGTCTGGCGTTACCGTATTGGATTTCTCTCGAGTGTTGGCAGGGCCTTATTGCACAATGGTCTTAGCAGATCTTGGCGCACGGGTAATCAAAATTGAAAGATTTGGCACTGGTGATGATACGCGTGCGTTTGGGCCTTTCGTGGGCGTTGATTCAGCTTATTTCATGTGTTTCAATCGCGGAAAAGAAAGTATTTCTCTTGATATTAAATCACCACGCGACCGTGAACTACTAGAGCGCTTGTTGGATAGTTGTGATGTGGTGGTAGAGAACTTTCGACCTGGAGTGATGGAACGCCTTGGTTACGGGCCTGAACGTCTTGAAAAAACGCATCCCCATATTATTTATACGTCTATTTCAGGTTTTGGTCACAGCGGTCCATTTAGTGAATTGCCAGGCTACGATATGGTGGTACAGGCCATGGGCGGGGTGATGAGTTTGACCGGCTGGCCAGATGAAGAACCCGCTCGTGTTGGCACCAGCTTTGGTGACTTAGGTGCGGCACTCTTTGGTGTGATTGGTATCTTGTCTGCACTCTATAGTCGAACACGTGATGCGCAAGGAACGCGAGTGGATATAGGGATGCTAGATTGCCAAGCGGCGTTAATGGAAACTGCACTAGCAAGATATGACGTGGAGGGGATTGTGCCAACACGCACAGGTGACAATCATCCATCGCTTGCACCCTTTGAAACCTTTGCCGCACAGGATGGAAAGTTCGTGATCTGTGCCGGCAATGATACGTTATTTTTGCTAATGATGGACGCTTTGGGCTCGCCTCAGTTGGCCTTAGAAGCGCAATTTATAACCAACGATTTACGTGTGCAAAACCGTAAACAACTGGTTAAAGATGTCGAGGCAATAACACTCAGAGAGCCAATGCAGCATTGGATTGATGCCCTCAATGAAGCTGGAGTACCTTGCTCCCCGATAAACACCATTGATAAATTATTTACTCATCCACAACTTCTAGCCCGCAACATGATCGTTAAAGTGAAAGGGGAAAACGAGAGAGCAATACGAACAGCCGGTAACCCAATAAAGATGAGCTCAGTAGCAGAAATTGATCCCGAGGTACCGCTCAAGTCCCCAGCGCTTAACGAGCATCGCGAGGCAATATTAGCAGAATTGATGGCCAAAAACGGTGCGTATGCGCCGACACCCCAACCCCAAGAAAATTCGGATGATAGTAAGCTAGAGACATATTCCGAAGCTATTTCTCAAATTTAATCCTTAATATCCTAGAAGAGAGAGTCGAATTATGAAAACCAAAGACAGTATTAAACTTAAGTCCGTCGACACTGAACAGGAAAGTAGTGAAACCACAGAAAATGCCGAATCTGCAGCAGACGCGAAACAGACAGTAGCAGCGATGGAAACTATATTAGTCGAACGCCGTGAACGGGTAGGTATGATCACTCTTCATAGACCTAAAAGCCTAAATGCTTTAAGTAGGCAGCTTGCCAGAGAAGTTGTTGATACCTTAAAAACCTTTGACGCCGACGATAATATCGGCGCGATTGTTATTACTGGCAGTGCTAGAGCATTTGCCGCCGGGGCAGATATTGAGGAAATGGCAAACCTGACCTACGCCGAATTTTATTGCGACGATATCTTTGCACCGTGGGATGAATTGCGTTCAATCAGCAAACCGATCATTGCCGCCGTGAGTGGTTATGCTTTGGGCGGTGGCTGTGAGCTAGCGTTGATGTGTGATTTTATCATTGCCTCTGAAGACGCTCAGTTTGGACAACCAGAAATTAAGCTTGGTATTTTGCCTGGTATTGGAGGCTCACAACGCTTGGCCAATGCCGTTGGTAAGTCATTGGCGATGGATCTAGTTCTAACAGGTAGAACAATCGATGTTCATGAAGCAAAAGCTGCAGGATTGGTGGCGCGTGTTGTTCCAGGTAAAGAGTTGTTACAAACGGCTTTAGAAGCTGCACATACCATTGCAGGCTATAACAGTCCTGCCGTACGTATGGCGAAAGAAGCGGTAAATGTCGCTTTTGAAACCAGCCTTACTGAGGGGATGCGTCATGAGCGCCGTTTATTCCAAGCAGCCTTCGCTACCGAAGGGCAGAAAGAAGGTATGCATGCGTTTATAGCCAAGCGAGCACCTGTTTTTCGCCATCGCTAGAAATATTCAATTGAAGGGAAGTGGTTAAGTCATTGAGATAAAAGAAACCACTAACCCACATGATAAAAAATATATAGGAGTGAGTATGTCTACTCAAGTTATTCTGCCACGTATTATGCAGGTGGGTGAAAACGCAAGTCAGGAAATAGCCAACGTATTAGTTAGTATTGGCTGTACCCGACCATTGATTATTACTGACAAGATGATGGTGGGATTGGGCTATGCTCGTCGAATTCAAGTCAGTTTAGGCGCACATCATATTCCCGCCCATATCTTCGACGATACCGTGCCAGAGCCTACAGTTGAATCTATTCAAGCGGGTGTTGATAAGGCACGAGAGGGTAATTACGATTGTATTATCGCCCTTGGTGGTGGAAGTCCAATCGATAGTGCTAAAGCCATTGCTATCTTGGCCAAACATGGTGGTGTGATGCAAGATTACCGTTTTCCTCGTATGGTTATAGAGCAAGGCTTACCTGTCATTGCCGTACCTACTACGGCGGGGACTGGATCTGAAGTCACTAAATTTACCATCATTACCGATGAAAAAAACGACGAAAAGATGCTGTGTGTCGGCATTGGCTTCATGCCCGTTGCAGCATTGGTGGATTATAAATTAACCATTAGTTTGCCTCCTAGGACCACTGCCGATACTGGAATCGATGCCTTGACCCATGCAATTGAAGCGTATGTGAGTAAAAAAGCAAACCCATATAGTGATAGTCAGGCAATTGCTGCGATTAAATTGATTGGACCTAATTTGAGAAAGGTCTATCACAGCGGCGAAGATCAAGATGCTCGTGAAGCTATGATGCTGGGTTCGACCTTAGCTGGTATTGCATTCTCTAACGCATCGGTGGCATTAGTGCATGGTATGAGTCGACCTATTGGTGCCTTTTTTCATGTACCTCATGGTCTCTCAAATGCGATGTTATTGCCCAGTGTTACCGCTTTTTCTATTCCTGCGGCACCAGCGCGTTATGCGGATTGTGCTCGGGCGATGGGTATTGCAGCTGAGCAAGATAGCAATGAAGTTGCCAATCAGAAATTATTAATCGAGCTTCGTTCACTAAATGAAGAATTAGCAGTACCAACGCCACAGGAATTTGGTATTAAGCGCGATGAGTTTTTTGAGGTGTGTCAAACAATGGCTGAACAAGCATTAGCTTCAGGCTCACCGAGTAATAACCCTATTGAGCCATCTATCAACGAAATTATCAGTATTTACCAGGGGCTATGGGATTAACTTCTGCGATCAACATTACTTTTTAACATTTTAGACATTATTTAGGAATTTTTTATGAATATTATTGGACATTTAATTAACGGTGAAATTTGTACCGACGCCGCCCGCACTCAAGATGTGTTTAACCCTGCAACGGGGGAAGTGACTCGACAAGTTGCCTTGGCTTCTGTCGAAACAGTAGAGCAAGCAATAACTGCTGCACAAGCTGCCTTTCCACAATGGCGAAATACTCCACCTATCAAACGTGCACGAGTGATGTTTCGTTTTAAAGAGTTGTTGGAAGCAAACTCAGATAAAATATGCGAAATGATAGGCGAAGAGCATGGAAAAATCTCGCATGATGCAGCCGGTGAATTACAACGAGGTATCGAGAACGTTGAATATGCTTGTGGCGCGCCAGAGTTATTAAAAGGTGAGCACAGTAAAAATGTTGGACCAAACATTGATTCATGGAGTGAATTTCAACCCTTAGGTGTTGTTGCCGGTATCACACCATTTAACTTTCCAGCGATGGTTCCATTGTGGATGTTCCCAATGGCGATTGCCTGTGGTAACTGTTTCATATTAAAACCGTCAGAACGCGATCCAAGTTCAACGTTATTTATTGCTCAGTTATTAAAAGAAGCTGGATTACCAGATGGCGTAATGAATGTTGTTAATGGCGATAAAGTTGCGGTTGATGTGTTGTTATCTGACCAGCGAGTAAAAGCGGTTAGTTTTGTTGGCTCAACGCCAATTGCCGAATATATTTATGCCACGGCTAATGCCAATGGCAAACGTTGCCAAGCATTAGGTGGTGCAAAGAATCACGCTATCGTGATGCCTGATGCTGATATGGATAATGCGGTTAATCAATTGTTGGGCGCAGCATTTGGTTCATCGGGTGAGCGTTGCATGGCATTGTCTGTTGCGGTTGCAGTAGGTGACGTTGCCGGTGATGCCTTAATTACTAAAATGACAGCCGCAATGGCAAGCCTTAAAGTAGGTGCATTTAGCGATAGCACTAACGATTTTGGTCCAGTTATTACCAGCCAGCATCGTGACAAAGTGGTTGGTTATATTAATCATGCCCAAGAGCAGGGCGCAACTATTGTCGTTGATGGTCGCAATCCTGAGGTTGAAGGCTACAATAATGGCTTCTTTGTCGGTGGCACCTTAATCGATAATGTCACGGCCGATATGGTGAGCTATAAAGAAGAGATCTTTGGTCCGGTACTGCAAGTGGTACGCGTGCAAACGATGCAGCAAGCTATGGATTTAATTAATGACCATGAGTACGGTAATGGTACTTGTATCTTTACGCGTGATGGCGAAGCGGCTCGATACTTCTCTGACAACATTCAAGTAGGTATGGTTGGTATCAATGTGCCGTTACCCGTGCCTGTTGCATACCATAGTTTTGGTGGCTGGAAGCGTTCGTTTTTCGGTGATTTACATGCTTACGGTCCAGATGCGGTTCGCTTCTACACCAAGCGCAAAACAATTACCCAACGCTGGCCTTCAGCAGGTGTTCGTGAGGGCGCAGAGTTCTCAATGCCAACGTTGAGTTAATTGAAATGTAATTAACTCTGCCTTAGTATAATTATCGCAAGCTAATGGCTATTCCTTTTTATCGATGGAATAGCCTTTACTTCTTTAGTTTTTGGAACCCCTTTGATGCTTGCGTAAGTGCATCTGTCTCGCCTATAATTAGCGCGAAATTTATCAAAGGATATAAAATGACAGTTCAGCGAAGAGAGAAAGGTTCATCTATCACTAGGGTGCTTGAAATCATCGAGGCAATTTCTCGTGCCGAGCGACCTATGTCACCCGCTGAGTTAGCATTTTTACTTGATATTCCTAAACCCAGTATTCATCGTTTACTACAGCAACTTGAAGCTGATAATTATGTGCAGATTAATATGCGCGGCTTGTTGGTTCCTGGTGATCGGATGCATAGTATTGCTTTAGGTGTGCTCCATAGCAGCCGATTTAAAGCATTGCGTCAGGCCATTCTAAAAAAACTGGCGGAAACCATTGGTGAAACCTGTGGTATCGCAATTCCTGATGGCATCGAAATGATCTATTACGATCGTGTTCAAACTAATTGGCCATTACGAGTTAATTTACCTGTCGGTAGTCATACGCCTGTAGCGTGTACTGCCAGCGGAAAGCTTTATTTAAGTTCTCTGCCTAAAGAACGTCGTCATCGTATTATAGGTAAGTTATCACTTGAAAAGCTGGCTCGTAATACGTTGATTGAGTCAGAATCATTAGAAAAAGAGCTTATAAATATCCAAGCTAATGAGTTAGGAACCGATAACGAAGAATTTATAGATGGCATGGTTGCCTGTTCGGTGCCTATTAAAGATCAAGATGGTAAGTTGTTTGCCTGTCTTTTCACCCATGCCCCCGTGATCCGCAAAAGTTTAGATGAATTATTAGCCTTTGAACCAGCATTGCGCCATGCGGCCATAGAGTTAGGTGATCTACTCAAAGAACAATAAAGCAGATCCTAACCACCACTTACGAATCAGGCTGGATTATAAGTAACTTTTGTTTCATAAAATCGATAAACACACGGTTTTTATTAGGTAGGTATTTACTTTGTACATACTGTAAACAAATATCACCTTGGTAACTCCCTGTTAACTGCCAACCTTCCAATAATGGAATGAGCTTCCCCGTTTTAATACCCTGTTGCGCGATATAATCCGGCAATGGCCCTATACCAAAACCCTGTTCTATCGCATCTCGACGCATGTCACTGTGGTTAAGTAGATATGAACCAGCAACTTGTACGGTTGTTTGTTGATTTTCATTAATAAAGCGCCAACGGTTATCGACCATGTTTTCGCCTAAACAAATACATGATAAATATTTTAAATCATCGGGGTGTGTTGGTGGTGTATGGCTTTGTAGGAATTCAGGACTGGCACATAAAACCTGTTCAACGCGACCAATTTTAATATTTACTAAGGCTTCAATCGGGTAATCATTAATATGAATCAAGAAATCAACACCGTCATGAATAGGATCTAAAATACGGTCGGTTACTTTTAAGTGTAACTGAATGTCCGGATAGCATTTTAAAAATTCAACAAATAGTGGTCGTAACACCTTGTTCGCAAGTGATTTTGGCGCTGATACTCGCAACAGCCCTCTAACCGTCGATGTTGCAGAGCGACTGGCATTAACTGCTTGGTCCGCAGACTCAACCATCTGTTTACAATAATCAAAGGTTAACTTACCTGACTCCGTTAACGCCAGTTGCCTTGTAGTACGCTGCAATAGCTTGATGCCTAACGCATCTTCTAACCTACTAATCTGACGGCTCACTGCTGAAGGTGTGACCCCAAGTTTTTTTGCCGCCTTACTAAAGTTTCCTTGCTCGATCACAGTAACAAAAATAGCCATATCAGATAATAAAGGGATTAATTTATTTGTGTCCATGAAGCACAAGTCCTTTGTCAATTAAGTGTATTGTTTAAAATAACTCATATATTAACATAGTTGCATAGTAATAAATGAGTTGCTGCGAGCAAACTTAAAATTGTAAGAGGTAAATATGGAATTGTTAATAAATACTTATATGGCAGAAATTATAGCGGTGAGCACAATTGCTATTTTTATGGCTATGTTACCCGGCGCTGATTTTGTGATGGTGACACGTACGAGCATCTACAATGGCCGTTTTGCAGGTTTATATATGAGCTTAGGTATGTGTTTATCTGTTTGTATTCACGCCAGCTATTCTATTGCTGGATTAGCAGTAGTGATAGCAAATTCGCCATGGTTATTTTCAGCAATCAAATATTTAGGTGCGGCTTATCTTATTTATATTGCTTGGCAGTTATTAACAACACGTGAGAGTTTAAATAAAGACCAAAGCAGTTCAACGACTCAAATGTCACCTTTTATGGCATTACGTTTAGGCTTTACTTGCAATATGTTAAACCCCAAAACATCTATTTTCTTCTTAAGTATTTTTACGCAAGTGGTGTCGATAGATACCCCGATAATAATGCAAATAAGTTATGGCTTGATCATAGTGTTGGCACATTTTATTTGGTACAGCGGTGTGGCTTTATTGTTATCACACCCAAGCATATTGCCTCGTTTCAATCGACAAAAACAAAAAGTTGATAAAGTAGCAGGATTTGTATTGATGCTAATTGCTATAAAGCTCAGCTTAGTTTAATTAGCATGTTTAAGTCAAAAATGGCTTCTATGTTGATTGTGATAAGCGATAATGATCACTGTGGAGTTCAGTGATCATTTCATTATCGGTGAATAGTTATTCTAATGATTATGTGCAGCCAGCCACTTATCAATTAAACTTTCTTATTTCGTTACGGTTTTCAAAGCGGATTTACCCATCATTTTTTAAGATGATTTGTGGTGCTGTATAGGCTTTAGTTCCCCATAACGGAACCGTAGAAAGACTATGCTTAAAACTTCCTGAGGTTTCTTTGGTCGCGTAAGACAAATACATCAATGTTTGATTTTGGGCGTCATAAATACGTCTTACTTTCATGGTTTTAAAAAAGATGCTTTTTGATTTTTTAAAGACTACTTCGCCAGATTTACTTTTATCTATTTGAGCGATCATCGTTGAGGTGATTTCACCTGTTTGACGACAAGCGATTGAACTATCACTGGGATCAGATAAGCTCAAATTCGCTTCAACACTTGCTATGTGACAAGTAACGCCGGGCACTATGGGGTCAACTAAGGTATTTAGTTTAATATCCTTGAGCGTAAACATACCTAATGAAACATCACCTACTTCATTATCAGAGCAGCCCATTAGCAGCGTTGAAAAACTAACTGCCAGCATAAATTTTTTCATGAATATTCCTTGGAGTAATATCAGTCGTAATATTATACCCGTTACCTTTCAGAATGCTCGATTCAGAGTGTTTGAGCAATTTCAGTTTGAGGCGCGTCAATTAAATCAGGGTTATTCCCTATTTCCTTGTCGCAACAATAAAATGATATTGCTCAAGCGCTTCTACGATGGTGCTAAAAACGATTTATACATCGTTATTGATTGCAGGGAATAACCATTCACTGCAATCAATGCCTTGCCTAAATCGATTTTTTCTTCCACTGAAACAAGCATATTGAATGGCAACGGGTATAGATAAGCAAATTATAAAGAGTGTATCACACTGAAATTTTAGCTATTAATATTCTCTTTTAAGAGATTTAACCTATCACTTGCGACTAACTCACCAAGATATAAGACAAAAGCCAGTAAATGACCTGTGCATTTAAAATATTTTGTATACAATAATAGATTGTTATTTATCATTCGGTGAGCCAGCCTTAACGCTCACTTTTATATTGGAGTAAACCAATGCGTTCTTTTTCTCGCTTTTCTTGTCGATTAGCTTTTGCTGTTAGTGTTCTAGCGACACCTTTCATAACGGTGGCAAATACCACTGTTGCTAGTAGTACAGGGGCTAGTAACCTCTTTGAAGCTAAAGATATTTTTTCACTGGAATATGCCAGCGATCCGCAAATATCTCCAGATGGCGAAAAAATTGTTTATATCAGAAATTCAAACAATATTATGACCGATGATAAAAACAAAAACCTATGGTTGGTTGATGTTGACAGTAAAAAGCAGTTACCACTTTTTTCTGATGACAAACAATATTCACAACCGCGTTGGTCAGCTGATGGCGAAAAAATTGCCTTTGTCAGTAATTTAACCGGCAGTTATCAAATACACGTGCATTACCTTAAACAAAATCGCACAGCTTTAGTTAGCCAAGTGCAAGGCGGTGTGAGCAGTTTAACCTGGTCACCAGATGGAAAATGGCTGGCGTTTACAAAACTTGTTGCCGATAAAAGAACGGTTATTGCCAAAATGCCTAAAAAGCCTAAAGGGGCTAAATGGTCAAAACCTGTCGTTGTTATTGACCAAGCATATTATCAAGCAGATGGCCGCGGATTGCTTAAACCAGGTTACAAACATATTTTTGTTTTACCTAGTGAGGGTGGTACTCCACGTCAGATCACTCAAGGGGATTTTCATCATAAAGGAAAGCTTGCTTGGAATAAAAAAAGTGATGCTATCGTTTTTTCAGCAAATCGTATCTCAGATTGGGAATATAAATCACTTGAAGGTGATTTATTTAAAGTGATGGTAAATGATGGTGAGCTAACGCAGTTAACCTCTACACCGGGTAAAGAGTTTAATCCTGTGTTTTCTGAAAATGGTGAGAAACTTGCCTTTTTGTCGACTTCTAACGCATTGAACCCTTATCGTAATGCCAAATTAAATATTATGGATTGGAAGTCTAAAAAAACGAGTGAGATTGCGAGTGATTTTGACCGTTCTATCCAAGACCCACAATGGTTATCAAGCTCGTTGTTAGCGATGACTTATGATGATTTTGGTAAGCGTAAATTGGCGACTATCTCAACCAAAGGTAAAGTTAAAGACTTAACGGATACTCTAGTAGGAAGTAGCATTGGTCGTCCTTATATCAGTGGTGGTTTTACCGCCTCAAGTGAAGGTTATATGGCCTTTACGCAAGGTAGTAGTTCACGTCCAGCAGATGTTGCAGTTATTAACACCCGTAAAAAACTTGTTAAACTAACACAATTAAATGAAGACTTATTGGCACATAAAAACCTAGGTAAAGTCACTGAAATTAATTATAAATCATCATTTGATGATGAGCCTATTCAGGGTTGGTACGTTACCCCACCAAACTTCGACCCTAAGAAAAAGTATCCCCTTATTTTAGAGATCCATGGTGGTCCACACTTAGCTTATGGCCCACATTTCTCTGCTGAACTTCAACGTTTTGCAGCGCAAGGTTATGTGGTGTTTTATGATAACCATCGCGGTAGCAGTTCTTACGGCGAGCGTTTTGCTATGTTATTGAAGTATAAATACAGTTCGAAAGAAGATTTTGCCGATCATAACTCAGGTGTCGACGCTATGTTGGGCTTGGGCTTTATTGATGAAGATAATTTGTTTATTGCTGGCGGCTCTGCTGGCGGTATTGCAACGGCTTATGCTATTGGCTTAACCGATCGTTTTTCTGCCGCTGTAGTGGTTAAACCGGTTATTAACTGGTTAAGTAAAGTACTAACAGCGGATAGTGGTTTAGGGCAAATACCTACACAGTTCCCAGGAATGCCTTGGGAACACGTTGAACATTATTGGAAGCGTTCTCCAATGTCATTAGTAGGTAACGTTACAACACCGACTATGTTGATGACAGGTGAGGAAGATTTACGTACACCAATGGCGCAAACTGAGCAGTTTTATCAAGCGCTTAAATTAAGAAAGATTGATACTGTATTAGTCAAAGTACCTGGCTCGCCTCATGGTATTGCGGGTAAACCGTCAAGAATGATTACTAAAATTGAACATACCCTTGCTTGGTTTGAAAAATATAAAACCAAGGCTGCTGAGTAGAATAACGAAAATTAGTAAGGTAATAAATCATACCTGAACGTTATTTTATTACCAACGGTTATGACAGCAAAGACCAAGCTATACCTTTTGGTATTAATTCAGCTTGGTCTTTTTTTGTTTTTTTTTCGGGGGGAAGGAATATTTTATTAAAAATCCTGTTAACTCGCCCTGCATTTCATAATGTGAAATCACCAGTTAGTGCTTATGGAAATTTAAAAAATTATGATGTGATGTGGTCTATAGTTGAATTGGCTTAGCCCTTTATTGATACCCAAGCTACTTGAATATGTGTGTTTCAGGACGTTTGAGGCACTCATGATCAAGTAGCTTGGGTATAAGTAAACTGAAAATATAGATCGTCAGATTTTTTCAGTGCTGTCGTAGCCTCAATTTCTATTCTACTTCTACTCCAAAGGAAGATATTTATCTATGCTGAATTTAACTATTCGTCGTAAAGTTGTACTTACTACCTTGACTGCTGTGGTGCTATCAATATTGATTGTTAGTGCTTTTGCCCTTAACTCAAGCCGCACCATTATTATGGAGGCTGCCATTGAACGAGAATTGCCCGCAGCGCTTGGTGAGGTAGCTAATAATCTTGATGCGCAATTATTGTTGCCTATTACCGTTGCGCAAACTATGTCGAGTAACCTGTACTCTCAGCAGTTTATTGCCACTGGTGAACAGGAGAAAAATCATCAACACGTGATCGCTTATTTGAAAAGTATCCAGAGTGAATTTAATACAATCAGTGCCTTTTTAGTCTCAGCCAATACCGGAAAATACTTCACACCGAGTGGACTTTTCAAAACCTTGTCGCCACAAGAAAGTAAAGATCAATGGTTTTATGGTTTTATCAATAGTGGAAAAAAATATGAACTGAGCTTAGATGTTGATGAAGAAACCAATATTCCGACCTTATTTATTAATTATTTAATGAAAGTTTCGGGAAAACCTAGTGCTGTTGTAGGCGTTGGTCTATCACTAGAGAATATGGCTAACAGTATAAGTCAGTACCGTATTGCACAAACAGGTAAGGTGTTTTTAGTTGATCAACAGGGCAAGATAAAGCTTCACCCTGATACTCAACAAATAGGTAAAGATTTAGCTGATATTGGTGTTAGTAACAGCCAGGACCTCTTGTCTAAAGCGCAGTTTAGTTCAGCTGAATTTACCCTTAATGGTATTAAAACCCTTATTGCGAGTCGTTATTTAGACAGTATTGGTTGGTATGTGGTTGCCGAAGTGCCTAAAGAAGAAGTTCTTGGAGGATTAACCCAAGCAACATGGGCCTTAGTGATGATGGGCATCATTATTGCGGTGATTTCTGCATTTGTTAGTACTTGGCTTATTTCTCGTTTGATTGCGCCTTTTGGCCAGCTTGCTGATATGTTGGCTGAAATTGGTAAAGGTGGCGGTGATTTAACGCGTCGTTTAGATGATTCACGTCAAGACGAAGCGGGTACTATGGCGAGAGGTTATAATCAATTTGTCAGCTATTTAAGTGAATTATTACAACAAGTCTCTAAAACAGGTAATGAACTTGCCGTGGCGATTGAACAAATAGATTCTCAAGCGAAGTCGATGGAGTCTGAGATAAATGAGCAAGTGAGCCGAGTTGAGCAAATTGCCACAGCAATGCATGAAATGGGTATGACGGCAGAAGAAATTGCTGGCAGTGCTAATAATGCGGCACAAAGTGCACAAGCTGCTGATGAAACAGTGCAGCAAGGTAATAATTCAGTGGTACAAACTATCGCCAGCGTTTCCGATATGAGTGAGCAGCTGGTATCTACCAGTACTATGATCGCTCAATTAGCTGAGGATGCACGTTCTATTGATACAGTGGTTGAAGTAATACGAAGTGTGTCAGAGCAAACTAACTTATTGGCGCTAAATGCAGCTATTGAAGCGGCACGCGCAGGAGAGCAAGGTCGAGGTTTTGCCGTCGTTGCTGATGAAGTTAGGACGCTTGCATCACGCAGTCATGACTCTACTAAAGAAATTAGAAATATTATTGAAAAGCTGCAAGCAAAAACAGAAGAAGTGGTTGCCGCTATTTCTCAAAGCACAGAACTCAGCACTACGAGTCAAACTGAGGCGGGTCATTCAGGCAAGCACCTAGAGAGTATTTCTGAAAGCATCAGTATAATGAATGATATGAACTTACAAATTGCTACCGCTACCGGGGAGCAATCGAATGTAGTGGGTGAGATTAACCCTCATGTTACAGCGGTTGCGGATATTTCACGTGCTAATAGCGATATCGTTCAGCAAACCTCGATTGCTTGTAGTGAGCTCAGAGATAAAGCCATTCACCTGAATGAATTGGTCTCGCGCTTTAAGTTTGACTAATATTAATTATCTGGAAAAACGGTGACTTTCAAATGGTCTGATACCAAGTCCATTAAGTTATTTACCACTCAGCGATAATTAAAAGGCTTAGAGGCAAGGCATTGATTGAAGAGAATGGTTATTCCCTTATCAAAATCAATAACACAGCATGTAAGTCTTTTAAACTCGCCCATGGGAGCTTGTCAGAAAAGCAATATCTGCACAAATTTGTTAAATATAGAATGGATATACTTATACAAATTTTGTTTGTTATAACTCTTCTGACATAGCTCTGAGGTGGGAATAAATTTGATGGAATTGGTACAGATATCCACTAACGTCGTTGCTTTCAATCACAATAGCCCGCTATTGCTCAATAAAACGCCTTGTTTTTGAATGTTTATTTTCATTTGATTCTTCTTAAATAACCTGAACTCTGGATAATGAGTGCTTGATGATTAAGTAAACTCAACAACTTAGATTGTTACGTATGAAAAGTAATAAAATTAAAGTAGTTATACGCTTTATCAATGTTTCATTTTATTCAATTATCAAGGCAAAACGTTTATGAATAGCTGGCTATTTATCGACGTTTTAACGCTGAGAATTGGATGAAGAGGAATGTTGAGCAAGTGCTGCTTATCCAGAGTTCAGGTTAAATAGGAATAAAAATTCATTATTCGAATATAACATTATTTTTAATAAAGCTGTTTTATAGAGCATAGCGAGCAATAAAAAATGCCAGTCAGGTAACTGACTGGCATTTTTTTATTCGCTATCTATTCATAACATAGCTAAGTTGAATAGTTCAACTTAGCTATGACTACCAAATGCGAACGCGTTCATCTTCTGCTAAATACAAAGCATCACCTGGTTTTACGTCAAACGCTTTGTACCATGCATCATGGTTACGCGGTGCTTGAGCACGAAAACGACCTGGCGCATGTGTACCACCACGAAGCTGGTTTAACATACTTTTTTCAGTGCGTTTTTCTTTCCATACTTGTGCCCAAGCTAAGAAAAAACGTTGATCACCGGTAACACCGTTAATAACTGGTGCTTCTTTGCCATTTAAGCTTAATCGGTAAGCATGGTAAGCCATAGATAAACCGCCAACATCACCAATATTTTCGCCTAAGCTATTGCGGCCGTTAACAAAGTTATCAGGAATAGGCTCATACTGATTGTATTGTGCAACGAGTTGGTCTGCTTTAGCATCAAAAGCATCACGATCTTCATCAGTCCACCAGTTACGTTGAATACCATTAGCATCTGACTTTGAACCTTGATCATCAAAACCGTGACCCATTTCATGACCAATTACTGCACCAATTGCACCGTAATTAACTGCAGCATCAGCATTTGGATCGAAAAATGGCGGTTGTAAAATTGCTGCAGGGAATACAATTTCATTAAATGAACTGTTGTAATAAGCGTTTACACGTTGTGGTGTCATACCCCAGCGATTACGGTCGGTTTTCTTTAACTCTTTTGCAACGCTATCAGCATTAAAAAATTGACGAAGATGTTTGATGTTACCAACCAAGTCATTTTTAGAAATGGTTACGCCATCAAACTCCTGCCATACATCAGGGTAACCAATTTTAGGATTAAATGCGGCAAGCTTAGCATGAGCGTTAACTTTGGTTTCTTCACCCATCCAATCAAGTCCGTCGATACGTTGGCCTAGTGCAGTACGTAAGTTTTCAACGAGTTGAGCCATTTGTAGTTTTGAACTTTCAGGGAAGAAACGGGCGACATACACTTTACCAATAGCAAAACCTAAAGATTCAGTATCAGACATTTCGCCGATAGCGCGCTTCCAACGTGGACGAGGCTCTTGCTGACCACTTAACTCCTTGCCATAAAAAGCAAAGTTAGCCGCATAAATATCTTCAGATAATAAATCGGCATTACCACTAATAGTATGGAAGGTTAAATAGTCTTGCCAAATCGATAATGGCTCTGAATTAACCAAAGCGATCATTGCTTTAACTGGTTCAGGCTGAGAAATATTAAGCTGTGGCACTTTGTAGCCAGATTGAGCGAAGTAAGTATCCCAGTCAAAATCTGGGTATTGTTTAGCTAAATCGGTACGTTGTACTTGGTTTAAGGTTAGGTCGCGATTACGTTTTTTCTCACGTGGCCAATGACCTTGAGCAATTTTAGTTTCTAGCGCTAAAATCTGTTCAGCACGTACTTGACCGTTTTCAATGCCAGCAAAACTCAACATAGTAACGATATGTTCTACATAGGCATTACGCGTTTTCTCAAATCGTTCACTTTCTTCTAAGTAGTAAGAACGATCAGGAAGACCTAAACCACCAGCACCAACAGACATTTCATATTGATTTGGGTTTAAACGGTTAAACCACATATAACCGCCAATAGGAGACTTAGCACCTGTTAACCATGCTTCACCAAATATTTTGGTTAAGTCTTCAGTATTTTTTACTGCGCTAATTTGGTCTAAAGTCGATTGGATCGGGCTGATGCCTAATTTATTAACGGTTTCAGTGTCCATATAGGCTTGATAAAAATCAGCCACTAATTGTTCATCAGCGTTTAAATCAGTACGGCTAGTAATGTCGTCAATAATTTCTTTTACTTGTGTTTCGCTTCGCTCAGCTAAACCCGTAAAAGCACCAAAACGTGTTTTATCGGCAGGCATTATATAATGGTCATACCAAGTACCACTAGCATACATAAAGAAGTCATCACCAGGTTTTACTACTTCATTACGGGCGCTTAAATCAACACCGAAGCTTCCTAGTTCGGCTTTACTGGCCATAGTACTTTTATTATTGTTGTCTTTACTCGCGTCAAACATGCCACAACCGCCAATAACGGTAGTTGCTAAGGCAATGGCTATCAAAGTTTTTTTCATAGAATAACTCTCTTTTTAAATTAATTAGTAATACGGTTTATAGCGACATTAAAAAAGCATCTAAGTGTTGATGTATCAACTAAGATGTCGGGATTGCTTCATTACTTTTTTAAATATTAATTATTCGCTTATAGTTAACGGTACCACTTTGAACCCTGACATTTTCGCGTATGTTAATAAAATGTCAACCTAGATACGTTTAACGGTAGGGTTTACTCGACGAGGTCATTGTTACTCTACCGTTACATATCTCTATTCGTTGAGGGGGAAAACAAACAATAGTTATGCATGGTCTTTTGTGAATTACACTCCTGACTCGTCATCCCCAGTCAAATCATCTTTGCAATTATTGATTTTGCTAGGTATAAAGACGGCCACGATTTGTTATTTTATGAGTTAGCTTGGTGAAAACACTTTCATTTATATTTTTATTACTGGTTGCAGTTCCCGTACTTGCAAAGTCTTCTTTAGAAAAATCAGGAGACATCATCCACTTGCTTTTACCTGCAACGGCCCTAGGCGCAACGTTAGTGATAGAAGATGATTATGAAGGCAGCTGGCAGCTTATAAAAACAGGCGTTGTCTCTCGTGTGGCGGTGGAAGGATTAAAGTATGGCGTTGATAAAGACAGACCAGACGACTCTGGCGATGACTCTTTTCCGTCAGGTCATACGGCTGATAGTTTTGCTGCAGCAACCTTTATTCAACAACGTTATGGCTGGAAGTGGGGTATTCCTGCTTATATCGGTGCGACTTTTGTGGGTTATAGTCGAGTTGAAAGCGATAAACACTATCTAGAAGATGTTCTAGCGGGGGCTGCTATAGGTATCATTTCAGGCCTATATTTCACTGAACCCTACTCAGGTATTACTATTTCACCTACAGCTAAAAGTGGGCATTACGGCATTAACTTCAGCGGCAGCTTTTAACCAGTTTAGTTACGTTATAAGAGATTTTATCTATGAATAATAAAGTATCACAAGAAACTCAAGAGCAAGCGCTCAAAGTTGCCAAAGGCACACAAAAAAAAGGGCAAACAAAAGAGCAAACTAAGCTCATTGCCCAAGGGATAGAAAAAGGTATTTCAGAATATAAAAAACAGCAAAGTAAAAAGTCACGTGAACGAGATAAAGACCGTAAACAGCAAGTAAAGCAAAAACAGCTGCTCACAGAAGACACCACTGAGCTGACCGAAACTCAAAGTAGCAATTACTTACCTTGGATACTATTAGGTGTTAGTTGGCTTGGTTTTATTGGTTACATTTTCTTGAGCTAATGCGTTAAAAAATAAATTAACTAACCCGTTACTTGTTTACTTAGCTGGTAAAGCAGATTGTTAAAAAGCCGCTAATCGTTCAATTAGCCAAAAGGTTGCTGTGATACCGCAAAGGTAACTAATTGGTAAACGCAGCATGGGTAAGGTTAATGGCTTATGTTGTAGCCATTTATAAAGTACTGATGCGAACTTAACCAATAAAAATAGTGCCAAAACAAAAATTAACTGACCTAATTCTACGCCGATATTAAAACTCAATAATGCTAATGATTTTTCCGTTTCGGGTAGCCCTATATCACTCAGTACTGCCGCAAAACCAAATCCATGAAGTAAGCCAAAACTCGATGAGACCAAGACCGGATAGCGTAAGCTTAAACTGTGCTGTTTGTTTTTGGCTATCTCCCAGGCTAAAAAAATAATACTTAATGCGATAACCGCTTCTACTGGCTCAATTGGGATAACCATGACATTTGTTGCTGACAAAAATAGTGTGATTGAATGAGCTATGGTAAAACCTGTAATGGTATAGAGTAGTTTTTTTCGCGTACCTGAGATATACACCAAACAAGCAACAAATAATAAGTGGTCTAAACCAATGAGAATGTGTTCTATACCAATTTCTATATAGGTAATCGCAGTGTCAAAGGTACTTAGTGAGACCACTTTTTTTATCAAGTATTCAGGAGTATCTACATTGAGTATGGTTGTTAGGGTGTCTTTATTCACTGCTATTATTCGAACGAGTATATCGCCCTTTGATTTTTCAATGCCGTCAATGCTGAGCATCATTCCTGATAACCCGGCCGCTCGATGAAATCGGCTATATTCGATATAAGCATTATTAACGACATGTTTTCTTGTTAAACCTAACTGCTGACTATTCTTAGGTAATACAAAGCTAATTTTTTCTTTTTTACCATTGCGAAGTGGTACTTTCCAAACCACGTCAAAATCTGCGTCACTAGTTGCGGTAATTGTCAGTGAGGCAGGCCTCATGTCATCGGCGAGTACTTGACTGCAAAAGAAAGTCAAAAGTGGTAACAGCAACGTAAGACGTAATAGTCTTTTTATTTCTATCTGCAGAGAAAAGATCATCAAATCACTCCGCCTTAGCTGCAGATTCTTGCGCTATGGTATAACTTTTCAGTAGGCGTTCCTCAAAGCTTGCTTTGGCGCTTTGTAAGTTTTTATATTGCCAATCCGCTAATACCGTTGATTTTATTGATTCAAAAGCTTTATTGACCGCAGGACTTCTTTGTTCGATTAAAACAAAGTGTACGCCATGTGAAGATTCGATAGGCCCAGACCATGAAGATAAAGGAGCATGGATTAACTGTTTGCTAAAACTTTTGCCAAATAATCTATCTATTTGCACAGAATCTTTATTGGTTACTTGGTAAGGGAGTAATTTCAGGTCGCCTTGTGGTGTTTTACCTTGTTTGATTGATAGTTGCTGCAGAACAATTTTTTGTTGTAATTCATCGTGATTACCATCAATGGATAAATGAACTTGTTGAAAGCTTAGCAGTGGCTGGGTTTGATAGTTTTCAATATGCTGCTGATAAAATTGCATTAACTCTGTATTGTTTGGCTCTTTAGTCGTAACAAGATCTTCAATCAAAAACTCTATTTTTTGTCTTAAACGTCTATCAATTACTTTATCACCCCTATCCATATTTAATGCGCGTGCTTCACGAATATACATCTCATTAACCGCGTAGTGAAGTGTTGCATTTTCTAACTCTTTTGCTAAAGGGGCACGGTTCCAGCGAGTTAAAAAGTTTTGTTTAATTTGTTCTATTCGCCCTTGGCTGATGGTAATTGTATTCGGGTTGTCATCTTGTGCATTAAGTTGTTCAAAGATAATAAATAACAAAATAGCAATAACGAGGAAGTGAACCAGTGGTTCGGTAATCAGTTTTTTAAGCATAGTATGAGTAGTAATATAAAGTAGATGTAAAATAATAAAAATTAATGGTCTATTGTCAGTGATTGGATGAAAGCTCTGGGAGTTATCACACTCACAGAGCTTGATTCTTATTTAGCTGAATACCAAATTGGCGAAGAATAAGCGCGTTCTTGACCAACAAGTTCTGCTTCTTTAGGTAATACAGCACCTAACCTTACTTTATCGTATAACACCCATCGCGGTGTTGGGATTTCGATAACACGGGTGTAGTAGAATGCCGACTCATTTTTATCAAAGTCAGGATCGGTCCACACTGTAGATAACTGAGCATCACCAATGCTATTTGTCCAAGTCGCCGTATTTAAATCAACGGTGTTACCTACTGCCTTTTTAGTACGGCCTGAGCTGTCAATTTTACGCCCATCAGAAACAGCAACATCATAAACACGCTCATGTAATTTACCTGATTTATCTAACCAGCCTTTGATGACTTGAATACGATCAAGGTAAGCGCTTTTCGGATCTCTCATAGCATAAACCATAAAAGAAGGCGCTTTGTTAGATTTTTGCTTAACAAGATCACCGCCCATTGGTACACCTTTCGCGTAGCCTACTTTTGCCGGATCATTGGCTTGTAAATCTTGTTTGTTATAATCCCAACCACCAAAGAATCGAACTGTCATGCGAGGGCCCGTGGTACCGTAAGTTTCTTTACGCTCCATGGCATCAAATAATGCGCCACGGGTATTTTCATGTGCCCAAATACCTGTATAACCAGAAGAAACTAACTTGTAACCCTCAAATGCACCTAAATCAGATGAAACAAATGGATGGTTAATACGATCTTTTGAGGGTTCAACACTGGTAGATTTACCAAAGAAGTTATCTTCATCAGCAGTTGCTAATGAGGTATGGCTGTCTGTTGCGCCACCAAAACCAAATTTATAGGGGTTATAACCCAATTTTTCCTCTAACAGTAACCCTTGTTTAAGCGCTTCACGGGCATATTCGCCTTTAAGCATTTCAGGTTGTTTCTTTTGGGAAATATCTAAATTACCCACATCCCAGGTTTCATAATCAGCAAATTCATCTTCAGGTGATAAATAAGGGTGTGCTTCACCATCACCTTTTATTTGGGTAATTTCGTAATGCGGTTCCCATTTAGCGCGGAGTTTTACATAATTTTTATCAACGGTGCCACCAGCATAAGTTCCTTCGGTAGGAAACATCCAACCATTTGATAAGTTACCGTTATGTGAAAATGCAAAAGCTCTACCGCCAGTATTTTTTTCATAATCTTCTAACCATTGATATAGCGCTAACGGATCAGTACTACCGAGTGGTGGTTGTGTTGTTAAAGGCTCAACTTTTAAAGCTAAATCGGCATTATCACGAAGAATAACATTTCGATGTAAGTTGAAACCTTTAGGCACAGAGGTCCATTCAAAACCGATAAAAGCAGTAAATAGGCCTGGCTCATTATGCTCTTCTGCGGCATTGACTATGGTTTTCCATATACGGTTAAATACTGCAGAGCCAGGGCTGTATTCTTTCACCAGTTGCTTAGGTAACGTCATTTGAGCAAAGTTACCGATTAAATCAAAAGCAGCTTCGCCAGCGGCTTTACCACCTTTTTTAAACCCTTCATGCCATTCTTTAGCCTTGGGTATGGCTAAAATATTATCGGTACCATTTTGAATATCAGTGGCAATACCCATTAAATCTGAATGGTCAGTCACAATTAACCAATCTAGCGGGCGGGCAAGTTTTACTGGAATACCTTTCGCGGAGTTAATTTGTTCGCCTCGGGCTAAGCGATAGGCATCATCAATACTAACGGTATTACCAAATAAGCCAGCATCAAGTGATAGACCGGTATGAAGATGAGAATCGCCCCAATACACATTATTAGGTTGCGTATTATTCGCACGAGGCGAATATTTTTTATCCGCTTCGGTTGTTTGTGAAGCTAACGCACTTTGCCCAGCGGCAAGTACGCAAGCAAGGCTAACGGCGGTAACAATCTTATTATTCAGCATAACCAGTCCTTGTAAGTATCTAACAACAATAACTTATAGTACAAAATTACACCTAAGGTTAGCTGGTGATTATAGTTGTGTAAAGTAGGAAAGGGGTTACTTTTCAATACTCAACTTGAAGATAGCTGACTATGATTTGAATTTATTAAATGATCTGATCAACTCAGTACTGGCTTGTTTACTTTATAACAACTAATTTGAAAAGTTATGATCTATGCCTAAACATGAATATTTTGAATTTGTAAAAATGCTGTTTTATTTTTAATAGAGTCTAGTGATGAGTTCTTGGCCAGAATATGTAAATGCTTTACCTGATGGACATCCTGTAAAAGTTTACTTTGAAGAAAATCTGTTGGTTCAATCTTTACTTTCAGAGATATGTGCAATAGATGCGCAAGTTGATTTTGAATTATTTTTTAATGTATTTAATCAACTATCTGGTGTTGAAAAGCGCTTTACTCGAAAAGAAAACCAGCTTTTCCCTTATTTGGAGAAACATGGTTGGACAGGACCTAGCCAAGGAATGTGGGCATTTCACGATGAAATACGAGATTTATTCCGTGAAGTAAGGGGCTGTATAGAAGCAAAGTCACTTAATAAAGTCACCAGAATTGTCAAACGTATAGACCGTGAATTATTTCACCTGATGGAGATAGAAGAACATAGACTTTTTCCAAATGCCCTTGAATTATTAAGTGAAGAAGATTGGCAAGAGATGCGAGAAGGGGATATGGAGATTGGTTGGATGTTAGCTAAAGAGCCAGTACCTTACCCAGCAGAAGAGTACGTGCATCCTGGCGAAGATAGACGTAAACGCCGTTTACCTTTTTCAACCGACGATCGTATTCGCCTTGATGAAGGCTATATTTCGACAGAGCAGTTAAACCTGATGTTGCAGTTTATGCCAATAGATCTTACCTATGTTGATGAAAATGACATCGTAGTTTTTTACAATCGCGGTGATAACCGTGTGTTCCCTCGCTCTGCTGGTATTATTGGTCGGGAAGTTAAGTTCTGTCACCCACCTAAGTCAGTCGATCACGTTTTGAAAATTCTTGAAGAATTTAAAAAGGGCACCCAAGATAAGGCTGAATTTTGGATTAACTTTAAAGATAAGAAAATTCATATTCGTTACTTTGCTATTAGAGATAAAGAAGGCACTTACAAAGGTGTTATTGAAATGTCGCAAGATATCACTGAAATTTTGAAAATAGAAGGTCAGCAACGATTACTTGATTGGGGCTAGCAATACCCAGTTAACTGTATATCAATTAAAATAACAAAATTCACCAAAGCATAAAGCTAATATTAGTAAGGCAGGGTGGTTATTTACCACAATGCCTTTTTTTGATTAGAGTTAACTTATTCAACACCGCTTAGTTAAAGCGACTGATGCAAAAAGGTTCTATATTAATTTCAGGTAAATGCCCTGTCACTAACTGACCGATAAGTTTCCCCGTTATTGCTCCTTGTGTTAACCCTAAGTGTTGGTGCCCAAGAGCAAAGAAGATTTTATCATGATTTGGCGCTTGGCAAATTACGGGTAAAGAGTCAGGTAGTGATGGACGACACCCCATCCAAGCTTCTTGCTTCTCTTCATTTTCAGGCAATCTCTTTAAAATATAAGCGGCATTACCTTTTAACATTTCAGCACGCTTATAATTTGCCGGAGCGTTCAGCCCCGCGTATTCAACAGTACCTGCTAACCTTAATGTTTTACCCATCGGCGTAATAATAAAGCGACGTTCGGCAGAAGCAATGGGCCGAGACAAAAGGGCGCTGGCTGCTGCTGAAGTGGGTAAACTCAAACTATATCCTCGCTCAGCTTCGATAGGTAAATGATAGTTTAAGCCATTGAGTAACTTTTTTGACCACGCGCCACATGCAATAACGCAGTGATCAACATGTAAATGTTGTTCATCTATCTCTACGGTGACTCCAGACTGTGTCTGAGTGACAGAAGTTACGGCTGTTTGTTGAAAGGTCATGCCTTTACACATAGCAAACTCAGCCAATGTTTTGCTCAGTGCTAGCGGGTCAATGGTATGGGCAACATCAGTAAAATAGAGTGAGTAGTTGATGTTGTTACTTAAGTTGGGCTCTAACTCAAGGGTTTGCCTTTTATCTAAAAGCTTTACCGCAATGCCCGCAGCTAAATAATGCTGATACATAAGCTCAACTTTAGTTCGGTCATTGGTTTCAAAGACTAGTAACGAACCATCTAAGCTAATTAAATGCTCGGCCTCAGCAGCTTTCAGTAGTGCTGTATAATGGTGGATGGCATTTTTGTTGAGTGCTTGTAGGGCTTTCTTGTTTTTGTTACGTAGTGTTGGGCGCATATTATTAAAAAACTGCATAAACCACGGAATGGCTTTGATGAAGTGCTTGGCAGATAAAGCGACAGGCCCAAGCGGATCAAACAGTAATTTTGGCATTTTCCATAACAATGAAAACTCAGCAAGTGGAAAGACTTGTTCAGTAGCAAAATGACCAGCATTAGCTTTAGAGCACCCTAAACCAATGCCTTCTTTATCAAGTAAGGTCACTTGATAGCCTAAGCTTTGTAATTCTAACGCACAGTTTATACCGATAATTCCAGCACCGATAACCGCAACGGTTTGTTGTTTGTTATTCCCTTCTTGATCAACGACTGTGCTCATTTAACTAATACCCTGTGATGACTGAAAGTTTAAATCGATAGTGTTACACCCGTAATCATTCAAAATGCTCGATTCAGAGTGCTTGAGCAATTTCAGTTTGAGGCGCGTCAATTAAATCAGGTTATTCCCTATTTCTTTGGCGGAACAATAAAATGATATTACTCAAGCGCTTCTTTGATGGGGCTAAAAACGATTTATACGTCGTTATTGATTTTGAGAAAGACGCTACATGGATGTAGCTTATTAGAGAATGCAGGAGCATATTCTCCTGAACAACCATTCACTACAATCAATGCCTTGCCTAAATCGTTTTTTTCTCCCACTGAAACATGCATTTTGAATGATCACGGGTATATTGGCATTTTGATTAAATAACCTCAGCACGGCTTAATAATTAATTTACTGTTTTATCTATCTCTTAAGCAGAGTTGAGGTTAAGTCAAAAATTATACTTGCCACAAATTAAATATTGTATACAATATATTTAAATCTGACTAGCAATAGTTTATCAAAACCAATGGTGGAGCGTCGCGATTGGTCTTTAATCACGAAAAATGAAGAGAATATTATGAACGTAAACTGGCAAGGTGTTTACCCAGCAGTAACAACGCAATACAACGAAGATTTATCTATTAACTTTGAAGCAACTACTCAAATGGTTGATACCATTATCAAAGAAGGTGTTAATGGCATCATTGCTTTAGGAACTGTTGGTGAAAATGCTTCACATACCCGTGAAGAAAAAGTCGCTATTTTAAAAGCGGTAAAAGAAGTTGTTGCGGGTCGTGTGCCGGTACTTTCTGGTGTTGCTGAAACATCGACTCAGTTTGCGATTGAATTCTCACAAGCCTGCGAAGCGATAGGTATTGATGGCTTAATGGTTTTACCAGGCATGATTTACAAGTCTGATGAAAGCGAAGCGGTAAATCATTATCAGCAAATTGCGCGTAATTGTGGTTTACCTATTATGATTTACAACAACCCTGTTACTTATGGTGTTGATGTTGGCATTGAAGGCATGAAAATCTTGGCACAAGAAGACAACATAGTATCAATTAAAGAAGCAACTGAAGATACGCGTCGTATTTCTGAGTTGTACTCCGCATTTGATGATCGTTTTGTTATTTTTGGCGGCGTAGATGACATAGCCCTTGAATCTTTAATGCTGGGTTGTACTGGCTGGATTTCAGGCTTAACAAATGTTTTCCCAAAAGAGTCCGTTGCTATCTATAAATTAGCAGAGCAAGGACGTTATGCCGAAGCGCTTGAAATTTGGCGCTGGTTCTTACCTTTATTACGCTTAGATACCGTACCTAAACTTGTGCAGTGCATCAAGTTATGTGAACAACTTGCCGGTCGTGGTAGTGAATTAACACGTGCTCCACGTATGCCTTTAGTTGGTGATGAGCGTGCAAACGTAGAACGTATCTATAATGAAGCGGTTGCTAATCGTATCGATTTAAGCAAATTTAACTTAGATTAATTTTCGATCTCTCATTAATTCGCGAGTCTTGAAAGTCTTTTTCAGTACTCGCGCATCGTTAGTTAATTAAGATAAATTACAACGCTTGGGGACAATATGGTTAAGGGTACATTTTTTTGTATTGATGCACACACTTGTGGTAATCCGGTTCGATTAGTAACCAGCGGTCACCCCCATTTAGTGGGTAAAACTATGAGTGAAAAGCGACTTGATTTCATTGAGCGCTATGACTGGATACGTCGAGGGTTAATGTTTGAACCGCGTGGGCACGATATGATGTCTGGTGCATTTTTATATCCACCTTGCAGTAATAATGCCGATGCATCGATTCTATTTATTGAAACTTCTGGCTGCCTGCCTATGTGTGGACATGGCACTATTGGCACGGTTACCGCAGGATTAGAGAGCGGTATTATCACGCCAAAAATTCCAGGTAAGCTCATTATTGATGTGCCTGCAGGTCAAATTATCATTGAGTATCAAGAAAATGATGGCAAAGTTTCTAACGTTAAAATATTCAATGTTGCCTCCTACTTAGCACACCGAGATATCACTTTAGATATTCCTGAGTTGGGTCAGTTAACTGTCGATGTCTCTTACGGCGGTAATTTTTATGTGATTGTTGAACCACAAGAAAACTTCCCCGGAATCGACCAATGGAGTGCTGCAGAGATATTACAGTGGAGTCCTGTTATTCGTGAAGTGGCAAGTAAAACCCTTGATTGTGTTCACCCAGAAGATGCCAGTGTAAATGGCGTTAGCCACGTTTTGTGGACAGGAAAATCGCAAACCAAAGGCTCAGACGCAGCCAATGCGGTATTTTATGGCGATAAAGCCATTGACCGCTCTCCTTGCGGCACGGGAACTAGCGCGAGAATGGCACAATTATTTGCCAAAGGTGAGTTAGCTTTAGGGGATACTTTTATTCATGAGAGTTATATCGGTAGTCAATTCACCGGCAAGATTGAAGGTGTTGTGGAGTTAGCTACTCAAGGCAAACCTATAACCGCCATAATGCCGAGCATACAAGGTTGGGCGAAAGTTTTTGCAAAAAACTGCATCACTATTGATGACGATGACCCTTATGCTTTTGGCTTTAGCGTTAAGTAAACTAACTAATACAGAGCTAACAAAGGGTGAAAACATGGAAAACTCCCATCGTATTCTTTGTTTAAGTGAAGGTTTAAGCACAACTTTAAGCAGAATTTAAATACAAATTTAACTACGAATTACACCCAGTGTCTTTATTCAATAAAGACACTTAGCAATATAAGTGAGTAAGAACATGACAATAACAGGACAGAATTTAATTGCTGGCGAATGGTCAGGCAATACACAAGGTGGCTTTAAAGCATTTAATGCCCAAACACATTGTGCTATTGATCTTGAGTTTGCTGAGGCAACAATGCTTGAAGTAAACACCGCGGTCAACCGTGCCAATGAAGCGTTCATTACTTATAGCCAGTTAAGTGCAAAAAAGCGCGCTACTTTCTTACGGACCATTGGGGCTGAAATTCTTGCCTTAGGTGATGAACTTGTTGAAACCGCTTGTGGTGAAACAGGTTTACCAGCAATGCGTATTCAAGGTGAGCGAGGCAGAACAATTGGCCAACTTGGTTTATTTGCTGATTTATTAGAAGCAGGTGAGTATCAAGGCGTTATTGAGCAAGCAAACAATGATCGCCAACCGTTACCAAAGCCAGATACCCGTTTAGGTTATTTACCTTTAGGTGTGGTTGGTGTTTTTGCAGCAAGTAACTTTCCTCTTGCTTTCTCTACTGCTGGTGGCGACACCGCATCGGCATTAGCTGCGGGCTGTCCTGTGGTGATGAAAGCGCACGCCGCACATCCAGCTACCGCTGAATTAGTCGCAAGAGCAATACTCAAAGCGATTGGTATTTGCGAATTAGACCGTGGAGTGTTCTCCCTTATTCAAGGTAAAAACTACGCTATTGCTACGCAAATTGTGACTCACCCATTAGTGAAGGCTGTTGGTTTTACGGGCTCTGAACGTGTAGGTATGATTTTACAAGCGCAAATTCATCAACGCCCTGAGCCTATTCCTTTTTATGGCGAGCTTGGCAGTATTAACCCGCAATTTATTATGCCTAATAAATTGGCACAAGATGGCAATGAAATAGCACAAGGCCTAGTTGCTTCATTAATGATGGGACAAGGACAATTTTGTACCAGCCCTGGGGTTTGGGTGGTCGTAGGTAGTGAAGAAAGTGAAAATTACCAAACTTTTATCGCCTCAGCAAGTGAAGCGTTAGCACAACAATCTGCTGGTGTTATGTTAACGCCTGCCATGTGTGCCAGCTATAACGATGCTGTTGCAGAGCGTGAAGTGCTGAGCGGTGTTAGTTTGCTATCAACAGGCCTTATGGGAAATGAGCAAGAGTGTTCAGCGTCTTTATTTGCCACCGATCTTGCTGCATTCGCTAAAACGCCATTATTACAAGAAGAAGTGTTTGGCTTTAGTGCTTTGGTTGTTCGCTGTGAAGATACGACTGAAATGATGGAGTTTGTAACTTTACTTAAAGGTAATTTAACCGCCAGTATTCATGGTTTGGATAGTGATTTAGCTGAAGCCAAAGTGCTGAGTCAAAGTCTTGCCCATAAAGTAGGACGCTTGATTTATAATCAAATGCCTACAGGTGTTGAAGTGTGCGCCTCAATGAATCACGGTGGTCCGTTCCCAGCATCAACTAACATCAGAACAACGTCAGTGGGCAGTGAAGCAATTACTCGTTTTAGACGACCTATCTGTTATCAAAATATGCCGGCAGAGTTGTTACCGACCTTGTTGAGAGATTAACTAAAGATAAGTTTAAAGCCAAGTGCACATTATGTTCTTGGTTTTTTTTTCGCTAAAGTTCATTGTTACGTTCAATCGCAGAACTGAACTATTGTCACAGATTTTACACTACAGGTAGATAAGATAGTGAGCCAAACTAAACGAAGTCCTTTTCAGCGATCCTTTTATGTAGCCAATACCATGGAGATTTTTGAGCGACTTGCTTGGTATGGCATGTATACACTACTTGCTAGTTATATTATGACGCCAAGTTCTCAAGGCGGCTTAGGTTTAGGTAATACTGAGCGTGGCTTGATTATGGGCGTGGTGCCTTTCTTTCTTTATCTTTTTCCTGTCATTTCTGGCGCATTAGCAGACAGATTTGGCTATCGAAAAATGTTCTTATTGTCTTTTATTTTAATGGCGCCGAGTTATTATTTCTTAGGTTACGCCAAAGATTTAACAAGCTTTATGAGCATATTCATGTTGATAGCGCTTGGCGCTGGAATCTTTAAACCAGTAGTCACCGCAACCATTAGCCGAACAACGGATGATACTAACCGCGGTTTAGGCTTTGGTATTTTTTATATGATGGTTAATATTGGCGGCTTTCTAGGCCCAGTATTAGCGCCGATAATTCAAAAGCATTATGGCTGGCAATGGGTGTTCATTTTTGCCTGTATTTGGATTTCGGTAAATTTTATTCCAGCGTTATTTTTCTATAAAGAGCCTGAACGTCATGCAAAAGACAAAACTCTGAAACAAGTCTTTCAAGAAATGCAGCAGGTACTTGGTAATTTCCGTTTAGCCTTATTAGTCGTTCCTTTATTGGTGCTGTTAGTGGCTTTTTATGCGGGTTTTATTGGCGCACAAAGTACGCTGTTAATTGTTATCTTTCTGGTGATCAGTGCTGCTGTTTGGGATATTACTGTGGCGAAATATAGTGCCCCAAATAGCAATAAAGTCACTGAACATGACTTGTTAGCGCCAGTAAGTTTGCCATGGTATTTACAAAAAATGCGTATTGGTAATAAACCTTTTATGATCTATTTGCTTATTTTGACAGGGTTTTGGACTGTCTATATGCAAATTTTCGTTACCTTACCTGTCTACATTCGAGATTTTGTCGATAGTTCAGATTTAGTCTCAATTCTTCATTCTCTTAGTCCTTGGTTACATGATGTTTTAACGTCAGTTAATATTGACATACTATCGGGGGAAATCTCACGATTAGCTGAGTATTATCGAGAGGTCGATATCGGCCAAAGTCCTATGGCTTTACAAGAGGTAATACGCACGTTTTCCGCACTCGATGTACGTATTCCTGAGCATGAGATTATCCATAGTTTTGCTCAACTAAATCAAATGCAGTTAGTAACGGACTCAAGTGCAGAAGCATTAAGCAAAAACTTAGCGATTCAGTGGTCGACGCAATATCGTCAAATGAATCCCGCGACTATTTTAAGCATCGATTTTTTAATGATTATTATTTTTCAAATTGCTATCAGCCACGTTGTTGATAAGTTTAAAGCCTTGCCGGCGTTGATTGTCGGTACCGCCATTTTATCCGTTTCTATGTTAATGCAGGGCTTTGCCCACGGCTTGATCTTTGGCGGATTATTTGTGTGTTGTGGGGTTATGGTATTTGCCGTTGGCGAGATGATTTCAGCACCTAAAAGCCAAGAATACGTGGCAAGCTTTGCCCCTAAAGATAAAGCGGCCATGTTCATGGGCTACTACTTTGTTTCTATGGCATTAGGTAATTTATTTGCTGGCTTACTTTCAGGTTGGTTATATGGCTATTTTGCCAGCCAATTATCACGTCCTGAATGGATGTGGGCCATTATTGCCTGTCTAGGTTTTGTGACTTGTATCGCTTTTTATTTTTTTAATAAGCACTTTATTAGCGATATACAAAAACAGCAGTTAGCACAAAAAGAGCAGTCATTATCGGTCGCTTAAGGAATAAGTTATGAGTAAAAATAGAGTAGTACCATTGTGTTTCAGTAAATTGTTAAGGAATGAGAATCAGCAATGACAAAAAATATAGCGCAAGCAGCTGTAAAATTCGAACAATGGCAGCCAAAAATTGAGCAAGAAAGTTATTTAACCATTAATTCCCTTGAGTGCCATACCGGTGGTGAGCCATTGCGTATTATCACCAGTGGTTTTCCTGTATTAAAAGGCAATACCATTTTGGCAAAAGCAAATGATTGTAAGCAAAACTATGATCAACTTCGTCGAGCATTGATGTTTGAGCCTCGGGGGCATGCTGATATGTATGGCGCTATTATTACTGGCGCTGAGCGAGACGATAGCCACTTTGGTGCTGTGTTTATTCATAACGAAGGTTATAGCAGTATGTGTGGTCATGCAGTTATAGCTTTGACAAAAACTGCGGTAGAGTCAGGTGTAGTTGCCAGAACAGGCGATGTTACTCAAGTTGTTATCGATGTACCTTGTGGACAGATTTACGCAATGGCTTATAGCCACAATAATGTAGTGAAACACGTTAGCTTTCAATGCGTACCTTCATTTGTTTATGCCAAAGATCAACAGGTTGAGGTTGATGGCATTGGCATGGTTCAGTTTGATATTGCTTACGGTGGTGCTTTTTATGCTTATGTACAAGCCTCTTCTCTTGGTTTGTCATTGGTGCCTGAGCAACAAGAAAAGCTCATAGCGTATGGCCGAAAAATCAAACAAGCCATTATTCCTCAGTTTGAAATTAATCATCCAACGACCGCAGAATTGAGTTTTTTATATGGCGTTATTTTTATTGATGACTCACCGAATCAAGATGTGCATTCACGCAATGTCTGTATTTTTGCTGATGGCGAATTAGATAGGAGTCCTACTGGCAGTGGGGTTAGTGGACGTATCGCTTTGCATCATGCCAAACAGCAAATAGTTTTAAATGAAACGATTACCATAGAGAGCATTTTAGCGAGTTCGTTTAGTGTCCGAGCTATTGAAACAGTATGCTTTGCCGGTTTTGATGCGGTGATTCCTGAGGTAACAGGTGATGCCTATGTCTGTGGTAAAGGCCAGTGGTTTATTAACGCTGAAGATCCGTTGAAATATGGTTTTTTATTAAGATAATCAAATAAATACATATTTAAAAAATTAGAACTAAAATATTTAAGGAGTATTATGAACTTAACAAGATTACGAGAGAAAATATTAAACAAGTCTCACAGTGCCATGTTGATCTTTAGTGATATCAATATCAGTTACCTTTCAACTTTTACTGGCCATGCAGCGACCATTTTATTGACCAGCAAAGGCAACTATTTACTGACTGATTACCGTTACTTTGAGCAAGCCAAAACACAAGCCAGCCACTTTAACGTTATTTGCCGAGATAGAGCCAATCAAAGTTTAGCTTCGCTGATTGAAGACTTGTTATTTCAAGATGATTGTCAAAGCCTTAGTTTTGAAAGTGAACATATTAGTGTGATGCAATGGCAACAGATTCATCAACAGATCAGCCAATTAACGAAGTTGAGCCAAATAGAAGCTGTTAGTGGCGCCGTTGAAGCACTACGATTTATTAAATCGACCAGTGAAATTTCTTCGATTGAGCAAGCAGCAAAAATAGCAGACACAGCTTTAGCTGCCATGCTTAATTCAGTTAAAGGGGGTGTTACTGAGCGAGAACTGGCCATTGAACTAGATTATCAAATGGCGAAACTTGGCTCAGAAGAAGTATCTTTTGCCACCATTTTATTATTTGGTGAGCGCAGTGCTTTGCCTCACGGTATTCCGTCAGACAAGCAATTAAAGCTTGGTGATGTCATCTTAATTGATTTTGGCGCTGTGGTTAATGGTTATCGCTCAGATATGACACGTACCTTTGTTTTTGGTCAAGCAAGTGCAGAGCAAAAACATATCTATCAATTGGTGCAATCAGCACAGCAAGCGGCAATTGATGCAGTTTATGAAGGTGTATTAGGTAGTCATTTATATCAACAATCAGCAAACATATTACTCAACAGTGAATATAAAAAATACGCAGGAGAAGGCTTAGGACATGGAGTAGGTTTAGTGTTACATGAACAACCATTCATTGGACCTGACTGTCATACGACTATTGAGAAAGGTTGCGTTATTACCATAGAACCGGGTATTTACATTCCTGGTTGGGGTGGTATACGCATAGAAGATGATGTGGTGTTAACTGATGAGGGTTTAAAAATACTGACTAAATCGCCTAAGGGCTTGATTGAACTCTAGCGAATTTTTACCCAATGATACCAAATCAAATAAGTTTGCTCCCACTCAGAGCTTGTCAGCAGCTTGAGAACAAATATAATTTTTTTATGTATAGTTATTCTATCTTAAGGGAATTATGTGCGGTTATCAGGTTGCTGACAAACTCCCAAAGGGCGAGTTTAAAAGGCTTACATGCCACGTTATTTATTTTGAAAAGGGAAGAACCATTATCTTCAATCAATGCCTTGCCTCTAAGCCTTTTAAGTCTCGCTGCGTGTGATCATACTTACTTGAATTGGTATAACTACTTTACAACATTAACAGTGAAAATGAGATCTCGATGAAAATTATTAGCGCCGAACAAGTCCACCAAAACCTAAACTTTGAAGAGTTGATCCCTTTACTAAAACAGAATTTTAGTCGCCCATTTAGTATGCCTCAGCGTCAGGTTTACTCACTAGCGCCTGAGCAAAGTGAAAATCATGATGCGTTTGCCTTATTACCTTCATGGAATGAAGAAGTGATTGGTAATAAAGCTTTTACTTACTTTCCTGACAACGCGAAAAAGCATGATTTACCGGGTTTGTTTTCGAAAATAATGCTGTTTAAACGCCAAACAGGTGAGCCGTTAGCACTGGTTGATGGCACCAGTGTTACGTATTGGCGAACAGCAGCTATTTCAGCATTAGCCAGCCAATTACTTTCTCGAAAAAATAGCCAACATCTGATGTTATTTGGTACCGGAAATCTAGCAAGTTATTTAGTAAAAGCGCATTTAACTGTGCGAGATATTAAGCAAGTTACTCTGTGGGGACGTAATGCAAAAAAAGTTAGCAAACTGATTGCAGACTTTAGTATTTTGTATCCAGCTGTTACGTTTAAAACCAGTGTTGATGTCAATGTTGAGGTAGCAACTGCTGATATTATTTGCTGTGCAACGGGGGCAAAAACACCTCTTTTTGATGGGAATAGCGTGAGTGCAGGTTGTCATATTGATTGCTTAGGTAATCACATGACTGATGCGCGTGAATGCGATACAACAACAATATTACGCGCTAGGGTATATGTTGATAGCTTAACGAATACCTTAAATGAAGCGGGTGAATTACTTATCCCTATGGCAGAAGATGCTTTTAACAAGGATGAGATTGTAGGCGAATTAGCTGACATGTGTAAAACGCCATCAATGCTGCGCCAATCAAGCGATGAAATAACGTTATTTAAGTCGGTAGGCACAGCGATTAGTGATTTAGTAGCGGCACATAGCGTAGTAGAAAAGTTAGCAGATTAATTTATGTAAAAAGCATCACTATTGCAATGGAATTTCAATGTAATTAGTGATGCTTTATGGTGCAGTATAATGGTTTATTATAATTCAATAATTACTCTGTAGGGACTGACCAGAATAGCAATAAAGTCTAAAGAAACTCCAACTCTGGAGATTAACTTTCAGAACACAGAGTCGGCATAAATATCAAGATTCTATGGAGTAGCTGGGCAACAATGCCATACACTTTGTTCTCATTGGTACGTCATAAAGGCAGTTAAAGGTTTTAGCAAGTTCATTATTCGACTAGACCATTGCGTTTTAAGCCCCGTCTTACATTTTTACAAAGTTTACTTAATTGTGATATTTCACCAAATTTGGGTACAACGTGATTATCAAGTTTTGACTCCCAGTCACAAAGTTCAGTATCAACAATCTCTAATAGCTTTTTAGGGCAGCCAATACAGGATATACCACAAATATTTGCCTCTGGAACGTTAAAAGGAAAGTCACCCCTTACTTCAGTAATTAGCTTTTTCATCGCACTAGTGCAATCTGGCTTTTTAGTCATAGATATTACCTCATAGCTTTACTCATTGAGCTATTTTACATCATTGCGGAATAAGCTATCAAGAATGCTGTAAGCAAACTACCTTTGTTTTTATTGCAAAGATGAATTACTGTTCACTACTTATTACATCGGTAAGGTAATGCAAATGAGCATGTTAACACGACTCCACTACTTTAATTGCGTAGTAGAGACTGGCAGTATTTCAAAGGCAAGCCGAATATTTGATGTGCAACCTTCATCAATATCAAGACAGTTAACAGCTCTTGAGAAAGAGCTAGGGGTATTATTACTCAAAAGAACAAGCCGTAATATTGGTCTTACTGAAGCAGGACAAACCTACTACAAGTACTCACAAAAAATAGTATCAGATCTTGATGAAGCAAGATGCGCGGTTAACGACTTGCAGCAAAAACCCAAAGGGAACTTAAAAGTCAGCATGGCAGTTGGTTTTGCTGAGTGCTGCATTTTACCCATGATTCCTACTTTTACTAAATTATACCCAGAAATAAACTTAGAATTAGAAATGACAGGTCGAGTTGTTGATTTAGTAGAAGAGAATGTCGATGTCGCGATCAGAACAGGTCGCCTGCGAGACTCTAATTTAATTGCTCTTAAATTAACGAGCAATAATTTTTTGTTATGCGCCAGTCCACAGTACATTGCTGAACACGGGACTCCCAAATCACCTTTTGAACTAACCGATTTTGAGTGTATTCGTTATGAATATGCTGGTTGGCGGGATTGGTATCTTATGAACGATAAGCCTACAAAATTAACAATAAAAAGTGGACTCACTGTTCGTTCGATAAATGGTCAAAAACAATTGATTTTAAATCATGCAGGATTTGCTTTAATGCCAAAATGGTCGGTAATCAATGAACTTGATAATGGCACACTAGTACAGGTACTCGAGCAAAATATATTTAGTCCGTATGAAAGTATGAGTTCAACCTATGCAATTTATTTAAAGCGAGAACTTATCTCACCAAAAGTAAGAGTGTTTATAGATTTTATTAAGGATCATATTGATTACAATTCGTAATGTTATAACCATATATTTTTTTGTGTGTTGTCTACCTATCATTAAGCTATTTTACTCAACAACAAAGGCGCTAACTTTATTTGCATTAGCGCCTTTATTCTCAATGTTTTATGTCGTTAGCGCTTAACTTAGCTACTAATACAGGTTTTAATACGTATTAGTTATCTTATGGAGTCGCTTTGCCCGCATTGTTTTTTTCTTCAACAAGACTGTCTAACCAAGTAAACCATTGTTGATCCATTGATGTTGACCAAGAACGCATTAATGCTTGATATCCAGCCCAATCACCTTGGCGAGATAATGCCAAGCTCTCTTCGACTTTATCGCGATGGTTTTCCATCATAAAGCGTACTGCTAAATATCCCCAACGATAAACACGATCGCTACCATTATTTTGATTGTAGCTAGTGTTAAATAGTTCACTTAACGGATATGTTTTACTGCTTGCTACTATTATTGCTTTTGGATTGTTTTTACCCCAAGCAATATATTCAGCAACCCCTTCGGACCACCAAACGCCGTGCGGATATGATGAGTTAGGTGTAGGGCAAAACTCAGGGCCAGCATGATCATCATGTAAACCATTACAATAATCACCATAGCGATTAAAACGACCATCGAGATAATGAATATATTCATGGGATAAATTCCATAAACCCCCATTACGCTCGTAGGCGACAAACTCAGCGTGGTTACCTGGTCTCTCTGGGTAGCCTTCTAAGTACATGCCGCCATTATTAGTAGGCATAGTAAAATGTTCAGTGGCATATTTTACGTATTCTGCATTTGAACTATAAAAGTTCGCGCGTAGGCTAATGTTATGATCATCACGAACAGGTTTATTGCGGGTATTGAAAGTTTGATGAAACTTGTCCTCTTGGGCGATAAGCTCATTGCAGGCCTTTATCACTTTATCACGAGACAATGCTTGTGAGCGGAGGGTAATCGACTTGTTGCAATGGTGTACTTGCTTGAGTACCTGTTCAACACCAGCCAGTTGTTCATTTGTAGTTGCTTTGTTCTGTACAACAGCAGCAGCAGTCTCATTTGCCATCGCTGAATCCGCAATAAAGTAAGCAGCCAAAGCGAAACTACAACTTAAAACAGTAATTAGTGGGGGGGTAGCATTCTTCATCAGTATCTCTTTTACTTATTATTATTTTAGTCTATTGAGATGGTGTGAGTCGCTCTATGAATGAATATATACCCAAACCACTTGAAGATGCGTGTTTCAGGACGCTTGAGCGACTCATGATCAAGGCGTCTCTTTTTATTAAGGGTTATTTCCTTAAAAAAGGAGGCAACGAAGTACATGATTTGCTCAAACGTCCCCACAGGGCTGGTTTATAAACGCTTTATGCTACGTTATTGATTTCGACAATAGAATAACTATTCTCTTCAATCAATGTCTTGCCTAAAGGCGTTTCTAATTCCAGCTGAAACCTGCATCTTCATGTGGCTTGGGTATAGAACGACTTAACTTACTTATACGGATTGATATTATGCTTCATAACCAAAAGGGTCATCGATTGAATGAGCTGGCTCACTAAACCATTTGGGACCTGTCGCTGTCATATAGAAATGATCTTCTAAGCGCACACCGAACTCACCATAAAGACATAACATAGGCTCATTAGAAAAACACATGCCAGCAGCTAATGCTGTTTTATCGCCTCTGACTAAATATGGCCACTCATGAATGTCTAAACCAACACCATGCCCTGTTCGATGAGGAAGCCCTGGAACTTGGTAATCAGGACCGTAACCTTGCGTTTCAAGATAGTGGCGAGCAGCAATATCTACCGCTTCGCAAGCAGAGGATATTTTTGCCGCAGCAAAACCTTGTGCTTGCGCTGTTTTTTCATGTAACCACACAGCGCGTTGTTTTTCTGTTGCTTCACCAAAGACATAACTACGGGTTATATCTGAGTTATATCCCTGCACTAAACAACCAGTATCGATTAACACCATATCGTTAGTATCGAGAGTTTTAGGCTCTTTTACACCATGAGGGTAGGCGGTGTCTTGGCCAAATAAAACGATGCAAAAAGATGAGCCCTTAGGCGCACCAAGTTTACGATGTGCTTTATTGATAAAGTCAGTGACTTGTGACGTTGTGATGCCAACGGTCAATATTTTGGCTACGGCTCGGTGCACAACCATGGTCATGTCTTTAGCACGTTGTAACAAGGCTATTTCACTCGCTGATTTGATCATGCGACAGCCCGCGGTAATACTTTTGCTGCTGGTAAAATCTAACGAGAGCTGTTGATCTTTCGCAGCGTTAATCATACCGTCAACAGCAAAAAAAGCGGTAGATTCATCAATGGCAATAGTGCCTTGTGCGCAGTTGTTTTTCTTTAATACATCGATAACCAGTTGGTAAGGTGATTCATGTTCGTGCCAGCTAGCCACTTCAGATTTGATTTGCATAAAGCCTGATAACGTACTTACTTCAAACCAAGGAGCTATATAAACTAAATCACCTTGAGCAGGTAAAATAGCACCCACTAATCGCTCTGAGGAATACCAAACAGTACCGGTAAAATAAGTTAAATTAGTTCCCGCATTGAGATACAAAGCGCTAATGTTTTGTTCACGCATTAGCTGTTGTGCTTTACTAATACGTTGTTGATATTCATCTAATGAGATAGGGGCTACATCAGCTGTCATATCGGTTAATTTATTTAATTCTATTTCGGCTGAAGAGCCGCCAATACCAATGGACATATCATTTTCCTTTAAAAATATAACGTTGTTTGAAGTATATCTACTGAGTATTCAAGTTCTAGTTTACGCTCTAGTTAAAGTACTCAATAATAAATTTGGGTATATTGTATACACTTTATTCAGTGAAACAAGACTTAATGTTAAGGGTTTTATCGTTCAGAGTTATGACACTGAAAAGACTTTAATAAGGGGGCAGTTAAATGAATCGTTAAAGCCAGCGGTCTTTTATTTTACCGTATTGAAAATAGCCCCATTGGCCAACACGCCTTAGCGGTGCGAAGGGAAATGTTGCTAATGGCGTTTGGTATATGGGTAAATTGGGCACTGTGACTCCAGCCACCTTTTCAGCTAAACGCTTACCTGCTTGTACCGAAAAAGACACGCCGCTGCCACAGTAGCCCATGGCATAAAAAACACTTTGTTGTTCATTTTGATAAACATGAGGCATATCGTCTAATGACATACATAACCAGCCTGACCAAGCATAATCGTAGCGTAGTGTTGAGAGTGAAGGAAAGCTGGTTTTCAATACCGCGAGTAAGCGATTAGCATAGTATGGATCTGCTGCATTTTTTCCGGTTATCGCCCCTCGACCGCCAAATAAAATACGATTATCAGGTAACTTTCGATAATAGTATTTCAATGCCCGCGTATCCATGATGACATTGCTGGTTAAAAAGTTACAAGCGACCAATTGCTCAGGTGTTAGTGGTTGAGTAACAATTATTTGCGAGAGTACAGGTAGGCTCTTGCTCTTAATTAAAGGATGGAAATTTTTGGCTGAATAACCATTAGTCGCAATAACAACCTTTTTAGCTTTTACAATGCCAGATGGTGTGTGTAATGTTTGTGTTGTTTGGCTTTGTTGATCTTTTTTATCAGAGGTTTCTTGATGCCACTTTTCTACTGAAGTATCACAATGAATGGTGACACCGGCTTGTCGAGCTAGTTTTTGATAACCCCACGCCAGTTTTAATGGGTTAGTACCAAAACCATCTTGATAGCGTATTGCACCATAAGCATTGTTATCTGCCATATACTGTTGGTGTAGCTGTTCACGACTTATTTCTTGGATATCATAGCCAAACATCTTTTTTTGTAATGCTGCCGTGGCAAGTAAACTTTTGAACATAGCGGGCTTGTGAGCTACACGAATATAACCACTTTCTTGTGGCTCGCAATCAATGCCTTCAGCGATTAAACTTTTGACAGTATCTACGCCCGCACACATCTCTTGGTAAATGCCTCGCATAACCTCTTCTCCCCATTGAGATTGCATGCTTGCATAGGGTTTACGCCCTGAGGACTTTAAAATAAAACCAGCGTTACGGCCACTTGCTCCCCAAGCGGTTCGATTGGCTTCTAGTACAGTCGCCTTGATACCGTGATCACGCGCTAAGTGCAGTGCTGTTGATAAGCCAGTATATCCGGCGCCTATAATGGCAACATCAACAGTGATATCTTTATTTAACTGACCATCATCTTTAGGGGCTACTCCTGCGACATCAGCCCAATAGCTACTAGGGTAGGGCGCATTGCTGGCAAGTGACTCATCAAGGAGTGGGTCGTACATGTTTCATCCAAAGTAGTTTTGTAAAGCCTATTGATTTGTACCTTAAACAACCCTTTGTGTTAAATCAGCATAAAGTTGTTACAAAGTGATAGTTTCCCTTTAATAATGATGCGTATTTTGTAAATATAACTAAACAAACGTCAGTATTAATTAACCGTATTTTTGACACAAAGGAGTGGAATAAATCTCATGGGAAAGCAATTTTCAGAACTATCACCAATGCATATTGAATTTATCGCAGCGCAAAAAATTTATTTTGTTAGTACTGCAGCAGATACAGGTACCGTGAACTTATCACCGAAAGGAGGTGATAGTTTACGGGTAATTAATTCGAATACCATTGCTTGGTTAAACCATACGGGTAGTGGTAATGAATCTGCAGCTCATGTTTTAATAAATCCGCGTATGACCGTTATGTTTTGTGCGTTTGAAGGTTCGCCACTTACTTTACGAGCTTATGGCAGTGCTAAAGTGCTGCACAAAGGAGATGCGCAGTGGAATGAATACATTGAGTTATTTCCAGCAAGCGTTGCCTCTCGGCAGGTTTTCTTACTTGATATCGCTAAAGTACAGGTATCTTGTGGCATGTCGGTGCCCTATTTTTCCTATGAATCAGATCGTAACGATTTGGCTAAATGGTCAGAAAAACAAGATAAAGTAGGCATTGAAAAATATTGGGTGAAGAAAAATCAGCAAAGTATTGATGGTTTTGATAGTGAAATAGTTGAACGGTCAGGTTTGTAAACAAGCTTTAGTTCCTGGCAACTTAGATGGCGCAACTTAACGTTAACGATCCATAGCTGTGCCAAGACTTGTTATCTTGGCTATAGGCTCGAGTGTAACTATTCAAACTCCAAGTTATTGCGTAATTATCTATGGTCCATTGCATCCCTAACACTGCTTTAGCTTGATTATGTTGGATATCCAGGTTTGATTCATAGGGTAGATCACCTTCAATTGTTAAGTCGTTAAAACGGTGGCCAAACTGCAACCTTGAGTAGATGCTAAAGTTATTACTGCTGTCAACTTGCGTGGTATTGCCGGTGTGGCCAAAATGACTACTTAAGCGGCCAAAGGTATTATTTAAACTGGTTCCCCATCTAAATAGTAATCCTAATGATGCCTCAGTATTGAAATTACCTAAGGATAAATGGCTATAGCTACTGACTTCCCACTGATTGTTATCCATATATCTACTGCGATATTGTTTAGATCTAAATAGTAAAGCATCAATCTCATAGGCCAGCTGTAAAGTAATTTCTTCTCCTATTTGATACCGCCAACCTAAAGGGGGAATTGAACCAATTAAATCATGAACTTTTGTTTGGACGTATTCGGCCTTAGATTTTATCCCCGTAATGCCTAGTGCAAGCCAGTTTTTTTGAGCGAATTTCGGGCCATAATCAGCCGTGTGACTTTCTATCTCGAACAACCCCGCGTAAGGCCTATCATCGTTTTGCAGCGTTATTATTCTAATATTATTTGGCGTCCACATACGCTGGGATATCTTTATTCCCCAGGCATTTTGTGTTTGAGTTAGTGGTAATCTTATAAGATACTGCAACTGAGATAGTGCTGGCATATTTGTGGGATTATCGTGTTGTTGTATGAGTTCAGGCTCACTTTCCCAAGCTAATGAGAATCCATTGGTATAATTTCCATCGTTGGCAAATACTCCATCATTTTCAAATTGAATATTTAATTGCCCTGCGCGTGCAGACGTCATCACAGTAATGAAGATAAACCAAACAAAAGCAACTAATAGTTTTTTATTAGAGCGTGCTAATAACATAGTCAACCCCTAGCCATTCAACACTATAGAGTATAGTGAGGCTAAATAAATTTGCAGAAAAACCTTACTTTAATCGAGCAGTGTTATAGGGATATAAAAGCAATCTCGGTTGAATAGACGCTAGGATTACTGCTCAAATATGCCATTCTATTTACAGTCTCAAGGATGATTTTTAGTCAGATTTTTTAGCAAAAGCTTACATATGTAAGTTATTGTGTAATAATACAGGTGTGGTAACAATTTTTTGGAGGCTAACATGGCCCATGAGGAAAGACGTAATATGTCAAAAAATACTGATGCTAGTGTAGATAACCGTGATAATGCTCAAAAATCAGCGGTGGAACAATTAGCCGACGCAAACCATGAAATTGAAGAGTTAAAATTACAAATCGCTTGGCTTGAGCGTTCTTACGAGTAGTGTTACTAGCATTTACTCAAATACTTATTGATTTTTAGTAGTCATTAAATAGCGAGTAAGCAGCATAAAAGCTCAATAGATTGAAAAGACAAATATAGTTTATATATTTGTCTTTTTTGCTTTTTGACTGTTCAACTACGGCTGTTATCATTTTTATTTTGATTTATACCAATTCTATTAAATTTATTCCCACCTCAGAGTTATGTCAGAAGAGTTATAACAAATAAAATCTGTGCTGGTATAGTCATTCTATATCTAACAAGTTTGTGCAGTTATTGCTTTTCTGACAAGCTCCCAAGGGCGAGTTTAAAAGGCTTACATACTGTGTTATTGATTTTGATAAGGACGCTGCATGGATGCAGCTAATTAGAGAATGCAGGAGCACACTCTCCTGAACAACCATTCTCTTCAATCAATGCCTTGTCTCTAAGCCTTTTAATATTCGCTGAGTGGGAAATAGCTTAATAAACTTGGTATTGTCTGATGTTTTGTCTAAAAAATGCAGTTTTCAGCTTATAAGTTATTTTCATATCCACGGGTTCATGCTATTTTCCCTGCATTGTGTTTAAAACAACATTGTTTAAAATAAATTCAGAGGAAGTCATCTTATGCCAAAGGCTAGTGATATAAAGAAAAATGCAGCAATAGAGCACAACGGTAAAGTGCTAATTGTTAGAGATATTACCCGTTCAGTGCCGCAAGGTAGAGCAGGCGGAAGTTTATATAGAATGCGTTTATACGATGTAGTTACAGGCGGTAAAGTAGACGAAACGTTTAAAGCTGAAGATATGTTGAATTTTGCTGATTTAAGCCGTCGTCCATCAATGTTTTCTTATATTGATGGTGAAGAATATGTCTTTATGGATAATGAAGATTACACGCCGTATAACCTAAATAAAGAATCAATTGCCGATGAAATTCTATTTATCGACGAAGAGACTCAAGGGATTTCTGTGATCATCGTTGATGATGCACCAGTAGGTATTGCTCTACCTGCCAGTGTTGAACTACTCATTACAGAAACTGACCCTTCTATTAAAGGTGCTTCAGCGAGTGCTCGTACAAAACCAGCGCTGCTTTCTACAGGATTAACTATTCAAGTACCTGAGCATATTTCAACGGGTGATAAAGTTAAAGTAAATACAGAAGAGCGTAAATTTATGGGTCGAGCTGACTCTAAGTAAAACGCTTTTGTTCTGCTATTTCTAATTAGTTGCAACTAAAAAATGCCCGATTATTCGGGCATTTTTATATCTGATAGCAGGGCTGTACTATATATATGCCTAAGCCTCTTGAATATCCTCGCTTCAGAAATACTGTTCGAGCCATAATTAAGGGCGGCGGGTATAACGCAAATAACTATTAGAACAAAAAGGTTACATCATGAGTGATTCAATTTATTCGATCGGTACGCAAGGCCAGCCCTGGACAGATGAAGATAAAGATTTATGGCTTAGCAAGCAAGTTATAAAGCGTAGTTATCAAGATGAAGTACTGTCAAAGTTTGAGTCAGTAACTTCTTCATTTGACATGATTCAGTACGGTAGTTTGTCTATTGATGAAAGTAGATACCCTTTATACGCCATGAGAAGTAAAAATTGGCAAAGTAAGAATAAAACCGTGCTAGTTACTGGCGGGGTACATGGGTACGAAACCAGTGGTGTTCAAGGTGCGATCCGCTTTTTAGAAACAAGTGCCAAGGACTTTAGCCAACGCTTCAATATCATAGTCGTACCTTGTGTGAGTCCTTGGGGCTATGAAACTATTAATCGTTGGAATAATGAGGCGATTGATCCAAACCGTTCATTCTACCTTGATAGCCCAGCCCAAGAGTCTGCGGCATTAATGTCTTTCATTAATGAACTTGATGTTAATATTGCTATGCATATCGATTTACATGAAACCACGGATACGGATAATAGTGAGTTTAGACCTGCGCTTGCTGCACGTGATGCCATTGAGCAAAAAAACTGGAATATTCCTGATGGTTTCTATTTGGTTGGAGATTCAACTAAACCAGCAGCTGACTTTCAAGGTGCAATCAATCAAGCGGTAGCAAAAGTAACTCATATTGCGCCAGAAGATAGTAATGGTAAATTGATAGGCGTTGATATTGAGCAATTTGGCGTTATAAATTATGCAGGTAGAGAGCTAGGTTTATGTATGGGATTAACTGATGCACCCTATGTTACCACTACTGAGGTTTACCCAGACAGCCCGCTAGTTGATGATGAGAACTGTATCACGGCACAAGTTGCCGCAATATCTGCGGCAATAACCTTTATTTAATCGTGTCAATTTAATCGTGTCAATTTAATCACGTTAATTTAAATTAAAACGGCGACTTCGTAATACGTAGTCGCCGTTTTTTAACTGTAAATTAGGGGCGTGGTTATCATTTTTAATAGCGCACGGCTAAATCATCCACTTGAATATTACCAAATAAACGGCCATCTGGTGTCGTTGCCGTTGCTGTTTCTCTAGATAGCTTAGTTACTTTAACCTTGTAAGGGCTTAAGTTATAGCCAGCATAAGGCTTTCCTGAATTACTAGTAAAATTGGTTAGATGTAGCAAGCTAAATTCATCACCGATTTTTAAGCCATGATCTCGACCTATGTTAATCGTAACTTGATTTCCTTCAACTTGAATGATTTTGCCTCGACTAGGCTCACACATAATGTTTTCATCGATATCCTTAATGACTTTATCAAGAATATTTTCCACCATTATTCCATATTCACTTTGCCAAAAAGAATTACCATCTACATCAACCTTTATACGTTTGGTAAAGGTCCATGGGGCAGTATTTTGATAACGTTGTTGCCAAACCAATTCTCCATTAACACCATTATATAAATAGAAGGTTATAGCAAAATTTCTTGGGTATACACCTTGTTGCCAGAACGACCAACTATTAGTTGCTTGTTTATCGAACGAGACATTAGTGATTTCACTGAACATTATATATTGGCTATCGGTACTATCACTCAAAGAACGAGTTAATAGAGATATTTCATCACTTGCTAAGCTGTCATTAAGGCGTGAGAATTCAGTTTTATTACTGAGTATGCTGCTCGTTTTAGTAAAGGTACTTTGCTGGTTAAGTTGCACGGCCAGTTTACGCATAACCGCTTTATCAATTAGGTAAATTTCTCCTATATTTGCTTGTTCTCTTTGTAGCAAGTGACTACGTGTAATTAACAGAGACTTTTTAAAGTTTACTGCAAAACACTTTTTCTCTTGAGGAAATATATCGGCTCGAATTGTCACCGTAATGAGGTTGTCGCTATGTATTTCATCAACCAATTCAATAGAGTTGACACTGCCACTTGCTCTTATACTGATTTGATCTTGCGTGAGTAAGCCATTGACTACTTGCTGAACACTAGAAACACTAGCACCTGATACAAGCAGCGCTTTCTTAAGTGCGTTTTCCATCGCTTTGGTACGTGCAAGCTCAACACTGATATCATTGGTACGAGCATGACCTTGGGTCTCATACCATTGACTGCTAGCAGAGAAACTGCATGAAAAGCTGACGATGAAAACTAACGTTGTGATGAATTTATACATAAGTCTGGTTATTTTCCTAACTTGGTTCTAGTCATATTAATTGTTCAACAGTAAGGACTAACACCCATTAATACGGGGTGATAACTATAATAAAAAATACGATGCATATTTCATGCCTCATCACTTCGTATTGTTACTATTTCATTAGATTTACTTTGATAGGTATTATTGGCTTAAAATGTGCATCTGTGTATAGATAAATGTATAAATTAACATACTGCGACTAAGGCTAAATATGGTACTTAGTTTTAAAGGGGAATATCATGAAAAAATGGCTTATACCATTGATTCTGCCAGCTTTACTCTCGTGTGAGACCACACCTGATGAGGGGTTTTATCAAACTACTCATATTGAAAAAGGTGAAATTGATAGTTACCAATTACCACGACATGCCATTAACGATGTAGTAAAGGGCCTAGCTTATCAAATGCTGACGAGCAGTAGCTTTGTTAATGCAAAAACCCCGGTAGCGGTAGCTTCTTTTGTTGATCTTAAAGATCTTGAAACGACTAACTGGCTTGGTAATCAGCTTGCAGAAAGCTTTGTGCATGAGCTACAGCGACATGGTTTGGTCGTTATAGACTTTAAAACTACAGGGCATATTCGTGTAACCAAAAAAGGTGATTATGTCTTTAGTAGAGACTGGCAGGAATTACCTGAACGTCAGATAATTGACTACGTAGTCTCTGGCACTATGGTTGAGCAGGAAGATGGCGTTTTAGTCAATGCCCGTATGATAGGTATTCAATCAAAGGTTGTAGTTGCTACCGCTCAGTCATTTATCCCTGCTTGGGTTTTGGGTGATGAAATGAATCATAGTGAAAAAGTGAAAATGAAAGACGGTATGATTATACGCGATAATACTATGTTGCATAACGATGACCGTGCTGTGATTATACAAAATTAGTATTCTCTTCACTATTCCAGTTTTATCTATCAGAGTGAAATCATAATGCTATTTTATCAGCGATTACTATCAAAGGAGTACCTATGAATAACTCATTGATTAGATCCATCCTTATTTTGAGCGCACTTTTTTTGACCAGTGCCTGCTCCCTTATTTACGATAAGCATGTGCAGTGGGAAACAGTAAAACCAGAAATTTTTCCTGTGCTTTATGCAACAGGCTTTGCCCCCATTAGTATGCAAAGATCAACCCATGAAACTCAGCGGATGCTGATGGCCATTAAAGCGTCAAAAATTGCCGCTTATGCGGAGCTAGCTGAGCAAGTATACGGACAACAAGTTTCAGGCAAGGTCACTATGGCCGATTTACTCATTGAAGATCAGCAGTTAACCGCTTCAGTGCAAGGTATCATTCGCGGGGCTAAAGTTATTAAAAGCTATCCTGTGGGTGACGTTTATACTACTGAGCTGCAGTTAAATTTTGAAGATGTTTACAATATTTATCAAGCAAACCAGAATAGAAAAGAAATTAAAGACGTGACACATTTTTGATTTAGCATGCTAAAGATGAACACATAAAAAAGGCGTTAATCTGTAGGATTAGCGCCTTTTTTATTTCTTAATTAGTATTTATTTCTAGGGGCTTAGTTTTTAACGCTAAGCTTTTAGTCCTAGACTAGAGAGTCCTGCGCTTTTTTTACCTTTCTTGTCATAGGTAATTGCACTCTTATTATGATTTTCTAATAAGCTGGTTTTCATGCGTTCTACCGCAAGTTGAGATTGTTGAATGATTTGTCCGTTGATTAAGTTTTGCTGTTGGCAATGAGTTAATAAATCGGTTATTTCAGCAAGTTCTTGAGTCAATTTTCCTGCTGCTTTATCTTGAGCAAAAAGTTGATTTTGACCTATGGTTTGGTCAAGCTGTTGAATTGCAATTAGCAGCGTATTTTTTTCTTGGCTGATGGCTAGCAAGGCTTGTGGATCATGCTGTTGTAAAATGTGCTTTTCGTTAGCAATGATCTGGGCAAGTGTAGTTAACTGCTGATGTTGTTGTACAAGCAGTTCATTGGAGGTTAATCCTTGAGAATCTGGCCCTAGGGACATAAAGTTTGCCTTTGATTTTACTATAAATGATGTATTTACAGTCTATCGTTAAACAAGCTTAAATTCAAAGTTAGCAATACTCGCTGCTAATTTTTCTGGATTAATTTTATAGTCACCAGAGCTAATCGCTTTTTTCAGCTCATCAATCTTCTTTTGATTAATCACGGGCGCATCCACCGCTTTTTTTTGTAATTCATTAAGTTGTTTTGCTTGCGGAGTAATCGACACAGAATCTTGTCCTGAGCTTTTTACTTGGGCATTGTTCGATGCCGTTTGCGCAGTATGCTGTTTTACTTTATTTTGTTGGGCTTGCTGAACTTGATTGCTAGCATTCAAGTTATTGATATTTATAGCCATAATTTCATCCTTTAACAATGAAATGATATTTCAAAAGAGTTCTATTGTCTCGTTATCGGCCATAGGCGTAATAACTTTAGTTAAAAATAGATTAAATTATAAATAACATTTTGAGTCGGTTAACAACGATATTATTTATTAACCCTACCTATGTGTATATTTCTTGATTATAGATGAATTATGACTTGGTTAATACCTTTGACGCGAGGGGTGATGACTTTCTTTGACCGAGTATTCTTGACTCTTATCTGCTCATTAATATTACCTGAACTCAATGCGACTCCCTGGGTTTTGATACTAAAACTGTCTGATGAGACAATAATAGTCACCACATCACCCTTACATATTAAACAAATACTTCTTTTACTGATGGCTCTACCTTTGGCAATTCGCTTTTTCGCTTTAGCGCCAAAAACAATATTAGTATCAGTTAGTTTGTTGCCGCGGATCTTATTAATGGGTATAAAAGCAAGCTCGACATTACTTTCGTCAAGTTTATCTCCTTTACTAATTGTATTCTTAGCAATTAAAACTGCTTTAGTTATTTCAACTTTTGCCGATAAATATATTTTCCACTGTATTGATTCATCACAGCTAATTTTAACATTTACATTTATAGCGCCATTCTTTTCAGGTATATTTGCAGTTAAGGGAATTTTACAGGGTTTAATCGTAATTCTAGGGTCTAGATGAGCGACTGAAATACGCACCTTTTCTTCTTCAGTTGAAGGAAACTGCTCGATTAAATAATTTTTTGCAAAACGCTCAATAAAAGCACTGTCTAGCTCAGTTGCAACCGTAGTTGTTTGCTTAATGAGCAATAAGAATATAAAAGTTAAAAAAAGTTTGGTAAAGCGCATATATTTTGTTATCTATCGTTAAGTAAATGCAATTAGTCGTCTATGCTTAACCTGGGTCAGCAGTGTGAAATAAGGTTCTATCATACGTCAAGTTTCAGACGCTTAGTGTGATTATCAACTCTATATATTAAATACAATTCAAGAACTGTGCCTTATATGTTTATTAGGTTAAACATAATAATTGCTACGGTCTTACATGAGGTTCATATGGCAGGCATACTCGATTCAGTAAACCAGCGTACACAACTTGTTGGCGAAAACAGGTTGGAATTGTTACTTTTTAAACTTAATGGCAGACAACGATTTGGTATTAATGTTTTTAAAGTACGTGAAGTTATGCCATGTCCGCGGTTAACTCTGTTGCCTAAGCAAGATAGCTTTATAAAGGGTGTCGCACATATCCGAGGGCAAACTATTTCTGTTATTGATTTAAGTAAATCAACGGGCGGTCCGGCAATTGAACAAACAGCTGAAAGCTATATTATTATTGCTGAATATAACCGAAGTGTGCAGGGTTTTCTTGTTGCCGGTGTTGAGCGTATAGTGACTTTAAGCTGGGCTGATGTGATGCCACCACCAGAAGGTGCTGGTAAATCTAGTTACTTAACTGCGGTGACTGAAATAGACGGTCAGATGGTATCAATATTAGATGTTGAGAAAATTTTAAATGAAATTAGTCCTGTTTCTACTGAAGTGAGTGAAGACATCATCGATGTTTCTATCGGTGAAAACTTAGGCGATAAGTTGGTGATGATTGCAGATGATTCAACCGTTGCAAGAAATCAAGTTAGAAGAGCATTAGAGCCATTAGGTATTAATATGGTATTAGCTAAAAATGGTCGTGATGCTTTAGAGCAATTATTGGCCATTGAAGCGACTTGTGAAAATAGCATCACTGAAAAAGTGGCGTTGATGATCTCTGATATCGAAATGCCTGAAATGGATGGTTATACTTTAACCGCAGAGGTAAAAGGTAATGATCGCATGTCAAAAATGCCAATTATATTGCACACTTCGTTAAGTGGTGTATTTAATAATGCGATGGTGGAAAAAGTTGGTGCAGAAGATTTTATTCCAAAGTTTCATCCAGATGAGCTAGCAACTGCTGTGAAGAAATGGTTAAAAATAGAAGATTAACTCTGAGTATACCCGCTCAACTTGAAGATGCTCGTTTCAGGAAGTCTGAGCGATTCATCATTAAGGCACATTTTTTATTAAGGGTTATTCCCTTAAAAAGAAATGTAACGCAGAGTATGATTTGCGCAGCCTTCCCCAAGGGGATGGTTTAGAAACGCTTTATGCTGCGTTATTGATTTCGACAAGGGAGCAACCATTCTCTTCAATCAATGCCTTGACTAAAGGCGTTTCTAATTCCAGCTGAATCATGCATATTCAAGTGGAACAGGTATATAGCTGAATAGTTGTTATCGAAAGTTAACGACGACTCTCCAATTGATGGAGGGTTTAGGAAAATACGAAATAAGTAGGAAGCAATAGTGTCAGCAAGAGAACTTGATGAAAAAAGTTACAACCAATTTAGAACCTTCTTAGAGCAGCAATGTGGCATAGTACTCGGCGAAAATAAGCAATATTTAGTTAAAAGCCGATTAGCGCCATTAATGGCTAAATTTGAGCTCAGTTCATTGACAGAGTTAGTCAATCGTACGTTAACTCCTGTTGAGCGGCAAATGCGTGCCGCGGTTATAGATGCTATGACCACTAATGAAACCTTATGGTTTCGTGATGACTATCCTTTTAAGTTACTTCAAAGCAAGTTGCTTCCTGATTTTGCCAATCGTAAAACACCGGTTAAAATTTGGTCTGCGGCAAGTTCTTCTGGTCAAGAACCATATTCCATTGCGATGGCCGTGTTGGAATATCAACAAAAAAATCCTGGTGCATTCCCACGTGGAGTACAAGTTATTGGTACTGACATATCAACGACTATGTTGGAGCATTGCAAATACGGTCACTATGATAGCCTAGCACTTGCTCGAGGGTTATCTGCTGAGCGAAAGAAACGCTTCTTTGAGCCGGGTGATAACGGTATGTTGAAAATAAAAGACGAAGTAAAGAAAATGGTGAGCTTTAGACCACTTAATTTACTCAATAGTTATAGCCTAATGGGCCGTTTCGATATCGTGTTTTGTCGTAATGTATTAATTTATTTTTCCCCAAAGATAAAAACACAAATAATTAGTCAAATTCATGGCGTGTTGAATAACGATGGCTATTTATTTTTAGGCGCTTCGGAGTCTTTATCTGGAATAAATCAAGATTTTACTATGCTACGCTGTAATCCTGGTATTGTTTACCAGAAAAAATAACGCAATCTCTCCACCCCGCTAACAGCGATTCTTCCTTGCTGTTAGCCCTCTCATTCTAGTCTCATACCTAACTCTTTATCCTCTATTGATTTACTAACTGGCACAAATTTTGTATTCCTTTTAGCTAATCGTTAATCATTGTGAGGCTAATATGGCTATAGGTTTTGATAAAGGCTTTCAACTGCATACACAGGGCATGCTTATTCGCTCTCAACGTGCAGAAGTTATCGCCAGTAATATTGCCAATGCAGATACCCCAGGCTACAAAGCTAAAGGGCTAGACTTTAATCAAGCACTAGCACAAGCGGCAAACAAGCAAAAAATGGGCATGTCTCGCACCAATGATAAACACTTTGATATACGAACAGAGTTAAATAATTCCGTTGACTATCGTGTACCTAATAACCCTGACACAGGCGACGGTAATACGGTTGACGTACAAGTGGAGCGAAACTTGTATTTAAAAAACTCAATGGAATATCAAGCAAGCATTCAGTTTCTTAATGGAAAAATTAAAGCCATGAAGAAAGTTATCAGTGGAGGTCAATAATTATGAGTCTTTTTAACGTATTTGATATTACCGGTAGTGGTATGAGCGCACAATCAGTCCGCCTAAATACTACCGCGAGTAATATTGCCAACGCTGATAGTGTTAGTAGCAGTGCCGATAAAACTTACCGTGCGAGACACCCTGTTTTTGCCGCTGCCATGCAAGAAGCTGCCGCAGGACAGGGGAAAAATGATGGTAGTGGGGTTGGTGTTGATGTTTTGGGTATTGTTGAAAGTGATAAACCATTAAATGTGGAATATGCACCGAGTCATCCAATGGCTGATAAAGAGGGTTATATTTACAAACCGAACGTCAATGTCATCGAAGAAATGACCAACATGATCTCGGCGTCTCGTTCGTATCAAACAAATGTGCAGTTGGCTGAATCTGCCAAAAATATGTTAAATAAAACATTACAGTTAGGGCAAAGATAGTGAGCAATTTTGATATGTCATTTAGTCTATTGCAAAAGGTAGGAGTGGATAATGGAAACAGTTAAGGGTGTTAGCCCGTTAGATGCTATCCGTTGGCAGAAAGAAGAATACACAGTTGCAGAGCAAGATAAAGGCATGCTTACACAAGCTGACTTTTTTGCTTTATTAACTAAAGAGTTATCTAACCAGGATCCAACCAAACCTGTTGATAATAATGAGATGATTTCACAAATGACTGCCTTCTCTACAACGGATGGTGTTCAGAAACTTAATACTTCATTTGATAGCTTTGCAACGTCGATGACTTCCAGCCAAGCGTTGCAAGCATCTTCTCTCGTGGGTCGAAGTGTTTTAGTTGAAGATAATGTCTTTGGTATGGCAGAAGGTGAAGCAGTTAAAGGCAAATTGGTATCTGATAAGCCTGCCAGTAATGTGAATATTTATGTTGAGAACGTTGCCGGTGAAGTTATTCAAACTGTCCCTGTTGGTAGTGTTAAAGCAGGCGGTTTTACTTTTACTTGGGATGGACAAACGGCTAAAGGCGAACCTGCTGCAGAAGGTGCTTACCGTTTTCGTATTGTTGGTTTGGTCGAAGGCAAAGCATCAGAGTTAGAAGCCCAAACCTACCGTAAAGTTGATAGTGTTACGTTAGCAGGTACCGGTGGAAAAATAGTGCTTAACCTTAATGGTGGCAGCGCTATGGCATTATCAGATGTAGTTGAAGTATCCGATGGCGAGACTTAGGTCTTATCGTAAAAGCAATTAAACAAAAATTATAAACTTTACCTGACAGCACAAGTATCGAGCAGTACAGGTGTTAAGCAAAATATCGAATTTTAAAAGGATTAAATTATGTCATTTAATATTGCATTAAGCGGATTAAACGCTGCACAAAAAGACTTAGATGTTTCATCAAATAACATTGCTAACGTAAATACGGTTGGCTTTAAAGAGTCACGCGCTGAATTTGTTGATGTTTATGCATCATCATTGCTTGCTTCAGGTAAAACTAAAGTAGGTGACGGTGTTTTAACAGCAGATGTTGCGCAGCAATTCTCTCAAGGTAGTATTCAATTTACCAATAATGCGCTTGATTTAGCTATTACAGGTAATGGCTTTTTTGCCACAGTCCCTGAGCTTGGTTCTTTAGAAACTTCCTATACACGTGCCGGTCAGTTTAAGTTAAATTCAGATAATTTTGTTGTTAACTCGCAAGGTGGTCATCTTTTAGGTTTTCCTGTCAATCCTGATGGCTCATCAGCTTCAGTAAGTTTAAGTACTGCAGAGCCCATTCGGATCCCTACGGCATCGGGCGCACCCACAAAAACCAGTGAAGTCGATGTACGAATGAATTTACCTGCAGGTGATAGCTATATTACCAGCGCACCCGCTAATTTCGACCCAGAAGATCCACTAACATTTAATAACTCGACTTCAGTCACTATTTTTGATTCATTAGGTGATAGTCATATTATGACTTATTTCTTTGTTAAAGATGACCCAGCAGTCGCACCTAACCAATGGATGATGTTTGCATCTGTCGATGGTAAACCTATCGACTTAGATGATAATCCTGCTGTGCAGACACCAGCAGATGCTTTAGTTGTTACTAGAACTACAGATGTGGCGACCGCACAAGGTGTGTATGATGCCATAGCCGCACCCTCTGCAGCTGATTTAGCGACGCTTAATGCAACAAAAACGGCATTGGCCACTGCAATTTCAGCAACAACACCTGTTAGTGGCACAGGAACAAAAGGGGCGCGTTTAACGTATAACTCGTCTGGTGATTTTATTTCTCAGTCGCCATCACCAACTAACGGTGGCATCCGAACCGTTGATTTCTCTGGCCATTTACCTAATGGTGCTGATCCAACTCAAACGGTTAAAATTGATTTTAATTTAGATAGTGCAGCACCGAACCCTAATGAGCCTACACAGTTTGCTTCAAATTTTGAAGTAACAGCCTTAAATCAAGATGGTTTAGCGGTGGGGCGATTAACTGGTATTGATATTGGCGTTGATGGATTAGTTAGAGCGACTTATAGTAATGGTACTTCTCAGCCTTTAGCACGTATTGCTATGGTGAATTTTGCCAACGAACAAGGTTTATCACAAACAGGTAGCACCAACTGGAAAGAAAGTATTGTGTCAGGGGAAGCCCTTGCGGGTGAAGCTGGTTCAGGTACTTTTGGTACAATTAACTCTTCTGCATTAGAGCAATCGAACGTGAACTTAACCACAGAGTTAATTGACTTAATTTCAGCACAACGTAATTTCCAAGCTAACTCGAGAGCGTTAGAAGTTGATAATCAGCTGAACCAAACGATTTTACAAATTAGATAATTGGAAAGATAACTCCTTTGCTAGCAAACTAACGCTAGTCTTCGTTCTACAATTATACCTAAGCTTCCTGAAATACGCCTCTTCAAGTAGCTTGGGTATAAAGCTGCTAGTTAAGTATTACCTACTTAACTAGCAGCTTTTTTATTGTTACACCCCCGTAACCAGTCAAAAAATCCATTAGCATTTAAACCACTCGTTAACTATTTACAATAGCTGGCACTCTATTTGCATTTATCAAGTATAACCTTTTACTTTTTTGGAAATACATTATGGATAAGTTGCTTTATATCGCCATGAGTGGCGCTAAACAAAATATGCAAGCCTTATCAATCAATGCCAACAACTTGGCGAATGCTAAAACTACAGGCTTTAAAGCTGATTTAGCACAAGCGCGAAGTATGCAAGCATTTGGCGAAGGATTACCTTCGCGTGTTTTTTCAATGACAGAACGTGCTAGCCAAAATTTTGACTCTGGATCTATTCTCCATACTGGTCGCTCTTTAGATATGGCTATTGAAGGCGAAGGTTTTTTTGCCGTACAAGCCGAAGATGGGCAAGAAGCTTATACTCGTGGCGGTCACTTTCGTTTAACAGAAACGGGTGCATTAGAAACCAATGATGGCGAATTAGTGATTGGTGAGAATGGACCAATTACCCTGCCGTTACCGATTAACAATATTCAAATCTCTCGCGATGGCACTATCATGGTTCAGCCAGCAGGTGCACCTAGCAGTGTTCAAGAAGAAGTTGGTCGTATTAAACTGGTTAACCCAGACACTCGACTTGTTGATAAAGGTAATGATGGTCTTTTTCGTGCCAAAAATGGTGGCCAATTAATTGCCGATGTTAATGTCAATGTTCTTGGTGGCGCACTCGAGTCGAGTAATGTTAACCCTATTAATGAAATGACAGACATGATTGCCTTACAGCGTCAGTTTGAAATGCAACTAAAAATGATGAAAACAGCAGAAGAAATTGATTCAAGTGCTTCTTCATTATTACGTGCTTTCTAAGCATAGCAATCTATCAGTCATGTTTAGCTTAACTAAAATTAACTCAGCTAAACGCTACTACTCAATCAGAGGTGATGTATGAACGCAGCATTATGGATCAGTAAAACAGGCTTAGATGCGCAAACCAAAGATATTGCGGTAATCTCTAACAACCTTGCCAACGCCAGTACTATCGGCTTTAAAAAAAGCCGTGCAGTATTTGAAGATTTACTTTATCAAAATATTAATCAACCAGGTGGTCGAACTGCGCAAGATACTGAAGCGCCTTCTGGTTTAATGTTGGGTGCTGGTACTAAAGTGGTCGCGACACAAAAAATTCATACCCAAGGTGACATGATTACCTCAGATAACGCCCTTGATTTAATGATTCAAGGTGAAGGTTTTTTTGAAATTCAAATGCCGGATGGTAGTTCTGCATACAGTCGTAATGGTCAATTCACCATGGATGATGAAGGTAACATGGTTACCCCAGGTGCTGGTTATATGATCCAACCGCAAGTGACTATTCCTGAAGATGCCTTGAGTATTATTGTTTCACAAGATGGTGAGGTTTCAGTGACGCTACAAGGACAACCTGACCCAGCAGTCGTTGGCCAAATTAACTTAATTAACTTTGTTAACCCTACAGGTCTTCAATCGATAGGGCAAAATTTATACACCGAAACTGCGGTAAGTGGAGCACCACAAGAAGGGGTTCCGGGTTTAGAAGGTTACGGTATGTTAGTTCAGGGTGCTTTAGAAACATCCAATGTAAATACCACGGAAGAGCTGGTTAATTTAATTGAAAGCCAGCGTGTTTATGAAATGAATTCGAAAGTGATTTCAGCGGTTGATGAAATGCTGAGTTATATCAACCAACAAATGTAGCATTATTTTCGTAATCTAAAAAATGGGAGGCAGTGATGAAAAATAAAAGTAGGCTAAATACAATTAAGTTACTTTCAATCAGCTTATTAATTGCTGTTACTACCGCTTGTAGTAATACCGTAGAGTTAAGTAAAGCATTGCCAAATGATCCTGATTTTGCGCCGATAATGCCTGAAGAAGAAGAAGAGCGCATTGTTCCTTCTGGTTCATTATTTAAACCACATTATGTTAATAATATTTATTCAGATTCTAAAGCACATCGTGTTGGCGATATTATTTCGGTTATCTTGAGTGAGAAAACCCAAGCGAAGAAAAATGCTAAAACAGAATTGAAAAAAGAAAATGAAACTAATTTAGATGCGGTAACTGGTTTAGGTGGCGTTCCCGTTAGCATTAATGGTGAGTCATTACAGTTTGGTATTAGCCAAGATTCAAATTTTAAAGGTGATGCTAAAGCTGATCAAGGGAATAGCTTAAGCGGTAATATTTCAGTGCATGTATTGAGAGTGTTGCCTAACGGTAATTTGATGATACGTGGTGAGAAATGGTTAACGTTAAATAATGGAGATGAATATATCCGCTTAACTGGCGTTATTCGCTCAAAAGATATTAATTCCAATAATACTATTTTATCTAACAAAGTTGCCAACGCACGTATTCAATATGCAGGTACGGGTAGCTTTGCCGATTCCAATGAACAAGGTTGGTTGGTTAAGTTTTTCAATAGCTCTTGGTGGCCATTTTAGTTGAACCTCACGGTAAAAGTATTCCTCCTGTTGTTTTAAGATCTGAGATAAAGGTCTTATTTTAAGATGTATTCTAAGGTGTTTTTAAGGTACTAAAGTATGAAAACTGTAATAAATATATTTATCTTGTTCACCTTCTTGGCTTCGTTGTCAGCAAATGCTCAGCGCATTAAAGATTTAGCTGATGTTGCTGGTGTACGTTCAAACCAATTAATTGGTTATGGCTTAGTGGTAGGCTTACCGGGTACTGGTGAGCAAAGCCCGTTTACCGAACAAAGTTTTAAAACCATGCTAAGTAACTTTGGTATCACGATGCCAGATAAATTAAAACCAAAAATAAAAAACGTTGCCGCGGTAGCCGTTCATGCAGAGTTAAGTGCCTTTACCAAGCCAGGTCAAACTATTGATGTTACCGTTTCTAGTATGGGTAGTGCACAAAGTTTACGAGGTGGTACGTTAATACAGACTATCTTAATGGGGATTGATGGTAATGCTTATGCCGTAGCGCAAGGTTCTTTAATTGTCAGTGGCTTAGGGGCACAAGGCTTAGATGGCTCACAAGTCTTAGTGAATATTCCTACCGTTGGACGTATCGCCAATGGCGGTATTGTTGAGCGAGAAGTTAAATCACCTTTTTCCTCTGGTGATCATATTACCTTTAATTTACGCCATTCTGATTTTACTACCGCGAAACTGTTGTCTGACACCATTAATGACCTTATTGAAGGTTCGGCCAAAGCACTTGATGCAACGTCTGTACAAGTTAGAGCGCCGAGAGATATTAGTGATCGAGTCAGCTTTTTATCGGTACTTGAAAACCTTGAGTTTGAACCCGCATCTCCAGCAGCAAAAATTATTGTCAACTCACGAACGGGTACTATTGTTATTGGCTCAGAAGTTACATTGCTTGCTGCTGCTATTACCCATGGGGGAATTACAGTCACTATCAATGAAATTCAAGATGTTTCTCAACCGAATGCTTTTGCTGAAGGTGAAACAGTAGTGACCAATCAATCGGACATTAATGTCAGTAATTCTGATGCCCGTATGTTTGTATTTAAACCGGGTGTAACATTAGAAACCTTGGTGCGCGCAATCAATGAAGTAGGCGCAGGCCCTGGTGATGTTATGGCTATTTTAGAAGCATTAGATCAAGCCGGCGCGATACGAGGCGAGTTAGTCATTATATAGTTGAGCTTGTCGCTGTAGGGCTAAATTTAGGCGTCAAGAGTACTCACTGACATTCGTCAGCTCCGTGCTTCATCCTTTAACTTGAAACATACAACTTAAAGGTAAATCAGTTAATAACTAAACTGGCAATTGTTAATAGTTCAAAAGTTAAAGTCAATATTTTACGTGCTTATGCACAGACTTCAGCGACGTCATCCCCGTGGTGTGTTAATCGGGGATCCAGTTTCAAAATTTGATAGGTTTTCGATTAGATACTTCGAAGATCACGGTCACGCAAAGTCCTGAGTTAATAATATAGGCATGATACTTGTATAAACAGTAATTAATTATATTTTAAGTAAGTGAAATTATGGATATCAATTCAAGCCAAAAACAAAATTATGATCAAGCGCGAAATGCCCTTGATCTAAATGGTTTAAATGATATTCGTGAGCAATCGCGAGCAGGAGATGGCGAGGCCAAAAAGGAAGCTTTACAAGAAGCGGCCCAGCAGTTTGAAGCCATTTTTATGAAAATGTTATTGTCGAGTATGCGTAAAGCGCAAGAAGTACTTGAATCTGATAGCCCATTTAACTCTGAATCAACTAAGTTCTACCGTGATATGCATGATGAACAAATGGCGGTTGAGTTATCTTCTAATGGTTCATTAGGCTTGACTGATTTAATCGTTAGACAACTCGGTGGTGATGATGGGACTTTCAAACCAAGTTCAGTACTACGTAGTGATGGAAACTTGAAGATAACAGACAGTGCTAATTCTACCGATGATAACACCAGTAAAGCCAAGAAAGACAACCAACATAATTCCTTAATAGAAAAAATGTTGGCAGATAAAAATCAAATTAAACCCGATATTGATATTCCGTTTGCGGGCAGCTATCACCCTCAAAATATTACTAGCAATCAAGTGAACAGTGCTGTAAATCAATTTGTTATCCGCGAAGTGGATAAAAGAACAAATAAAGTTAATGGCCAATCAGAAAGCGTCAAAAATTCAACAGCCTTATCAAATCACAGTTTTAATGAACCCAAAGACTTTGTCACCGCGTTAATTGAGCCCGCCCAAAAAGTACAAAAATCTTTAGGTGTTCCTTTTGAAGTGGTTATTGCTCAAGCCGCGCTTGAAACTGGTTGGGGACAAAAAATGATTAAAGAGCAAGATGGCAGCAGTTCAAACAACCTCTTTAATATTAAAGCTGATTCTCGTTGGGCTGGCGATAAAGTCACTAAAGATACTTTAGAGTTTGAACAGGGCGCTATGATCAAAAAATCAGAGCCTTTTAGAACCTATCAATCACTTACCGATAGTGTAGATGATTACATAAACTTCCTTTCTACTAGCGAACGCTACCAAGACGCATTGCAAGACTCAGGCAATGTGGAACACTTCCTGCAGGGTTTACAGAAAGCAGGTTATGCAACAGATCCTCAATATGCTGACAAAATTTTAGGCACGTTGAAAACTGTTACTAATCTTTTGGCTAAATAAATAGCCAAGTAGATCAGCTCAGTAAATTATTTTAGTAAGTTATCTGAGCACATTAGGGAAGGGTTACGCCATAAGGCGAGCATAAAATTGCTGCAACCTTTCATGAAACATTATTTATAGCAAGCTGCTTACCCGTATGCTTTGTTATTGGAGACAATATTATGTCAGTGAGTTTGTACCAATCAGGTGTGAGTGGCTTATTAGCTGCTCAACAGCAGCTGGCGACAACCGGTCATAATATTTCCAACGTTAATACAGATGGTTATAACCGCCAACGTGCAGACCAGAGCGCATCACTAGGTTTAAATAATGGTAATAACTACATTGGCGGTGGTACTTATATTCAAGATATTACACGTCTCTATGATCAGTTTTCATATAAAGAACAAGTGACCAACCAAAGTAAATTAGGTAATGCGGATTCACTTAACGCGCGTTTAACGCAACTTGATCAAGTTATGTCTACTTCAGGACAATCCGTTGTTGGCTCATTAGATAAATTCTACCAAGCGCTAAATGGTGTTGCAGATAACCCTAATGATTCAGGTCTCCGTAGTATCGTACTTAATCAAGCCAATACTCTGAGTAATGACTTTAACCAGTTAACTAACAATTTTGACACCATGAGCAAATCGGTCAATGGTGAAATAGAGCAAGTAGCCAGCAGAGTTTCCGAAATATCAAAAGAGCTTGCCAAAATTAACGAAACCATTATGCATTCGCAGCAAGGAGGCCAGCCTAATGACCTACTTGATAAACGTGATCAGCTTATTGGCGAGTTGAGTAATTATACCCAAGTAAACACAGTAAAAGATGCTAATAATGTAATGACGGTTATGATTGGCCAAGGTACTACGCTCGTTGCCGGTATAACGCCAATGACATTGCAAGTAAATGCTGGCGACCCTGATTCACAAAAAACAGAATTAAGGCTAGTCAGTGGTAGTAGCAGTGTTGCACTAAAGGGAGCTACCTTAGGTGGCTCATTAGAGGCAAGCTTTGAATTTAGAGATGAACATTTAAGTCAAACACGTACTGAAATAGATCGTTTAGCCATGGCAATATCCTCTACATTGAATGACAGCCAAGCAAGTGGATTAGACCTCAATGGTTTGCAAGGTGCTAATATTTTTACTGATATTAACAGCACGCAATTACAGCAAGGTCGTGTGTTAGGGCATTCAACCAATGCAATTACAAGTACCACACAAGCTCAAGTTACTATTAACGATGTTTCAAAACTGACCACAGATGAATTTGAAGTTCGTTTTGAAGGGGGAAACTTTACCCTTTATAACTTAACGTCAGGTGATACTGAAAATCTAGGCGCACCAGGGACAGGCGTACCCGTAGGAGAACCAGTAGGCACACATACATCCGTAAAGTATGGTTTCTCTTTTGTTGAAACAGGCACGCCTGCTGCTGGTGATAAGTTCACTATTATACCAACCAAAAATAGTGCTGCATTGATGGAGGCCACGTTAACAGATGGCAATGCCATTGCAGCTAGCACCGCAATAGGTGTTACACCATCAACAAATAATGTAAGCGATGGCAAGATTGAAATTATCAATGTCATGAACCCCGAAGACGCCAAATCTTTTACCGGAACGGGCCTTACTGTGGATGTTGTTGAAAGCGCTCCAGGCTCGGGAATATTTGATTATCGTGTCTTTGATACAGCTACACCCCCCGCACTAATCACTTCTGGCAATTATAATGCTGGAGATAGTGAAGTTGTTGATTTGCCACCATCACCTAGTACACCTGCTTTTCAAATTGAAATTTCAGGGAACCTGTTAGGCTCTGGAAACAATGCCAGAGAAGAGTTCAGCATTAATGATGCTTTTGGGGTAGGTAATGGTAAGCATGCAGTTGTTATGGCAAAAACACAAGAAGTTGGCGTAACCAATGGCGGTAAAGAAACCTTTAGCAAAAGCCTTGCGGTTTCAACATCCGTTGTTGGCGCTAAAGCAAGCAATGCAGAATTAACTGCAGACACAGCACAAGCCTTATTTACTCAAGCTTATAATCGCAATCAATCTACATCAGGGGTAAACCTAGATGAAGAAGCGGCTAATTTATTAAAATTTCAACAAGCTTATCAAGCCGCCTCGCAAATTATTTCTACGGCGAATACCATTTTTGACACTATTTTAGCTGCGGTAAGGTAAGGGGATTTTCATGCGCGTTTCAACGTCTCAATTTTATTTACAAAGTGCTCTTCTCATGAACCAAAAAAGTGCTGATGTTAATAATCAAATGGAACATCTATCAAGTGGTAAACGTGTACTAACCGCGAAAGATGATGCGGTTTCTTACGGCACCCTAGCTGGTTTTAATGATGATTTAGCGAGTATTGAAAAATATAAACGCAATATTACTATGGCTGAAAGCCAGAACAGTATGCAAGAAGTAATTTTTGCCGATGCTGAAACATTATTAGATAAGTTCAAACAAGATATGCTGTTGGCAAATAATGGTCGAATGTCTAGCGAAGATTTGCAATCCATTGCCGATCAAATGCGACATGGTTTAGACCAACTAATTGATCTTGGTAATAGCCAAGATGAAAAAGGTGATTATATCTTCTCTGGTTTCCAGACCCAGCAAAAACCCTTTAGTCAACAAGTTGACGGTTCGGTTGATTACAGTGGTGACACCGGAGTAAACGAACTACAAGTAGCTAAAAACATTCAAATACCGACAAACCAAACGGGTGATGCTGCTTTTTTAAATATTGATAATGCCATCGGTGATTTTACGGCTACTTATCCTACAGTTCCTGTTAATACCTCGGGTGTGGCAGTGGAAAGCGCGAATGTAGTCGATAGAAATGCCTACAACGTAAGTATTGGGCCTCATACATTTTCTTTTGACCCAATAACTAACGATTTAACGGTTACCGATAGCACTCTTCCCATTCCCGCGGTTGTTTTTCCTCCCGCACCTTATGTAGCAGGGCAAACTATTTCCTTTGATGGTATTGACGTTACCTTAAGCGGCAACCCATTGCCGGGTGATAGTTTTGTCATTAACGAAAAACAAAATATTAGTATTTTTGAAACTCTTAATAATGCCATTAGCTGGGCTGAACAAGGTGTAGTGTCAACCAACCAAGAGCAGCATCAAGTTGATTACAATACAGTCCTGGACCAGCTTAGTTCCGCTATGAACCATATATATTCTCGTAGAGCAGATGCGGGGATTAGGTTACAGGCTTTAGACAACCAGCAAAGTAAGCACTTAGACGTAGAGTTAAATATTAGTAAGGGTAAATCGAGTATTGAAGATTTAGATTTCGCCAAAGCTATCTCAGAATTTGAGCAATCAAAAATTGCTCTACAAGCATCACAGCAAACGTTTAGCAAGGTGCAAGGCTTAAGTTTATTTAACTATATATAAACTTTAATATCTTCATTTATTAAAGTGGCATTATTTGTGCTTGATTAATGTTAAAGGCAAAAGAACAGAAAAAACTGTCGGTCAATTGAACTTTAAGTAACTCCGTCGTTTTTTACTAGTAAAAGAGAAGAGGCTTGCTTTAACAAGCTTCTAATAACCAAGCGTTATCGTCCGGTTTATGGACAGCGCTACAACAACACATAAACAGGCGTTAACAACAGTTAACACATTAGGAGTTTTATCATGGCTTTATCAGTAGTAACAAATACTTCGTCTTTAAACGCACAACGTAATTTGACTAAATCAGGTGAAGGGCTTGCTACCTCAATGCAGCGTTTGTCATCAGGTATGCGCATCAATAGCGCGAAAGATGATGCCGCGGGTTTACAAATATCTAATCGTATGACTTCGCAAATAAATGGTTTAGGTGTGGCTCAACGTAATGCTAACGATGGTATTTCAATGGCTCAAACAGCAGAAGGCGCTATGCAGGCATCGACCGATATTTTGCAACGTATGCGTGAGTTGGCACTGCAATCTTCAAACGGATCTAATGCTGACGGTGACCGTCAAGCACTTAATAAAGAAATGACAGCATTAAAATCTGAATTAACTCGAATTGCAGAAACTACCTCTTTTGGTGGGCAAAAACTGTTAGATGGTAGTTATGGTACTAAGGCATTCCAAGTGGGCTCTAATGCAAATGAGACTATTTCGATGTCTTTGGGTAATATTAGAGCTAATGCTATTGGTACTAACTCAACAGAGCTTAATAGTGGAATAGCGACTGGTTTAGGTGGCGCTGTAGCGGGAGCAACATTACCTACAGATAATGCTGTTACCGGCTCATTCACCATTGAAGGAACTACATCGGTCACAGTGGCTACTACCACGGGCGATAGTGCTAAAGAAGTTGCGGCAGATATAAATGCACAATCAGGTAAGACAGGCGTAAGTGCTGATGCTAAAACAGCCGTTAAAATAGATGCTTCTACTATTGATGCTGGTACCATTGGTTTCTCATTAAATGGTTCTGCAATTAGTGCTACTGCTTCGGCTACAGATGTAGCAAGTTTAGCTACAGCAATTAATGATAAATCTACCACAACAGGTGTTACCGCTGAAGTTGATACTGATGGTAATTTGGTTATGTCTGATTCAAGTGGTGCAGATATTGAAATAACTGCTTTTACAAGCTCTGCAGGTCTTACGGATTCAATTTCAATTTCATCATTAAAATATGATGGTACTACCACCGGTATAACAACTGCTCTGACTGAAGGCGGTGATATTACCGCACGTATTGCGGGTGCTATTAATTTAACGTCTGACAATACATTTAAAGCTACTGCTGCAAACACCACTATTATAAATGCAGATAAAACATCAGTACTAGAAAGTATAGATGATGCTGATTTAACCAGTGTAAGTGGTTCGCAGAATGCTATAGCAATTATTGATGGGGCACTATCTAAAATTGACAGTAATCGAGCAGATTTAGGTGCTATTCAGAATCGCTTTAGTCATACCATTAGTAACTTGGCGAATATTTCAGAAAATGTATCAGCGTCTCGTAGCCGTATCCAAGATACTGATTTTGCAGTTGAAACAGCGGTAATGACTAAAAATCAAATATTACAACAAGCAGGTACGTCGATTTTAGCGCAAGCGAATCAAATCCCACAAGCGGCTATTAGCTTGATCGGTGGTTAAACTTTTTTTAATCAGACAGTAATAGTAATGTTAAAGCCATCACTTTAAGTGATGGCTTTTTTGTATCTAGAGGACATCATATAAGCGACCATTAGGTTTTTGGATAAATCAGGCCGCCAACTAAGTCATAACGTAAATGAAATACCTATTATTCATTATTACACTCTTTGTAGTAGGCTTGTAATTCAGGTGCCCCATTACTACTACTTATTAATTTTTTTAATAATTTATCTTTTTTTAATAAAAACATTAAAGTAATTTTCACGGCTGCCGTTACTGTTAATAGAACGGGTACTTAATGACACTTTCTCTATTACGAAAAGCATCATGTTGAGTTCCTGACTTATTAAAATTGTTTAACTAACGTATTACATATTGTAATCTGGAGTTTTAAAAATGGCTATTTCAGTAATCACTAATACCTCATCATTAAATGCACAACGTAATTTGACTAAATCAGGTGAAGGGCTTGCTACCTCAATGCAACGTTTGTCGTCAGGTATGCGCATTAACAGCGCTAAAGATGATGCGGCAGGCTTACAAATTTCTAACCGTATGACCTCGCAAATTAATGGTTTAGGTGTAGCTCAGCGTAATGCCAACGACGGTATTTCAATGGGGCAGACCGCAGAAGGTGCGATGCAGTCATCTACTGATATTTTACAACGTATGCGTGAGCTAGCGCTACAATCTGCCAATGGCTCGAATGCTGACAGTGATCGCCAAGCACTTAATAAAGAAGTAACTGCATTAAAATCTGAATTGACACGTATTGCAGAAACTACCTCTTTTGGTGGGCAAAAACTGTTAGATGGTAGCTTTGGTACTAAGTCATTTCAAGTAGGCTCTAATGCTAATGAGACCATCTCGATGTCTTTGGGTAATATCAGTTCTAATGCTATTGGTACTAACTCTACAGAGCTTAATAGTGGAATAGCGACTGGTTTAGGTGGCGCTGTAGCGGGAGCAACATTACCTGCAAATAATGCTGTTACCGGCTCATTCACCATTGAAGGAACTACATCGGTCACAGTGGCTACTACCACGGGCGATAGTGCTAAAGAAGTTGCGGCAGATATAAATGCACAATCAGGTAAGACAAGCGTAAGTGCTGATGCTAAAACAGCGGTTAAAATAGACGCCTCTACTATTGATGCTGGTACCATTGGTTTCTCATTAAATGGTTCTGCAATTAGTGCTACTGCTTCGGCTACAGATGTAGCAAGTTTAGCTACAGCAATTAATGATAAATCTACCACAACAGGTGTTACCGCTGAAGTTGATACTGATGGTAATTTGGTTATGTCTGATTCAAGTGGTGCAGATATTGAAATAACTGCTTTTACAAGCTCTGCAGGTCTTACGGATTCAATTTCAATTTCATCATTAAAATATGATGGTACTACCACCGGTATAACAACTGCTCTGACTGAAGGCGGTGATATTACCGCACGTATTGCGGGTGCTATTAATTTAACGTCTGACAATACATTTAAAGCTACTGCTGCAGACACCACTATTATAAATGCAGATAAAACATCAGTACTAGAAAGTATAGATGATGTTGATTTAACCAGTGTAAGCGGTTCACAAAGTGCATTAGCTATCATTGATGGTGCGTTATCTAAGATTGACAGTAACCGTGCTGATTTAGGTGCTTTACAAAACCGTTTTAGTCACACTATTAATAACTTGGCAAATATATCGGAAAACGTATCAGCGTCTCGTAGCCGTATACAAGACACCGATTTTGCAACAGAGACTGCGCAAATGACCAAAAACCAAATATTACAACAAGCAGGTACGTCAATTTTAGCGCAAGCTAACCAATTGCCACAAGCCGCATTAAGTTTAATTGGCTAATTTCATTAAGAGCTAAAGTTAAATAAGCTAAGTTTGGCCTAGAACATTGACGAAGGAAGGGGCCTAAATACTCCTTCCTTTTTGCGTTTAAGCGCCAAGCTTATGTTTAATATTTAGCTCTAACAAGTGTAGTAATAAGATAAGGAGTCTATAATGAGTGTAATACAAAGTGGAATTGACCTTAGCTCTACTAACTTAACTTCTGAGTATGCAAAATCACAAAATTCAGAAAGTAATGTTTCATTAGCAGAAAATACTGGTAACAACATAAAGCAAGGTGAAAATGTTCCTCTGAAAGGTGCTGTCGGTAAAACCGTTGATAAAGCAGATGCTAAACAACCTTTAACGCCAGAGCAACTTGAAAAAGTGGCACAACAACTGCAAGATTTTGTTGGAGAGATGAATCGAGGCTTAGAGTTTTCTGTTGATAAAGACTCAGGTCGCGATGTGATTAAGGTTATCGATAAAACCAGTGGTGATCTTGTTAAGCAGTACCCATCAGAAGAAGTATTAACCTTAGTCGCTAAGTTGTCTGATATGGTTGGCGGTTTTGTTGATGCTAAAGTGTAGTTAGCGCTTTAAGCGATAAATATAGAATAATTGTTGTTTTAATAAATCAAAGGGGGACTTATGCCTGATTTAACGTTTACTGGGATAGGCTCAGGGTTACAAGTTAGCGAAATAGTGAATGCTATTGTAGGTGCTGAAACCGCTCCTTTTGTTTCTAGAACAAATAAACAACAGGCAGAGTTCACTACTGATATTTCTGCTGTAGGCGCACTAAAGTCCGCTTTAGAAAGTCTTACAACTTCTATAGAAAGTTTATCCGATATAGATAATTATCAACAACGAAGAGCTAATGGCGCTGATGACTTTGTTAATCTAAACGCTAATAAAAATGCACAAATAGGTAATTACTCAGTAAAAGTTGATGCGTTAGCACAAGCCCATAAATTGATGTCGGATGCTATTGGTGCAACTGAAGTGGTCGGTGAGGGGACATTGAATATTGCGGTAGGGGCAGGTAGTTTTGATATTGCTGTGTCAGCCACAGATACCTTAAGCGATATTCGCAATGCAATTAATGATAGTGTTGATAATGACTCTGTTATTGCCACAATAGTGACCGATGATGCTGGTCAACATCTTATTATGACGAGTAAAGAAACCGGCGTTGCGAACAAAATTACCACCACGGTAACGGATGTTAGTGATGGTGACAATATTGACAACTTAGGTTTGTCACGTCTTGCCTATGATGTTTCAGACCCCGATCCTCTTTTGCACATTACAAATTTATCTGAGATTACTGAAGCACTTGATGCCAAGATTACTATTGATGGTACCCTAGTGGTAACCAATAGTACAAATGAATTCAAAGATGTGATTGATGGTGTTGATATTACGGCCAAAAAATCACATGACGTTGAAGATGATATTAGTAAAATTAGTTTTACTGCCAATAACGGTAATATTCAATCGGGATTAGAGGGGTTCGTTAAAAGTTATAATGAATTGCAAAAACTTAGCAAACAATTAGGCTCAGCAGGAGACGGTGGTACTGGGCCACTAGCCGGTGATTCTTTACTGCGTGGCGTGATGGGGAAATTGCGTCAGGAGTTAAGTAAAGGATTTGATACCGGTAATGGCAATACTTTATCTTTATCTGAGCTAGGTGTAACAAGTGATAGGTATGGCGTTTTAAGCTTAGATACAGACAATTTGAATGAGTTTATAAGTGATGATGTAGATGGTATAGAACAGTTTTTTGTTGGCACAGATTCGACAGTTGGCTTTGCCGCTTCACTTAAAGAATTGACAAGCTTTTATACCGATGCAGACGGTATTATTCAAAATAGAATTGACAGCCGAACTAATCAACTAGATAGATTAGATGATGATAAAATAGCTTTTAGTCGGAGGATGGAAGCATTAGAGACACGCTTGTTTGCGCAGTACAACGCAATGGATTTACTTGTTGCCCAGTTAAATTCGACCAGTTCTTATGTACAGACGCAGCTTGATAATATGCCAGGTGTTGTTAGAAAAGATAACTAAGCTAGAAATAAAAATAATTTATTACAAAGTCACTATTTCGTTATAAAGGTGAGTTGCTTGGCTATTTGTTATGTTACCAACAGAATGTGCTCTACCGATGGTTGAGATGATTCTTATCACTTCAAGGGCAATGCTTTCAATTTCTCTTAATGCTTTAACTTGTATTTCTTTTTGTTGCTTCTCAATACCCAACGTTGAAATTTCAACAACGTCAGTTGAAAATCCCCCCTAAATCTGGTTTTAAAGTTCTTTCCTTACCAATAGCTTCAATTCTTGAACCACCACTACGCGGTATATCACTACTTGCGCTAAGTAGGTTGGCAATCAACATAACATTATCGAGCGATTTAGCTAAGTAATTAATGACTAAAAAAATCGGTACAAAGCTAAGCATAGATGTTGTTGTTTTTTGTTTGTTAAACGGTACAAAGTAGGGGGCGTTCAATAGCGAAGTCATTAATAGCAGGGTAATCGATAAGGAATTTGCCAGTGCTGTGATGTTTATTTGAGTGGTAACGGATATTAATGTTGCGTTTTGGCAATAGGTTTTCAACTGATTGATTTGTTAAAATAGGTAAACAGTGTTTGGGAAAATAGTATGAGTGCTAATACTTTTGGTAGGATTTAGTAACTTTTTTACTCTTTTTTATTTTAATCATTTTTTCTGTTATTGCTTGTTTAGATAATTTAGCGTTAGTGGTTAATTCTGAATCAAGAGTAATCATCTCCTGCAAAAGCGCTAATTCTGAGCTGATGTTGTCCGCTGTATTTTGCTCAAATAAATTAGTTATCAATATTTGTCGTTTTTCTGTTAATTCAGTTAACTCTTTATTTTCGTCATCAATAGACTGAATTTTTGTATTTTTCAACCCATGCTCTTGAGGAAACACTTGTGAGTCGGTTTGCATAACAAGTATGCGCGACAATACTTGTCGCGACACATCGTTTATTTGCTGAATAGACTTCTTTGTGTTGTGACCCACTAAAAGCTAACCTGAGTTTGATTCTCTAGTGGGATAGAGTCCCAGCCAGCTTTTATTGGTAATAAAATTTGAATCACTTCCTCTAGCTTATCGGAATCATTGTTAGTACTGGCAACTAATAGCTGTTCTGAACAAAACTTATAAAGTGAAGCTAAGTTTTCTGAGATCTCACCGCCTTGCTTAAAGTCTAACGAGCCTTCTAAAACACCAATAATAGCAATGGCATTAGATAGTTCAGTGCCTTTTTTATCAAAATTATTTTGCGAAATAGCACCTTTAGCGGTAGCAATATTCCCTAATAATTTTTGAAATAGCATAGCCACTAACTGATAAGGTGAAGCTTGCTGTGCAGTGCTTTTATTGGTTTGATGATACTTTTTAAGTGATGCGTGTGTCATAGACACCTCCTAGTTTACTATATCATTAGTATAGAAAACTTGTTGAATTGAAACAATAGTTTTAGGGCTTAACTCAGCTATAATAAGTTAAGTTAAACTAGATTAAAGGTTGGTTATTTACGGTAACCGCAAGACCTTCATCTTTTGCTTTTGTATAGGCTTGTTGTAATACGTTATGGGTTATATCTTCTTCATTATTAATAACGCCGTTACCCAATACTTCAATATTATCCCAACCACGAGCGACTAAATATCCTTCAATTTGGCTAAGTTGCTGTTCAAAAGGCATCTCCCTTGAGAACATATTAAACTCATGACGGGTTCCTTTAGTGAATTCTTCATTATCATGCATTAATTCAGCAGTACCGTTTATGATCAACATCTGACTTTCCTATTTTATAAAATATGGTTGTTAACATTCATTAATCATCTATGCTTTTTCTATGCCAGTTTTTACATGATTGTTTTTTGAATTTAATACTTTGATTATTAATGTTTTTATACGGCTATAAACTGAGTGATAAGTAATCCAGATAGATGTCAGTACTAAATATCAATTTTTTGACAGTATTATTACAAGCAAGACTGATTAATTTGTAACGTATTTTCAGTTTATCTTTTATTACTCATTATGGATAAAGTTAGTTTATTAATAAATAACCTCATCCACTGTTAAATTTTGATATATGACAATAAAATGACTAGTGTGCGTCAAGTTTTTGTTGCTTAAAATAAATTAATGGCTAAAATTGCCTAAAACGCTATAAACAAGACTAAAAATAGCACGTTAGCATTAACCGTGAAGAGTTAAATATGATTGATAATCCAGTAGTTACCTCAGTAGTAACAGGTCATAAACAAATATTAGTCGTTGATAACGACGCAGGTAGAAGCCAGCAACTAAGTACGGTACTTGCTTTTGTTGGCGAGCACTTTATCCATTGCTCGCAAGAGCAAGCAGTCACAAAACTAGCTGATTGTAGCCATATTCTCACGGTAATATTAACGGGTAATGTTAGTCATGATTGCACTGCTTTAATCAAAGTTAACCCTAGCGTTCCGTTTATTCTTCATGATGTACTCGATGCCAATGAGTTAGCCGTTAACGTTAATGTCATTGGTACCCTAGCTGCGCCACTTAATTATGCTCAACTTACCGAGCAAATTCACCATTGTCATCAATATCACAATAAATTACCGCGTAGAGGAACCAAGCTTGGTTCTAGTGCTTTATTTCGTTCATTGGTTGGTAGCAGCGAGCCAATGGCGCAAGTGCGATTTTTGATTGAGCAAGTAGCGAAAACACCTGCCAGTGTTTTAGTACTTGGGGAGTCAGGGACAGGTAAAGAGGTTATTGCACGAAATATTCATAACTTATCTGACCGAGCAAAAGAAGCTTTTGTACCCGTTAACTGTGGTGCTATTCCAGCTGAACTTCTTGAAAGTGAATTATTTGGCCATGAAAAAGGAGCTTTCACGGGTGCTATTTCTACCCGTAAAGGTCGTTTTGAATTAGCTGAGGGCGGTACACTATTTTTAGATGAAATAGGTGATATGCCGCAACCTATGCAAGTAAAATTACTACGTGTTTTACAAGAGCGTACTTTTGAACGCGTTGGTGGCAGTAAAAGTATTAAAGCTAACGTTCGTATTGTTGCTGCTACCCATCAAGACTTGGAAGAAATGATCAAAGAGGGTAGTTTTAGGGAAGATTTATTCTATCGCTTGAATGTATTCCCAATAGATACGCCGTCATTACGTGAGCGAAAAGAAGATATTCCACTGTTATTAAAAGAACTGCTTACTCGCTTTGAACATGAACAAAATAAAACGGTACGCTTTACTGAAAAAGCGATAGAGTCGTTGATGGAACACCCTTGGCCGGGTAATGTTCGAGAACTATCAAACTTAATTGAACGTATGTTAATTATGTACGGTGATCAAATTGTTGATGTTACCGAACTGCCGTATAAATATCAGCATGTAGATGTACAAGCTTATAATCCTGAATACCCTGAAGAGTTACAAGAACACGATGTTATCAACGAACTTTTCGGTGGCTTTGATTATGATGACGACGACAGCGACGATGATAATGATCAAGGTGAGTTAACGGTTGGAAGTGAAGTTAGTAGCGCGCAAAGCTCTGCAGATGCGACCTTATTACCTAGTGACGGTTTAAACTTAAAAGAACATTTAGCAGAACTTGAAGTGTCTTTAATTAATCAATCGTTAAGTAAGCATGATTATGTAGTTGCTAGGGCTGCAGAAACACTTGGCATGCGTAGAACTACGCTAGTTGAAAAAATGCGTAAATATGATTTACATAAACCAAGTGAGTAATATGACTAAGGTTAATAGTTAAGATTGATTGTTAAGGTCAATAGATTGACAGAAAATAGTAATAGACATTTACTGTTTTGTTTTTAATGTGTTGAATTTAAAGATAAAAATAGTGGCATAGTAAATGCTTTGTAGGTACTAGATAGTTTTTTTGAGTACCTATGTATGGCACAAGTTATGTCACAAGCAAACCCTACAGTAGTTCCTACTAATGCTAGTATTAGAGAATCGAGCGCTAATGCTGCGTTTCATTCAGTTAATATTGTTGGAGCTAATAAACCTTCTTTGCTAGCGCATGAAGCGTTTCCTGGTGAATTAGCGGCATTGAGAGCACAAGCATCTCAAAGTACAAAACATAACTTTTCTCCACGCTCAATCGCCAATACGAAATACCTTCATAGCTCAACGTCAGAAAAACAGTCACTTAGTAATAATTTATTAGCAGATCAGCTAATCGAAGTGATGCCAACAGGCTTAGTTATGCTCGATGGTAATGGTATTGTGGTGAAGATAAACCAAGTTGCTAGAAACTTACTTGATGAACCAATTCTTGGCCAACCATGGTTTAATGTTATTGCCCGTTCATTCGATCCGCGCGAAGATGATTGGCATGAAATATCACTTAAAGATGGTCGTCGAGTAAAATTAGAAATTACTAGCTTAGGCTCACAGCCAGGTCAATTGATCATGATAACTGACCTAACCGAAACCCGTTTACTGCAAGATAAACTATCGCAAATGCAACGCCTCTCTTCGTTAGGTAAAATGGTATCAACACTCGCTCATCAAATACGTACACCTTTATCTGCCGCCATTTTATATAGCGAAAATTTATCCAATAATAAATTAGCCGAAAATTCTCGGATAAAGTTTCAAGGAAAACTCAATGCGCGTTTACATGATTTAGAGCAGCAAGTGAACGATATGTTGTTATTTTCTAAAAGTGGCAAAGAACAAGTAGTTGCTTCTGTAGACGTAGCAGAGCTCATTAATGATGCAGTTAGCTCAATGGATGCACTGCTAGATAAAGCTAATACAAAAGTAAAAGTACAACTGCCTAATAATAAGCTTCATATGCTCGGCAATAAAAATGCCTTAACAGGGGCAATTCAAAATTTATTACATAACTCCCTACAAGCGATAAGTAGTAATAAGATCAGCGAACCGCTGATCAATATTCAAGTTTATAGTCAAGCCAACCATTTATATTTAAGTTTTAAAGACAATGGTCCAGGTATTGACGCTGACGTCATCGATAAAGTATTTCAGCCTTTTTATACCTCAAGTAGTAAAGGAACAGGCCTTGGTTTAGCGGTTGTTAAATCGGTAGTAAATGCGCATCAAGGTGAAGTGAGTCTACTAAACGAAGCTAATTCAGGCGCACATTTTGTTATTAAGTTACCTTTGCTAGAGCAAGGTAACGTGATGAAAAATAGTCCATCGGAGAGTGCAAATGACTGAACATAAAATCCTTGTTGTTGAAGATGATGCGGGTCTGCGAGAAGCCTTGGTCGATACGCTTTCATTAGCCGACTACCACTGCGTTGAAGCTGATTCTGGCGAAGCTGCTTTATTGGCGTTAAAAAGCCAACAAGTGGATATTGTTATCAGTGATGTACAAATGGGCGGAATGTCTGGTTTATCTTTATTAAAAAGTATAAAAAGTCAGCATGCTAATCTACCGGTATTATTGATGACTGCCTTTGGCACCATAGATGATGCTGTGCAAGCGATGAAAGATGGTGCTTGTAACTATATTGCTAAGCCTTTCGCTCCACAGGTGCTGCTTAATATGGTCAGCCAATATATTCCACCAAAAATTGTTAATAAAAATGATCCCATTGTTGCAGATAAACGTTCATTAGAACTACTTACCTTGGCGAAAAAAGTCGCTAGCACAGATGCGTCTGTGATGATCCTCGGTCCAAGTGGCTCAGGTAAAGAAGTGTTAGCGCAGTACGTTCATAATCACTCGAAACGAAGCACACAAGCTTTTATTGCTATTAATTGTGCAGCCATTCCTGAAAATATGCTTGAAGCCACGTTGTTTGGTTATGAAAAAGGCGCTTTTACGGGCGCAATTCAAGCCTGTCCAGGAAAGTTTGAACAAGCGCAAGGTGGTACCATTTTACTTGATGAAATTACCGAAATGGATTTAGGCTTACAAGCTAAAATATTACGAGTATTACAAGAACGTGAAGTAGAGCGTTTAGGCGGACGAAAAACGATAAGCCTTGATGTCCGCGTTATTGCTACCAGTAATCGAGACTTAAAAGCTGCGGTAAATGATGGAGTCTTTCGTGAAGATCTTTATTATCGCCTTAATGTCTTTCCACTTTCTTGGTTACCGTTAGCTCAGCGAGTTGATGATATCTTTGTTTTAGCACAACATTTAGTTTCTCTACATTGTCAAAAAAATGGCGATAGCATCCCTGAATTTTCAGGTGCTGCGCGCAGTAAACTTAATGCATATCATTGGCCTGGTAATGTTCGTGAATTAGACAATGTTATTCAAAGAGCGCTTATTTTGCATACCGAGCAGATTATTGATGCAGGAGACTTACTGATTGAAAACTTTGATACAGCATTGGTTGTAGAGCCTGAACAGGTAACTAATAGTGATGATAAACTCGGCAGTGAGCTAAAATTGCAAGAGCATCAGATTATTCTAGATACCTTACAAGCTTGCCATGGCAGTCGAAAAGACGTAGCAGAGCGCTTAGGAATAAGTCCACGTACGCTACGTTATAAAATTGCGAAAATGCGTGATTCAGGTATTGAAATACCAGCCTAATTAACGGCTAAATCATATTTATCATTCTTCTAAATTAACTCTATTACGACTACTCCTGGTTATCATTCACGGTAACTAGGACGTTTATAAGCCTTCCCATAACCTTCTGAATATCACTTCAAAGCTTAAATGTTTTCTTTTGGCACTATGCTTGCAACCTCACTGTTATATCTTGTTTAAAGTTAAATAATTGACAAAAGTGAGCGCCCTATGGATATCAAAAGTAACTCTCTATACAGCCAAATGCAAAACATGTCGCTACAGGCCATGGGCAACAAGCCACCTGCAATTGATGTTGATGTTATAAACGGTACTGCCAGTAATAGCGTTGGCAAAATCAATGAATCTACCAGTAATTTTGGCGATATGCTTACCGATGCACTCAAGAGCGTCAATGATTTACAAACAGAGTCTGGCGAAAAGAAGAGGGCATTTGAAATGGGCGATAGTAACGTTACGCTTGCTGAAGTAATGATTGCTTCTTCTAAATCAGGTATCGCTTTGGATGCAACCGTGCAAATACGAAACAAATTTGTTGAAGCATACAAAGAAATAATGAGCATGCCAGTTTAATTTAATGGATTGAGCTAATTTTGGCGATATTGCTTTGATTCAGAAGTAAATAGCAGAATAGGTTAGCGATTAATCAATCAAACGTCTTGTAAGCAACGATTTATTCACAGTTAAACCTGAGTATGTAAAAATGGCTTTCCTCGATTATTTTGTAAACTTTATCCTAAAAAACAGTACAACGGAGAAGTAAAGTGTCTGATACAAACGCAATGGTTGCAGCCGATAGTAGTGGCGATATGATCGCCAGTGAAGCTGAAGGTGCGGGGATAGGTGAGCAAAAATCAGGATTCGCTGCCTCATTAGGTAGTGTTGATATTTTACGACAGATCACCATAGTGGTTGCATTGGCTATTTGTTTAGCTATTGCGGTATTTGTTATTATGCTGGCTAATGAACCTGAATATCGCGTTCTTTCAAAATTACCTACAAAGCAGTTAATTACTACTATGGACTTTCTTGATGCTAATCAAGTGGAGTATCATCAAGAAAACAATACTATATCGGTACCTACTGATGAATATCAACATATAAAATTACTATTAGCTCGAGAGGGTTTAACAGACGAGCCTTCACAAGGTGAAGATATTTTAATGAAAGATATGGGCTTTGGTGTTAGTCAACGACTAGAGCGTGAAAGATTAAAATTTGGCAGAGAGCAGCAAATTGCCAAAACAATAGAACAGTTAAAAAGCATAAGCCGAGCTAAAGTACTACTAGCCATTCCCCGTGAAAATATATTTGCCCGTCGAGAAAAAAATCCATCCGCGACGGTAGTGCTTACCATGCAACGTGGTAAAATTCTTTCGGAAGAAGAAGTTGATGCTGTTGTTGATATTGTTGCCTCAGCGGTACAAGGTTTAACGCCTAATCGTGTCACTGTGACTGATCAAAATGGACGTTTGCTTAATTCCGGCTCACAAGACTCTATTTCATCTCGCTCAAGAAAAGAGTTTGAGATTGAACAGAAACGTGAACAAGAATACATGGAGAAAATTGACAGTATTCTTATTCCTGTTGTTGGTTTAGGCAACTATACTGCGCAAGTTGATATCACCATGGACTTTACCAATGTTGAAGAAACACAGCGTCGTTACAATTCAGATTTACCAGCGCTACGTAGTGAAATGAGCGTTGAAAGCACTAATATTGGTGGTGCATTAGGCGGAATTCCAGGCGCCTTAACAAATCAGCCACCGATTGCCTCTGCTATTCCTGAAGATGCAACGGGTGGACAAAAGAGAAGCATGCCAAGCCGAAAGCATTCTGAGTCGACTAAAAACTACGAACTTGATGAAGCAATCAGCCATACTAAGCAGCAAGCTGGCGTTGTAAGACGTGTTAGTGTATCGGTAGCCCTCGATTATGTCGCAGGCGTTGCAACAACTCCCGTTGAAGGGGGAGCAAATACTCCCGCAGCAACTTTTGCACCACGCTCTGCAGGAGAAACAGCCAGTATTCGTCGTCTATTACAAGGTAGTATTGGTTTTGATTTGCAGCGTGGTGATGTTTTAGAAGTAGTAACCATTCCCTTTAATCGTCCAGATTACGGCGTAGTAGCTGAGATACCTATTTGGCAGCAACCTTGGTTTATTAAAGTACTCAAATTAGTCTTGGGCGCTTTAGTTATTATCGTGCTAATTCTAGCCGTTGTTCGCCCAATGCTGAAACGTTTAATCTACCCAGAGCAAACACCAGATGATTATGGTGATAAATCACTTGATGGTCATATTGATTTAGGTGATGAAACCATGGATATGTTGACGTCTGATTTTGATGCTGGCGCAGTCGGTTTTGCAGCAGATGGCAGTTTACAATTACCTGATCTTCATCGAGATGAAGATGTATTAAAAGCGGTTCGAGCGTTAGTCGCCAATGAGCCAGAATTATCATCGCAAGTAGTTAAAAGTTGGTTGAACGAAGATGAGTGATGAAACAGAAGTCGGCGCATTAGCCGCAGCGCCTGCAGGCTTTGATGTAGATAAACTAGAAGGTGCTGAAAAAGCAGCAATATTACTACTTAGTTTATCTGAAGAAGATGCAGCGCAAATTTTAAAGCACCTTGAACCAAAGCAAGTGCAGCAAGTGGGCACCGTTATGGCGGCGATGGAGGATTTTACTCAAGAAAAAATCACTGCTGTTCATAAGTTGTTTATCCACGAAATACAAAACTTCTCAACCATTGGCTTCCAAAGCGAAGAGTTTGTTCGTCGAGCACTAACCGCGGCGTTGGGTGAAGATAAAGCCGGTAACTTAATCGACCAAATTGTTATGGGCGGCGGCGCTAAAGGCTTAGATTCATTGAAATGGATGGACTCTAAACAAGTAGCAAACATTATTCGTAATGAGCATCCTCAAATTCAAACTATTGTGCTTTCGTATCTTGAACCAGAGCAATCTGCAGAAATCATGGGGCAGTTTACCGATAAAGTGCGCTTAGACTTAATGATGCGTATTGCCAATTTAGAAGAAGTACAACCAGCAGCCTTACAAGAATTAAATGAGATAATGGAGAAACAGTTTGCTGGTCAAGCTGGCGCGCAAGCTGCGAAAATGGGCGGCTTAAAAGCGGCTGCAGATATCATGAACTATTTAGATACTAATGTTGAAGGCATGTTGATGGACTCAATTCGCGAAAATGACGAAGAGATGAGCCAACAAATTCAAGACTTAATGTTTGTCTTTGAAAACCTAGCCGATGTTGATGATCGAGGTATGCAGGCTATCTTACGAGAAGTTCAGCAAGAAGCCTTGATGAAAGCAATTAAAGGTACCGATGAAGCATTAAAAGACAAAATAATGAGCAACATGTCTAAACGAGCTGCAGAAATGATGGCTGATGACTTAGAAGCGATGGGCCCAGTGCGTATTAGTGAAGTTGAAGCGGCGCAAAAAGAAATTTTATCAGTTGCCCGACGACTCTCTGACGCAGGTGAAATTATGCTTGGTGGCGGTGGTGGCGGTGATGAGTTCTTATAACAGCAAACCCGCTTAGATTAGTTAAGGATACAACAATGTCAAAACCACCAATTCGTATTATAAAAGCATCTGACGAAGCGACAGATGTTTGGTCTTTGCCCGATGTGCAAAATGAACCTAGCGCCCAAGAGAAAGAAAAAACAAATGCCTTAGGTAAAAGATCTAACTGGGTATATGAGCCTCCAGAGCCTGAAGAAGCAGAACCTCAACCCTTAACAGCGCAGGATATTGAAGAAATTCGTCAAGCGGCAAGTGAAGAAGGTTTTAGTCAGGGTAAAGAGGAAGGTTTTGCTAAAGGTTATGAAGAAGGTAAAGTTAAAGGGTTAGAAGAAGGTAAAGTACAAGGGATTGATGAAGGTACTGAACAAGGTTTAGCCCAAGGTAAAGAGCAGATTGATCAACAAAGCGCTAATTGGCAAAGCTTAATTGAACAATTGCATCAACCGCTTGCTAGTGTGGAAAAGAATGTCGAAGAGCAATTGCTTAATTTAGTTTTGCAATTGACCGAGGCAGTGGTTTTACACGAAGCAAAAACTAACCCTGACATTTTAATGACGGCGATTGCCACGGGTATTAAAAGTTTACCTAGCAGTGACGCGCAAACACAAATATGTTTAAACCCAAGTGATATTAAATTGGTAGAAGCTCAGTTTGGCGCTGCGCATATTCAGCAGCAGGGATGGCGTTTACTACCCGCCCCACAGTTTCCGCAAGGGAGTTGCCAAATAGAAAACAGCACTTCAAATATTGATTTACAGATGAAAGCTAGGTTAAAGCAAGTGTTAGAACCTTTCTTGCAAGACGCCTTACACCAAACAGATTGATTTATTGTCTAATAGCACACGGATTAATTTATTGACCAACTTAGCGCTTTATACTCTTTAGCATCGCACTTTTTATTTTAAGGTAAATAAACACTATGGTTGATAGTTCACGTTTAACCGAGCGTTTAAAAAAAAATCAACAATTCATTCATGATTTCAAAGCGCCTGTCGCTGGTAGGTTAGTGCGAGTTGTTGGCTTAACACTTGAAGCCGTTGGCGTTAAAGCACATGTCGGTAGCCAGTGTTTAGTCGAAACAGCGCATGGCGATTTACTGGCAGAAGTTGTTGGCTTCGCTCAAGATATTACCTATTTAATGCCAGAAGAAAGTCTACGCGGTGTAATGCCTGGCGCACGAGTATTACCTATTTCTAGTAAGGCTAAAGTACCTTTATCAATGGGCTTATTAGGTCGTGTTATTAATGGCGTAGGTAAACCACTTGACAGTAAAGGACCTATCAAAGCTGACAATGATTACCACCATGATAGTAAGCCCATTAATCCATTGTCACGACGAGCCATCACTGAAGTACTAGATGTTGGTGTTCGTTCTATTAATAGTTTCATTAGTGTGGGTAAAGGTCAGCGTATGGGACTTTTTGCTGGCTCAGGTGTTGGTAAAAGTGTGCTAATGGGCATGATGACTCGCGGAACAACAGCTGATGTGGTTGTTGTTGGATTAGTGGGGGAACGTGGTCGAGAAGTAAAAGAATTTATCGAAGAAATTCTAGGTGAAGAAGGGCTAAAACGCGCCGTTGTTGTGGCAGCACCAGCCGATAACTCACCGTTAATGCGTCTTAAAGGTTGTGAAACCGCGGTACAAATTAGTGAGTATTTTCGCGACCAAGGCTTAAATGTTTTGTTATTACTGGATTCATTAACTCGCTATGCACAAGCACAACGTGAAATTGCTTTGGCCGTTGGTGAGCCACCAGCGACTAAAGGTTATCCACCTTCAGTATTCTCAAAGCTACCTCAACTTGTCGAGCGTGCAGGTAATGGTGGTGAAGGACAAGGCTCAATCACTGCTTTTTATACGGTATTAACAGAAGGTGATGATTTACAAGATCCTGTAGCTGATGCTGCTCGTGCTATTTTAGATGGCCATGTTGTTTTATCTCGTGAGTTAGCAGATGCAGGGCATTATCCTGCTGTAAACATTGAAGGTTCTATTTCCCGGGTAATGCCAATGGTGACTAGTCCTGATCATCAAGAATTAGCAAAACAATTAAAACAAATGTATGCCCTTTATCAGCAAAATAAAGATCTTATTGCCATTGGGGCTTATACCAAAGGTAATGATCCTCGGATTGATCAAGCCATAAACGTGCTACCGGTCATTAATTTTTTCTTGCAACAAAAAATTGATGAAGTTATTCCTTATGATCAAAGTATTGCGCAGCTGAAAGAGATTATTGCTGCAGCACATGCCCATAATAATCAATAATCGATAATGAATAATTCATAATTAAGCATAACGCTAAAACTTTTGATAAAAGCATTGAATTTAGACGAGTGATATAAAGAGTACTCACATGGCAATGAAGCAACTTGATACCATTTTAAAGTATGAACAGGACAACGAGCAGCGTTGCGCCGATCAGTTAAAGATTGCGGAGAATGAATATCAACAAAACCTTAGTCGTTTACAAGGTGTTGCGGACTATCGTTTAGAGTACATGAAACGTTTAAGTGAAAGGGCAACTAATGGGCTAGATAGCGCCACATACAGTCATTACCATGCTTTTATTGCTAAGCTTGATACCGCTTCTAAACAAGTTGAGATAGCAACGCGACAAGCAAAAGCACTGGCAGAGCAAAGCAAGAGTCTCTGGTTGAAGCAAAGACAAAAAGTAAAAGCGGTTGAGCTATTGCGTGATAAGCGTTTGAAAAAAGTAGCGGTAGCAGCTGACAGAGCTGAGCAAAAAATGTTTGATGAAATTGCGACACAACAATATATTCGCCGCCCTCTGCGTTAACCTTCGATGAAAGTGAGCATCCACTTGGACATCTTGATGAAGTGGAGCGATTTTTGCAGTACTTTCTGTATATATAAAAAAACATCTGAGAACTGTAATACACGCTGCGCTAATGATATGCGTTGTTATTGTTCTGGTTAATACTATTTTAATTGATTTAAGTTATTGGGATTATTATGCAACAAGTGAATACTTTACCTTCCTTTGTATCACAAGATACTGATTTAAAGACTAAAGATTCATCTAGTACTTTTGCGGATAGTAATAAAGAAACTGACTTTTCAAGCTTGATTGAGCAGCACCTTCCTGAAGAAAGTACAACGATTAGTGGAAACAAATCGCCAATAACAGAGCATGAAACCACGGCAACTAAGAGTAAAAATATTGCCGCCAATGACAAAAGTGACGGGGTTGATAGTAATAGTCGCCAAGAAACTGACTCGAATGAGTCACTTGATGTCAGTAAAGAAGTCTCAGTAGATGAAAAACAGAACAAGGTAAGTGAGGTAAATAAAAACGGCTCAACAAAGAATAGTTCTTTAGCTGAGTCTGAGGAATTCATTTCATTACTTTATAATAGCGATCAAACCTTAACTAAGACGGGTGAGACAACTGAGCCTAGTAAGGACAAATCTACTGTTATTTTTGACCAAAGTGAAAAGGCAACGAATAGCACTAATATTGTTAATAATAATGTAAAAGCCCAAACAGACACAGTTCAAAATGATGAACGCGAGGGTGAAGACCTAGAAAGTGGACATAAGTTAAATGCATTTTCAAAAGATGAGTTACTCGCTCGGGCACAGCTAAAAAACAATAATGCTGTAACAGCAAAATCAAGTGATCAAGTCTTAAAAGATTACCAGTTGTCATTGCAATCACAGCAAAAAGCAATCAACAACCAAAGCATAACTAGCGAACAATTAATGAATACGCAACTAGCTAGTGCTCAACTAAATAACAACATTTCCGACTTGGCTGCTGGCGTTACGCAATCGAACAAAAGCCAACTAACAGAAAAAGTGGATAATGGTTTATATCAATTACCTGTTGAGCCCATTGGCAAGGGAAATATAACCGCAGGTGATATGTCACATTCTGTTAAAGGTGAAGTAAATCAAGGTGAAATTGAGACTGAATTGGCTGTTAAAGTAAGTAAAGACAGTGATATAGCTTCAACAAAAACAGTTAATAGTTCGTCGGAAGCTTTAAAAGTTAATCTGAGTAATCGCGATACTGCAACATCGCCGTTAAGCAAAGTTGACCTTGATAAAATGGTAGCAGAGCGCACTTCACAAGCTGCATCCGTTGAAAATATCCCCAAAGAGCAGATTGTAACGGCTCAAGAAAAACACCCCGCAATGACAAGTGCTCAATTACAGGCATTACAGCAAATTCAGGCGCAACAAAAAACACAATCAGTGAGTAGTGAGCAACAAGCTATTGACGATGTCAGTGAAGAATATATTGACTCAATACTTTTGTCAGAAGAAAAGCCAAAAGAGCCGGGCGTAAAAACAACGGCTAAAGTGATAGACAATATTGCTATGCGCACAATATCTGAGCTACAAGCTCAAACGGTGCAAGCAACGCAAACTAAACAAAGTAATGATGCTTATTTTGAGCATCAAGTATCTGAAGTACTCAATCATAATGTTGCTAGCGATTCGGTACAAATACAAAAAAATAATGTTCAGCTTCAACAAGAAACCATTTCCATTTTTAGAAAAGACTTTGCTGATGCAGTGAAAGATAAAGTATTGATTACCATTAACCAGAAGCTGCAACAATTTGATATAACCTTAGACCCACCAGAGTTTGGTAATATGCAAGTGCGGGTTAACTTACAAGGTGAGCAAGCCTCCGTTAATTTTGTTGTGCAAAATCAGCAAGCAAAAGAAGCACTAGAACAGAATATACACAAATTAAAAGAAATGTTGTCAGAGCAAGGTGTTGATGTGGGGGGCGCTAATGTTGAACAGCAAGACCAGCAACAAAACCAAAATGAGCAAAGCTTAGGACACAATAATGATAGTGGCTCTGTTTTAACAAACGGTGCTCAAAAAGATGAGAATAATGTAGAACATATTTTATCGACGCAATTGTTCGATTCTTCTGCAACTGGTGTGGATTACTACGCTTAATTGCTTAAAATGAAGTTAAGTTGATGAAAACACATTGGCTCAAGGACTATTCAAGGATATAGTCTATTCATAAATACTATGTCATTAATTAGTCACTTATTATTATCACTATTGGTGGCTGTATAATTTAAAGGGTTCTCATGGCAGACGAAAAAGATAATGGCAAAGAAGGCGATTTAGAGCTGGATAAGTCAGGTAAAAAGAAAAAAATGATAATTATCATTATTGCTGTTGTTGTTTTACTCGCTGGTGGAGCTGGTGCTTATTTTTTCTTCATGGGTAGTGATGATAATAGTGCAAATCAAGCAGCACTTGATACCACCTTAGAAAGTGATTCAGGTGCAGTAGCGAAAGTAGAGTCAGGTGCACAATTAGGCTCGGCTTTGTATGTACCAATGCCAAGACCATTTCGTTTTAATGTTCCTGGTGCGGCCCGAGATCGTTTTGTTGAGATCCGTGTGCAGTTACTCGTTCGCGGTGGTGATAACGAAGAAAATGCTAAAATGCATATTCCACTGATAGAAAGTACTTTACTAGGTATTTTCTCACAAGCCAATGCCGATGATTTGTCAACAAGTGCAGGGAAAGTTTCATTAAAGCAGCAATCATTAGCAGCGGTACAAAAAGTGATGACAGATGTTGAAGGTGATAAAACGGTTGAAAAAGTACTTTTCACCGGTTTTGTCATGCAATAAATAGATGAATTACCGGCCAAAGTGCCCATTGTTTTAATAACATCAAACAAAGTAAATAAGAAGAGACTATCGAGTGAGTGATTTATTATCCCAAGACGAAATTGACGCCCTATTACATGGTGTTGATGATGTTGAAGAAGAAGACGTAGTTGAGGATGTCGTGCAATCGCGAGATGGCACCTCTGATTATGATTTCTCTTCACAAGATCGTATTGTGCGTGGTCGTATGCCTACGTTGGAAATGGTTAATGAACGTTTTGCTCGTCATATGCGCATTAGCTTATTTAATATGATGCGTCGGACTGCTGAAGTTTCAATCAATGGCATCCAAATGATAAAGTTTGGTGAGTACATACATACTCTGTTTGTACCGACCAGCTTAAATATGGTGCGATTTCGTCCTTTAAAGGGAACTGCATTAATCACCATGGAAGCGCGTTTAGTTTTTATTTTGGTAGATAATTTCTTTGGTGGTGATGGACGTTACCACGCTAAAATAGAAGGCCGTGAATTCACGCCGACAGAGCGTCGTATTATTCAAATGCTATTAAAGCTTGTTTTTGAAGATTATAAGGAAGCTTGGTCACCAGTGATGGATGTCTCTTTTGAATATTTAGATTCAGAAGTTAACCCATCAATGGCAAATATTGTTAGCCCAACTGAAGTGGTGGTTATCAGTTCTTTTCATATTGAATTAGACGGCGGCGGTGGCGATTTCCATATCGCATTACCTTATTCTATGCTCGAACCGATCCGTGAATTGCTTGATGCCGGTGTGCAAAGTGATAAAGAAGATACTGATATGCGCTGGTCTAAAGCGCTACGTGATGAAATTATGGATGTCCCTGTTACCATTAACACTAAGTTTATTGAGGTTGATATCTCATTAAGTCAAGTGATGGAGTTACAGGCAGGGGATATTATACCGATTGAAATGCCTGATAATATTACGGTGCTAATTGAAGACTTACCAACCTTTAGAGCTAAATTAGGTCGTAGTAGAGATAATATAGCGTTGAAAATTGAATCGAAAATTAGACGACCAGAGTCAGCTAAATCTGAACTAACTATCTTAACTAAAGGTGGTAAACGCCTTGATAGTGATGCAGAACTTCATCTACTAGAAGATGACTTGTAAGTTGATCTATTTGAACAAAATTATAAATTGAGGCCAGTGGTATGAGTAACGAAAAAGATGAAGACCTAAGTATGTGGGATGAGGCGCTAGATGAGCAAGCTGAAGCAAAAGCAGGTGCTGAAACGGTTGAACTGGAAGAGTTAACGCCAGATGATGCACCTATTACCGGTGATGAGAAGCGTAAGCTTGATGCTATTTTAGATATTCCGGTTACTATTTCGATGGAAGTAGGTCGAAGTAATATCAGTATTAGAAATTTATTACAATTAAACCAAGGTTCGGTAGTTGAATTAGACCGAGTTGCTGGTGAGTCACTTGATGTGTTAGTTAATGGTACCTTAATTGCCCATGGTGAAGTGGTTGTTGTTAACGATAAGTTTGGTATTCGTTTGACGGATGTAGTTAGCCAAGTTGAACGTATTAAAAAATTAAAATAAAGTAATTTATTGAACATGAAGTGAATAGAGATATAAAATCAACATGATATTAAAAACACTACGCATATTACTGGCTTTTAGTTGTTCTTTACTGTCTCTAATTGTTGTGGCGCAAGAAAATACTTTTGAAAATGAATTAGTTAACAATATTACTACTGAAAAAGTTGTTAATGATGACGCAGTATCTCAGCAAGGTGCGAGTCTACAAAATATTACTCAGCAAAGCACAACGGTTAAAAGCGCAATTGAGCAAGGTAGTCAGGAGAAAATTTCTGCACAACAAGGATTAACCGAACAAGCTTCGGCCTCTCAAATACTCAATAACGATAAACCAAAAGTTGGTAGCCATGTTATGGCAAATATGGATGCTGGCAGTATGATACTGTCGTTGTTGATGGTATTAGCGTTAATCATTATTTGTGCCTTTGTGCTTAAACGTTTTAATCTTACCCAACAAGGCGTTAGCCAACTGAAAGTGGTGACGAGTTTATCGTTAGGAGCTAAAGAGCGTGTGGTTGTGATTCAGGCAGGAGAACAACAGTTACTTTTAGGGGTTACCGCTCAACAAGTGACTTTAATTGAACGCTTAGAAGAGCCGTTAGCAACTCAAACAATGAAAGCAACTGAGTTGCCAAAAAATTTGATGTCTTTTCTATTAGCTAAAAAGTCGTAGTATCGAATGGATTTAGCATTTTTACCTTTACTCATAAATGTCAGCACAACTATTTTAAATCGGGTTGTTTTTTAGGGATTACCAACGAACCATGAAAAGAATTTCGTTATTCACCATCATAACACTGTGCTTGCTCAGCATGAGTTTCGGTGTATTTGCCGAAGATTTGTCTCTCTCAGCATTAACATTGACAACCAACCCTGATGGCTCACAAGAGTATTCAGTAAACTTACAAATTTTGATTTTTATGACGGCACTGAGTTTTATACCAGCTGCGGTTATTATGATGACGTCATTTACCCGTATTGTCGTGGTGATGGCTATTTTACGACAAGCTTTTGGTCTTCAGCAAACACCGTCTAATCAAGTGATTATCGGGTTAACCCTCTTTATGACGCTCTTTATTATGACACCCGTTTATAATCAAATAGATAGAACTGCCATTCAACCTTATTTATCAGAGAATTTAACCTCTACTGAAGCAATTAACTTGGGTAAGATTCCATTACGTGCCTTTATGTTAGAGCAGACACGCGTTAAAGACCTTGATACTTTAGCGGCAATGGCGGGCATTGATGCAGTTGATGAGCCAACTGACTTACCTATGACGGTAATTATTCCCGCTTTTATTATTAGTGAATTAAAAACTGCTTTTCAGATTGGTTTTATCCTTTTTATCCCCTTTTTGATTATTGATTTGGTTGTTGCCAGTATTTTAATGGCGATGGGCATGATGATGCTTTCACCAATGATCGTATCTTTACCTTTTAAGCTAATGTTATTTGTTTTGGTTGATGGTTGGAACTTGGTTATTGGTACCATAGCAACCAGTTACGGAATGGGTAGTTAGTAAAATGGTAAGCTATATTTATTTGATGAAGTACAAAACTAGTTAAGTAAAAGAGAGTAAGTTATGGGACCAGAAATCTATGTAGATATGCTAGGTGATGCATTATTACTTGTGATCATTTTAGTTTGCGCTATTATCCTGCCGAGTTTAGCGGTAGGCCTAATGGTTGCGGTTTTTCAAGCCGCTACATCCATTAACGAACAAACCTTAAGTTTTTTACCAAGATTGATTGTCACCTTGCTTGCGTTAATCATTGGTGGGCATTGGTTAGTGCAAAAAGTGATGGATTATACTATCCGGCTGATTGCTAGTATTCCCAGCGTGATTGTTTAGTTATGTGCTTAGGCATTCTAATTACTAGAGCAGTTTAATGGAATTTACAGAGACTATTATTAATCAATATATGGCAGATTTTGTTTTGCCTTTTAGTCGTATTTCGGCTTTGATTATGACAATGATAGGCTTTAGTTCAAAGACCATTCCTGGCCGAGTCAAAGTGTTTTTATGTATCAGTATTACCATTGCTGTGATGCCAGCAATCCCTCCCGCTAGTGTAACTAATTTAATGTCACTCAATACCGCAATTTTATTGGGGCAGCAGATGATTATCGGCGTTATGCTTGGTTTTGTTACTATCATGGTGGTTAATACTTTTACTCTCGCGGGTCAAATCATTGCGATGCAATCGGGTCTTGGTTTCGCTTCTTTAGTTGATCCTGCTAGTGGAATGAATGTACCTGCCATTGGACAATTTTTTCTTATTTTATCCTCGTTGTTATTTTGGGTGATGGATGGTCACCTTGCCTATTTACAATTTATTGTCGCTAGTTTCGATACCTTGCCTATCCCCACAGAACATTTGTCTAGCATCAAATATCGCGAAGTTGTCGAATGGGGCGGATGGATGTTTGCTACTGCTTTATCACTTGCTTTAGCACCAATAACAGCGATGTTATTAATCAATTTTTCTTTCGGTATTATGACAAGGGCTGCTCCTCAACTTAATATTTTTGCCATCGGTTTCCCTATCACTATGATGGCCGGTTTACTTATTATGTGGCTCACCTTTGGTAATTTCTTTACTCATTTTGAATTACAGTGGCAACGCGCACTGGATTTTAGCTGTTATCTTATTGATTGTAAGGCGACGTAAATGGCTGATTCTGATAGCGGTGAAAAAACTGAAGAACCCACAGCAAAAAAACTTACTGACGCCCGTAAAAAAGGTCAAATTGCTCGATCTAAAGATTTAGGTACATTTTTTGTTTTGGTCGGTAGTGCTTGTGCCATGCTATTAATGGGAAAGGCTTTAGCTAATTCAATGGCTAATATGATGAGTCATATGTTTAGCCTAAGTCGTGAAGAGGCCATGGATGTAAATGCGCTTTTTAAAGTAATAAATGATGGTGTTTATCAAATTATTCCCCCATTGCTTTGGATTTTCTTTATTGTAATGTTAGCTGCATTTATTGGTAATACACTACTTGGTGGCATGAGTTTTTCAGGGGATGCCATGATGCCAAAGGCAAGCAAGTTATCTCCGATGGCGGGCTTTAAACGTATGTTTGGCGTGCAAGCCGCTGTTGAACTTATTAAATCAGTTTTAAAGTTCTTTGTTGTTTTTATTGTTGCTTTTTTACTGTTAAGTGGTTTGTTTGAGGAGATTCTTGGCTTAAGTCGAGAAACCATTCCTGCAAATTTTGAACATGCCGTTACTATGTTGCAGTGGATGTTCTTAGTGCTTGCTCTTTCAATAGGGATCATTGTTGTTATTGATGCGCCATACCAAGTGTGGAATCACAATCGCCAGTTAAAAATGACCAAACAAGAAATTAAAGATGAGCATAAGGGCACAGAGGGTAGTCCTGAAATTAAGGGGCGTATTCGCCGAACCCAATATGAAATGTCGCAACGTCGCATGATGCAAGACGTACCTGAGTCTGATGTAGTTATTACCAACCCCACTCACTTTTCTATTGCGCTTAAATATGATGCGGCTGCTGGTGGTGCTCCAGTATTGTCTGCAAAGGGCGTTGATGAGATGGCTTTGCATATTCGCACTATTGCTAAAGAGCATCAAATAGAAATAATTCAATCACCGGCTTTAGCTCGTTCACTCTATTATACTGCCGAAGTTGGCGATGATATTCCCGAAGAATTGTTTGCTGCAGTTGCTCAAGTATTAGCCTTTATTTTCCAACTCAACGAACATAAAAAAGGTAAAGCTAAAAAGCCAACACCCGTTGCTAAAGAGTTACCTATCCCTGATGATTTTAGATATTAGACATTCCCTTCAATTTACTATCGAGATATCTGGTTACTTAAACGCCAATAATGTTTGCTCTTCTTTAATAAATTCAATGCACGCTAGTTTTTGGTATAAGAATTGCTAATTCATGGTTACTGTCAAAAAAACATCATGAAGTAGTAATGCAATTAGCCGCTTATTTTAATCAGTTTGATAAAAGCCAATTACGCCATTTAACTGGCTTAGGCACACCATTATTAGTAATGGCCGCACTAGGTATGATTATCTTACCTATGCCTGCTTGGTTATTAGATATTTTATTTTCTTTTAACATCGCGCTCTCTCTCGTTGTATTACTTATTACCGTATATACCTTAAAGCCTCTTGATTTTGGCTCTTTCCCTGCCGTTTTACTGGTCGCGACCATCTTAAGGTTAGCGCTGAATGTCGCGAGTACCCGAGTAGTTTTATTAGAAGGTCATGAAGGACCTGAAGCTGCGGGTAAAGTTATTGAAGCATTTGGCTCGGTTGTTATTGGAGGGAATTATGCTGTTGGTTTAGTGGTTTTCCTTATCTTGATCATCATTAACTTCGTGGTTGTGACTAAAGGTGCAGGGCGTATCGCTGAAGTAACTGCACGTTTTACCTTAGATGCAATGCCAGGTAAACAAATGGCAATTGATGCTGATTTAAATGCTGGCTTTATAACGCAAGAACAAGCGAAAGAACGAAGAACTGAAGTAACAAGTGAAGCTGATTTTTATGGTTCTATGGATGGTGCCAGTAAGTTTGTAAAAGGTGACGCAATTGCCGGTATTTTAATCTTATTCATTAATATCGTTGGTGGCTTGATTATTGGTATGGTGCAGCATGATTTATCTTTTAGTCGTGCTGTTGAGATATATACTTTACTTACTATTGGTGATGGTCTAGTCGCTCAAATACCTGGCTTGTTGTTATCAATTGGTACTGCAATTGTGGTCACTCGTCAAAATACGTCGCAAGACATGGGTGAGCAAGTAAGTAGTCAGCTGGGTCAAGAAAAGTCTCTTTACGTAGCGGCTGGAGTGATGTTTGTGATGGGCGTCATTCCAGGTATGCCTCATTTTGTCTTTTTGCTATTTGCTGCGATCATTGCAGCAGCTGCATTTTTTGGCGCTAGGAATAAAGTAAATCTGAAAGTTGAACTGGAAAAACAAGCACAAGATGAGATAGTTCAACACCAACAAAAAGAAGATGAAGTAAAAGAACTCGATTGGGATGATGTTAATCATGTTGATGTTATTGGTTTAGAAATTGGCTATCGTTTAATTCCTTTGGTAGATAAAGCCCAAGGTGGCGAGCTACTAAGTCGAATTAAAGGTGTGCGTAAAAAACTATCACAAGAATTTGGCTTTTTAGTACCCGCAGTGCATATTCGCGATAATTTAGACTTAGATCCTAATAGTTACCAAATATCTTTAATGGGCGTTGTTGTCGGTACGGCACAAATTAGACATGACCAAGAGCTTGCCATCAATCCGGGACAAGTATTTGGTCAATTAGATGGCGTAGCAACGAAAGATCCTGCTTTTGGTCTTGATGCAACGTGGATTAACCAAAACCAACGTGAACAAGCGCAAACATTGGGTTATACTGTGGTCGATTCTGCAACGGTGTTAGCTACGCATTTAAGTCAAATATTAACAAATAATGCCGCCCAGTTATTAGGCCATGAAGAAGTGCAAAACCTATTGGACTTACTGGCTAAAAACTATCCTAAGTTAGTTGAAGGCTTTGTGCCTGATACCTTAAGTTTAGGTACGGTTGTTAAAGTATTACAAAGCTTAATGAATGAAGGTGTTGCTGTACGAGATATGCGCTCTATAGTTCAAACCTTGGTTGAATATGGACCAAAAAGTCAAGATGCGGAAGTCTTAACCGCTGCTGTGAGAATTAGCTTAAGAAAATTTATCGTACAAGACCTCGTTGGTGGAGCACAAGAAGTACCCGTCATAACTTTGGCTCCTGAATTGGAACAGATGTTGCATCAATCAATGCAAATGGCAGGAGATGATGGTGCTGGTATTGAACCAGGGTTAGCGGAACGCTTACAACAATCATTAACTGAAGGGTCAAACCAGCAAGAGATGGCTGGTGATACACCAATATTATTAACGTCAGGAATTCTACGACATGTTTTGGCTAAGTTTGTTAAATATACTATTCCAAGCCTACGTGTAATTTCATATCAGGAGATACCTGATGACAAACAAATTAAAATAGTTAGTGCTATTGGGCAGTAACAATCAGTTAAACGTATGCAGGGCATCGTTATAACGTAGAGCTAAATAAGAGGTTGGGTATGAAAATCAGACGTTTTGTTGCCAAAGATATGCGCACAGCATTAGCGCAGATAAAAGAAGAACTTGGCGTTGATGCGGTTATCATGTCCAATAAAAAAATCCCTGAAGGGGTGGAATTGATGGCTGCAGTTGATTACAACCAAGCGGTACCTCCTGCTCAGTTTTCAGAGAATAAACCTCATAAAACTGAAGTACAGGAAAATACACCGAGTGGTAGAGAGATTAGCAACGACGTAGTAAAGCTTGGACAACAAACACCGGTAAACACTACACCCTCAAATCTTAATGAAAATAGAGTTGCGCAAGCACCTGCGGATAGTTTGTCAGCTTTACTTAATCGTCAAGTGCAACAGCCAGCCCCTCAACAATTAGCTTCACAACAAGAGCCTACTAACTTAGGCGATGCTAGCATTGAGCAGCAGTTAAAGAATTTTACCGACCGCCTAAGTCATTCAACTTCTGATGCTATGCCTAGTGAAGTGCAACAACAGACAGCTAACACTGAAGCTGAACTATATAATAGAGATCATATTACTGCCAATATATCTAATAATATGTCATCTTCAAGCCCACTTGCTATAGGTATGAATGATGATGCTCAAGTATCCTCACAAGACTTTGCTAAAATGCAGCAAGAAATGGCTTCTATTCGTTCATTGTTAGAGCATCAAGTATCAGGTTTAATGTGGCAAGATATGGCACAAAAAGATCCTCAACGGGCGGTATTAGTAAATCGATTACTCGCTTTAGGATTAAATGAACAAATAGCTGATCAGATTGCAGGATATGTTCCTGAGCAATCACATGAGAAAGAAGCTTGGTTACAAGCAACACAACTTATCTCTCAACAAATTAATACTACACAGAATGATATAATCAATCGTGGCGGAGTCGTTGCTTTAGTCGGCCCTACCGGTGTAGGAAAAACCACTACTATTGCCAAACTTGCAGCAGGCTTTTCCCAAGTACATGGCAGCGATCAAGTTGCGCTTATTTCTACAGATACTTTCCGTATTGCCGGCTTTGAGCAATTAGCAACCTATGGAAAGATTATTGGTTGTCAGGTGAGTCTGGCTAAAGACAGTCAAGCGTTAGATATATTATTACAGCAGTATTCGAAGAAGAAATTAATCCTAATCGATACTGCAGGTATGGGACAACGAGACATGCGCTTAGCTGAACAATTGACCGCATTAGTATCTAATGCTCGTGTAAGGATTAGAAATTATTTAGTCTTAGCGGCTAATACTCAGCAAGGTGTCATGCAAGAAAATGTAGATCGTTTTAAAAAAGTACCATTATCGGGTTGTATTTATACTAAACTTGACGAAAGTATCAGTATTGGTGAAATAATTACAACTTCGATTCAAAATGGTTTACCAATAGGTTATCTTACTGATGGACAAAGAGTTCCGGAAGATATTAAAGTTGCAAATGCTGAGAAATTAGTTACCCTTGCAGATAAGATGGCGACTAAGTCAGTAAATAATAATGTCACTGTTTTACGGCCGATGCCTGTAGCACCCGCTGCAACGTTATAAGACTCTGGCTAATAGCTAAATATATATAATTAGAAGTAATAATTAAATGATAGATCAAGCGAGCGGCTTAAGAAAGATGCAAGGTTTACAACAAGTTAAAGTAGTAGCCGTGTCAGGCGGAAAAGGTGGTGTTGGTAAAACCAATACCTCGCTGAATACAGCTATTGCGCTAGGACAACTCGGCAAACGGGTTTTAGTTCTCGATGCCGATTTAGGTCTTGCAAATGTCGATGTAATGTTAGGGTTAAGGGTTAAGCGTAATCTATCTCATGTATTGTCAGGAGAGTGTGAACTTGATGATATTATTATTGAAGGTCCTGCTGGCATAAAGATTATTCCTGCAACTTCTGGTTCACAATCAATGGTGGATTTAACGCCATCTGAACATGCTGGTCTCATTCGAGCTTTCAGTGAAATGAAAACACAGTTTGATGTATTGATTGTTGATACGGCTGCTGGCATTTCTGATATGGTCTTGAGCTTCACTCGTGCCGCGCAAGATGTCATGTTGGTGGTTTGTGATGAACCTACTTCAATTACAGACTGTTATGCTCTGATGAAGTTACTGAGCCGTGATCATGGTGTATTTAAATTTAAAGTTGTTGCCAATATGGTGCGTAGTCCGAAAGAAGGACAGCAGCTTTTTGCAAAGCTAACTAAAGTAACCGATAGATTTCTTGATGTCGCAATAGAATTAGTCGCTGTGATCCCATACGATGAAAATATGAGAAAATCAGTTCGTAAACAACAAGTTATAGTAGAAGCATATCCGCAATCTCCAGCTTCGTTAGCTTATATAGATTTAGCAAAAAAGGTTAGCCAATGGCCAATACCTAAACAAGCATCAGGGCACTTAGAATTTTTTATTGAACAGTTACTGGCTAATTAACTGACTAACTTAGCATTACTTCAGTGAGAGTAACATTACGTGGTAAAAGTGAATAGCTATAATAATCAAATTGATAAAGCAGCTCTTCTTGAACAACAAACTGTTTTAGTCAAGCGCATTGCTTATCATCTTTTAGCAAGATTGCCAGCAAGTGTTCAAGTTGATGACTTGATACAGTCAGGAATGATTGGTTTATTTGAAGCGGCAAATAATTTTGATAACACTAAAGGCGCAAGCTTTGAAACATTTGCTGGTATCAGAATCCGTGGCGCTATGCTTGATGAAATACGCCGAGGTGATTGGACGCCACGATCTGTTCATAAAAATAGCCGAATGATCAGTGAAGCGATAAAGCAACTTGAAGCACAATTAGGCCGAGATGTTTCTGATGTTGAAGTTGCTGAAAAATTAGATATTTCACTGAAAGATTACCATCAGATATTGAGTGAAGTAAGTACAGGAAAAATACTTGGCATTGATGATCTTGGTGTTAATGAAGATGCTATTAAGCCAAGTGATGACTATATCGGAGATGATCCATATCAAAGTATTGAGCGAATAGCTTTTAAAAAAGGCTTAACTCAATGCATTAAGTCTTTACCGGAACGAGAAGCTCTAGTACTGTCTTTATATTATGATGAAGAATTGAATTTACGAGAGATCGGGCAAGTGCTCGATGTGAGTGAATCACGGGTAAGTCAAATTCATAGTCAAGCGATGCATCGTTTAAAAGCACGTATGCAATCTTGGCAAAGTTAATTAGACTGTGAATAAGCTAGTGATAATGAGTATAAAAAATACCTAATTAGGTAAAATGAAAATGTTAGAAAAAATAATTAATTTTGAATGTTTCGCCGGAGAGTGTCTTGGATAAAAATATGAAAGTACTTGTAGTTGATGATTTTTCAACCATGAGACGTATAGTTAAAAATTTGTTACGTGATTTAGGTTTCACCAACATTCAAGAAGCTGATGATGGCAATACTGCGTTACCCATGCTTCAAGGTGGTGATTTTGATTTTGTTGTGACAGATTGGAATATGCCTGGTATGCAAGGTATCGATTTACTTAAAGCGATAAGAGCAGATGCTAATCTCTCACATATCCCCGTTCTACTTATCACTGCAGAAGCTAAAAAAGAGCAAATCATTATGGCTGCTCAAGCAGGTGTTAATGGCTATATTGTTAAACCATTTACAGCCGCAACATTAAAAACTAAGCTAGATAAAATTTTTGAACGCTTAGCTTAATGTGAAGGCTTTAGCTAACAGTAAATTTGTTAGCTAAATTAAGGTGTTGACAAATATTCCATTAAGGACTTTGCATGAGTATAGCTATGACAGGGCGGATTTCATTAGAGCAAGCAAGATCTTTGGTTGCTTTTTTGGAGTCTGGTGAGCAAGACGCAGCGGATGCGATTATTGCTGAGATTCAAAATCCAATCAATTCCGAACTTTTTGCAGAAATTGGTAAATTAACTCGCCAGCTTCACGACTCTTTGACCAATTTTCAAGTCGATTCTAGGTTAAATGATCTTGCTACTACAGATATTCCTGATGCGAAAGAGCGGTTGAATTTTGTTATTACGAGAACAGAAGAAGCCGCAAATAAAACTATGGATGCCGTTGAGGCGATATTTCCCGTAGTTGATACCATTGCTGAGCAAGTGGCAACTGTCAATCCTTCATGGACAAAGTTGATGAATAACGAGTTGGACTTGAAAGAGTTTAAATCGCTATGCATTGATATCGATACTTTATTAAAAAATACCGGTAAAGAAACTCAACATATTCATAGCTTAATGACAGATGTATTAATGGCACAAGACTTTCAAGACTTAACAGGTCAAGTTATTCGAAAAGTTATTGAGTTAGTTAGAGAAGTTGAAGAAAGTTTAATTAATATGCTGACAGCTTTTGGCCTGTCTGCAGAAAAAACGCAAGGACCAAGTAATCCTAAAGTAGGTGAAAACCTTGTTGAGGGACCAATTGTAAATGCAGCGAACAGAGATGATGTAGTAGAAGATCAAGATGATGTTGATGATCTTTTATCAAGTTTAGGATTTTAAGGGGAATTACTGCATGTCTTTTGAAGCAGATGAAGAAATTTTACAGGACTTTTTAGTTGAAGCGGGTGAAATCTTAGAATCGCTCTCAGAAGAACTAGTTGAACTTGAAAACGATGTAGATAATGCTGAATTACTGAATTCAATTTTCCGTGGTTTTCATACTGTTAAAGGTGGCGCAGGTTTTTTAAGCCTTGGCGACTTAGTCGATGTCTGTCATGGCGCAGAAAATATATTTGACTTATTGCGTACCGGAAAACGCTCTGTTAATGCAGAGCTTATGGACACCATTTTATCTGCCTTAGATACTGTCAATGACATGTTTGTGATGGTACAAAATAAGGAACCACTTGTTCCTGCAGATGCCACTCTACTCGCTGAACTTGCCCGACTAAGTCACCCTGATGTAAGTACGCCAGCTGTGACTGAAGTCATTGAGCAAGCAACTCCGACAAATGAAGAATCAAGCTCAAGTGATGAAATGAGTGAAGATGAATTTGAAAAATTATTAGACGAACTACATGGTTCTGGCAGTGTTTCGGCATCGCCAAATCTTAGTGAACCTGCTCCTTATTCGGCACCTACACCGAGTACTGATGGGGCAAGTGATGAGATTTCAGACGATGAATTTGAATCACTATTAGATGAATTACATGGACAAGGTGCTTTTTCAGTTGACGCTGCAGCTTCCACTAACAGCGCTCTAAGTACTTCTAGTGATGATATTGATGACCTTGAATTTGAAAAGTTACTAGATGAATTACACGGTAAAGGTAATGCGCCTAAAGCTGTTGAAAGTTCGGTAACTAACAAGCCTGTTAGTATTCCAACTCCTTCCCCTGAAAAAGAAGTAAAAGCAAAGGCAGCGGTTCCTAAAAAAGTTGCTCAGAAGAAACCTGCTCAGAAAAAATCACAAGAAGAACCAGCAAAAGTTATTGCGAAAAAAGCAGCGGCTACACCAGCACCTCAAGGTGAAACAACGGTTCGTGTGGATACTAAACGACTTGATCAAATTATGAATATGGTCGGTGAGCTTGTTTTAGTAAGAAATAGATTAACAAGTTTAGGTCTGGTTTCTGACGACGAAAATCTAAATAAAGCCGTAACCAATTTAGATGCGGTAACGACTGACTTGCAAGGCGCTGTAATGCAAACACGCATGCAGCCAATTAAAAAAGTTTTTGGTCGCTTCCCGCGTGTTGTACGTGATTTAGCGCGTAGCTTGAACAAAGATATTTCATTGATTTTGGAAGGTGAAGAGACCGATTTAGATAAAAACTTAGTGGAAGCTCTTGCTGATCCTTTGGTGCATTTAGTTAGAAACTCAGTAGATCATGGTATTGAAGCGCCAGATACTCGAGAAGCCATGGGTAAACCTAGAGAAGGTACGGTACTTCTTTCAGCCTCGCAAGAAGGTGACCATATACTGTTAACCATAAAAGATGATGGTGCAGGAATGGATGCAGAAAAGTTGAAAAATATTGCGATTGACCGCGGTGTACTTGATGAAGAATCTGCAGCTAGAATGTCGAATAAAGAAGCCTATAGTCTTATTTTTGCCCCAGGATTTTCGACCAAAACTGAAATTTCAGAAGTTTCTGGTCGTGGTGTTGGTATGGATGTTGTCAAAACCAAAATTACGCAGCTTAACGGTACTGTCAATATTGACTCAGAATTGGGTGTTGGTACTATACTCGAAATCAAAGTGCCATTAACTTTAGCTATACTGCCTACATTGATGGTTGTTGTCGGTAAACAAACCTTTGCTTTACCCCTCGCTTCAGTCAATGAAATTTTTCATCTAGATTTATCAAATACAAATAGTGTTGATGGACAATTAACCATTATCGTTCGTGAGAAAGCGATTCCACTGTTTTATCTAGATCAATGGTTAGTGCGCGACTTTGTTAAAACGTCTCGTGATAAAGGTCACGTAGTTATAGTACAGCTTGGTAATCAGCAAGTAGGTTTTGTAGTTGATAGCTTAATTGGTCAAGAAGAAGTTGTTATTAAACCACTTGATAGGTTATTGCATGGAACACCAGGGATGGCAGGTGCTACGATCACAAGTGATGGTGGTATTGCACTTATTTTAGATATAGCTAACATGCTTAAATTTTATGCGAAAAAGTCACCGATTAATAAAAGATTGCGAAATTAGTGAATCACAAGTAAATCACTTAAGTATATTGCAATAGTGTGAATATTTAGTGTAAATATAAATAGCATAAGCAGAGAGATTAAATGGCCTACAAGGTACTTGTTGTTGATGATTCTAGTTTTTTTAGACGCAGAGTTACTGACATCCTTAATAAAGATCCAAAATTAAACGTTATTGATGTGGCCGTTAACGGTCAAGAAGCAGTAGATAAAGCTTTATTGCTTAAACCAGATGTTATTACGATGGATATCGAAATGCCAATTCTTAATGGCATTGAAGCCGTAAGAAAAATTATGGCTCAATCTCCAACATCAATATTAATGTTTTCATCCCTAACCCACCAAGGAGCGAAAGCAACCTTAGAAGCACTTGATGCCGGGGCATTGGATTTTTTACCGAAAAAATTTAGTGAGATAGCTAAAAATAGTGATGAAGCTGGTAGCCTATTACGCCAACGAGTCGTAGAAATAGCGAGAAAATCTGAATTTTCAAAACAACGCACACGTACTCGGCCAGCGGCAGTAAATATTAGTCCAAAGTCTTCAAGATTAATTGCAGATCAACATAGGCCATTAGCATCAACTTCTTCTTTAGTAACTAAAGATAAAAAAGTTATGGCTGCTATTACTCGAAGCTCGGGTAAAGAATATAAATTATTGGCAATTGGTACATCAACAGGTGGTCCAGTAGCCCTACAAAAGATATTAGTTCAACTTGAAGAGAATTTTCCTTTACCAATCATAATCGTTCAGCATATGCCAGCAGCATTTACAGCAGCATTTGCTAGTCGCTTGAATTCTTTGTGTAAAATATCGATTAAAGAAGCCGCTGATGGGGATGTTTTAAAACCCGGTTGTGCTTACTTAGCCCCAGGTGGGCGACAAATGCTTATTACCGGTAGTGAAAATTCAGCAAAGATTAAAATTTTAGATGATGACTCTCCCAAAATAACCTTTAAACCTAGTGTTGATATTAGTTTTGGCTCAGCCGCAAAAACATTTGCTGGCAAAGTTTTAGGAGTGATTTTAACTGGAATGGGCTCTGATGGTAAAGAAGGAGCCAGAATGTTAAAAGCTAAAGGGGCAACTATTTGGTCTCAGGACGAGCAATCCTGTGTAGTTTATGGTATGCCTCAGGCTATCGACAAAGCAGGAATATCTGAATTATCTCTCTCTTTGGACTCTATGGCTGCATCGATGGTAAAGGAGATCAGTCGTGGATAAGTTGAGTATTGCGGGACTCACCATTGCTATTCTAGCTGTTTATATAGGCTTTAGCTTAGATGGTGGTCATTTATCCGCTTTATTTGAACTTCCTGCATTCATCATTGTATTTGGAGGCACCTTAGGTGCGGTCATGTTGCAATCTTCCATGGTGCAATTTACCCATGCAATATCACTGCTTAAATGGGTTTTTTACCCTCCAAAATATGATATTGAGCAAGGGATTAGCGAAATAGTAATATGGGCAACAAAAGCAAGAGAGAAGGGCTATCTCGCACTAGAAGATACTGCGCTGGAAATTGAGGATAGCTATACTCAAAAAGGTTTAAATTTATTGGTTGATGGCATCGAACTTGAAAACTTTCGAGTTGCTTTAGAATTAGATTTAGATATTTATCGCGAACACAATTTACGTTCGGCTAATGTTTACGAAGCAATGGGGGGCTATAGCCCAACTATCGGCATCCTTGGTGCAGTGCTTGGTTTAATTCATGCAATGAGCAATTTAACTGAGCCAGCACTATTAGGGCAGGGAATTGCGACCGCTTTTATTGCCACAATATATGGTGTTGGTTTTGCAAATTTATTTTATTTGCCTATAGCGAATAAAATTCGAGCTATAGTTCACGAACAAACCATGTATCGTGAAATGATTTGTGAAGGATTAGTATCTATTGCTCATGGAGAAAATCCTCATGCAATAGAAAATAAATTATCAGCCTTCAGGTTAGAGCAATGAAGCGTGTGCGTAAAAGAAGAGCCGCGGTAGAACATGATAATATTCACCGTTGGTTGGTCTCTTATGCCGACTATATGACCTTGATGTTTGCCCTTTTCGTGGTGTTATACGCAATGGCAATGGTAAACGAAAAGCCTTTTGAAAGTATCACAGAGTCCTTTGGTCGAGTGTTCCAAGCTTCGGAAGAAGAAACTAAAAATAGAGGTCATGGTGATGGCGTTTTAATGGTTAATACCAGTAAAACGAATATCAAATTATATGGCAATGGTATCTTAGATATTGCTGGGCCTGAGTTACTCGATAACGAAAAAAACTTGTCAAACATCTCTGATGCAAAGGTAGGCAGTAATTTAAGTTCTTTAGAGAAAGAACTTCATACGGCTTTATATGAACTTGTTGAATCCGGTTTCGCACAATTACAAATTGATGGTGATTGGTTAGAAATTGAATTAAATAGTGGTTTACTCTTCCCCAGTGGTTCATCATCAGCCACTCTCTCCGCTGAAGCTATTTTGACAGTGATTTATGATGTGATTGGTCAAGCAAGTAATTTCATTCGGGTAAGAGGGTATACTGATAATCAAGTCATTAATAATGAAATATATTCTTCAAATTGGGAGTTGTCTGTTTTTCGAGCTACCGCCATTTTGAGAGTTTTAGAAAAATTAGGACTAAATCCCGCTCGTATGGCTATTGAAGGATATGGACAATATTATCCTAGTGCAGATAATTTAACCTCTGAAGGCAGGGCAAAAAACAGGAAAGTAGTTGTTGCTATTTCAAAGTATGGCTTAGAAAAGGCCAACTTACTGCAACCGCCAACAATTGCTTTACCAGATATTGAAAAGGTAAAGATAGCGCAAGATTCCAATGAAATAGATCTAGACGGATCAAATGATATCAAGGTTATTAGGTTAAAAAATGGTGGTATTCGTATCACAACTCGAAATGAAAATGATGTAGACATTGATAATAACCCTGAATAACCTTTCTCGTTGATTACAAAATATTGATAAAGAGCAAATGATCGCAAAAGTGATTCATAGAAGTTAATTTAAAATAAGTGAGTAGTGCTCTTGGTAGTTTGGACAGTTGCAAATCAAAAAGGTGGAGTTGGTAAAACTACTACAACGATAGCACTTGCTGGTATTTTAGCTGAGCAAGGACATCGAGTCTTATTGATTGATACTGATCCCCATGCATCATTAAGTTATTATTTTGGTATTGAGTCAGAAGATTTAGACCTGAGTGTCTATGAGTTATTTACCCAGGTATCATCAAGGGAGCAAATTCTACAGACCTTATGCCCAAGTCAATACCCTAATATCGACATTTTACCCGCTACTATGGGCTTAGCTACTTTAGATCGCTCATTAGGTAACAAGGGTGGTATGGGCTTGGTACTAAAAAAAGTAGTACAAAAAGTAGCAGATAGTTATGATTATGTATTGATGGATTGTCCACCTGTACTTGGTGTGCTTATGGTAAATGCCTTGGCCGCCGCCGACCGAATTATTATTCCGGTTCAAACTGAATTTTTAGCTCTAAAAGGTTTAGACCGCATGATTAGAACTATGGAAATTATGCAAGGAGAGCAAGATGCTCCCTTTAAATATACAATAGTGCCAACTATGTTTGATAAAAGAACAAAAGCCTCAATTGTGGCCTTTAAAAAGTTACAGGAAGTTTATACTTATAAGATATGGCCTGGAGTGATTCCAGTGGATACTAATTTTAGGAATGCGAGCTCTGAGCAAAAAGTGCCATCAGATTATGCTGCCAACTCTAGAGGCACGTTAGCTTATAAAAGTTTATTAAATTATTTGGTCAAGCAGTGCATGCAGCACAAAGAGGTTGAACGCTAAATGAGTAAATCATTAATGGCTAGTAAAAAGGTAATGAAAAATTATTTATCTGAACTACTAACTGAGCCTGAGGTTGTTGAAAGCTTATCGCAACCAAGTATTGCTGAACAAGCAATCAGTAGACCATTAGCGCATAAAGAAAATCAGTCTTTAGAAAACTTATTAAAAACAGTAAATGAACCGAAAGAAAATACGGTCAAAAAAGAAGTAAATGTTAGTTCTGTTTCAAAGACTGATTTGTTACCGATTGAGACAGATAAAAACAGTGCAGAAAAGCATAGTTCACCACCGAAAAGTTATCGACAAGGTGACTTTCAAGCAATGTTTTTTAAAGTAGCAGGTTTAACCATTGCAGTTCCCTTAATCGAATTAGGTGGAATTCATAAAGTTGACAAAACAACTAGTTTAATGGGGAAACCTGACTGGTTTAAAGGAGTGATGCTGTATCGTGATGAAAAAATTAATGTTGTAGATACCGCATTATGGGTTATGCCAGAAAAATGTGATCAAGCATTAAAAGACTCACTAAATTATCAATATATTATCATGCTTAATGATAGCTCTTGGGGACTGATGGCTGAACATTTAGTTGATACAGTCGTATTGTCTCAAGATGAAGTTAAATGGCTAGATTCTAGCGATAAACGCCCATGGTTAGCGGGCTTAGTCAAAGAAAAAATGTGTGCCTTACTTGATGTAAGTGCTTTGATTGAATTGCTTGATAAAGGCAGTGATATCTATCAAGAATAGTAAATGGTCCCTATCTAATTTATAGTCGAATTAAAGTAAGATATTTGAGAGGCGAGTAATATGTCAAATGAAAGACGAAGTGCAAGTGATAAAGTAGAAGCTAATGATGAGGTATTACAGTGGGTTACCTTTAAGTTAGAAAATGAAACATACGGCATTAATGTAATGCAAGTACAAGAGGTCTTACGCTATAGTGAAATAGCTCCAGTTCCCGGTGCTCCTCTTTACGTACTTGGTATTATTAATCTACGCGGCAATGTGGTCACCGTTATAGATACCCGATCTCGGTTTGGTCTTGAACCATGTGATATTACTGATAATACCCGTGTTGTAGTGATAGAGTCAGAAAAACAAGTCATAGGTATTCTAGTCGATAGTGTTGCTGAGGTTGTTTATTTGAAATCATCAGAAATTGATGTAGCACCAAATGTTGGCAATGAAGAAAGCGCTCAATTTATTCAAGGAGTGTCTAATCGTGATGGCGAGTTACTTATATTAGTCGACTTAGATAAATTACTTTCTGATGATGAGTGGGATGAGCTTAAACAGTTCTAATTATTTCCTTACTTCATGTCTATGATTATTTGACAGAAGAAAGTCTGTATTTGCAGACTTTTTATTTTGTAATTATGCAGATATGCAATATTTCGTTTAATTTTATTCAAGGCAAACGTTCTTAATGTCATTATTAGCCGTACCAATTATTGCTGTGCTAGCCTTATTTCTCGTGTTGCTCACTAGTATATTTTTATTTGTTTATATAAATAAACTTAAGAGTAAAATTGAAATACTTAATGTACAAATGCAAAGTACTTGTTTACAGGTGGATGAATTACAAATAGTAAATAGTAAGTTGCAGCATGAATTTGATGAAATGGCAGGCAATAATGAAAAACGTATTGCTGAAAATGAGCAAGTCTCAAAACAGTTAGAACATCGGATTAGAAGTTTACAGCACCAAGCTATCGAGCAACAACAGCTAATAACACAATGGCAAGAAAGCCAAGGACAGGATAAGTTTTATAATCGTGCTTTTAAATTAGCGGCAAAGGGAGCTGATATTGAAGAGATTATGAGTGAATGCGAACTACCACGAGCAGAAGTTGAAATGCTACTTTCAGTTTACATGCAACGTGCTCGCTCCAAGTAAATAATTGTCCCCACCAATACCTATTGTCATACCTAATGTAATAAATATTGTAAATCTGTACTCAAACGTTATTCACTCAACTGTGCATTATATGTTAAAGTGCCATCGTTTTTATTACACCTCTATGTAACGGCAAGGACTTAAGCCCTGTGAGCTCAGCTATAACGCTATATTTTCGACTTCTTATATTAGTTTCGATTCTCATTCTTTCTGGATGTTCAACCACGCCAGAGCAGCAATCTCAAGGTGAGGTAACTGAATCTGCTGATGTCAGCGATCCAAGAGATCCCTTTGAAATTATAAATAGGCCATTTTGGACGTTTACTTGGGATTACGTTGACAAATATATAGCTAAACCTGCTTCAGATGTATACACCACTTATACGCCACCATTTTTACGTACTGGTTTGTACAATATGGCACTCAATTTAAATGAACCTGCGAGCATTATTAATAATGTGCTCCAATTAAAGTTCACTGACGCGGCGAAAAGTACCGGTAGGTTTGTGCTGAACTCAACTATTGGTTTATTTGGCTTTTATGATCCAGCTAGTGATTTTGATTGGTCTGGTGAACAAGAAGAGTTTGGTGAGGTCCTCGGAAGTTATGGCATTGGCGATGGACCATATTTAGTTGTTCCTGGTTTAGGCCCAAGCTCTGTTCGTGAGGAGGTAGGTGATTATGTGGATCGTCTTTATTGGCCGTTAGCTGTCATTGATTTTTGGCCTAACATTGTTCGTCTAGGGATATTAGCATTAGAGAAAAGATCGGCAGTACGAGACCAAGAACAATTAATAGTCGAGTCTGAGGACCCTTATGAGTTTATTAAAAATGCATACTTTCAAAATATGAATTTTAAACTCTATGATGGTAATCCACCGATCATAATTAATGAAGCTGAAGAAGCTGAAATAGACGCATTTCTCGATGAATTTGATGATATAGACTAATTTTAGAATAAACGAGTACCTATGCCGATAACTATTTGTTAGAATTGCGGCAATTTTTTATACACACCCTATTGGAATTATTAAATGAATATTATTGAAGGTTCGTTTGAAGCAAAAGGCAAGAAATTTGCTATCGTTGTATCGCGTTTTAATCACTTTATAGTTGATAGTTTATTAGACGGCGCTGTTGATGCCCTTAAACGTCATGGTAATGTTAATGACGAAGATATTACTATCGTTCGAGTACCTGGTGCATATGAGTTACCTCTAGCAGCTAAAAAAATTGCTAAAAAAGGCGAGGCGGATGCAATTATTGCCATCGGTGCTGTTATTCGTGGTGGCACTCCGCACTTTGATTTTGTTGCGGGTGAATCTAATAAAGGTTTAGCACAAGTTTGTTTAGAATCTGAGATTCCAGTTTCATTTGGTGTGATTACAACAGACTCTATTGAACAAGCCATTGAACGTGCAGGTACTAAAGCTGGCAATAAGGGTGCTGAAGCTGCTCTTGGTGCATTAGAAATGGTTAATGTATTAGCTCAAATTTAATTTTCTGAACTTTATTCCTAAACTTAAGAAAAGTGGAAATATATTGTGAAACCTTCTCCTAGAAGAAAAGCCCGTGAACTAGCTGTACAAGCAGTATATTCATGGCAAGTTAGTAAAAATCCTGTAAATGATATTGAAGTTAACTTTATCGCAGACAACAGTAAACGTCGTTTTGATATTGAATATTTTCAATTATTATTGCGTGGCGTAACCACCAATATTGGTTCAATAGATGAGGCTATCATTCCTTATGTAGACCGTCCCCTTGATGATATTGACCAAGTGGAAAAGGCTATCTTACGCGTGGCAGTATTTGAATTAAAAGACTGTACCGATGTACCTTATCGCGTAGTGATTAATGAAGCTATAGAGTTAGCTAAATCATTTGCAGCGGATGATAGTCATAAGTTTGTTAACGGTGTTTTAGATAAAACCGTTAAATTAATTCGCCCTCAAGAATAAGTTACTAGTATTACACTATTAGTAACTAAAGGCTTAGCATGAAAGAGTTCGAGTTAATAAAGCATTTCTTCACTAAACAAGCAGTTAAACGGAAAGATGTTGTGCTTGGTATTGGGGACGATTGTGCTGTTTTATCACCTATTGAGAATCAAAATATAGTGGTAACAACAGATACATTAGTTGCTGGAGTACACTTTCCATTTGATACTAGCCCACGAGCTATAGGTCATAAAGCCGTTGCAGTTAATTTATCTGATATTGCTGCGATGGGAGCTAAGCCAAGTTGGTTATCTTTAGCAATAACGTTACCTAACATAGATGAAGCTTGGTTAATTGAGTTTTGTGAAGGTGTCTTTGAATTATGTGAGTTTTATAACGTGGAGCTCATTGGTGGGGATACCACACAAGGTCCGTTAAGTATAACTATTACTGCCCAAGGTCTTACCCCTGAAGGTAGTTATTTATCTCGTTCTGGTGCTAAATCGGGTGATTGGCTTTATGTCACTGGTGAACTCGGTGACGCCGCGTTAGCTTTACAGCAAATAACCGGTAAAGTAGATATTGAACCACAGTTTATCGATATTATAAAAAATAAGCTCGATTATCCCAAACCGCGTGTATTAGCGGGGCAAACACTTCGAGAATATGCTTCTTCGGCCATTGATCTTTCTGATGGACTAATTGCCGATTTGGGTCACATATGTCAAGCCTCTAATGTTGGCGCGAATATTGTTCTTGATGCTTTACCCCTGTCTAATATTATGCGAGATAGTTTACTTACGGATGATGCCATTACCTTGGCTTTATCAGGCGGTGATGATTATGAACTATTATTTACAGTGAACGAAGATAACAAAGTGGGTATGGAAACGGCAATGTCTCATGCTGGTACACCTGTGACATGCATTGGTCAATTAAACGCATCGCAGACTATTTCGACCACATTGAATAATAAGCCAGTTCCGATTAATACTGCAGGTTTTGAGCATTTTTCCGAATAGCTTCTTTGTAATATATTAATCATTAATCATTAAGCAATTATTATATGTCGGGTAAAAATACAAAAGTTAACTTTAACCTCGCTAATCCAGTTCAATTTTTAGCATTAGGTTTTGGTAGTGGCCTAGCCCCAAAAGCACCCGGTACTTTTGGTACACTTGCGGCGGTGCCATTATTTTTATTAATGAGCGGCTTATCACCATTACTCTATGGTTCACTTGTATTCATTGTTTGTATCGCAGGTATTTATATTTGTGGTAAAGCGGCAAGCGATGTTGGCGTTCATGACCATGGTGCAATTGTCTGGGATGAATTTGCTGGTTTTTTTATAACTATGTTTATGATACCGGTAAGTTGGCAGAGTGTTCTAGTCGGCTTTATCTTATTTCGAATTTTTGATATAGCTAAACCCTGGCCGATATCTGTTGCAGATAAAAAACTAACTGGCGGCTTTGGTATTATGTTTGACGACGTGTTGGCTGGATTATTTGCACTAGGCATTATGCATATTATTTTCTAACGAGTTAACTATTCCTTGGTAATCGTTCTGTTCTTATATAAAAAATCAAAAGGTTAGGCTTGTTGATATTTAAAACAAGCACTATCCTTTGTGTTCATTTAAATCAATTTGCATTAAATAAATTTCAACCTGAAAAATATCTAGCCCCCCGATCTAACAATAGTTGTCATTTTCTTCATTTCTTTATTTTAGATCAATAGTATTTTAGCTGCTTTTGCGCTATTTTTAATGCTAGGTGATTTGTGATGCTCCGAAATCGGTTGGTGTTAGTATTTTATAAATATTTTACATACTGACTTGTTTTAGCAAAACTTGCCCTCAGGTCTATTATTAAGTGACACATTGTTATTTTGATAAAATGTCATTTAGGTAAATTAGTCTTTAAGTAATAGTAAAAAAGGAATACCTATGAAAATAAATCTTTCTGGTCATCACGTAGAAGTTAACGATTCAATCAAAGAGCATATCGAAGAAAAATTCTCTAAAATAGCAAACCACTTTCCAACACTAATTGCCTTAGACGTAATTATTTCTAAAGAACACCATAAACATCAAGTTGAGTTAACTACAACTTATGAGGGTGGCCGTATTTCCGCCACAGGTACTGATGAAGTTATGTATCCCGCTATTGCTAGTGCAGCAAAAAAACTAGATGCGGCGCTTAAACATAGAAAGGGTCAACTAAAAGCCAACTTACATACCAAACCAGATCCTACTACACCTGAAATTGCTCATGAAAAAGTTCAAGAAATGAACTTAGCTTAAAGCTAAAAAAGTGTACATCATAAAAAAGCTGCTGAACTTTGTTCGCAGCTTTTTTTTTGTCAATAATTTATACTATTCTCTAGTTATACCAATGGTAATAATTTATTGATAACTTAGCGAGAATTAAAAGGCTTACAGGTAAGGCATTGATTGAAGAGAATGGTTACTCCCTTGTCAAAATCAATAACGCCGCTTGTAAACCTTTTAAACTAGCCCTTCGGGAGCTCATTAGCATGCTAATAACATCACAAAATAAATTAAATATAGAACTAACTATGTTTAAATTATTTTGCTTGTTTTAAGCTCGCTAATGTAACTCTAAGCTGACCAATAAATTAATACTATTGGTATTAGTACAAATAATTACTGTATTGAATACAGCCTGTGTAATAATCAACATAATTCATAATAAAGCATTAACCTTAAAAGGAATAATTTGATGCTCAAGCGCTTTTTTAAAAACACTACCCGATCTAACCTAACAACGAGTAAGTTTGTAGTTTTTGGACTTTTATCCCTAACACTTACGGCTTGTAGTAAGGAAGAAGTTAAGGTTAAACCTCCAGCACCTGCAGTTTCTGTCTACTCAATCCAATCCCAATCTATTGGCGGTTATCGTGAATTTGTCGCACGTACAGAAGCGTCTAAAGAAGCTAATTTACGAGCTCGAGTTGAAGGCGAATTACTTGAACGTCGTTTTCGTGAGGGGAGTTTTGTTGAAAAGGGTCAAGTGTTATTAAGAATAGATCCAGCTGCCTATGAAGCGGCCTTATCATCTGCAAAAGCTGATTTAAGTTCGAAAGAGTCTGGTGAAGAAAATGCCAAACGTAATTTAAAGCGAGCAAATGATCTTATTAATGATGGTTACATTTCACAATCAGACTTTGACCGATTAACAACAGAAGAGTCACAAGCAAAATCGGCTGTTAAGTCTGCACAAGCTGCACTTGAACAAGCTGAACTTGATTTAAGCTACACCACAATCACAGCCCCTTTTAGTGGCCTTATTGGTAAAGTGAATTACAACGTGGGAAATATTGTTAGCCCTACGAGTAATACTTTGGCTACTCTCATTATTAGTGATCCTATTTTTGTTAGTTTTCAAGTGGAAGAAAGCACCTACGTCTCATATCAACAAGAGCATCAGGGGTCGAATAGTGACGAAGGAGGTGAATTTGATATCTCTTTGCGCTTACCTAACAATTCAGAATATCCAGAGCATGGAAAGTTAGATTTTGCTGATACTAAAATTTCCGAAGGCATGGGAACAGTCGAGCTGAGAACTGTTTTCCCGAATCCTCATAACATAATTATTCCAGGCTTGTTTGTTACCTTGATTCTTGAAAGTAAAAGTAAAGAAGAAATGGCGTTAATTCCACAAGCGGCAGTACAAGAAGGGCAACAAGGAAAGTTTGTTTTAATTGTCGATGAAAATAATACAGTAAAACAACGTCACGTAGTGCTAGGTAGAAGAATTAATGCCATGTGGGTTGCAGAAAAGGGTGTCTCTATTGGTGAAAAAGTCATCGTTGAAGGATTACAAAAAGTTCGTTCTGGAGTTGAAGTTAGAGGCGTTGAAAAGCATGTTGATCCACTCGTCGGTACAATATCAGATATTGATGATAAATCAGTGGACTCTTCAAAAGTGACTGAACCAACCATTAGCCCTAGTGCTACAACTGATAAGTAATCAAGGACGATTTTATGATCAGTAAAACTTTTATCAATCGGCCTAAATTTGCGTTTGTAATATCTATCGTTATTACACTTGCTGGTTTAATTGCCATGAGTGTACTTCCCGTAAACATGTACCCGGAAATAACACCGCCCCAGGTTCAAATCTCAGCTGTCTATCCCGGAGCAAGTGCGCAAATTGTAGAAGAATCAGTCATTAGGCCTATTGAAGAACAAATCAATGGTGTTGAAGATATGATGTATATTGAATCTTCAGCTTCCAATAATGGTAGTGCTGTAATCACGGTATTTTTTAAAGTGGGTACCGATGGCGATATTGCGCAGGTTAATGTGCAAAACAGAGTCGCACTGGCAACGAGTTCATTACCCTCAGAGGTAACACGCCAAGGGGTTGATGTTAAGAAAAAATCCAGTTCGATGTTATTAGGTATTAATCTATTTTCTGAACAAGAAGGTATCAATCAGCTTTTCTTAAGTAACTATGCGACTAATTATCTAACTGAGCCGTTAGGACGCATTAAGGGTGTTGCTTCTGCAGAAGTGATGGGTGAAATGACTTATAGCATGCGCGCATGGCTAAACCCAGAACGTATGTCATCACTCAGTATTACCGTTACTGAAGTGCAACAAGCACTTCAAGAGCAAAATATGATTGTAGCTGCAGGTAAGTTAGGTGCTAGCCCCACGTTACCAAATCAGCAGTTTGAGTATTCTATCCAAGCAAAGGGTCGTTTACAAACACCTGAGGAATTTGGTCAAACGATAATACGAGCTCAGCGCAATGGTAATTTTATTCGTTTAAATGACATTGCTCGTTTAGAACTTGGAGCAGAAGATTATTCAACACAAGCAAGACTAAATGGTAAAGAAACAGCTTTCCTTGTTATTTATCAATTACCTGATGCTAACGCCACAGAGGTTGCTTCTTTAGTCAAAGCTGAAATGGCAGAACTCTCTCAACGTTTTCCAGACGGTCTAAAATATGTTATTCCTTACGATACCACTAAATTTATTGATCGCTCAATTGAAGAGGTTGTGGTTACTTTATTTCAAGCAATCGTCTTAGTTATCTTAGTTGTCTTTTTATTCCTACAAAATTGGCGCGCGACTATTATTCCCACCCTTGCAATTCCAGTATCTCTTATTGGTACTTTTGCTTTTATGGTTTTGATGGGATATTCAATTAACACGGTTACGTTATTTGGTTTAGTGCTCGCCATTGGTATCGTTGTTGATGATGCCATTATCGTTATTGAAAATGTTGAACGCATATTAAAAGAAGAACAACTTCCCATTAAAGAAGCGGTAACTAAAGCAATGGACCAAGTTTCTGGTCCTATCATTGCGACCACCTTGGTTTTACTGGCTGTATTTGTGCCTGTTGCCTTTATGCCAGGTATAACGGGGGAGTTATACAAGCAATTCTCTGTGACTATTTCTTTCGCGGTACTGATTTCTTCATTAAATGCACTAACATTGAGCCCTGCGTTATGTACTGTGCTTTTAAGCCCAGAAAAAATGAAACCAATCACTTGGTTACTACCTTTTGAGCGCCTTATCACTAAGGCAACAGGAGGTTATACTAAGACTGTTGGCTTTATGCTCAAGCGACTTACCAGAGTTGGACTTTTTGTCGGTTTAATTTTCATTGGTGCAGGTTGGTTAACTACTGCCGTTCCAACGGCATTTTTACCTGCGGAAGATCAAGGTTATCTTTTTGTGGATATTCAGTTACCAGATGCCGCGTCAAGTAATCGGACTCAAGCCGTATTAGATAAAATAACACCCACTATTTTAAATGATGCTGCTGTTGAGGATATCATCACCGTATCAGGCTTCTCATTACTTGGTGGTGCCGGTTCGAATAATGGTCTTGCCATAATCCTTCTTAAAGATTGGGAAGAACGTACTACACCAGAACTTGGATTGAAGCAGATAATTCCTCGTCTGATGGGGCAATTATGGACTATGCCAGATGCTCAAATTATGGTATTTAATCCGCCACCTATTCCCGGTTTAGGTAATAGCTCAGGTTTTGATTTTAAATTACAAGACAGTGAAGGGCGAGATCCTGCCGAATTAGCACAAGTAATGAATGGCCTTATTTATGAAGCCAATCAGCGACCTGAATTATCACGTGTGTTTAGTACTTATCGCGCCAATGTACCGCAGTACTTTTTAGAAGTAGATCGCAACAAAGCGAAAGCACAAGGTGTCGCTTTGTCTGATATTTTTGCGACTTTACAAGCACAGTTAGGCTCTTTATATATTAATGACTTTAGTCAGTTTGGTCGTACTTACCGTGTGACAATTCAGGCAGAAAGTCAGTATAGAGCTGAACCTTCAGATCTTCGATATTACTTCGTTCGAAATAAAGACGACGAGATGGTACCGCTAACTACTCTAGCAAGTGTTAAGCCTATCTTAGGGCCTACAACGATTAGTCACTTTAACTTATACCGTAGTGCTAGCATCACAGGTAATGCTTCTCCAGGATATTCCTCAGGGCAATCTATTGATGTGATGGAAGAATTAGCTAGTACATTACCTCAAGGGTATATTTATGAGTGGTCAGGGCAGTCGAAACAAGAATTAGAAGCGGGTAATCTAGCACCCATATTATTTGGTCTTGCTATCATCTTTGTTTACCTATTTTTAGTGGCACAGTATGAAAGCTGGACTATTCCGTTCTCAGTTATTGCCGCAGTACCTTTAGCCTTGTTTGGTGCTATGTTGGCGCTTTATACAGTAGGCATGGCTAATAATATTTATGCACAAGTTGGTTTGGTCTTATTAATAGGTCTTTCGACTAAAACTGCCATTTTGATTGTTGAATTTGCCATGGAACAAAGAGCGGCTGGTGAAACGATAATGAATGCGGCACTTAATGCGGCTAAAATGCGTTTTCGTGCGGTATTGATGACAGCCTTCTCGTTTATATTAGGTGTTCTACCACTAGTTTTTGCAACGGGTGCAGGAGCTGGAAGCCGAGTTTCTTTAGGTATCACGGTATTGGCTGGTATGATTGCAGCCACACTATTTGGTACTTTACTTGTACCTTACTTCTACCTATTGATTCAACGTATGCGAGAAAAAATTAAAGGTAAACCAGATGTGACCTAGGGGTTCATCGAATAATCGCGCAACAAAAAGGGCACATAATATGTGCCCTTTTTTATTTGTTGTCTCATAACATATTTATATCACTATGCTACGTTATCATCTGATATGAATAACTATTGCTTATAACAGGTAATTAAAACTAAATAGTGATGTCATCGACTCTCTTGATTAGCAGCTACTCTTGTTCTTGGCTGCTATCTTCTTCTGCAAGTTTAGCTCTTTCGGCTTTCGATATATATTTTGGTTTGTTGCTAGTATGTAACTTTGAGTTGGTTTTTTTTACTTTCTTTTTCAAAATATTGTTCATTTTCTTTTTTCTGTTCATGTTCTTATCTCGATATCTAAACTAAAAATTATTTTGGCTGCTAGTCACTAAAATATAAGGACTATAAGCATCAATGGTAAGTAGGGGTACATTACCGTTGGTTTCGACGAATTACTGACATACTCTACAATGAGCACCTGTGTATTTGGGCGATTTTCCTGCCATTGCTTATACACTAAATAAGGCTTCATCGATTCGTTTGATTGTTCATCATTATGAATGTCTAATTTGTTTTCTATTGCTATTATCGCATTTGCTGTTCTCTGCTGAAAGGTTTTCCATATACCTTCTTGTAACCACAGGGTTGCCAATATTAGGAATGTAACAAAAGTTGCTACAGAAAAAGTAAAAGCAAACAGGGTGATAGCCGTTGCAACAAGCTTGATTATTAACGCATAACTTTCATAATTCTCATGATTGTTGTGTAAAGTTTGCCATTGCTCTACTAATAACTGTTTTGAAACTGTTGTCATAGGTTGAATATACTGGGGTTGTACAAAAATTACTGTTATTATGCGCGCATTATCTATCTCATGAAAGTTTTCTTATCTTTGTATTGATAGCTTTCTTATTTTTTGGCTTAGTTTTTGACTAAGTCGCTATAAACCAGAGGCGTTTATTTTGAGTACTAATACAACTACTTCATCGTTAGCTTTTTCTTCGTTGAGCTTAAAACAGGATTTAGTTAAAAACTTATCGTCGCTTGGCTATGAGCAAATGACACCTATTCAAGCTAAAACCTTACCTGAATTGCTTAAAGGAAAAGATGTTATTGGCGAAGCGAAAACAGGCTCAGGTAAAACGGCTGCTTTTGGTTTAGCATTACTTAACAAATTAGAAGTTAAAAAGTTTCGCATTCAATCCATGGTTATTTGTCCAACCCGAGAACTGGCTGACCAAGTCGCGAAAGAGTTGAGAAAACTAGCGCGTGGTATTCATAATATAAAAATATTGACACTTTGTGGCGGAACCCCTTTTGGTCCACAAATTGGTTCTTTAGAGCATGGCGCACATGTTATTGTTGGTACTCCAGGACGCCTTGAAGAACATGTTATAAAAGGCACCTTACAATTAGATAACTTAAACTTATTAGTGCTCGATGAAGCTGACCGTATGCTAGAAATGGGCTTCCAAGCCGCACTTGATAATATTGTTGGACGTACACCACTTGATCGTCAAACATTACTTTTCAGTGCTACCTTTCCTGACCAAATTAAGTCTATTAGCGAAAGTATCATGACAGATCCTGTGATGGTTAAAATTGCTTCAAGTGAAGACCAATCAACTATCAGTCAAAAATTCTTTAAAGTGGGTAATGATGACGATCGCCTAGACGCGTTACGTTTATTGTTACTAGATAATCAAGTTGAATCGACCGCTATTTTTTGTAATACCAAAAAAGAGACCCAACAAGTCGCTGATGCCTTACACTTTGATGGTTTTAGCGTATTAGCGTTACACGGCGATTTAGAGCAACGCGATAGAGACCAAACATTATTACGCTTTGCCAACAAAAGTGCTTCAATTCTTGTTGCGACTGACGTTGCTGCACGAGGCTTGGATATTGATAGCTTAGACTTAGTTATTAATTATCACATTGCCCGCGATAGTGAAGTGCATGTGCATAGAATAGGCCGAACAGGTAGAGCAGGCAGTACGGGTATCGCTTATTCACTGTTTAGTGACAAAGAAAGTTATAAAGTTGGCTTACTAGAAGACTACCTTGAAGCTGTTATTACCCCTGAGCCATTGCCTTCATTAGCGGTACTTTCTAATGAACGTCCGCAAGCTAAAATGGCAACCATTCAAATTGATGGCGGTAAAAAGCAAAAAGTTAGAGCTGGAGACATTTTGGGAGCACTTACTGGCGATAATGGTGTGCAAGGTTCACAAGTTGGCAAAATTTCAGTGCTTGATAATAAGGCCTATGTTGCCGTTACTAAAGCGGCTTTGAACTTAGCCTTGAAAAAAATATCTAAGGGCAAAATGAAAGGTCGTACCTTTAATGCTCGCCATTTAACTAATTAGTTACTAGATTAAAAAACGTAATGAAACATGCCTACCAAGAGCTGCTTACTAACAAGCAGCTCGATATTGATACCGCTCAAACTCATGCTGTCGATGCTTTAATACTGTTATCTGAGCAGTTGTTAGCTCAACAGCACTTGCCCGAAAAGTTAAAAAAAAATATCCCTGGATTATATTTTCACGGCAGAGTAGGTCGAGGGAAAACTATGCTGATGGATTTATTCTATCAGCACTTAGCCATTAAAAATAAAAAACGCATTCATTTCCATCACTTTATGGAAAGTGTTCATCAGCAACTGGCCCAACTAACTGGGCAGTCTGAGCCCCTTAGCCATATTGCTACCAAGTGGGCACAAAACATCGATTTGTTATGTTTTGATGAGTTTTATGTGAGTGATATTGGTGATGCCATGTTACTGAGTGGTCTATTTTCAGCGCTATTTAAACAAGGGGTGACCCTTGTTGCGACCTCAAATTGTCAACCTGAGCAGCTTTATCGTAATGGGTTGCAAAGGGAGCGTTTCTTACCTACGATTGCCTTAATCAATCAACATTGTCAGATTATTTCTATTAATGGTGACGTTGATCACCGCCGCACTAAACTTTCAAAAAACAGCTGCTATAATAATTATTTTTTATTAGCCAACGAGGGGAATGAAAAGTTAATTGAACGTTTTCAAAGCTTGACTGATGCAGAAATGTTGGTTTCTGGTGAGATAGAAATTAATCACAGACAACTCTGCTATTTAGCGCAAAGTGCTAATGTTATTTTCTTTGATTTTTTTGCTTTATGCTCTGGCCCTCGAAGCCAGCGAGATTATATGGTACTAGCGAAAGACTTCGATACAGTATGTATTGCCAACGTCCCTAAGTTTTCTGGTGAGTTAGTGCCAGCGGTTTTTTCAGGGGTTGAGGACAGTTATCAACGCAGTGGCGTTTTAATGGGAGAGTTACAGCAGCTTGATGATGAAGCGAGAAGGTTTATTGCGTTAGTTGATGAATTTTACGATCAAAATGTCAAATTAATCGTTAGCGCCCAAGTTGATATATTTGAACTTTATCAAGGGCAGCAACTTGCTTTTGAGTTTGAACGCTGTCAGTCTCGATTAATTGAAATGCAACAAAGCTCATAAGTTGTATAAAATACGATTAACTAGCTAATTTGACTAAATCATTTATTTTCAACTGCTCATTCATTAGCTGTAAATACTTATCTTATTGATAAATATGGATAAGTAAAGTTGGCACTATGTTTGTAACAGTTATGCTAATAATTACTAGGTTGATGATGACTAATTTGTAGTTACTTATATAGGTCATCGTTACTACTTGTAAAAGTAATCCTAGTTAATAACGTTCATTAATCGTAATAAATGACTCAACAGCAAACAATAATAAATATCTTAAGGATAAATAATGACTTATTTTCACGCAACATTAATCGCTAGCGCACTCACTGTATCTTTTGCATCATCGGCTGTTTACGCCAATAAATCATGCAATGTTGATTTGTCAGCAGGGCTTTCAATCAACGTTAATTCGATTGAATTTTTGCAAGATGAAGCTGGAAATGATGAGAAAAATCTCAGTTTGTATAAAATAATTGAAGGTAAAAAACTTTTGGTCGACAACCAGCATATTGACTTATCTGATGATCAACAAGCTCTTGTGAAAAAGTATGATGAAAAAATACGACGCTTAGTGCCTCAAGTTAAAAATGTTGCCATTGAAGGTGTTGATATGGCTATTGAAGGTGTAAATCTTGCGTTTAATGGTCTACTTGGTGAGGGTAATGCCGTCGCAGCAGATTTAACGACAGAGCTAACGTTAATTCGAGAACAAGTATCCACAAACCTATCTATTGAACATGGAGTTTCTGTTGGTGTCGAAGGTCTAGAAAGTGAAGGATTACTCGGAAAAGACTTTGACAAGCGTATAGAGTCTGCGGTTGAAAAAGCCGTGCTAAATTCAATGGGCAGTATCTTAATTGCCATCGGTCAACAAATGGTTGCTTCAGAAGGTGACGATCGAAACTTTGAAACACGTATGGAAAGTTTTGGTGAAAATATCGAACATGAGATGACAACAAGATCTGCGATAATAGAGAAGAAGGCTGAGGCACTATGTATAAGTATTGCTGAGGTTGATGCACTAGAAGAGCAATTAAAAGTTGAAATAGAGCCTCTTGCTCGTATTAATGTTTTTACTGTGACACAAAAAAATTATGAAGAAGAATCACACCCTACAGCAAAGTAACTATTAATTAGTCTCGTTAGTTAATACCAAGAATAATGATCAACACACTGACCTAGCACTGTTATAATTGCTGGGTCTTTTTATCCTTATATTTTGTCAAACATGCACGCTGTTCATCAATTACACCAATATCGTAAAAGCCTAAGTACAACCACTTACAAATCACGAGGACAGCGGGTAATTCGCTGTCAACTCTGTCAACTTGCTAAGCCATTCTGTATTTGTGAAATATCCCCCCTTAAGGAGAACGTTGAGACAACGGCAGGGTTTTTGTTATTAATGTATGACACGGAAGTATTAAAACCGAGTAATACCGGTAAACTTATTGCAGATCTAATTCCGGATACCTTTGCTTTTTTATGGTCAAGAACGCAAGAAAATCCTGATTTATTAGCGGTAATTAATGATGAAAAATGGTTTCCTCTCGTTGTTTTTCCGCAAGAGTATGCTGATGATGAACGTAAAGTATTCACTAATAATGTTATCTGCCCTGAAGGTAAACGGCCATTATTTATTATGCTTGATGGTAGTTGGCGTGAAGCTAAAAAAATGTTTCGTAAAAGCCCATATTTAGATAGATTTCCAATGGTGTCATTTGACGTGAAAACAGCAATTCAAGCAGTCAGTGGTAATTGTCAAAGTGAGAACAATAGTCAATTATCCCCAGTTGGTCAGGACTCTCGTTATACAGTTAGAAAAACTGAGCTTGAACATCAATTTTCAACTGCTGAGGTTGCGGCTAGAGTATTAGATATGCATGGTGAAACTACTAATGCTCACATGCTCGATTTATGGTTTGATGTTTTCAATTTCCAATATCAAAAAGGTGTCTGTCAACGTAATAAAGGTAATGTTAATGCCATTGAAAACTATCAAAGTTTTCTAGCAAAGACATACCGATAAAGCCTCTGATTACTGATTACTGATTGGTGACGGGGATATTCTTAATTTAATACCAATCGGACTAATTTATTGATCACTTAGCGAGAATTAAAAGGCTTAGAGGCAAGGCATTGATTGAAGAGAATGGTTATTCAGGAGAATAAGCTCCTGCATTCTCTAATAAGCTGCATCCATGCAGCGTCCTTGTCAAAATCAATAACGCCGCATGTAAGCCTTTTAAACTCGCCCTTCGGGAGCTCATTAGCAAACTGATAACATCACAAAATGAATGAAATATAGACTAACTAGGTTAACTCATTTTGCTTGTTTAAGCTCGCTAATGTAACTCTAAGCTGACCAATAAATTAATCCGTTTGGTATAATATAGTATTAGCTCATGTATTAGGGGGAAGCAGTTAACCAAATTTACATACAAAAAGGCCCATTTATAACTTTATAAACGGGCCTTTATTTTGTGTTGTAAATTATTAAGTAAAGGAGATTTAAATCTTTAAATCTTTAAATCTTTAAATAATTAATGCAATATTCTAGCGCGTATGGTGCCATCAACATGTTTTAACTGTTCTAACGCTAAACTACTATCTTCTGAATCAAGATCAATAACCACATAACCAATTTTGTCATCGGTTTGTAAGTATTGTGCTGCAATATTAATATTGTGTTCAGCAAATGCTTGGTTAATTTGAGTCAAAACACCTGGTTGGTTATGGTGAATATGTAATAAACGGCTGGTATTCTTCTGACCTGGAAAAGAGTGATCAGGTAAAGACACTTCAGGGAAGTTAACCGCAGATAGACTTGAACCATTATCAGAATACTTAGCTAGCTTTGTTGCTACTTCTAAACCGATATTGGCTTGTGCTTCTTTTGTACTACCACCAATGTGTGGCGTTAGAATAACATTATCAAATCCGCGTAACGCTGAGATAAACTCGTCATTATTACTCTTTGGCTCAACAGGGAAAACATCAATTGCAGCCCCTGCAATTTTTTTACTATCCAAAGCTTGTGCTAAAGCAGGGATATCAACCACAGTTCCTCGAGAAGCATTAATAAAGATAGCGCCTTGTTTCATTGCTTCGAATTGAGCTTGTGCAATCATATTTTGAGTTTGCGCTGTTTCAGGTACATGTAAGCTCACTACGTCAGACTCACCAAGTAATGCATCTAATGACGGCGCTTGACTTGCATTACCTAAAGGTAATTTAGTTTCTACGTCGTAAAAGCGTACTCTCATACCTAATGTTTCAGCTAAAATACCTAATTGCATGCCAATATGACCGTAACCAATAATACCTAATACTTTGCCACGGGCTTCTACTGAACCAACCGCTGATTTCAACCATTCACCACGATGAGCTTTTGCACTTTTCTCAGGAATACCACGTAGTAATAATAACGTTTCACCAAGAACAAGCTCAGCAACTGAACGAGTATTTGAAAATGGAGCATTAAAAACAGGGATACCGCGAGTTTGAGCTGCTTTTAAATTAACTTGATTGGTGCCAATACAAAAACAACCGATAGCAACCAACTTATTCGCATGACTTAGCACTTTTTCAGTTAACTGAGTACGTGAGCGAATGCCAATAAAGTGAACATTTGCAATTTTTTCAATTAACTCACTTTCTGAGAGCGAGGTTTTAAGTGATTCAATATTTGAATAACCTTTTAGCTTCAATTCTTCTAGAGAGCTTGGGTGCAAGCCTTCAAGTAATAAAATTTTAATCTTACTTTTTGCTAATGAGTTTTGGTTGGCAATGATCATAAATTGGCTTCACTTATCAAAATTAAACGGCTAAATATACTTTCGTTTAGATGGCTAGATATCTAAATAGAGGTTTAACATATCATATAGTGTATAAACTCTAAAGGATTTATTGAGCACTTTATAGAATAAATATGCTGAAAATCTGATTTTTTACTTAAAACTAGATGTGTCTAACAAATTATTGGATAACCTGAATTCCATCTTTGCTACCAAGTACTAATATGTCAGCGCCACGAAGTGCAAACAAACCATTAGTCACAACGCCAACAATAGCGTTAATTTGAGTTTCTAGTGCTTTTGGATCAAGAATTTCGAGATTGTACACATCAAGGATAACGTTGCCATTATCTGTGGTCACACCTTGACGGTAAACTGGGTCGCCACCTAATTTAACTAATTCACGTGCGACATAACTCCGCGCCATAGGTATTACTTCAACAGGTAAAGGAAAGTTACCCAATACTTTTACTTGTTTGGAATCGTCGGCAATGCAAATAAATTTCTTGGCGACTGCCGCCACGATTTTTTCACGGGTTAATGCTGCGCCACCGCCTTTGATCATCGACATATGACGAGTGATTTCATCGGCACCGTCAACGTATACATCTAAAACATCAACACTGTTTAAATCAAATACCTCAATACCGTGTGCTTTTAACCGCTTAGTTGACTCTTCTGAGCTAGAAACAGCACCTGCTATTTTATCTTTCATAGAGGCTAGAGCTTCAATGAAAAAGTTAACTGTTGAGCCAGTGCCAACACCGACGATAGTATCATTTTCAATGAATTCTAATGCCTTAATGGCGGCTGCGTTTTTCATTTCATCTTGAGTCATGTTATATGCCTTGTTACCAAACTATTATCGTTTAACTGGATATAAGTGGGTAATAGTAAAGTGAGTGCCAATAAGCCTTATACCAAACGGACTAATTTATTGGTCAGCTTAGAGTTACGTTAGCGAGCTTAAAACAAGTAAAATGAGTTAAACATAGTTAGTCTATATTTCATTCATTTTGTAATGTTATCAGTTTGCTAATGAGCTCCCAAAGGGCGAGTTTAAAAGGCTTACATGCGGCGTTATTAATTTTGACAAGGGAATAACCATTCTCTTCAATCAATGCCTTGCCTCTAAGCCTTTTAATTCTCGCTAAGTGATCAATAAATTAGTTCGATTGGTATTAAAGGCTATAAAAGGCAATTATAACACTAAAATATTCTGATAGTTAAAGGTTAGTTACAACTATGACGGTTTGTTTTAGAAATTTTATGAGGAATCGTTATAGGCAATAATGAGTAGGTTTATTCGTTGTGGTTAGGGTGAGAAATAAAGATCAAAGGTGAACAGTATTTAATTGTTTATAAGCTAATTTAGTTAAACTTAGATTCAAATAATACGAAGGCATAATTACCGTCAATAGTGTTACTTTGGCAAAGTGCTAATGGTCACTGCATTGATATCCTGGGCAATAGTCTGCGCATATTGTGATCTTGTTCTCGTACTTATATTTCGATTTTTTTTATCACCCTTTATTTGCACACCAATAATAGTGCTATCAGGAAAGTAATTCGCTTGACGTTGAGCAAAGGCTAACATCATTCGCTGATCTTCAGGCATGGGTCTGTTTAGCAATGAAAGCATTAACTCGTGATCTGATGATGCTGACTTCTTAACAGAATCTTTTTGGTAAGTGATAAATTCATTATGGCTAAATTCTTTAGCAAAGTAGTGGTTATTTTCACTGCTTGGCTCTACTTGCGCGGTATTAGAACAAGCGCCGAGTACCAGAAAACAAAGTAAGCAGACTGCTATTTTAAATACTTTCATAACAAACCTAATGATAAATAATGCGATTGAATTATTATCAATACAGCAAGTGTTATACCAGAAAGTTAAGTTTTATAAATAAGGGAGGGTTATAAATTATAATACTATGAAAATATTAACTAAAATGTAGCTATAATATTTTAGTTATTTTTATTTAGTTCATAAAAAAGCTCGTTTAATGCTTATTTATTAGTAATAAGTATTGAACGAGCTTGATTATATTAAATAGCGTCAAATTTTTAGCTATTCATTTTTTTAATTATTACTCTTCTGATACTGCGCGTAATAATTCGTTGATACCAACTTTAGCTAGCGTTTTTGCGTCAACTTTCTTCACGATAATTGCAGCATATAAACTGTATGTACCACAAGCTGAAGGTAAATTACCTGGCACTACCACTGAGCCAGCAGGTACTCGTCCATAATGTACCTCACCTGTTTCACGGTCAAAAATACGAGTGCTTTGGCCGATATAGACGCCCATAGAAATTACTGCACCTTCTTCTACTATAACGCCTTCAACGATTTCTGAACGTGCGCCAATAAAACAATTATCTTCAATGATGGTTGGTCCAGCTTGTAAAGGCTCCAACACTCCACCAATACCGACACCGCCAGATAAATGCACATTTTTACCAATTTGTGCACAAGATCCCACTGTTGCCCAAGCATCTACCATGCAGCCTTCATCGACAAAAGCGCCAATATTGACAAAACTCGGCATTACCACAACATTTTTACCAATAAAACTACCAGTACGAACACTTGCGCCAGGGACTACACGAACACCGTCAGCTTCAAACATTGCTTGCGTATAACCTTCATACTTCATCGGTACTTTATCAAAAAAAGTACTTTCTGCACCATCAATTACTTGGTTATCCCATATACGAAAAGAAAGTAATACCGCTTTTTTAAGCCATTGGTTTACATGCCAGCTGCCATCTACTTTTTCTGCTACGCGTGCACTGCCGTTATTTAATGCGGCTAACGCATCAAGCACTGCGTTTTTAATCTCACTTGAAACGGTTGCAGGAGAAATACTGGCTCTTTCTTCAAAGGCTTGTTCAATTACACTAGCTAAGTGTTTTAAATCTGTCATTAGGCTTTCCTATTTGAAATTTATTAGTGTTATTTATTTGTATGATATAGGGCTGTAAGTTAGTTAATCAATCTCTTGCGTTAATCGCAGTGCTAAGGCCTCTTTTTCTTGAGTGGTTAGCGCATCATCTTCTTCGGTTGAAATAGTGAATACATCATCAGCTTTTTCACCAAAGGTTGTTATTTTGGCTGAGTGGATATTAACCCGTGCTTCTAAAAATACTTGACTAATGTTGGACAATAAACCGGGTCTATCTAAGGCTATAATCTCTATCATTGTTCGATTTTTTGCATGTATTTTAATAAAGTTAACGCGTAGCGGCACTTTAAATTTTTTCATGTGTCTCGCTAGCTTTGGTTCAGGAAGCTCGCAGATATTCACTTGCTGTAATCTATCAACCAACGCTTGACTCATTTCTTTGGTATAGAAACGTTCTCTTAAAGGTTTATTACGACTGTCGAGCACGACAAACGTATTTACTGTATAGCCAGTTTTAGTTGTGATAATTTTTGCATCATGAATCGATAATTTTTTTGTTACCAAAAATGAAACTGTACTGGCAAAGGTGTTGTTTTTTTCTTTTGTGAAAATAAATACTTCCGTGCCACCTCTATAAGGTATCGGGCTAATGAGTACCAGTGGTTTTTCTCTATCGTGCTCGACAATGTTCTGACATTGTCGGGCTATTTGCTCAGGTGAATAACGTAAAAAATAGTCAATTCTAAATTCACGCCATAAGGCTTTAATACTTTGCTCATCAACATTATTTTCGTTTAACAAAGCCAAGGCTTGTTGTTGATTTTCTCTAATTTTAGAACGAACTTCTACCGGTTTTTCTAAACCATGTCGGAATGCACTTAAGGTATTAAAATAAAGCTCTTCAAGCAAGTTTGCTTTCCAGTTATTCCAAAGACTTTCGTTGGTTCCGCGCATATCAGCAACGGTTAAACAATAGAGGTAATTTAAATGTGCTTCATCTCGAACTATTTCACCAAAAGTACGAATGACATTCTCGTCATTGATATCACGACGCTGAGCAGTAACAGACATTAATAAATGATGCTCAACAAGCCATGCCACCATATTACTGTCGTGTTTGCTTAATTGATGTGACAAGCAAAAAGTTAAGGCATCAACAGCCCCTAATTTAGCATGGTCACCACCACGACCTTTGCCAATATCATGGAAAAATCCAGCAAGGTAAAGGACTTCCGGTTTACGAATTTTTTGTACTATTTTACTACATAACGGAAATTTATGATTATGCTCTTTTTGACTGAATTGGTGTAAATTCTTAATGACTCGGTAGCTATGTTCATCCACTGAGTATGCATGGAATAGGTCAAATTGCATTTGCCCCGCGATATTTCGCCACAGCGGTAAATATGAGCTTAGTATGCTATGTCTGTGCATCAAAGTTAATGCTAAACCCAAACCACGTGGATGACGAATAATAGCCATAAACATTCGGCGACATTCTGCATAATCGATTAATCCGGAAATTAATCGTCTACGTGCATTACGCATTAACCTCATGGTGTGCGAGTGTATACCTTTAATGCCGGGTTCTTGCGCAATAATCAAAAACATTTCAATCATTTTGACTGGTCGCATAAATATGCGATCATTTCTGGTATTGATTAATTTATCAACCAGCTCAAAATCTTGGTTAATAATACTAATATTACTTAGCTCGGGTTTCTTAATGATAGCTTGTTCAAAATGCTGTAACAGCATGGTATTTAATTCAGTAACCCGTGCAATGATACGAAAAAAACGTTTCATCATTCGTTCTACAGGGGCCTTACCTTCGTCACCAAAGCCCATCATTTTCGCAACATCAGCTTGATAGTCAAACAAAAGGCGATTTTCGCTACGGCCAGCAACGAAGTGCAGTGCAAAACGCATGCGCCATAGATAATCTTGTGATTCTAATAGCTCAAAAAATTCATTTGGGTAGAGGTAGTCGTGTTCAACCAGTTCTTCTAAGGAGTCGGCTGAAAAGTGACGTTTAGCCACCCAAGCGATAGTTTGAATATCACGTAAACCACCGGGGTTTGCTTTTAAGTTTGGTTCAAGGGTATATGCTGCCCCTCGGTATTGCTGATGTCTTGCTTCTTGTTCTTTACATTTGGCAATAAAGAATTTCTCAGAGGTCCAAAAAACGTCTTCACTTAACAGAGGCGTTAATTGTTGGGTAAGCGTTTCATTACCGGCAACCTGTCGCATTTCCATTAAATTAGTCGCAACGGTTACTTCTTTTACCGCTTGTTTTAAACACTCTTTAATAGAACGAACACTGTGACCAATATCAAGTTTTATATCCCAAAGCTGGGTAATGAAGCTTGATATTTTTTCTTCAAGTTCTAGGTCTACTTCTTCTTGGGTTAATAATAATATATCAACGTCAGATTGGGGATGTAACTCCCCGCGACCATAGCCACCAACAGCAATCAGGGTGATTTGAAATTCATCAAGATGGTGCTGGCACCAAAGCTTCTTTAAAATAGCATCTACAAAAACAGCTCGTGCAGATAATAAGTCGTTTATATCGTTTTCAATAAAAACGTCTTTTAACCAAGTATTAAATGATTGGCTTAATTGACAGATGTCTCGAGTAGATAAAAAGTCAGCACTAATAGCCAGCTGATTAATAAAGTGTGACGGAACTATATGTACGGATACGGGATGACTAGTCAAGAGCTTACCTTTTATCTATAGCGATTAATCTGTAGTTTTTAATATATTGTACCCATTATCAATCAATATGCATGGTTCCCGCACTTTGAATGTTAACGGATATCGATACTAATTATGTAATATACGCGCAATCGTTTCTTCTTCACGCAATGTTAAAATCTCACAACCGGTTTTAGTTACTACAATGGTGTGTTCCCATTGAGCAGATCTTTTACCATCGGCTGTATAAACAGTCCAGTTATCAGTTTTGTCTAAAGTAGTACCTGCGCGGCCTAAGTTAACCATAGGCTCAATGGTGAAACACATGCCTACTTCCATTTTAGTTTTGTCATTATTTTTATAGTGCATAATTTGTGGTTCTTCATGAAACTCTTTACCGATACCATGACCACAATAATCTTTAACAATAGAATAACGACCTGATTTTTTAATGAACTTTTGAATAGTTGCGCCAATTTCACCAAACGTGGCGCCTGGTTTAACTTTCTTGAGTGCTAAATAAAGTGATTCTTGCGTAATACGACAGAGGCGATTATCTTCAGCGGAGGGCTCACCAATAACAAACATTTTACTAGTATCACCATGATAACCATCTTTAATTACGGTGATGTCAATATTAATAATATCGCCGTCGGCTAACACAGTTGCATCAGGAATACCGTGGCAAACAACATGGTTAACAGAAGTACAAATAGACTTAGGGAAGTGATGATAGTTCAGTGGTGCAGATATAGCATGTTGAACATTTTCTGTGTAATCGGCACATAAGGTATTAAGTTCATCAGTGCTAATCCCCGCTTTTACATGCGGAGCGATCATTTCTAAAACGTCAGCAGCTAATTGTCCAGCAATTCGCATTTTGGCTATTTCGTCTTGGCTTTTTATGGTGATGGCCATCTTGTTCAATCTCTTTTAGTTTGCGCTAGCCACAGTATTACTTGCGACTGAGCTTTCAATTAATTTTAATACCAATAACACTAACTAAATGACCATTTGTAAGTGGTCTAAATATCAATAACCTTGTTGCTTTCAATTGTAATAGTCAGCTATTACTCAATCAAGCGCCTTGCTTTTGAAGATTTATCATCATTGCTTATTTACAATGAAAGCTATAACCCATAATTAACGTCATTGGTATGGTTTCATCGATATCGATGAGCAACGTGCTAATAAGATAGCAAGTTAACTGTACTTATTTAACTCTAATTTTATCGCATCAATGATGGCATTAGGATCTTCTAAGTAAAAATTGTGATTAAGTAGGATGAGTTCATCATCTATAGCTAATAATAATGCAGGAATAGCTTGAGTTCCTATTATATCTTGAAGTGCATAAATTTCATGTACTTGTGCTGCAGCATCAGTGGTTAACTTGGTTTTATTAATCACTTTTGCTGGTACAGATAATTTGAACTCATCAATGATGTCGCTCAAATCTGCTGGCTCACTTAAGTCATTACCCGCTGAGAAGTGTGCCGTTTGTAGAGCGTTTAATAATCCTAATGCTTGCTGTGGTGTTTTACCTACAGCCCAAGTCATGAGATTTGCGCATAAGGTAGAATCTTTTCCTTGTGACAACTTACTCATATAATCAGGTGAAAAATTAACAGAAGATAATTCTTTAACTTGAGCTATTTGTTGCTTAGTTATTATATTCTCGCCGTCGGCATCTGAAAAGTAGGCACAATGCCATAAGTTCAAAGCCACTTCTGGTAACGCTTGGTTTACCGCATTCACTAAGGGAGTTGCTGCATAACTCCACGGACAGTGACTGTCATAAATGAAAAATAATTCTGCTGCCATTATTTACTCTACAAAAGTTGATGATTTTAATTAAATATATCTATACCCGCTTCACTTGAAGATGCTCGTTCCAGGAAGTCTGAGCGATTCATAATCAAGGCACATTTTTTTATTAAGGGTCATTCCCTTAAAAAGAAATGTAACGCAGAGTGTGATTTGCTCAGCCTTCCCCAAGGGGCTGGTTTAGAAACGCTTTATGCTGCGTTATTGATGTCGACAATAGAATAACTATTCCCTTCAATCAATGTCTTGCCTAAAGGCGTTTCTAATGCCAGCTGAATCATGCATCTTTAAGTGAAACGGGTATATATCTGATGATTTTAACTCGCCTTGTCCGATTATCCCACTATAAATCGACATTTGATGACAAATGATTTTTACCTCGCTAAAGGATCCTTTTTATGGTATAAAATGCGGCGCTTAATTTTTAGTTAATCTGAGTTGTCTTTTTTATAAACGACAATAAATAGTTTAGCTTGGTTAAGTGACAATTTAAATCGACTATTCGATCAAGAAACTTGTTAGTTTTTTGGCTTATTAAGTCATTATTATAAACTCACATACATCTATTAAAGGTATACCGGGGTGCTCAGCTTTTGACTATAAAGTCGAAACAAAGGAGTCGTGTATATTGGGTGTATGAACGCTTAACCCCATAAAGGAAAAGAAAAATGTCAAACGTTTCAATGCGCGATATGCTTAAAGCAGGTGTTCACTTCGGTCACAAAACTCGTTACTGGAATCCTAAAATGAAGCAATTCATTTTTGGTGCTCGCGATAAAGTTCATATCATTAACCTTGAACAAACAGTTCCTATGTTCAATGAAGCACTTGCTTTTGTAAACAATGTTTCATCGAAAAAAGGTAAAGTATTATTTGTTGGTACTAAACGTGCTGCAAGTGATGCAATCAAAGATGCTGCTATTAAGTCTGACCAATTCTACGTTAACCACCGCTGGTTAGGTGGTATGTTGACTAACTGGAAAACAGTTCGTCAATCTATCAAACGTTTAAAAGATTTAGAATCTCAAAGCACTGACGGTACTTTCGAAGCGTTAACTAAGAAAGAAGCGTTAATGCGTACTCGTGAAATGGAAAAGCTTGATAAAAGCTTAGGTGGTATCAAAAACATGGGTGGTTTACCTGACGTTTTATTTATCATTGATGCTGATCACGAGCACATTGCTATTAAAGAAGCAAACAACCTTGGTATCCCAGTAATTTCTGTTGTTGATACTAACTCAAACCCTGATGGCGTTGATTACGTTGTTCCAGGTAACGATGATGCAATTCGTGCTGTCACTTTATATTGTGATGCTGTTGCTAACTCTGTGCTTAGCGGCCGTGAGCAAAACATCGTAGTACAAGCTGAAAAAGACGGTTTTGTTGAAGCTGAATAATTTCAGTTAACAATACGTTTATTTTCTATTGCCACAAAAGTACGCTTTTGTGGCAACTTATTTAATACTTATGCCCAAAATTGATTTAGTGATAATTCAAATATGGGGATAACAGAAAACTGAGGAATTAACTCATGGCAATTACTGCTGCAATGGTTAAAGAACTTCGTGAACGCACAGCTGCGGGCATGATGGATTGTAAAAATGCTTTAGTAGAAGCTGAAGGCGACATGGAACTTGCGATTGAAAATATGCGTAAGAACGGTCAAGCTAAAGCGGCTAAGAAAGCCGGTAACATAGCTGCTGAAGGTGCAATTTTAATTAAAACTACTGATGGCCTTGCTGCTTTAGTTGAAGTTAACTGTCAAACTGATTTCGTAGCAAAAGATGATAACTTCTTAGGTTTTGCTAACGAAGTTGCTGACGCTGCACTTGCTTCTAAAGTAACAATCGCAGAGCTTCAAGCACAATTCGAAGAAAAGCGTATTACGCTTGTGACTAAAATTGGTGAAAACATCAATATTCGTCGCGTAGAATACGTTGAAGGTGCTAATTTAGCATCTTATAGCCATGGCGCTACTATCGGTGTTGTTGTTGCTGGTGAAGGTGATGCAGAATCACTTAAGCACATTGCTATGCACGTTGCTGCAAGCAAGCCTGAGTTCTTAACTCCTGATGACGTTCCAGCTGATGTTGTTGCCAATGAAAAGCGCATTCAAATCGAAATGGCGATGAACGAAGGCAAGCCTCAAGAAATCGCTGAGAAGATGGTTACAGGCCGCATGAAGAAGTTTACTGGTGAAGTTTCTTTAACTGGTCAAGCTTTCATCATGGAACCTAAGAAAACTGTTGGTGTAATTCTTACTGAGAAAGGTATCACTGTTTCTAACTTCGTACGTTTAGAAGTTGGTGAAGGTATCGAGAAGAAAGAAGAAGATTTCGCTGCTGAAGTTGAAGCACAAATTGCTGCTGCTAAAGCTTAATTCGTTTTATTTGATGGATTAGTTTTATTACTAGCAAAATAAAATAGCTTGAATTACCAAAAAACGTCTACCTAGGTAGGCGTTTTTTTATGCCTACTATTTAGCGTCTGCTATTCTTTCGTTATTACACTGGTAGTCGTTCATTTGTTGAAGGGTAGGGCAGAGTACAAAAAGTGGAGTGACTGTATAAAGGTTGGATAATGTATTTACCTGCCAAGTAGCAATAAAAACGCTACACTTTGCTCATTTTATCGCAATTTTTCCACTTTAATTATTTTTTGCATCGAATGACTATACTATAAAACTCATACCGAGAATAAAATCACTTTAAGTTAAATGGATTTTAACCTTGAAAAGTCACCTGTTCATAATATTTACATAATAAAAATAGAGTTTTTTCAGTTTAGACTATCGTGTGTGAGCTAAACGTATTAAAATAGCCGCGGTCTTTTGACCTCGGCTTTTTTTGTGCTTAAATTTTATTACTTTAACCGCGACAGGAATTTCTCCCTATGACAACCAATCCAAAACCTGCTTACCGAAGAATTCTATTAAAACTCAGTGGTGAAGCGCTGATGGGAGACGAGGGTTTTGGTATTGATCCAAAAGTACTTGACCGTATGGCTCAAGAAATAAAAGAACTGGTAGAGATGGGTATTCAAGTAGGTCTAGTTATCGGCGGTGGAAATTTATTTCGTGGCGCAGGTTTAGCTGAAGCCGGTATGAACCGTGTTGTTGGCGATCAAATGGGTATGCTTGCGACCGTAATGAACGGCTTAGCAATGCGTGATGCTCTTCATCGTGCCTTTGTAAATACACGTTTGATGTCTGCCATAGATTTAGCGGGCGTATGTGAACGTTACAACTGGGCAAATGCTATTAGTTTGTTAAAGTCTGGCCGTGTGGTAATCTTTTCAGCAGGAACAGGTAATCCATTTTTCACCACAGATTCAGCCGCGTGTTTACGTGGTATCGAAATTGAAGCTGATGCCGTGTTAAAAGCGACTAAAGTTGACGGTGTATACTCAGAAGATCCTGCCAAGAACCCAGAAGCCGAACTTTATAGCGAACTAAGTTATGATGAAGTGCTTGATAAAGAATTAAAAGTAATGGACTTAGCTGCCTTTACTTTAGCACGAGATCACAACATCCCTATTCGTGTGTTTAATATGAATAAGCCAGGTGCTTTGAAATCTGTCATCATGGGTAATACTGAAGGCACAGTGATTTCACACAAGAAACGTACTGAAACTTAAGTCAAAACTAAGGGTGAGTAAGTCAGGATGTTTAAAGCCTGACTTAAGTTAACTTATTAATATTTAGGAAATTATCGTGATAGATGAAATAATTGAAGATGCTCAAGACCGTATGGGTAAAAGCATTGAAGCTTTAAAAACTAGCTTGACTAAAATCAGAACTGGTCGTGCTCATGCCTCATTATTAGATAATATTGTTGTTGAATATTATGGTATGGATACTCCATTAAACCAAGTCGGTAATGTTTCAGTGCCAGACGCACGAAATCTTTCGATTACAGTTTTTGATAAAAGTATGATTTCAGCTGTTGAAAAAGCTATTATGAAATCTGATTTAGGCTTGAACCCGCAATCAAATGGCACGTTAATTCGCATTCCATTACCACCGCTTACAGAAGAGCGTCGTAAAGACCTTGTTAAAGTTGTTCGTGGTGAAGCTGAAGGCGGAAAAGTTGCTATTCGTAATATTCGTCGTGATGCGAACTCTGATTTTAAAAGCTTGTTAAAAGAAAAAGAAATCAGTGAAGATGATCACCACCAAGCTGAAGATTCAATTCAAAAGATAACAGATGTATTTGTGAAGCAAGTGGATGAAGTGCTTGTGAAAAAAGAAGCGGAACTAATGGAAATATAAGTTCGTTTATTACAAAACGCCATGTTGTTGCTGTTTAGCCAACTGGCGTTTTTTATTAATAGCGTTTTATAAATACGAAAACTTAAATAATTAATGGAAAATTGTTAAGTGGATAATACCGACATATTGGTTGAACAAACTGATAATAAAAGCATCCCTCAACATGTTGCTATCATCATGGATGGTAATGGCCGCTGGGCGCAACTGCAAGGCAAGGGACGAGTTGCAGGACACAAGGCTGGCGTTGAATCAGTACGACAGGTTGTTGCTACGGCCCGAAAGTCTAATGTTAAAGCGTTAACACTCTTTGCTTTTAGTAGTGAAAATTGGCAGCGACCGGCAAAAGAAGTCAGTGTACTGATGGATTTATTTATGTATGTGCTAACTAAAGAAGTTAAGCGTTTACATAAACATAATATTCGCTTTCAAGTGGTTGGTGATTTAAGCCGTTTTTCTGATAAATTACAAAAAAACATTGCTAAATCAGAGCAGCTTACTGCAGATAATACTGGATTAGTATTATCCATAGCGGCAAATTATGGTGGTCGTTGGGATATCGCTCAAGCGGCTAAAAAATTAGCTAGTGACGTCAAACAAGGTACTATGTCCCTTGATGATATTAATGAAGAAACACTCAATGAACATACCTGTTTAGCAAACCTACCTACATTAGATCTACTTATCCGTACCGGTGGTGATTATCGCATTAGTAATTTTCTCTTGTGGCAAGCTGCTTATGCAGAGCTTTATTTTACCGATACGCTGTGGCCTGACTTTAATGAAGTACAATTTTTAGAAGCCATGAGCTGCTTTGATCACCGAGAACGTCGTTTTGGCAAAACAGGCGAACAAGCAAGAAACGATAAAATATAGTTGAAAACTTACTAAAAATATAATTAAGAATAGTAAGCCGAGTAACCTTACTCAGAGCTTGCCTGACTAGCATATAGTCCATTACTAAAAAGGGTAGCCCTTGTTAAAACAACGAATTATAACGGCTTTAATATTAGCACCAGCTGCAATCTCAGCAATTTTCTATTTGCCCATTAACTACTTTGCCGGGCTTCTAATGGCAATTATCGCCATAGGTTCATGGGAGTGGGCCCGCTTTATGGGTTTGGTCAATACCATTCAACGTTTAGGTTATGTCGTAATCACTAGCGCTTTAATCGCTACTCTATGGTTTTTATTACCAGTAGATGAAACTTGGTTAGTCATAACAGGTGTACAACATGAAATAACGTCACTGTTGTGGTTAAGTGTTATTTGGTGGTTATTTGCTGCTTTATTAATGTTTTCATATCCTAAGTCGAGTGCTTTTTGGTCTAATAATAAATTTATAATTGCAATGTTTGGTTGGTTAACCTTAGTACCTACATGGCTTGCCTTTATGGTTTTACGTACAAATAATTATGTATTAGATGAATTTCAAGGTGCGCAGTTATTGATGTACTTGTTTATGCTAGTGTGGAGTGCTGATGTAGGTGCTTACTTTGTCGGGAAATCTTTAGGTAAACATAAACTAATGCCCAATGTTAGTCCTGGAAAAACCATTGAAGGATTTCTGGGTGGTGTCGTTTGTGCAGCTATCTTAACCGGGATAGTGGGGGTTTCATTACAATGGTCAAATGATAAGTTTATAACGGCTTTGTTAGTTACCCTATTGATCACCTCAATTTCTGTGTTAGGTGATTTAACGGAGAGTATGTTTAAACGTCAAGCGGGTGTTAAAGATAGTGGTTCTATCTTACCCGGTCATGGCGGTATTTTAGATAGAATAGATAGTCTAACGGCAACTGCACCTGTTTTTGCTCTTTGTTACCTATTACTTGCTTGATAATCTCTGTATTTTCGAGCATTTTAATAAATTAATTGGGGTAAATGCGTGTCTAAACGTCAACTTTGTATATTAGGTTCAACGGGCTCAATTGGTTGTAGTACTCTCGATGTAGTAAGACTTCATCCTGAACGATTCCAAGTCATCAGTTTAGCTGCTTATACTAGCGTTGATGTGATATTCGAACAATGTATTGAATTTAAGCCACAGCAAGTAGTACTCGTCTCTAGTGAACACGCAGCTCTACTTACTCAAAAATTAAATGACGCAAATGTTAGTAATATTACTGTTTTATCAGGTGAACAAGCTTTAATTGATATTGCCGAGTGTCAAAATTCAGATACAGTGATGGCGTCTATTGTCGGTGCCTCTGGTTTGTTACCGACGCTCGCCGCAGTGAATGCGGGAAAACGAGTGTTATTAGCGAATAAAGAAGCCTTAGTAACATCAGGCGCTATTTTTATGGCTGCTGTAAAAGCCTCAGGCGCAGAGCTTTTACCTATCGACAGTGAGCACAATGCAATCTTCCAGTGCTTGCCATCCCAGCAGCAAGCTGAAATAGGTGAATGCCAACTTCTTGCCAATGGCATCAGTAAGATATTGTTAACTGGCTCTGGCGGGCCTTTTAGAACTAGAGCTATTGATACCCTAGAATCAGTGACACCTTCACAGGCGTGCGCTCACCCGAACTGGGATATGGGACGAAAAATATCCGTTGATTCTGCCACTATGATGAATAAAGGTCTTGAATTTATTGAAGCTAAGTGGCTTTTTAATGTTGAAGCTGAAGATATTCAAGTGGTTTTGCACCCCCAAAGCACCATACATTCAATGGTACAGTACAAAGATGGCTCTGTAATTGCGCAAATGGGCAATCCAGATATGCGTACTCCAATAGCCCATGCTTTGAGCTTTCCAGAACGTATTGAATCAGGCGTAGCACAGCTAGATTTTTTTAATACTCCCTCTTTTGAATTTCAACCCGTTGATTTTGAACGATATCCTAATCTGGAACTTGCAATTAAAGCGTGTAAGCAAGGTCAAGCTGCTTGTACTGCGCTCAATGCTGCCAATGAAATTGCTGTTGCTGCATTTCTAGACGAAAAAATAAAATTTACCGATATTTATAAAATAAATGAAACTTCTGTGAAAAAATTTGTCTCACAAAAGGTAGATAATATTAATGAGGTTATTGCCCTAGATAAGCAAGCGCGTTCATTTGCACAAACATTGTTAGCAGATTTTTTGCAAACTGAAGCGCTATCGCAAAAGGGTAATAAATAACATGATGGACTTTTTGTGGAACCTAGCATCTTTTGTTATCGCATTAGGTATCCTAGTTACAGTACATGAATATGGTCACTTTTGGGTCGCTAGAAAAAATGGCGTAAAAGTTGAGCGATTTTCTGTCGGTTTTGGTCGAGCACTTTGGCGAAAAACAGGAAAAGATGGCACTGAATATGTTTTGGCGATGATACCTCTGGGTGGCTATGTCAAAATGTTAGATGAGCGTATTGATGATGTTAAGCCCGAAGATAAAGATAAAACTTTTAATTCTAAAACAGTTTACCAGCGTATAGCGATTGTCGCAGCAGGACCCTTAGCTAACTTTATTTTTGCTTTATTTGCTTTGTATATAATGTTTCTTATTGGTGTTCCAAGTGTAAAACCAATGATCGGAAATATTAGTCCAAGCTCAATTGCAGCGGAAGCTAATCTAACAAAAGATAGTGAGATTGTTAGTATCGCAGGCGATAAAACACGTAATTGGCAAGAAGTTAACCTTGCGCTAATAGGACAAATTGGTAATCAAGAAATAACAATTAAAACTAAAAATAGTGATAGCCAGTATATATCTAGCTTTACTTTAGACACCAGTAATTGGGAATTCTCACCGGATAGAACGTCGGCTTTAACTAGCTTAGGTATTTCGCCTTATAGACCTAAAGTACACAATGAATTGGCGGCTGTGGCAGAAAAAAGCCCTGCTGAGTTAGGCGGACTTTTAGTGGGTGACAAGCTCATCGCTGTTAATGATGTCTTAACGGACGATTGGGTAGCTTTTGCAAAAGAGATAAAACAGTATCCGGGTAAAGAAGTATCAATCACTATTAAGCGTAATGATGAAATACTAACCCCCCTAGTGATACCAAACAGTATTGAACAAGCAGGAAAGGTTATTGGATATATTGGTGTTGCCCCTAAAGTTGATGCATGGCCAAAATCGTTATTAGTTGAATTAAGTTACGGACCAATTGATTCTCTCCAAGAAAGCGCACAGCGTACTTGGAATTTGACAAGTTTAACATTTAGTATGATAGGGAAACTTATTACTGGCGATGTATCGGTAAAAAACCTAAGCGGTCCTATCGGTATTGCTCAAGGTGCAGGTAATAGTGCAAGTCATGGTTTTGTATACTTTCTAGGCTTTTTAGCGTTAATTAGTATTAATTTGGGAATAATTAACCTTTTACCGCTTCCAGTACTTGATGGTGGACACTTACTCTATTATCTTATAGAGCTTTTTACAGGTAAAGAAGTGCCAGAGAAAACGCAAGAGGCAGGATTTAAGTTTGGTGCCTTAGCATTATTGATGTTGATGGCTATTGGCTTATTTAATGATTTTAGTCGGGTTCTTGGGTAAATAATTATTTCTGCGAATATTACGCTTATAAAAAAGAGCGCACAAAGAAGTCACTGAAAATTTTTAACAAAGTGATAATAAAAGTTTTAAGTTAAATCGTTTGAAGAAAGGATACACTCCTTATTGCTATCAAGCTTTATGAGATTTCAACGGATGGATAAAGAAAGTCGAAGAGGCTAATTTTAAGGTAAATACCTTAACACTTTAATATTATTGGCTATGAGTCGTTTATTGAACTCAGTCTAATGTTAGAGTCACTGCTGTATATTGAGTGTGTAGCTAACCGTTTTTATAAAAAGAAGTAACGAAGTTTATAATATATGATCATGAAAAAAATTGCCTTAGCCCTACTATTAGGTGCGCTAGGAACATCAGTACCTATTGCTCAAGCTGCATCAAGCTTTCAAGTTGAAGACATCGAAGTTAAAGGTCTTCAACGTGTTGCTTTAGGGGCCGCGTTAACGCATATACCTTTCAATGTCGGTGACGAACTCAATGACTTTCGAATTTCACAATCTATAAAGGCCTTATACCAAGCCGGTCACTTTAATGATATTAGAGTTTACCGAGATGGTAATCGCTTGGTTTATCGTGTTAGAGAACGAGAAACAATAAACGAAATTATTTTTGATGGTAATAGCGATCTTAAAGATGAGCAGCTAACAGAAAGTCTTGATGGTAGTAATATTCGTGTCGGTGAAACTCTTGATCGCACCGTCATCTCTGGTATAGAGATGGGCTTAGAGAACTTCTATCACAGTGTTGGTAAATACAATGCGAAAGTGACCGCTAAAGTAACCCATTTACCACGAAACCGCGTTAATTTAGAGTTCTCATTTGTTGAGGGTGACTCTGCTGCTATCAAACAAATAAATATTGTTGGTAACGAAGTTTTTTCTGATATAGAAATTCTGGATAAAATTGAGCTAACGTATGATTCCCCTTGGTGGAATTTTATGGCGCAAGACAGATATCAGAAACAAACGTTACAAGGGGATATGGAAACGATTAATAGTTATTATCTTAATCGCGGCTATTTACGCTTTAAAGTAGACTCCACACAAGTATCAATGACCCCAGATAAAAAAGCGGTCTATATCGCCCTTAATGTGAGTGAAGGTGAAACTTATAACATTAGTGAAGTTGACTTTGTCGGTGACATGGCTGGTTTTGAAAATACCATCCGTGCTATTAACCCATTACAAGCGGACGAGTTATATAACGGTGCAGAAGTTACTTATACTGAAGAAGTTATTAGTAAATTTTTAGGGCGCTATGGTTACGCTTATCCTAAAGTGAGAACCATTCCAGAAGTTAATGACGAAAACCATACCGTTAAATTATCAATTTCGATTGATCCAGGAAAGCGTGTTTATGTAAATCGCATAAACTTCACAGGTAATCATGTTACTGCTGATAACGTATTACGCCGTGAAATGAGACAAATGGAAGGTGCTTGGTTATCTAACAGTGTAGTTGAATCTTCAAAGTCATGGTTACAGCGACTACCTTATATGGAGACCGTTGAGTTTGAAACTAAGCAAATTGAAGGTGAAGATGATTTAGTCGATATCGACTTTACTGTTAAAGAACAGCCTTCTGGATCATTTAATGCCGGTATAGGTTATGGTTCAGAAACAAAGTTAAGCCTTAACGCGGGTGTACAACAAAACAACTTCTTAGGTACGGGTAATCAACTTGGCTTAAACATAGCCAGAAATAGTTATCAAAAAAATGCCACTATCTCGTACACTGACCCTTACTTTACCGTTGATGCTGTCTCTCTTGGTGGACAAGTTTATTACAGTGAATATGATGCTGGTAATGCCAACTTGGTTGAATATAAGAACAAAACCTTCGGCCTAGGTCTTAACTGGGGTTTTCCAGTCAATGAATATCTTCGCTTAAATTTTGGTGTAGGTTGGAAGTATAACCAAATATCGCAATTAGAAGCGTATGATCAAATTCAAAATTTTTATGATATCTATGCTGATCCTAACGATCCCGATGGTCAATTAGCCTTTAAAACGTTAGATCTAAATGCTGGTTTATCGCGAAGCACACTAAACCGTGGTACTTTCCCTACGTCAGGTTCACAACAACGATTTAATGCGAAAATGACGTCACCAAAGTCTGATTTGCAATACTTCAAACTAAACTATGATGCTAAATTTTATTTCCCATTAACCCGCAGTCAAAAATGGTCAGTATTAACTCGTATACAGTTAGGCTACGCCAATGGTTACGGGACCGTTGATGGCAATGATCAATTATTACCTTTCTGGGAGAACTTTAGTGCAGGTGGCTCAGATTCTTTAAGAGGTTTTGAGAATAACAGTGTTGGACCTCGTGCTATATATCGTAGTCCGAAGCAACTACCTGGTGGGGGGTGTTGTTTAGGTCCTGACAATGATTCTATTGCGGTATCACAAAGCTCTGTTGGTGGTAATGCTATGGCGCTTGCAGGCTTAGAGTTGATAGTACCAACACCTTTCTTAGACGAAAGTTACTCAAACAGTGTACGTACCAGTATTTTTTGGGACGCAGGTACTGTTTGGGATACAGAATTTAACATGGCAAGTTATTCAAATTTAGCGCCTGAAGAGTTTGCTAAAATTGACGACTATTCAGATCCGGGACGTTTTCGTAGCTCTGCAGGTATTTCACTGCAATGGCTTTCGCCAATGGGACCAATGATTTTTAGTTTCGCTAGATCCGTTAGAGAAGAAGAGGGTGATGATTTATCATTCTTTAGCTTTAACATAGGAAAAACATTTTAAAATGCAGATTTTAGCTGCGTTAAATGAATTAATCTTGCTATATTAACCGACAGAAATATTTACCTGTGAAAATCGCAAGTAACAAATAATAAATAAAGGGGAACAACGTTGAATAAAGTTATTAAAACTATGGTTATGGGCGTAGCAGCATCAGGTATGTTATTAGCAAGTTCAGCTATGGCAGCAGATCAAAAAATTGGGGTAGTTAATTTTCAAGAAGTGATGAGTAAAATACCGCAAACGGCCGCGCTAATGCAAAGCTTAGAAGCTGAATTTAAAGACGAAAAAGCTATCATTACCCAACTTGAAAAAGACATTAAATATTACCAAGAAAAACTCAAGCGTGATGGTTCATTAATGAGTGTAAAAGAAAAAGAAGAGCTTAATGTAAAAGTTAAATCTCTATTTCAAGAATACCAGGTAAAAGGCAAAGCTTTACAAGACAAAGCTAGTCAACGTCAAAACCAAGAAACTAATAAAATCATAGCCTTAGTACGTCAAGCGGTAGACAATATTGCTGTTAAACAAGATTATGACTTAGTGCTTTCTCAACAAGCGGTTGTTTATGCTAAACCCGATGCTAGCCTTACTGAAATTGTAGTAGAGCAAGTAAGTAAACTTAAGTAAGCTGCTTAGTTATCATTAAGATAAATAATTTATTACTCATCGCGGTAAAGGCATTATTATGACTTACACGTTAGCTGATATTGCTATCAAACTAGATGCTAAATTGATAGTACCAGCTGCACTAGATGAGCAAAACGAAGCACTGACTCAAATCAGTGGCTTAGCAACTTTAGCAAAGGCGGGTACAGGGCAAGTGGCTTTTCTTGCCAATAGCAAGTATCAGCAACAACTTAGCTCAACTAATGCGAGTGCGGTGATTGTCTCCCCTGATGCCGTAGAGGCCTGTCAGGTCAGTGCACTTGTCATGGATAACCCTTATATGGGGTATGCCATGCTAGCTAGTTTACTTGATAGTACGCCAAAAGTGTCTTGTGGGATTCATCCCAATGCTGTTATTGCCGATGATGTTTTAATCGGTGAAAATGTAAGTGTTGGCGCTAATACTGTTATTGAGTCAGGTGTGCAACTAGCTGATAATGTAAGTATTGGTGCCGGTTGCTTTATTGGTCATGGGGCTAAAATTGGTGAATCAACGATACTCTGGGCAAATATTACTATTTATCACAGAGTAGAGATTGGTCATCATTGCTTAATTCAAGCTAGCACCGTTATTGGCTCCGACGGTTTTGGTTATGCGCCGGTAAAAGGGCAGTATAAATGGCATAAAATCCCGCAATTAGGCAGCGTCATTATTGGCGACCATGTTGAGATTGGCGCTAGTACTACTATTGACCGAGGGGCACTGGATAATACCGAAATAAGAGACGGTGTAATTTTAGATAACCAAATTCAAATTGCTCACAATGTTATTGTTGGCGAGAATACCGCCATCGCAGGTTGTACCGTCATTGCAGGTAGCACTGTCATAGGTAAGAATTGTACTATTGCCGGTCTGGTCGGAGTTAATGGTCATATTACTATTGCTGATAATTGTGTTTTTACTGGCATGTCCATGGTAACCAAGAATATCAGTCAAGCAGGAGTGTATTCTTCTGGTATGCCAGTAGTACAAAATAAAGAATGGAATAAAACTAATGCCAGAGTTAAGCGACTTGATAGCTTGACTAAACGAGTGAAAGAGTTAGAAAAATTACTCGCTAAAAACTAGCTATTAACCCCGCCAATGCGTAAAATACTCCAAAGTCTTTCTGTCGCTCAACATGAAGCTGACGCAAATATAGTAAGCAGTTAGTTAGTTAACCATTAACTAACTGCGTTAACTAACAAGGAATATTCATTTGGAAACTGTAAAAAAACCTATCGATCTTAACGAAATAAAAACGTTAATACCTCACAGATACCCAATGTTATTAGTTGATAAAGTAATAGATCATGAACCAGGTAAAACCTTACATGCTATTAAAAATGTCACAATAAATGAGCCTGTATTTACAGGACATTTTCCTGAACTAGCCATTTTTCCCGGTGTTTTAATTTTAGAAGCATTAGCACAAGCTACAGGTATTCTTGGTTTTAAAAGCACAGAAGGGCGTGGTGATAATGAAATGTATTTATTTGCCTCAATAGATAAAGCAAAATTTAAAAAACCTGTGTTACCAGGTGATACCATGCACTTACATGTTGAATTTCTCAAAGAACGTCGAGGAATGTGGAAGTTTTATGGTGAAGCTAGAGTTGATGGCAAAGTGGTTTGTAGTGCTGACCTTATGTGTGCACGTCGCCCTTTATAGACCCCTATTACAAATATTATTTAGAACAAAAAGCTTACTTACCTATTAGAAGATTAAACGTATGATTCATCCCCAAGCTATTATTGAACCAGGTGCCGTTATTGGCAAAAATGTGTCTATAGGTCCATGGACTTATATTGCCAGTAATGTTGTGATTGGCGATAACTGTGAAATCAGCTCGCATGTGGTCATTAATGGCCCAAGCCGTATCGGTAAAGGTAACCGTATATTTCAATTTGCAAGTATTGGTGAAGACTGTCAGGACATTAAATATGACGGTGAGCCAACTGAATTGATCATTGGTGATAACAATACCTTTCGAGAATCTTGTACTGTTCATCGTGGCACGATTCAAGATAATAGTATTACTCAAATTGGCAGTAATAATTTATTTATGGCCTATACCCATGTGGCCCACGACTGTATTGTTGGAAGTCATTGCATTTTCGCAAATAATGCTTCTATTGCTGGTCACGTCCATGTAGGTGACCACGCTATTATTGGTGGTATGGTAGGTGTTCATCAATTCTGCCATATTGGCGCACATAGTTTTATTGCTGGTAATGCCCTAATACTTAAAGATGTTCCTGCTTATGTTATGGCTTCAGGTCAACCGGCTAAACCTTTTGGCTTAAACAGTGAAGGTTTAAAACGTCGTGGTTTTGATAAAGAAACCATTCTAACGATAAAACGTGCTTACAAGGTGTTGTACCGACAAGGGCTTTCTGTTGAAGACGCATTAAGCGCTATCAATGAAATGCCAGCCCAATCTCCAGAATTACAAGCGTTTTGTAATTCAATCAAAGAATCTAATCGCGGTATCATTCGTTAAACTTAATATGTTAAACATGTGCCGTTAATACCAGTACCGTTATTATACCCAAGCTACCTGAATATGCAGGTTTCAGCTGGAATTAGAAAGCCTTTAAGCAAGGCATTGATTGAAGAGAAGGGTTGTTCCCTTGTCGAAATCAATAACGCAGCATAAAGCGTTTCTAAACCAGCCCTGCGGGGACGTCTGAGCAAACCATGTTCTTCGTTGCCTCCTTTTTTAAGGGAATAACCCTTAATAAAATGAGGCTCCTTGATCATGAATCGCTCAAGCGTCCTGAAACACGTATCTTCAAGTGGCTTGGGTATATAGGTACAGTTAACTTTAAGTACCTTTAACGTCTATGACTACTCAAAATCAAAACACTCACCAACAAACTGTTTTTGCAATGGTTGTTGGTGAACATTCAGGCGATACGCTCGGCGCAGGCCTGATCACTTCCTTACGACAGACTCATCCGCATGCTAAATTTATCGGTATTGGCGGACCCAAAATGCAAGCCTTAGGTTTTGAAAGCCTATTCGCTATGGACGAGTTATCGGTCATGGGGTTAGTCGAAGTACTTGGCCGAATCAGACGTTTATTACATGTCCGTAAAACCTTAACCGATTTTTTTATTACCAATAAACCTGATGTGTTTATTGGTATTGATGCGCCTGACTTTAATATCGGTCTAGAATTAAAACTTAAAGTACAAGGTATTAAAACGGTTCATTATGTTAGTCCGTCAGTCTGGGCTTGGCGTGAAAAACGTATTTTTAAAATCGCCAAAGCTACTGATATGGTCTTAGCCTTGTTGCCTTTCGAAAAAGCTTTTTATGATAAGCACAATGTTCCTTGTACTTTTGTTGGTCATCCACTTGCGGATGATATTCCGATGCAAAGTGATAAAGTTTTAGCCAGAGACAAGCTTGGTTTAGCACAAGATAAAAAAATCTTGGCATTGATGCCAGGTAGTCGTGGTGGTGAGTTATCACGTTTACTTGAAGATTTTTTTGAAAGTGCTAAACAATTACAAGCTCAAGATAGTGAACTACTCTTTGTCGCGCCCATGATCAGTGAGCAGCGGGCCGATCAATTTAATGCCCTTAAAGCTGAACTTGCTCCAGATTTAGTGGTAGAGATTGTACTTAATCAAACGCAAGAGGTAATGGCTGCCAGTGATTGTTTATTAACCGCTTCGGGTACAGTAACCTTAGAAGCTGCTTTAATTAAACGACCCATGGTTATTTGTTATAAATTTAGCCCAATAACCTTTTTCTTAGGCCGTAGGTTTGTTAAGTTGAAATGGTTCTCTTTACCAAACTTATTAACAAATAAATCTTTAGTCCCTGAATTATTGCAAAAGGATGTTTGCCCTGAAAATATTGTGCCTTTGGTTAAAGAGCGTCTATATCAGGATCAAAGCCAATTGAATGATAGTTTTACTGCAATACATCAACAACTAAAATGTGATGCGAGTAAACAAGCAGCTAAGGCTGTACTTGATGTTTTATCTTCGAAACTTTTAAGCAATAATAAATAATAACTAACCAATAAGATAAGAATACCTTATCTCGAGTAAATAATATGGCGAGTAAGCAAACTTTCCCTGATTTTGAATACCCTATCGCGTATTGCATTGCGGGTGTTGATGAAGTCGGTCGTGGTCCTTTAGTTGGTGATGTGGTTACAGCGGCGGTAATTTTAGATCCCGATAACCCGATTGAAGGATTGATGGACTCGAAAAAATTATCAGAAAAGAAGCGTAACTTGTTATCCCTTGAAATAAAGGAAAAGGCAATCTCTTGGTCATTAGGGCGTGCTTCTCCACAAGAAATTGATACCTTGAATATATTACACGCCACTATGCTTGCGATGCAGCGAGCTGTTGCAGGACTGAATGTTGAACCTGACTTTGTGCTTGTTGATGGTAATCGTTGTCCAACATTCTTATGCAATGTCAGTGAAAGTAACCAACAAAATTTAAAAATTGCTAGCCAAGCGGTAGTGAAAGGTGACGCTAGAGTTACTGAAATAAGTGCTGCGTCTATTATTGCTAAAGTAGCTCGCGATAATGAAATGATAGCCTTAGACAAACTCCATCCTGAATATGGTTTCGCCAAGCACAAAGGTTACCCAACTAAACTTCATTTAGAAAAAATTATCGAGCATGGCGTACTGGATTGTTATCGACAAAGCTTTAAGCCTGTCGCTAGAGTATTAGGTACATACCATGACTGATATGCTTAGCGGAGAAATTGCCACAGAAGCAGAACCAAGCGTTTTTGTACCGCCAAAATTTATTCATTTACGCGTACATAGTGATTACTCTATGTGTGATGGTTTGAAGAAAGTAAAGCCGATAGTTGCGAAAGCTGTTGAGCTTAATATGCCAGCACTTGCCTTAACTGACCAGACTAATTTATGTGGTCTAGTTAAGTACTATCACGCTGCTCATGGCGCAGGAATTAAACCAATTATAGGTTGTGATTTTTGGGTGAAAAGTGATGAGTTGGAAGATGAACTGTCACGTATAGTTGTACTTACTACTAACAATGTAGGTTATAAAAATATAACTGAACTTATCTCAAAAGCCTACATGCGTGGACACATACAAAATAAAGCTGTGATAGATAAGTCGTGGCTGGTTGAATATAAAGAAGGCTTAATCTTACTTTCTGGTGGCCGAGAAGGTGATATAGGTAAAGCCTTATTAAAAGGGAATACTGAATTAGTTGATGAAATGGTGAGTTTTTATCAGCAACATTTCGATCGTTGTTATTTTCTAGAGTTAGTCAGAACAGGTCGTAATGATGAAGAAAATTATATCCATCTTGCCGTTGAGCTAGCCGAAAAAGAAAATCTGCCAGTAGTTGCAACTAATGAGGTGATGTTTCTTTCCCCAAATGACTTTGATGCCCATGAAATTCGCGTTGCTATTCATGACGGCTTTACCTTAGATGATAAACGTCGACCTAAGCGTTATAGCTCTGAGCAATATTTACGTAGTGAAGAGGAGATGTGCGAGCTTTTTAGTGACATCCCTGAAGCCTTAGCCAATAGTGTCGAAATTGCTAAACGCTGTAATGTCACGGTCACCTTAGGTGAATACGTCTTACCAGACTTTCCCACGGAAGGTTTGGAGATAAATGACTTTTTTATCAAAGTATCTGAAAAAGGTTTAGAAAAACGACTTGATCAATTATTCGACCGTCAAGCGGATAATTTTGCCGAAATAAGAAAACCTTATGATGAACGTTTAGCAATTGAGCTAGAAGTGGTAAATAACATGGGCTTCCCCGGTTATTTCTTGATTGTTATGGAGTTCATTCAGTGGAGTAAAGATAATAATATCCCCGTTGGCCCAGGTCGTGGTTCTGGTGCGGGTTCCTTAGTTGCCTATGCACTAGATATTACCGATCTCGATCCACTTGAATATGATTTACTTTTTGAGCGCTTCTTAAACCCTGAGCGTGTCTCTATGCCTGATTTCGATATCGATTTCTGTATGGATAGACGTGATGAAGTAATCGATCACGTGGCTGAGCTTTATGGGCGAGATGCGGTTTCGCAAATAATTACTTTTGGTACTATGGCGGCAAAAGCGGTTATCCGTGATGTTGGTCGTGTACTTGGCCACCCATACGGTTTTGTCGACCGAATTTCAAAACTTATACCGCCTACACCTGGCATGACCTTAGCTAAAGCATTTGAAGAAGAGCCAAAGCTGCCAGAAGTTTATGCACAAGATAGTGATGTCAAAGATCTCATTGATATGTGTCGTATCTTAGAAGGTACCACACGTAATGCAGGTAAGCATGCGGGTGGTGTTGTTATTTCACCGACTACTATTACCGATTTTGCCCCTTTATATTGTGATGATGAAGGTAAAAACCCAGTAACCCAATTTGATAAAAATGATGTAGAAGATGCTGGCTTAGTTAAGTTCGATTTCTTAGGTCTAAGAACACTGACCATTTTGCAATGGGCCATTGAAATGGCTGATGCAAAATTGCTAAAAGCCGGCAAAGAGCCAATCGATATCACCAAAATTGATCTCGAAGATAAAGCAAGCTTTAAGCTATTACTTGCCTCGAAAACCACAGCAGTTTTTCAGCTTGAATCTAGCGGTATGAAGTCTTTAATTGATAAATTAAAACCTGATTGCTTTGAAGATATTATCGCATTAGTGGCGTTATTTCGTCCTGGGCCATTACAATCAGGCATGGTTGATAACTTTATTGAACGTAAACATGGCCGTGAAGAAGTCAGTTATCCTGACGCCACTTGGCAGCATGAAGATTTACAGCCGGTGCTTGAGCCTACCTACGGCATTATCTTGTATCAAGAGCAAGTAATGCAAATTGCGCAGGTACTGGCAGGTTACTCACTCGGTGGTGCAGATATGCTTCGCCGTGCAATGGGTAAGAAAAAGCCAGAAGAAATGGCTAAGCAGCGCGCCGGTTTTGAACAGGGTGCGAAAGATCGTGGTGTTGATGGCGAACTTGCCATGAAAATTTTCGATTTGGTTGAAAAATTTGCTGGTTATGGTTTTAACAAATCGCATTCTGCGGCTTATGCCTTAGTGTCTTATCAAACGTTATGGATGAAGACACATTTCCCTGCACCGTTTATGGCCGCAGTAATGTCTGCTGATATGGACAACACTGAAAAAATTGTCACTTTAGTTGATGAGTGTGGCAATATGGAAATAGATTTATTGCCACCCGATGTTAACGCTGGACAATATAAATTTACCGTTAATAATGATAATCAAATTGTTTATGGTATTGGTGCTGTTAAAGGGGTTGGTGAAGGCCCTATTGAAGCCATTATTAGTGCTCGACAATCAGACGGCCCTTTCACTGACTTATTTGATTTCTGTGCACGTCTAGATCTTAAAAAAACTAATAAACGTGTTTTAGAAAAATTAATTAAATCAGGCGCTATGGATAGTCTTGGTCCTAAGTATGTACAAGGGAAAGCAAAAGAGCAGGGCGCTAATCGAGCGGCTCTCTTTGAAACATTACCAGAAGCAATTAAAGCAGCAGAGCAACATGCGAAAGCAGAATCATTAGGTCAAAATGACCTCTTTGGTTTAATTAATGATGAACAAACTGATTCCAGACAAACGTTTAAAGAAGTCAGAGCTTGGCCTGAGGAAAAGTGGCTAGATGGTGAAAAAGAAACTTTAGGGCTTTATTTAACCGGCCATCCCATTAATCGCTACTTGACTGAAATAAAAAAATATTCTTCGAGCCGTCTAGTTGTTATGCAACCAACGGGTCGAGATAGGCAAGCTGTTGCTGTTGGTTTAGTGATAGGCGTACGCGTCCTTGTCAATAAACGCGGGCGTCGCTGGGCATTAGTGACGCTAGATGATAAGAGTGCTCGTATGGATATTCGTCTTTTTCCAGATGACTATGATCGCTTTGCAGAGATGCTGGTAAATGACGCTATTTTGGTTTGTAGTGGACAGGTCAGCTTTGATGATTATTCTGGTGGTAATACAATGACAGCTCGGGATATAATGACAATCACTGATGCGCGAGAAAATTATCTTAGCTCCATTGATATTCAAGTTGATAACAGCTTGATAGCAGATGATTTTATCGAACAGTTTACTCAGGTATTAACACCTTTTAAAGAAGGTACCTGTCCAGTGAGAGTTTTTTATCAGCGCGAAGAAGCCCAAGCTATGCTTGAGTTAGGCGTTCAATGGCGAGTAACGCCTGCCGATATGTTACTATACGAATTAAAAACATTGCTTGGTGAAGAACGTGTCGCCATGGAATTTAAATAACAACTACTTAGCTTAAGATATTGAGTAAGAATACTTTATTTTAAGTATTGCTTAAGGTACTAAACTCAAGGTATTTTGGTTAAGTAGTGAAAAACGATTTTAAAAAATTAACTAGATTTATTAGGTAAAAATAAGCATGTCATTAAACTTTTTAGATTTCGAGCAGCCTATTGCTGAACTTGATGCAAAAATAGAAGAGCTACAGTTAGTAAATAACGGCCAAGAGCTTGATCTTGATATCGAAGATCAAATCTCTCAATTACGCGAAAAAAATAAAGAGCAAACGAAGAAAATTTTTTCGAACTTAGATGCATGGCAAACTGCTAGAGTAGCTCGTCATCCACAACGCCCATATTCGCTAGATTACATACCGCGTATTTTCACCGAGTTTGATGAATTAGCAGGCGATCGCGCTTATGCTAATGACAATGCTATTGTTGGCGGTACAGCACGTTTGGACGGTAAGCCAGTGATGATCATTGGTCATCAAAAGGGTCGTTCAACTGCTGAGAAAGTTAAGCGTAATTTTGGTATGCCTCGTCCAGAAGGTTATCGCAAAGCGCTACGTCTAATGGAAATGGCAGAACGTTTTAATATGCCTATCATCACCTTTATTGACACTCCGGGTGCTTATCCGGGTGTTGGCGCAGAAGAGCGTGGTCAAAGTGAGGCTATTGCTCGCAACTTAAAAGTGATGGCGCGTTTATCTGTACCTATTATTTGTACCGTTATTGGTGAAGGCGGCTCTGGTGGCGCATTAGCCATTGGTGTTGGTGATAGAGTGAATATGTTGCAATACGCTACATATTCAGTAATTTCACCTGAAGGGTGTGCGTCTATTTTATGGAAAACAGCCGAGAAAGCTCCTACAGCTGCGGCGGCAATGGGTATTACAGCACAGCGTATCAAAGAGCTAGATTTAATAAATAGCATTGTTGAGGAGCCACTAGGCGGAGCTCATCGTGATATGGATGTGATGGCTGCACACCTTAAACAAGCAATCAAAAAAGATTTGTCGGAGCTAGAAGGCTTAAGTAAAGATGAGCTTATCGAACAACGTTACGATAGATTAATGTCATTTGGTTACTGTTAAATAACCTAGCCGACAGCAGTTAACTGCTGTCGGCTTTTTTCTATGAATATTATAACTTCAGCCCTTCAAAATACCCTCAAGACCCTTTTCGAAACGCACGGAAATATTGAGTTAATTATTGCCTATAGTGGCGGTATCGACTCGCAGGTGCTTTTACATGCTTTAGTGCAATTAAAGCAAAATAAACTTATCAATAATGAAATTACGGTCTGTCATGTTAACCATGGACTGAGTGGTAATGCTGAGCGTTGGCAAAAACTTGCCGAACAAGAGTGTATTAAACTGTCAGTTAACCTTATTGTTAAGCGTGTTAATGTGCGGTCAAAAGCACAACAGTCATTGGAAGCACTGGCACGTGATGCCAGATATGATGCCCTTAAGTCTTTGAGGGAGAAAAAATCTGTCGTATTAACTGGGCATCACAGTGATGATCAAAGTGAGACCTTTTTACTCGCCCTTAAACGGGGGGCTGGTTTAAAAGGCTTATCTGCAATGTCGGTACAAACAAAGCTGGGCCAACATTTATTGGTTCGACCTTTATTGAACGTTGCTCGTCAAGAAATAGAGAATTATGCTGAAAATCATCAGCTTAGTTGGGTGGAAGATGAATCTAATCTTGATACTTGTTTTGACCGTAACTTTATCAGACAAAAAATAATCCCACTGTTACGTGAGCGTTGGCCTAGTATAAATAACACTATTAATCGAAGTGCTAGCCATTGCTTAGCAGGACAAGAGTTATTAGATGAACTTGCCGAACAAGATTTAACCGTTTGTAAAACGGGAGACTCGGGTTTACATGTTCCAGCGTTAACGACCTTATCATCAGCACGCTTTAATAACCTAATACGTTTTTTTATGGCACAACAAGGTTGCTTGATGCCAAGTACAGAGCAAGTTAATCAAGTAAGACTTCAACTGCAGGCTGATGAAGATAAAAGCCCTCAAATTAAAGTGGCAGAGCAGGTTTTTAGACGTTTTAAAAACACATTATTTTTAACGCCGGAATATAGTGATATTAGCAATTGGCAAGGGCAAGTTGACTTGTTCCAAGATACTCTGATGTTTGGCAATAATGTACTGGTTTTACCGGATAAGTTGGGCGAATTGAGCTTTAATACGAATGTCGTGATAAACACTGATTCGCGCATAAATCTGCCCCGCATTTCCTTACCTATGCCAGGACAGCAAGTCAGTGTTCGCTTTTGCCATGAAAACCCCAAATGCTTGCCTCATTTTAGGCAACACTCCCGTACTGTTAAAAAAGTACTGCAGGAGTTAAATATAGCGCCATGGCAACGTAAACGTATTGCATTTTTGTATTACGACAATGAATTGGTAGCGGCGATAGGCCATTTCATTTGCCAACCATTTATTGAGAGTGACCCTAAGCTAGGGATGCAAATAGATCATGCTAAGTTGACAAGCTGAACGTTTAAATAAAGAAAAAGGCGCATAGTACCAAGAGTACTATGCGCCTTTTTTTATGAACTGTTTATGCCAGCTATATCAGCTTACTCACCTTACTCTTTAGTTATATGGTGTGATGCTGCCGCTGAAAATACAACATCAGTAGAGCTATTTAAAGCCGTCTCTGCCGAGTCTTGAATAACGCCAATAATAAAGCCAATAGCAACAACCTGCATAGCGACATCATTATTAATACCAAATAAGCTACAAGCCAATGGAATAAGTAATAGTGAGCCACCAGCCACACCAGAAGCACCACAAGCTGAAATGGAGGCTACCACAGACAATAAAATTGCTGTCGCAAAACTCACTTCAATATTTAAGCTGTAGGCCGCAGCTAAAGTTAAAACGGTAATGGTAATTGCTGCACCAGCCATGTTGATGGTGGCACCTAGTGGGATCGAAACTGAGTAGGTATCTTCATGTAAATCTAATTTCTTACATAAGGCCATATTCACGGGAATGTTTGCGGCTGAGCTACGGGTGAAAAATGCGGTAATACCAGATTCTTTAAGACAAGTGAAAACTAAAGGATAAGGATTTTTCTTAGTGATGATAAACACAATTAAAGGGTTAACTAGCAAGGCGATAATTAACATGGCACTAAGTAGTACTGCTACCAAATGACTATATTCGCCCAAAGCACTAAAACCCGTAGTCGCAATTGTATTTGCAACTAAGCCAAAGATACCTAGTGGAGCAAAACGTATTACGATACGCACAACACTTGAAATAGCTTCGCTTAAATCATGTACCATCCCCTTGCTAGATTCACTTGCATGCTTTAATGAAAAGCCTAAGCCTAAACCCCAAGCAAGCACAGCTATAAAGTTACCACTAGCAACTGCCGTCACAGGATTTTCAACCACTTTAAAAGCGAGTGTAGCCAATACTTCGGTTAATTGTTGCGGAGGATTTGCAGTCGCTCCAGCAAGATCTAAGGTAAGCTCTGTGGGAAAAGCAAAACTTAATAATACGGCAACCAAAGCGGCACTTAAGGTACCTAAAAAGTATAAGCCAACAATAGGTTTTAACTCAGCACTGCTATCCATTTTCTGATTAGCTATCGCTGAGGTAACTAATACCAACACCAGAATAGGGGCAACTGCTTTTAAGGCGTTAACAAATAAGCTGCCGAGCATACCAAATGCTTTAGCTGACTCGGGTGATATTACAGCTAGTAAACTAGCTAAAATAATAGCGACAATTATTTGGCTAACCAAACTAGTTGACTTTATTTTTTGAATAAAAGATTCGTTTTGGGGTTTTTCGCTGGTCATAGGTAAGTCTGCTACTTAAGGTTTTTAATATGAGCGAGTTTTATCATTGAAGAATAGGCATTGTCTACAGCTATTCGCTAAACGAGGATAATTAAGCGTTAAAGCGAGTTTTTTCATAGAAATATAAGATGATGCGAGTATAATTACGCCATTAAAACAACGATTATCTTTGGAAAAACTATGCCTACAGAACAAGCATTAAAAAACCGTAGCAACAATAGCTGCGAACTTTGTACTAGTACAGACACCTTGGTAGTTTATCCGGTACCGCCAACGAGTGATTTAAGTGCTCAGCAATCTATTTACTTATGTCAAAATTGTTTATCACAAATTGACGGGCAGAGTGAATTAGATCTGAATCACTGGCGTTGCTTAAATGATAGCATGTGGAATCAAGAGCCAGCAGTACAAGTTATGTCTTATCGTATGCTGCACAAACTTTCGTCTGAGAGTTGGGCTCAAGATGCTTTAGACATGATTTATTTAGAAGATGAAGTGAAAACGTGGGCAGAGCAGGGTATTGCTGCAGAGCGCAGTAATGGACCAACGCGCGATAGTAATGGTGCAGAATTACAAGATGGCGATAATGTTACCTTGATTAAAGATTTAAAAGTTAAAGGGGCAAACTTTACCGCCAAGCAAGGTACCATGGTACGCGGTATTACCTTAACGGATAATCCTGAACATATTGAAGGTAAGGTCAATGGCACTCGTATTGTATTGGTGTCTGCTTATTTGAAAAAAGCTTAATCTTAACTGTTTGCATATATTTCAATTAGCTATTTGAACGAGTAAAACTAAGACATAAAAAAACGCTGTGATAGTTATATCACAGCGTTTTTATTTATTAGTCTATTTACAAAACACTAAATCAAGCAAGGTTAAGTTAATTATAGTATCAACTTATTCCTTCAACTTAATGGATCAACTTTTGTTATTGATTCTTTTTTCTAAAAGATTCACAAGCTACTTGATCTTCACATTCACCATATAAGTATAAGCTATGGTTAGTTAGCTTAATTTTATGTGCTACAGCAATATCACTTTGTCTTTGTTCAATGACATTATCTTCAAACTCAACAACTTTGCCACATTTTAAACAAACCAAATGGTCATGGTGAGCTTTATGGGCTAATTCAAATACTGATTTACCGCCTTCAAAGTGATGGCGAGTAACAATGCCAGCATCATCAAATTGGTTTAATACTCGGTAAACAGTCGCTAAACCAATTTCTTCATTTTGTTCTAATAATATTTTATAAACATCTTCTGCACTGATGTGCTGATTATTTGGCTGTTGAAGAATACTGAGGATCTTTATTCTAGGCAGGGTGATTTTTAATCCAGCTCTTTTAAGTTCTTCGTTTTGTTCAGCCATATTAACTCTCTAAAGTGATAAGTAATTCAATAGCAAAATTATAGGGGGTTATAGAGGAAGAGAAAAGCTTTAGTTTTATTCTTTGAACAAATTGTTCGCTTTGGCTGTAAAAGTGAAAAAAAAAGCCCAATAAATGGGCTTTTTTAACTATAACCTTGATTATAACAAGGTTATTAAGCGAATTCGGCTAAACACATTTCATCGTTTAATTGAGCAAGCCATTTATCAACACGTGCTTCAGTTAATTCACTTTGTCTGTCTTCATCAATACATAAGCCAATAAAAGTGTTTTCATCAACAAGAGCTTTTGACGCTTCAAATTCGTAACCGTCGGTTGACCAGTTACCAACAACGATAGCACCTTTACTCTCAACGATATCTCGTAAAGGCTCCATAGCATCACAAAAGTATTCGGCGTAATCTTCTTGGTCGCCTAAGCCAAAGATAGCTACTAATTTATCAGTAAAATCTATTGCTTCTAAATCAGGTAAAAAATCATCCCAATCACATTGGTTTTCACCATAATACCAGGTAGGAATACCTAAAATAAGCAAATCGAACTCTGCGATTTCCTCTTTAGTGCTCTTGGCGATGTCTTTGACGTCAACCATTTGCTTACCTAATTTTTTCTGGATCATTTTACCAATTGCTTCAGTGTTACCTGTATCACTGCCAAAGAATAAACCTACGATTGCCATGAAATATTACCTTATTATGCTTTCATATTACTTAATGTGTGCTGCTAATGATTCTATTAGTAGCGACTCTATTAATTCGCTACGACTCATTTGTTGAGTTTCAGCTAATTGTTCTAATTGTTCAAACAAACTGTGATGGACTTTAAACTCTACTCGTTTTAAACCCTTGTTTTTGTCACGCTTTACCTGATTTCGCTTGTTAATCTTTATCTGTACGCTACGTGAGTTAGGATTCGTTTTCGGACGCCCAGGACGTCTTTCATCACTAAATAGGTCAATAGTGGTTAAGTCAGTTATTTCTTTTGCCATGAGTTAACCAACACCCTGACTTTCCCAGATAAACTGGATAATACCTTTCGCAATAAAGCCTGCACAGCCTAAAAATAAAACAAAATAAACGACCACTTTACCCATTCTTGGTACATCGTTTCTATTCATCACATCATAAATAGAAAGGCCAATAAAGCCAAAGATAAAAAGGAAAAATAAATTAAGGCCAATTGCCTCAATAAGCTCTAAATGTTCTACTAGCATAGTGGTTGTTTGTTTCTTATACACTAAGGCCAATTAATACTAAGACTAAGGCCAAAAAAATTGGCCGCATTATAACACACGATTTACGCCATACCATTAGCATTTATTGCTATTAGGTAAATAATAATAGCGATTGTTAGTAGTAAGCATTTTGATCTTTATCAATGATATAGAAGTCGGCTGTTATAATTTCTTTGTTTTATGGAAATTCGGCCTTAATAAAGTCCGCGACAATTTTATTAAAGGCAATAGTCTTTTCAGCATGAAGCCAATGTCCTGCGCCTTGAATGATTTTTGCTTTGCTGTTGGGTAACAGTGCAGCGATAGCTGTTCTGTGTTCAGTTTGAATATAATCAGAATTACCTCCTTTGATGAACAAAGTTGGTCCAGCATAAGCTTTGCTATTATCAGGTATTTGATTCGCTTTCATTATCTGCGGATAGCATAAACTGATATTTTCAAGACTGCATTTAAAGGCAAATTTACCCTGTGAATTTAATGCTAAATTACGTAATAAAAATTGCCTAACACCGATGTTATCGACAAATGGTGCTAGCTGAGTATCAGCATCCTTGCGTTTCATTACTTGAGATAAATCGATCGCTTGCAAACCGGCTATAATTTTTAAATGATGAGGCGGGTAGCTAACCGGAGCAATATCAGCAACCAATAACTTTGTAATACGCTCTGGTTGCGCTAACGCGACTTGAACGGCAATTTTACCACCCATTGAGTGACCTAATAATAGGCAAGTATCAATATTTAAATGGTCTAACAAATTAATGATGTCTTGCGCTAATTCGGAGTACTCCATAGTGCTAGCATGAAATGAATCACCATGATTTCTAACGTCGACACTGGTAACACAATAGTCTTGTGCCAATGGTTTTGCCACCATATTAAGGTTTTCTAAACTACCAAATAAACCATGTATTAGTACGATGTGCTTGCCCGTACCAACTTGTTTATAGTTTAGTATTTCAGGTTTTTTTGTCATTATGTTATTCGTTTTTATTTGGCTATCATTGGTAATATTGTCATGTTTTTAACAACTATTTGCAAACATCACCGTTAAATAATCAAAGCATGGAATAACTATGCTTAAATTAAATTTTTTGCCTGAAGTGATGTTAATTCCAACTGAAATGATGAACTTTGAATAGTAATGGGTATAAATGAGTTCAACCTACTGTCATTTCCCTATATAATCTTTCGCGAATTATTTAAGTTAAGGGTAACAATGAAAAACATCGAAATAGATGAAGAGCTTTACCAATATATTGCCACTAATACTCAGTTTATTGGTGAGAGTGCTTCTGCCATTTTACGTCGTTTGCTAAATTTGGGTGTCGAAGCCAAACTTGAAACCGTTACCGTTAATGAACTTTCAGATGTGGTTGAAGTAAATATTCTTCCTGAGTCTGAAGAGAAGGCAGTGACAATTGAAACTGCTGAGGTTAAAGAACCAAAAAGTAAAGCTGTTGTTAAGGTTACCGCTGAGAGCCATGAAACAGTTTTTAACTTTATCAATAAAGAAGAGTTGGCAATGCAGCGTGGTGCTGTGGGACGGTTTTTATTAATTCTTGCCGCATTATATCGTGCTCATCCAGAACAGTTTGGTGTAGTAACAGATATAAGTGGTAGAGATCGCTTATATTTTGCTAATAGTGAAAATAAATTAGCAGAAAGTGGCAGTAGTACTAAGCCTCGCCAAATACCAGAAAGTCCATTTTGGGTCATAACCAATTCTAACACCACACGTAAAAAAATGATGTTAACTAAAGCCTCAATCTCATTGGGTTATAGTGACAGTGATGTAGAAAAAATTCGTGAGTTACTTTAGTACTGACTATTGAAGTAGCTTAGGATAATACTTGTAATAATTAGGAAGATGACATGAGTATCCACCCTTTTGCGGGTAAACCAGCTCGTCCGGAAGATAGAATTAATATTGGTCAGTTAGTTAGTGACTACTTTTTGCAAACACCAGATGTAAGTTTAGCTGCTGAGCAAGTAAGCTTTGGCACGTCTGGTCACCGAGGTTGCGCGAATAAGCGTAGTTTCAATGAGCAGCATATTATCGCTATATGTCAGGCTATTGCGGAATATCGTCAACAAAACGCCATCAATGGGCCACTCTTTTTAGGTAAAGATACTCATGCGTTATCTGAGCCTGCATTTGCTAACGCAATATCAGTACTTATTGCTAATGGCGTTAATGTCGTTATCCAAAGTGACTCTTTATCGGGAAAGGGCTTTACGCCGACACCCGTTATTTCTCGTTTAATCATTTGTCATAATAAATCAGCTTCTGAAAAACTTGCTGATGGCATTGTCATTACGCCTTCACATAATCCACCGAGTGATGGTGGTATTAAATATAATCCGCCTCACGGTGGTCCTGCAGAAGGTGGTATTACCAAGAAAATTGAGCAGCGCGCTAATGAAATCATTATCGCAGGCTTAATTGATGTTAAACAGCTATCTTACCCTGAAGCGCTAAAATCATCTCTGCTCACCAAAGAAGATTTTATTAGTCATTATGTTGGTCAACTTAATGAAGTAATTGACATGCAGGCTATTTCAAAAGCAGGCATCACTATTGGTGTTGATCCTTTAGGCGGCTCAGGCATCGCTTATTGGCCTGTTATTGCTGAGCAATATAACCTGAATATTTCTGTTGTTAATGAAGTAGTCGATGCCAGTTTTGCTTTTATGCCATTAGATAAAGATGGTAAAATTCGGATGGATTGCTCGTCAAAATATGCCATGGCAGGCCTTATTGCCATGAAAGATGATTTTGATATCAGTGTGGGTAATGATCCTGATTTTGACCGACATGGTATTGTAACGTCAAGTGGCGGCTTGATGAATCCAAATCATTACCTCGCCGTCGCTATTCATTATTTAATGACGCATAGAGATTGGCCAAAAAGTTGTAAAATAGGCAAAACCTTAGTGTCAAGTTCATTGATTGACCGCGTAGCCGCTCAACTCTCTCGCCCGTTATCTGAAGTGCCCGTTGGTTTTAAATGGTTTGTCGATGGTTTAGCTGATGCAAGTTATGCTTTTGGTGGTGAAGAAAGTGCTGGCGCATCTTTTCTATCTCGTGATGGCAGTACGTGGACCACAGATAAAGACGGTTTTATATTGGCTTTATTAGCGGCAGAGATTCTTGCTGTTACTGGCAAAGACCCTTATCAGTATTACCTCGAACTAACTAAAACACTAGGTCAACCATGTTATGGCCGAGTTGAAGCTGTGGCGTCATTTGAACAGAAACGCGTGCTAACAGCGTTATCATCTAACGATGTTAAAGCACAAAGCCTTGCGGGTGATAAGATTCTTCATGTACTTTCACATGCACCAGGAAATAATGCCGCTATAGGTGGCATAAAAGTAGTAACTGATAACGGTTGGTTTGCTGCTCGTCCTTCTGGCACTGAAGATATTTATAAAATCTACGCTGAAAGTTTTATTGATGAAGATCACCTTGAAATCATCATTAGTGAGGCACAAGCTATTGTTGGCGATTCATTCAAAGCTGCAGGCTTGTAAGTTATTGCTATTAAAGAGTTATTACTGATTATAGTGATAACTCTTTAACTCCTGTATACCCCCTCTATTTTTTTATTCTAATACCACTGTAAAGAATGTTGCTCACTTCTTGTGACTTACACGGTAACTCATTGTCTTCGTTTATTGAATGTAAGTTAACGTGAAGGTAAAGTTTATCCAGGTTATTACGGCATACCTTACTTAGGTATAAATTGGCTATACTAAAAATTAATAAGCCTGGCTAATACCCATTTAATTTATTGACAACTCACAGTTACAAGAGCGTACTTACAACAAAAAAATTTGTTAAATATAGTTTTTATATTTAATCAACTTTCGCAGACGTTAACCGCAGCACCTTGCGAGTTAAGGTAATAGAAGAGAACATTATGAGCACAGAAATTTATGATGATGGACCAGTAGTACATCAACCTACTTTTATCGATGGGACCAGTGTTGAAATTCCTGAATTGAGAATTTTAGACCAAGACGGTGTCACTTATCCCAATGCTGACTTACCCGATATAGATCAAGCGTTGGCGACCAAAATTTATCATAGCCTTGCCTTTCATCGTGTACTAGATGAACGTATGGTGGCTTCACAGCGCCAGGGCCGTTTGAGTTTTTATATGACCGCATTAGGCGAAGAAGCGACGAGTGTTGGTGGTGCTGCGGGACTAAAACCTCAAGATATGATCATGATGCAATATCGTGAACAAGGTGCCTTAATATATCGTGGTTTTGATCTTAAAGATCTAATGAATCAGCTGTTTAGTAATGCTGGTGATTTAGGGAAAGGTCGTCAAATGCCGATTCATTATGGTTCTAAAGCGCTGAACTGTATGACGGTATCTTCGCCTCTTGCGACACAAATTCCGCAAGCGACTGGTTATGCTTATGGGCAAAAATTGCAAGGTGTTGATGCGGTAACCATTTGTTATTTTGGTGAAGGTGCAGCATCGGAAGGTGATTTTCATGCAGGTCTAAATATGGCTGCAGTACAAGAAGCACCGGTTATCTTTTTCTGTCGAAACAATGGTTATGCTATCTCTACACCTTCAGATGAACAATTTAAAGGTAATGGCATTGCTTCTCGTGGTGTCGGTTACGGCATTAAAACAATCCGTATTGATGGAAATGACATCCTTGCGGTACTTAAAGCAACACAAATAGCTCGTGCTTACGCAATAAAAGAAAATAAACCAGTCTTAATAGAAGCAATGTCTTATCGTCTGGGCGCACATTCTACCTCGGATGATCCATCGGGTTATCGTACTAAAGAAGAAGAGGCTAAGTGGCAAAGTCATGATCCTATCTTGCGTATGAAAAATTGGTTAATAAACCAAAAGTGGTGGGATGAAGCACAAGAAACTGCATTGTTTGAAAAATATCGAGAAGAAGTGTTAGCGGCAGTTAAAGTAGCAGAGAAAATTGATAAACCACATATAGATACCATGATAACTGATGTTTATGATGTGCCATCAGCACAGTTACAAGCACAATTAGATGAAGTCAAAGCTCACGTTAATAAATACCCAGAAGCTTACCCATTTACCGCAGGGAAATTTTAATCATGACTCAAATCTATATTGACCAAGTGTGTAGTATCCACATTGACTTCCATGAAGCTTACCCAACTACATCAGCAGGGAAATTTTAATCATGACTCAAATCTATATTGACCAAGTGTGTAGTATCAACATTGACTTCCATGAAGCTTACCTGACTACATCAGCAGGGAAATTTTAATCATGATGCAAATCTATATTGACCAAATGTGTGGTATCAACACTTATTTTCACGAAGCTTACCCAACTACAGCAGCAGGAAAACTTTAATCATGGCTCAAATAAATTTATTACACGCGATTAATAGTGCACTTGATATTGCCATGGCTGATGATAAAAGCACGGTATGTTTTGGTGAAGATGTTGGTCATTTTGGTGGAGTATTTCGTGCCACAAGTGGTCTACAAGAAAAATATGGCAAAGCTCGCTGCTTTAATACTCCTCTAGTAGAGCAGGGGATTATTGGTTTTGCTAATGGTCTAGCTGCTCAAGGCAGTGTTGCTATCGCTGAGATCCAATTTGCCGATTATATTTTTCCTGCTTTTGATCAAATAGTTAATGAAGCGGCTAAATTTCGTTACCGCAGCGGCAATGAATTCAATGTTGGTAAATTGACCATTCGTAGCCCATACGGTGGTGGTATTGCGGGGGGCTTGTATCATAGTCAATCGCCCGAAGCTTACTTTGCCCATACCCCAGGTTTAAAAGTAGTTATTCCACGTAATCCATATCAAGCTAAAGGTTTATTACTTGCGTCTATTCGTGATGATAATCCGGTGATCTTTTTTGAACCAAAGCGTTTATATCGAGCATCAGTTGGCGAAGTACCAGAAGAAGATTATCAATTGCCTTTGGGTAAAGCTGAAGTAGTACAAACGGGTACTGATATCACTTTACTTGCTTGGGGCGCGCAAATGGAAATAATTGAAAAAGCAGCGCAAATGGCTAGCAACGATGGTATCTCATGTGAAGTGGTAGACTTACGTACTATTTTACCTTGGGATATAGAAACTATTAGCAATTCTGTGATGAAAACAGGTCGTTTGCTTATCAGTCAAGAAGCACCACTAACGGCTGGATTTGCCAGTGAAATAGCCGCCACTATTCAAAGTGAGTGTTTTTTACACTTAGAATCGCCTATTGCTCGTGTATGTGGTCTAGATACGCCATACCCATTAGCGCTAGAAAAAGAGTATGTTAGCGATCACTTAAAAGTATATGAAGCAATCATAAAGAGCGTTAATTTTTAACGATAACCCTTATTAGCAGGACACAGAACATGAGTATTGATTTTATATTACCTGATATTGGTGAAGGCATCGTTGAGTGTGAGCTCGTCGAATGGTTAGTTAAAGAAGGCGAAGTTATTGTTGAAGATCAGCCTATTGCTGATGTAATGACAGATAAAGCCTTAGTACAAATTCCGGCAATGCATTCAGGTGTTGTAGAAAAGCTTTATTATAAACAAGGTGAAATTGCTAAAGTGCATTCGCCTCTTTTTGCTATGACTCCAGAAGGTGATGACAGTACTAACGATATTGTTGCCGCTGAACCTGAAGTTAAAGCACAAGTTGATAACGTAAAGACTGAGCTTGTGACTAAAGAAATCTCAGTACCATCAGTTGCTCCATCATCAGTAAAAGGCGAACCTGCTGTTAGCAATACTAAAACCGACGGTAGCAAAGCATTAGCAAGCCCAGCGGTTAGACGTGTAGCGCGTGAACTAGATATTAATATCCATCAAGTCGAGGGCAGCGGTAAAAAAGGGCGAGTCTATAAAGATGATGTTGTCGCTTATAGTCAAAATGGCTCGAGTGTTATACCTACTGTTGTTAACGGCGGCACTAGCGTAGAACCCATTCGCGGTATTAAGAAGATAATGGCAACAGCGATGCAAAATAGTGTCAGTACTATTCCTCACTTTACTTACTGTGAAGAAATTGACCTCACTGAACTTATCGCTTTACGCACAGAACTTAAAGATGTTTATGCTAAGCAAGATATTAAATTAACTATGATGCCATTTTTTATGAAAGCTATGTCATTAGCGATCAAAGAATACCCAGTGGTAAATTCAAAAGTAAATGATGATTGCACAGAGCTGACTTATTTTAATGATCATAATATTGGTATGGCGGTTGATTCTAAAGTCGGCTTACTTGTTCCTAATATTAAACAAGTACAAACTAAGTCAATATTAGACTTAGCTAACGACATTATGCGCTTAACAAATGATGCGCGTAGTGGACGTGTTGCTAGTGAAGATCTAAAAGGTGGCACTATTACTATTTCTAATATTGGTGCAATAGGCGGTACTGTGGCAACACCTATCATCAATAAACCAGAAGTCGCTATTGTTGCACTAGGCAAGTTACAAAAATTACCGCGCTTTAATGAGCAAGGTGACGTAGAAGCACGCAGTATTATGCAAGTGAGCTGGTCTGGTGATCATCGAGTTATAGACGGCGGCACTATCGCTCGCTTTTGTAACCTATGGAAATCATTCCTAGAGAAGCCAAGTCATATGTTAGTGCATATGAGCTAAAGCTTTAATCATACATAGTTAAGTCACTTATTCAGCAGTGCCTTAGGTATATAGCATTAAAAAAGCCCCGTTATCAATGGTTAATACCAGATGATAACGGGGCTTTTTATTATGTGGACTTTTTAATTATTAATCATTAAAAACCACATTGTTTACCTTGGTTTTTGTTTTTCAACCAAACATGTAATGGTGCAAAGTAATCTAATATAGCGGTAGCATCCATTTGCTCATTACCCGTTATTACTTTATAAGCTTGCTGCCATGGCTGGCTTGAACCCATTTCTAACATGGTATTAAGCGCAGTACCTGCTTCTTTTGAGTTATAGATTGAACAGCGGTGAATAGGGTCAGTATTACCTGAGATTTCACATAACGCACGATGGAATTCAAATTGTTGAATATGTGCTAAGAAATAACGGCTATAAGGTACACCTGCTGGTACGTGGTATTTAGCACCAGGGTCGAATGCATCAACATCACGATCTATAGGCGCTGCAACACCCTGGTATTTCTCACGTAATTCCCACCATGAAGTATTGTAGTCTTCAGGCTTAATTTCACCAGAGTAAACTTTCCAACGCCACTGATCGACCATCAAACCAAATGGAATGAAAGCGATTTTATCAAGCGCTTGTTTCATCAATAAACCAATATCTTTTGATTCATCAGGAATCGTATCAATTAAGCCAATTTCTTTTAAGTATTTAGGGGTAACTGATAAGGCAATAGTATCGCCGATTGCTTCATGGAAACCATCATTAGCGCTATTTTGAAAGTATACTGGCTGGTCTTTGTAAGCACGTTGATAGAAGTTGTGGCCCAATTCGTGGTGAATAACGTTAAATTCTTCACCTGTTTTCTGTATACACATTTTGATGCGAATATCGTCTTTAGCATCAAGATCCCATGCGCTGGCGTGACAAGTTACGTCTCTATCGGCAGGTTTAGTAAACAATGAACGAGTATAAAAAGTCTCTGGTAAAGCATCAAAGCCTAATGACGTGAAGAACTTCTCAGCGCCTCTCACCATTTTTATCTCATCGTAGTTATGCTCAGCTAGTTGCTTAGTTACGTCATAACCAGGATCGGCATCTTCTGGAGCGACTAAATCATAAATGTTACCCCAAGACTGAGCCCACATATTACCCAATAAATGTGCTGGGATAGGTTTGTCTTGAGCCACTTTATCAGTACCGTAAGTTTCACCTAACTCGGTTCTTACATAACAATGTAAATCATCATATAAAGGCTTAACTTGTCCCCATAAGCGATCGAGTTCTTTGGCAAAATCATCGGCAGGCATATCGTAGTTAGAACGCCACATCGCGCCTAAATCTTGATAACCCAAACCTTTAGCACCTTCGTTAGCAAGCTCAGCTTGACGAGTGTAAAGAGGCTTCATTTCTGGGCTGATTTCACGCCAACCGGTCCACATTTCAAGTAATTCATCATAATCACGAGAATTAGCCATTTTTGACGTCATATCACCTAAGCTAAGTTTTTCACCTGCTTTAGTGGTATAGCTACCTTTACCGTAAATACTGCCAAGCTTAGCGCCTATTGTCGCTAATTCAGCTGACTTTTCTGGATCTTGTGGCGCTGGCATAACCAGATTTTGCTTTAAGACATTTAATTGGCGTCGTTGTGTCGGGTTAACATCTACGTCATCAAAAGTTGCAGCTTGCATGGCGTATCTTACGCCAGCATCAGTGGACTTTTGATCGGCTTCAGCAGCTAATGATGCGGTATCTTCCGTGATGAAATTGGCGTAAATCCAAGCAGCACGTGAACCTTCTAAGTTTAACGTCACCATTTCTTTAGCAACATTATCTAAGAACTGTTGGGCGTCTGTGGCTGTTAATGCTGCTTGTGCGCTAATTTTTGCCGCTTTTTCTACCGAGGCTTGTTGGCTTGGCTCTTGATTGCATGCCGTTAAAGAAGCGGCAATAACTAATGCGAGACCTGTAAACTTAAATGTTTTCGTAATATTTTTCATTTTATTATCATTATCAAAGTGCAGTTGTTAGGTGAGGTTAGTATATAAAATTGTTTGCTTGATACAAAGTTTATAAGGAAAATAGTTACTTAGGATTAACTAGCTCAAATTTAGGGCAAAAAAAAGCTCATTCAAAATGAATGAGCAAACTACAACATGAAACTGGGTTGAGATATAAAAACAATAATAAACAAAAACAATGATATATAGGGGAGTTAATAAGAACAGGGAGTTTTAAAGTCACTGCTTGCTAGAAACTGAGTTAATAATAAATGCTTGCCCTGTGTTTTACTGTATAGATACCGTAACGATTTGTAATGGTAGTGATGTACAATGCATTTTGAAAACAATCTGGTTTAGCGCTTAAATTTAGGGCAAAAAAAAGCTCATTCAAAATGAATGAGCAAACTACAACATGAAACTGGGTTGAGATATAAAAACAATAATAAACAAAAACAATGATATATAAGGGAGTTAATAAGAACAGGGAGTTTTAAAATCACTGCTTGCTAGAAACTGAGTTAATGATAAATGCTCAGCCTGTATTTTACTGTATAGATAGCGTAATGATTTGTAATAGAGTTGATGTACAATAGATTCTGAAATAATCTGGTTAAGTGGTTGTTAAAAGCTTGACCTATTTACAAAGAATACGCTATTTTAAACAGGTGTTTAAACTAGTTGTTTAGTTTATACCCATAACCATTCAAATGCACTCATCACTCTGAAGTCTGCATCTTGATTGGTAAAAGGGATATATGCTAAATCATTAAATAATTAAAACAGCAAGCAGTTAGAAGTTGAAGTATGAGTACCAAAAATAAAATATTAGATGCCGCCGATGTACTTTTTGCCAATAAAGGCTTTAATGGTACGTCCCTAAGAGAAATTACGAGTCAGGCTAATGTCAATTTAGCGGCAGTAAACTATCATTTTGGCTCTAAAAAAGAGTTAATTAAAGCGGTTATGTCTCGCTATATGGATGAACTATCTCCTCGATTGGAGTCTGCACTGTCACTCATTTGCCAAGCTGAGCTTAAACCAACTTTGCATGAAGTGTTTTCTGCTTTTATAGGGCCACTTTTACACCTTAATGAATTTAAAGAAAACGGTACCAGTACCTTTTTGCAATTATTAGGGCGCGGTTATACCGACAGCCAAGGCTTTTTACGTTGGTTTTTAACAACTCAATATCCTGATGTTTTTACTAACTTTACCAAAGCCGTTAACATTGCTTACCCTGAATTAAGTGCAGAAGAAATATTTTGGCGATTGCATTTTACTATGGGCACTATAGTTTTTACCATGTCATCAAGTGAAGCTTTGATTGATATTGCTCAAAATGATTTCGACAATAAGTTAGATATAGCGGGTGTTATTGAGCGAGTTATTCCTTATGTTGCTGCAGGGGTTGGTGCGCCAATTACTAAAACCGAACCATTATCTCTAGTTTGATGCTTTTATTTTAAACAGCAAAAAATAACAATAAACTTATTATCAATTCATTGTGAAAGAATTGATAAGAATGGCGCATTATACCAAGTCTATTAAGTTATTTCCCGCTCAGCGAGAATTAAAAGGCATAGAAGCAAGGCGTTGATAGAAGAGAATGGTTATTCCCTTATCAAAATCAATAACACAGTATATAAGCCTTTTAAACTCGCCCATCGGGAGCTCATTAGCAAACTGATAACATCACGAAATTGGTGAAGTATAAAATAACTATATTTAATCAATTTCACTTGTTCTAAGCTCGCTAATGATAGCTCTGAGTTGGGAATAAATTTAATAGAATTGGTATTACTTACCTTATTCATTCGCACTTAGTGCGAAAACTTAGATTAAGTAGTCGCTCTATTTTGATAAAGCCAATGCAGTAAATAATCCCTTAAATAGATTGAAGTATGTTTTTTGCCATAATTCATACTTATCCACCCAGAAAATCACTCCTCTTAGCAAATATCTAAACTAATTTTTTTCAAGACTAGTTCTGCTTTTAACGACAATTTGTATTATAATCCGCGCCAATTATGCTATTTCAGTATTTTACAAGTTTATTTAGGGTTCAGGTGACATATGAGTGTTGATTCAATTGGCTTATCAGCAGATTTATTAAAAGCGGTTAAGGCGTGTGGTTATAAGAATTTAACCCCTATTCAACAAGAAGCAATTCCAGTTATTCGCCAAGGCGTTGACCTTTTAGCAAGCGCACAAACAGGTACAGGTAAAACAGCTGCTTTTAGCTTACCTATTTTAGATGCAATTGCTAAAGCCAATCATGCCGCCAAGAGTTCGACTACTTCTACAGATGAAAACTCTGCAGAAGAAAAAAGTGCATCAGGACAAGCAATTCGAGCGTTAATATTGACGCCTACTCGTGAACTTGCCAATCAAGTAGCTGATAACATCAAACAGTTTAGCCAATACCTACCGATAAAAAGTGGTGTGGTTTATGGTGGCGGTAAAATGGCATCACAAACAAAGATGCTAAAACAAGGCCTTGATGTGTTAGTATCAACACCGGGTCGTTTATTAGAGCACTTAGCTCTACGCAATGTTGATTTATCACAAGTGAAATTTCTTGTACTTGATGAAGCTGATCGCATGTTAGACATGGGATTTTTAACGGATATTGAAAAATTATTGCTAGCTGTTAAACATAAGCATCAAACGTTGATGTTTTCTGCAACTTTTTCAGACCGCGTAAAGTCGTTAGCAAATCAGTTATTGAAATCACCAAAAACAATCAGTGTTTCTAAAGAAAACACGACTTCGGGTAAAATAAAGCAAGCCGTTTATTGGGTTACCGAAGAACGTAAGCGAGAATTACTTTCAGAGCTTATTGGTGTTAATAATTGGCAGCAAGTACTGGTGTTTGCCGGAACAAAAGAAAGTGCAAATACGTTAGCAAAAGAATTAAAGCTTGACGGAATAAAAGCGGCGTTATGTCACGGCGATAAAACTCAAGGCGCAAGAAATAAAGCATTAGAGCAGTTTAGTGAAGGTAAAGTGCGCGTATTAGTTGCAACAGACGTTGCAGCTCGAGGACTCGATATACCCGATCTTGCTTTTGTCGTTAATTTTCACTTACCATTTTTACCTGAAGATTATGTCCACCGTGTTGGTCGTACGGGTAGAGCGGGTAAATCAGGTACGGCAATTTCTTTAGTAAGCCCTAAAGATGAGCGCTTTTTAGAAAACATAGAGCAATTAATTGAACGTAAGTTTGAACGTATTGTAGCTCCTGGTTATGAGTTTAACCGCCTAGAAGCTAGTGAATACCAAGAAGCAACGGTAAAGCGCGACAGTAAAAACAGGTATCGTGCAGCCCAAGAAAAGAATCAAAATTTAGCGAAAAAAGATGTGAAAATTAAAAGTTTAAGTAAAAATAAAACGGCAAGAACGAACAGTAAATACAATAATAAAATTCAGAAAAAACGTTAAAGTTTGTCTGAAAAACTCGGTAATAATAAGTTAACAAAACCAGTGATAGCACCTATAGTTATAACAGAAACGCCTTTTGATAAAAGGCATTGTTGCTGGTTTTGTGGTGAGCCTAGCCATGTTGTTTTTATTTTCCCTTCTTATAGTTCCGCCTTTGCTTATGAGAGTGATAAATACTTATCACTCTCTAGTTCCCATCCATTAATCTCTCTTCCTAGTTGCCGAGAGTGTCAACAATTTGCGAATAAAGCCAAAGAAAATACAATTTTGGCAGTCAAAGGTTATGTAAAGCAAAAGCTATTAAAGCGCTATGCTAAAGATCTTGCTATCGGTGTTAATTGGACAGAGCAAGAGTTGGCAACCAGTGAATTTGAGCAAGGAAATTTTGCTGGTTTTGCTCGAAGTGCCTGGTTTATGTATGAAGTAGCAAAGGCGAGGGTAAGTTATTTAGGTTGGCCGTTGGTGGCTAATGGTATTGAACTTGAGGAGGTTGATCTTGAGGATTTACAAGTCGAAACCTTTAACTTTGATGGTGTTTTGTACCCCTCTTTATCTGATGCTATTGCGCATTATGCAAAAATATTTTTACTAGATGAACACTATGTTACCGCGGTTTTACAACACTTGGGCAATAGTGGTATTGATGAGAAATCATTTGCCCAAGCGGTCCGTTTTTGTCGGTTATTAGTTAATGCTAGCGCAAACGAGCGTAAAATCGCTTTTAAGGCGCTAGTCGCTAAAAGTAAGTGATTACTTCTCGATTACTTGCGAACTATAGAAGCCTAGACAACACTTAAGTGCGAAGATACTTGCATCTTACGACGGTAAAGTATTTCGTCTGCACGCTCAAAAAAGCTGAGTTCATTATCGGCTCTGTTCATAAACGTTGAACCTATACTGCAACCTAGTTGGTATTTATTTAATTGTACATTACTAGCTAAAGCTAGGTTTATTCGGTTTTCAATGATAGCTAAAGCACTATCGTTAGCATTTTCGACGATTATGGCAAATTCATCACCACCAAATCTAAATAAGCTATCTGAGTCACGAGTACATAAGCGTAGTACATTGGCAAACTCTTGTAAGACGGTATCTCCAGCAATGTGGCCATGAGTATCATTTATAGCCTTAAATTTATTTAAGTCACCTAAGACTAAACCAACCAAGCTATGATGTCGGTTAGCGTTATGCATTGAACGTTTTAATTGTTCGTCAAAATATCGGCGATTACCTAATCCAGTTAAACCGTCCTGCATAGCAAGTTGCATTGCTGTATGATACGCAATGGCATTTTTAATCGGGTGTAACAGGCATAGGTGAAGTTGTTCTAACACTTTAAAGTTAGTTAAGCTGATAGGGCTATTGATACCATAGCTGAGTGTACCAATAAAATTATCTTCAATCTTTAATTCAAAACATTGTTCTTTTTTAGCTTTTCTGCTGCCAAAAAGTACAGTATTCAAATTCTGACTTTTAAAGTACAGCCCAGAAAAATCAACATATCTGGTAGCTTCTACCGCAAAAATACTTAATAGTTCATCAATATCAAGTGTAGTTTGTAGCTGCGTCATCAGCGCTAGGATCTGACGTTTATCAAAAATAGTATTAGTAAAAGTTTCAGCAACAAGTGCATCAGTGCTTAATGTACTATAGGTATTAAAGGGAGAAAACCTATTATCAAGTACGTTTAGTGTTTGCATACAACAACCTCATTAACTTTATCTTATAACGTCAATTGATAAATATGATCGCTCTAAGAGCATATTTTGACGCTATTTTTTAACTATTAAGATAAAAGCAATAAACGTACCACTTAGTTATAATTTGTTTGTTTTCAGGTTAATGTTACTAATTTTAAATGAAATATATTCATTGAGTGCAATGTGATTTATTTTTGTTGTTAATATACTTTAAGGCTAGGTAAACTATGAATAGATTATCAGTTTTTCTCTTGAGTCATAATGTTGGCGGCAATATTTTGCCGCTTGGCAAATAAGCCTAAATCTTAGTTCTGTTATTGACCACCTCTAAAAATTATCAAAGCAAACGAAAGGAAGTTATGTGAGCGGTTATTTTGAAATACTTGCGATATTAACCTGTGCTGTATTTGTGGTATGGCTATTTCGTCGGCTAAATTTACCGGCGATTTTAGCTTACTTAGTTGCAGGCATGCTTGTTGGTCAACACGGTTTAAATCTAGTTCAGGACCAAGTTGATTATGATCACTTTGCCGAGTTGGGTATTGTATTTTTACTCTTTACTTTAGGGCTAGAATTCTCATTACCGCGATTAATGGCGATGCGCCATTTAGTGGTCTCTGTTGGTAGCTTACAAGTCGGTATTTCGCTACTTGTCTTTATAATTGCGGGACTGTTTTTTGGTTTAAGTTTTTCTGAAGCTTTTGTTGTTGGTAGTATACTCGCACTCTCTTCTACCGCTATTGTTATCAGGCAACTGAGTGAAACGGGTGCCATGAAACGAAAATCGGGGCAGTTATCGGTCGCTATTTTACTGTTTCAAGATGTCGCTGTTGTGCCGTTATTAATCATTATTCCTATGTTGGCTATGGATAGCCAAAGTTCTATGGTCTGGGCGTTAATGCTAGCTATGGTGAAAGGGGTCGTGGTTGTCGCATTATTATTATTAATTGGTAAGTGGTTGCTCCCAAAAGTATTTAACATTATTGCGCAAGTACGTACTGATGAACTCTTTGTATTAACCACATTATTAGTGACTTTATTAGCCGCAGCTTTCACCCAATGGTTCGGTTTATCAATGGCATTAGGTGCTTTTCTTGCTGGTATGATGTTAAGTGAGAGTGAGTATAAGCATCAACTTGAAGCCGATATTCGGCCTTATCGAGATATTTTACTCGGCTTATTTTTTATCACTGTTGGTATGAAACTCGACGTGAGTTTATTAATATCATCACCATTTAGTTTATTAGGCTTGATGCTCTGTTTTATGCTAGTCAAAATTATGGTAATCAAAATCCTTGCGGTTAAAGCGGGAGAATCAAGTAAAGATGCTTGGGCATCGGGTTTAATGCTGGCGCAAATGGGGGAGTTTGGTTTTGTACTAATAGCGTTAGCAAACCAAAGTCAAATATTGCCACTAGATGTTGCTTCAATGCTGCTTGGCGCAGGTGTTATCAGTATGGCGATTACTCCTTTTATGATCAACAACGCCAGATCTTGGGCACTATTTTTGAGTCAAGAAAAATCACCAGAATCGCTTGATTTATCACAATTACCTGAAAATAAAGTTTTAGAGAATCATGTTGTCATCTGCGGTTTTGGCCGAGTAGGGCAGACAGTCAGTCGATTTTTAAAACAAGACGAAATTGATTTTGTTGCCATTGATGTTGATCCACTTCGCACTCAAAAAGCGAGAGAAGCAGGTGAGAAAGTACTCTTTGGTTCATCTAGGCAAACTGAAGTTCTTAATGCGGCTCACTTATCTGAAGCTAAGTTAGTTGTCATTGCTTTTGGTGATGATAAGCAATCACTTGAGGTGATTCAAAAAGTTAGAAGTATGAATGAAAAAGTTCCTATTCTGGTAAGAACTCGTAATGATGACCAACTTGATGCTTTACAAGCTGCGGGCGCTAATGAGGTTGTACCGGAAAGCTTAGAGGGTAGTTTAATGTTAGTTTCGCAAGTGCTATCGCTTACGGGCGTGCCATTTTCTCGCATTATGCGCCGTGTGCAAAGAGAGCGTAAAAACCACTATAACCATTTACACGGCTTCTTTCAGGGAGAGCACACTGATATGAGCCCACAAGCTATAGATAGAATTGAATTTGCTCACGCTATTTTAATAAATGATAATTCTTTTAGTTGTGGTAAAAGCATTGAATCATTAAATCTCGGTAAAATGCGAGTGAACGTTGTTGCTTTACGCCGAGGTGATATTGAATGTGAATCACCTGGGAAAGACACTGTCTTACAAGCACAAGATACATTGATTATTCGCGGAAAGCCTAGGGGAGTTGAAAAAGCAGATCATTATGTACAAGAGGGTAAGTAGTTTTTTAATAGAATAATTAGGGCTTTCCTTTGCAAAGACACTATATTCTGAATAAGAGCGCTATCTTTTAATAAGTGAGAGTTGCTCTTAAAATGGTTAGCTCTAAAGTGAGTTGTTTAAAAAAGATAGGCCCTAAGGTGATGCTCTTAGGCTAATAGTTAAACCTCCACTCCACAATCTATCAAGGATGGTCATATATCAAGAAAACTTCTAATGGCCTGTTCTTGCTCCATGGCATCAGCAAAACCTAACCTTATTAATTCACCACAAAAATTTTTCTCAAATAATAAATAACTGATAATACTCGACTCAGAATCATTTCCTATGCCTGCGCTACGCAATAACAAGCGAATAGATAAAGGTAGGTCATAATAATACTGAGCAGCAATCTCATTAAAATCATGACTAGGATTAATAACAAAACTATCTATGTGCTGTAATCCTTCGTTTTCTTTTCTATTTTGAGCTGAAATCAATTTAAGCGTTTCGTTTATTCGTGCCATGCGTTCAAGATCGCTATGCATGGTATCTGAAAAAATGGAATCGAGTAGATGACCCGCAATAGTTGCCGAGCTTGGCGGATGTGGTGTGTTTTCTCTTGTATGCATAGGCTCCTTTGGCTGATCTACTCCAATCACAAATATTTTTTTTGCGCCTAAATGTATCGCTGGACTCAATGGAGAAAGTTGATGTACTGAACCATCTCCAAAGTGTTGGTTCTTAATTTTAACCGAAGGAAAAACCATTGGAATTGCAGCTGAAGCCATTAAGTGTTCTGTATTTAACTGGCATAATTCTCCACGTCTTTTAACGCGAGACCAAGGTAGTGCTAAACCATCGGATTGATAAAAGCTAATAGAGTCACCATTGCTATAACTTGATGCTGTAATTGATACGGCTGATAAGTATCCGCGCGCTATATTATTATCAATGCGATTAAAGTCGAGGATTTGGTTAAGTAATGCTCTAAGAGGGGCGTTGTTAAGTAAACTACGAGGATTTTTATTCGCATAATCAGCTTGGAAACTAGCGAGCATACCTTGGCTTATATGACTAAATACGTTGATCGGACTACTATGGTAGATACTTGATATATTGAAGTTTTTCCAGGCCCATTCCAGTTTCTTTACCCCTAATTGAAAACAGGATGCATAACAAGCTAATGAGGTGGTATTGATAGCTCCAGCAGAAGTACCTGAAAGGATTGAAAAGGGGATACCATGGTTTCTAGGGATGAACTTTGAAATGGCGGACAAAACACCAACTTGATAGGCTGCACGGGCACCACCACCAGTTAGCACCAGAGCGTTTTTATTATTCAGATAGTTTCTTTTTAGTGTCATAGAGAATGATTTTTTTATTTTTAAACCGTCAGAATTGTATCTATTTATTACTCGACTTCAATGACTTAAGTGTATGTGCTTTTGATTTACTTCGCTAGCTACTTAACTCATTAATTACTTTATTTAGGACAAAAAAAAACCAGCAAAGCTGGATTTTTTAAAATGACATAGAATTATTAAATAGTATAGCTTTTACTCATCCGTTTTTATTGCTAAAAGGTATTAACATCTACTTTAAATAATTTTTAACTGCTAACGCGAGCGTTGGCAGCGTCTATCAATGGTTGCGATCCAGTTTGAAGCATCTCTAGGTTAGCCGAAACTACTTTCTTTGGTAATTTTGAAATCATCAAAGAACCAGTTTTTACTGAGCCAGAGGTTGATGCAAACTCTAATAAGTTCTTACCATTACACTGAATATTGTCGAAGATACGACGAATCTTAAGTTTATTTGTCTTTAAAAATGAACGCATGCGTTTCTTGTCATCGGCCGCTACGTACTCACATATACTTGTCGCAATGTCAGCAGCTTGTGCCTTTGGTGTTGTTACAGCAGACGCTAATGTTAAAACTGTGATGGTGGAAGCTATTAATAATTTTTTCATTTTATAAACCTTAATAATGGAGTTAATAAAAGAAAAAACCACGGGATGTACCTGTTAACGAGGTGACTCCGCTGTCATAGATAAATAATTAAACTTTACCCTTAGACCGGTGGTTTTGCGTAACACGTTTTCGCGTGCTTTGCCTTTTCTTTGTCAAAAATAAGTATCACGTAATTGTTACCAAAGTGCAAGCTAAATGGGCGCGAGAGAACAGTTAGTGAAAATGAGAATGGAAATAATACGAGACTAAACATGTAAAGAATAAAGGTAATAGTTTGATAACTATTACCTTTATTTGAATGTTTCAGAGAAAGGTATCTCTTTGCTTTTACTACGAAATAAGGTCTTTCTTAGTTACAAAGTACTATAGAATTAAAACTTCATCTCTGGTATGTCACCAGTCACAACAAGTTCGCCTTCAGTTAACTTAATTATTTCTTCAATAGAAACACCAGGGGCACGTTCAAGCAAATGAAACTTACCTTCTTTAATTTCAATAAACGCTAAATCAGTTAATACTTTCTTAATGCAACCTTTACCCGTTAATGGCAAAGAACAGCTTTTAAGTAGTTTTGAAACACCATGCTTAGAAGCATGTGTCATGGTAACGATAATATTATCTGCCCCAGCCACTAAGTCCATTGCGCCGCCCATGCCCTTGATCAATTTACCGGGTATCATATAGGAAGCAATATTACCGTTAACATCGACTTCAAAGGCGCCCAGAACAGTTAAATCTACATGGCCACCTCGTATCATCGCAAAAGACTCTGCAGAGTCAAAGACAGATGCGCCAGTTGCCATAGTGACAGTTTGCTTACCGGCATTAATTAGATCGGCGTCAATTTCTTCTTCCGTTGGAAATTGCCCCATGCCAAGTAAACCATTTTCTGATTGCAACATCACTTCAATATCTTGCGGAACATAGTTTGCAACTAGGGTAGGGATACCTATGCCTAAATTAACGTAATAACCATCTTTTAGTTCTTGGGCAACACGTTGAGCTATTTGTTCTCTTGATAACGCCATTATTTTGCTCCTTGTGCTGAAGATGGACGAACAGTACGTTGTTCAATGCGTTTTTCGAAAGTGCCTTGAATTAAGCGATCAACATAAATACCAGGTGTATGGATTTGGTCTGGATCTAACTCACCCACTTCAACTATTTCTTCTACTTCAACAACGGTAATCTTGCCAGCAGTTGCTGCCATAGGGTTAAAGTTTCGAGCCGTTTTTCTAAAAACTAAATTACCGTATCTATCGGCTTTCCATGCTTTGACAATCGCAAAATCACCGGTAATAGCTTCTTCTAAAATATACTCACGGCCATTAAATGTTCGTTCATCTTTGCCCTCAGCTACAGGCGTACCAACACCTGTTGCCGTGTAAAAAGCTGGAATACCTGCACCACCAGCACGCATCTTTTCTGCAAGCGTACCTTGTGGTGTTAATTCAACTTCGAGTTCTCCCGCCATCATTTGGCGTTCAAATTCAGCATTCTCACCCACATAAGAGGCAACAATTTTTTTTATTTGTCGATCAGCTAATAAAACACCTAAGCCAAAATCATCAACACCACAATTATTTGAAACTAAGGTCAAACCTTTAGTCCCTTTGCGCTTGATTTCACTGATTAAGTTTTCAGGGATACCACATAAACCAAAACCACCTGCGATAATGGTCATGTTATCTGTTAGCCCAGCCATGGCTTCCTCATAGCTTGACACTACTTTGTCGAATCCTGCCATTTTATTCTCCTCATTTGGTTTGATATTTTATATATATTTAACAGAGAGAAAGAATAAATAAAATAATTCATCATTATATTAATCTGCTTTACCTTCATTCTCTCTGTGCGAAGAAATTGCTATTCTTCTGAAACTTTCTCTTGTGCTAAATAAGCATTTGATACTTTAGATATAGGTGCTTTACCTAACTTATCACTAATAAACCAACCTGCTTGCAGTAACTTTTTGAAATCGATGTTTGTCGCTATACCTAAACCATTAAGCATGTAAACTACATCTTCAGTCGCTACATTACCTGAAGCTCCTTTAGCATAAGGACAACCGCCTAAACCAGCAATAGCACTATCGACTACCTTGACACCCATTTGTAATGCAGCGTAAATATTAGTTAACGCTTGCCCATAAGTATCATGAAAGTGAACCGCTAGTTTATCTGTTGGTACACGGGCACTAACGGCTTGTATCATCTTTGTTACGCTTGCTGGATTACCGACACCTACAGTGTCACCTAATGAAATTTCATAACAACCCATAGCAAAGAGTTTTTCTGCGACTAAAGCGACTTGCTCTGGATCTATATCACCTTCATAAGGACAACCCAATACACAAGAAACATAACCACGGACTTTGATATTCGCTTTTTTAGCCGCTTCCATAATAGGTGCAAAGCGCTCAAGACTCTCTTCAATAGAGCAGTTTATGTTTTTTTGGCTAAAGCTTTCTGAAGCAGCGCCAAAGATAGCGACTTCATTAGCATTGACTGCCATTGCTGCTTCAAAACCACGCATATTAGGTGTTAATGCTGCATAGGTTACCTTCTGATTGCGATTGAGTTTTTCAAACACTTCAGTAGAGGTTGCCATTTGTGGCACCCATTTAGGTGAAACAAAGCTGCCACTTTCAATATAACTAACGCCAGCATCGCTGAGTTTTTCTATCAGCTGAATTTTATCGCTAGCACCAATGGGCGTTGCTTCATTTTGCAGACCATCTCTAGGACCAACTTCAACAACTTTAACCTGCTGTGGTAATTTGCTTGATAACATGATTACTCCGACTCTTCACTGCTACTTTCTTGTTCCGTGAACGCTAATAACTCAGCACCGCCATCTACCATGTCGCCGACTTGGAAAAATATCTCATCAATAGTACCGTTGCTTGGCGCTTTGATAGTATGTTCCATTTTCATCGCTTCCATGATCAATAAAGGTTGGTCTTTACTAACCTGTTCGCCAGATTTAACCAAAACACTCACCATAGTGCCGTTCATTGGCGCGATTAAACCGCCATGATTATCATCTTCGTTATGCTGACCACAGTCTGGCAGAATATGAGTAAAGTTAAATACGCCATTAGTCCTATATAGACTTATGTTATTTTCAAAATGATTAAAGGTTGTTTGGCTACGATGTCCGTTAACAGTCGCTACGATAGTGTCATCATTGTGTGGCGTAGTTAAAATTTCGCCTTGACAATCAAACTTTTCACCATTGATATTAATTGAATAATAGGCATCATTACCCTGACGCTTTTGTTCAACTGTCACCGTGTGCTCGGTATCATTGTGCGCTAGCACTAACGTATGTAAATTAGCTTCATTTAGGCGCCATGCATTGGCATTGTACCAAGGAGAATGTGGGTCGTTACTTTGCTGCGCTTGCTGTTTTGCCTTGCTTTCTTTAGATAGAACAAGGAATAAAGCGGCTATAGGCAATTCATTGACTAATGGTTTTTCGTCGTTATGAAAAATCAGGTCATGATTTTTTTCAATGAAACCTGTATCAATATCTGCGGCTTTAAAAGGAGCAGATGTTGCTAAATTATAAAGAAAATCAATATTAGTCGTGACACCATTAATACGGTACTCACTCAATGCTTTTGCTAAGCGCTGTAGTGCCTTTTCACGATTTTCATCCCATACAATTAATTTAGCAATCATAGGATCATAATAGACACTGACGTCATCGCCCTGACGAACACCGGTATCTATACGAACATGTTCGCTCTCAATAGGTGTTTTTAATAAACTTAACTTTCCTGTTGCAGGTAAAAAGTCGTTATTAGCATCTTCTGCATAAATTCGCGCTTCAAAAGCATGACCATTGAGCACAAGTTGCTCTTGTGTTTTAGGCAGTAATTCACCAGCGGCTACACGTAATTGCCATTCAACTAAATCTTGTCCACTGATCATTTCAGTAACTGGGTGTTCAACCTGTAAGCGGGTGTTCATTTCCATAAAATAGAAAGAGCCGTCGATATCAAGTAAAAATTCAACGGTACCTGCACCTTGATAGCCTATCGCCTGAGCAGATTTAATTGCTGATTCGCCCATTTGAGCGCGTAATTCTTCGCTCATGCTAAAAGCAGGGGCTTCTTCAATGACTTTTTGATGGCGACGCTGTACTGAACAATCACGTTCAAATAAATAAACAGCATTTTCATGATTATCACAAAATACCTGGATCTCAACATGGCGAGGCTGTGTTAGGTATTTTTCAACCAACATAGTGTCGTCACCAAATGATGACATCGCTTCACGTTTTGCAGCGGCTAAACCTTCATCGAATTCTGCTTCGCTCCACACTTGGCGCATGCCTTTACCACCACCACCTGCTGTGGCTTTTAGTAGTACCGGATAGCCCATGTCGTCAGCGGCTTTTTTGATAATATCACGTGACTGATCGTCACCATGATAGCCGGGCACTAATGGCACATCGGCTTTTTCCATAATGTTTTTAGCGGCAGACTTTGAACCCATCGCTTCAATGGCGGCGACAGGAGGGCCGATAAAAGTGATGTTCTCAGCGGCACAGTTACGACAAAAACCAGCATTTTCAGACAAAAATCCGTAACCAGGATGAATTGCTTGAGCGCCTGTCTTTTTGGCGGCAGCGATAACTTTATCACCTAACAAGTAACTTTCGCGTGATGGCGAAGGGCCTATGTAAACGGCTTCATCGGCCATATGAACATGCAAAGCATCTTTATCGGCATCTGAATAAACGGCAACGGTTAATACACCCATTTTCTTGGCTGTTTTAATAATGCGGCAGGCAATTTCACCACGGTTGGCAATTAAAATTTTACTGAACATTTTTTTATCCTTTTATTCTTTTAGTATCACTTAATATCACTAGCAACTGAGAACTTGACGCTTACTCTTACCAATTAGGCGCTCGTTTTTCAAAAAAGGCGGTTAAACCTTCTTGTCCTTCAGTTGATACGCGAATAGCTGCTATACGCTCACTAGTGTCTCTGAGTAAGTTTTCATCAATTGGTTGAAAGGCGACATCTTGGCTAAGTTTTTTTGCCTGTCGTCTCGCTTGACTACCATTAACTAATAACTTGGCGACCATACTATTGACTTCATCAGTTAGCAGCTCAGGCGAGACGACTTCATCTACTAAACCAAGTGACTGTGCTTTATCGCTAAAAAAACGTTCGGCAGTTTGAAAGTAACGGCGACTCGCTTTTAAACCAATGGCATCTACTACATAAGGGCTGATAGTTGCGGGTATTAAGCCCAATTTAACTTCACTTAAACAAAAGCTTGCTTTGGTGCTCGCGATAACAATGTCACAACAGCTCGCTAAACCAACAGCACCGCCAAAAGCGGCGCCTTGAATTTTGGCAATAGTTGTTTGTGGCAAAAAGTTTAACGCTTTTAACATTTGCGCTAAAGCGTTGGCATCTTTCAAGTTATCTTCATACGAATAACTTGCCATGCGCTTCATCCAACCTAAGTCAGCACCGGCACTAAAACTCTTGCCGTTTGAGGCTAAAATCATAACGCTAATGTCATCGCGTTTACTGATGTCGTTAAAAATCTCAGTTAGCTGTTTAATGATGGCATCGTCAAAAGCATTGTGTTTATCAGGATTGTTCAAAGTAACTGTGGCAATACCTTGCTCATTAACTTCTAACAAAACCTTGTCGTTATTGGTATTCATAATAAGTACGCTCTACCTTTATTCTGTACGGTTACATACGGAAGATGCCAAACTTGGTCTCTTCAATTGTTTTGTTTAATGAGGCTGAAATAGCTAAACCTAAAACTTGTCTAGTGTCAGCAGGGTCGATAATGCCATCATCCCATAAACGCGCCGAGGCGTAATAAGGATGACCTTGGTGTTCATAGTTATCGATGATAGGTTGTTTAAAGCTTTGCTCTTCGGCTTCGCTCCAGCTTTCACCGAGTTTTTCTTTTTTATCACGTGTTACTTGCGCCATAACGCCAGCGGCTTGCTCACCACCCATCACAGATATACGTGAATTTGGCCACATAAATAAGAAGCGTGGATCATAAGCTCGACCACACATGCCATAGTTTCCTGCGCCAAAACTACCACCAATTAAAATGGTAAACTTAGGTACTTGTGCCGTAGCTACAGCGGTAACCATTTTGGCACCATGTTTAGCTATACCGCCTGATTCGTACTGCTTACCCACCATGAAGCCAGTGATGTTTTGTAGGAATACTAGAGGAATTTTTCGTTGTGCACATAGTTGAATAAAATGTGCACCTTTTTCAGCAGACTCACCAAATAACACCCCATTATTTGCGACAATACCAACAGGATAGCCATAAATATTGGCAAAACCACAAACTAAGGTATTGCCATAAAGGGCTTTAAATTCGTCGAATTCACTGCCATCAACAATACGAGCAATAACTTCACGTATATCATAAGGCTGACGGGTATCTTTAGGAATAATGCCGTAAATATCGTCAGTTGGATATTCGGGTTCAACAACTTGTTTGAAATCTATTGTTACCGGTTTTACTCGGTTTAAGTTTTTAACAGCAGAACGTGCTATTTCAAGAGCATGGTGATCGTTTTGTGCATAATGATCGGTAACACCTGAAGTACGACAATGTACATCCGCACCACCAAGATCTTCAGCGCTCACAACTTCACCTGTCGCTGCTTTAACTAGTGGAGGTCCCGCTAGGAATATAGTGCCTTGCTCTTTAACAATAATTGACTCATCAGCCATTGCAGGAACATATGCACCACCCGCAGTACAAGAGCCCATAACAACAGCAATTTGAGGAATGTTATTGGCTGACATATTCGCTTGGTTAAAGAAAATTCGACCAAAGTGCTCTTTATCTGGAAACACATCATCTTGGTTTGGTAAGTTTGCGCCACCAGAGTCGACTAAATAAATACAAGGTAGGTTGTTTTCTTTTGCAATAGATTGTGCGCGAAGATGTTTCTTTACTGTGAGTGGGTAATAAGTACCCCCTTTAACCGTGGCATCATTGGCAACAATTACACACTCTTGTCCAGCCACTCGGCCTATACCTGTGATAATACCGGCACTAGGTACGTTATCATCATAAACCTGGTAAGCGGCAAGTTGCGAGAACTCTAAAAATGCTGAGCCATCGTCTAGTAAAGCATTAACTCTATCTCTTGGTAATAACTTACCACGTCCGATATGTCGCTCTCGAGATCGTTCGCCACCGCCAAGTTTTATTTCACCGAGTTTTTCTCGTAAATCATCAACTTGGGTTTGCATATGAGCAGCATTATCAAGAAATTCTTGGCTGCGAGTGTTTATCTTACTTATTATTTTTGCCACGGGAGAGAGCCTTTTATTTGATAGTAATCATTTATTTTATTGCGGTTTAACTCAACTACTGCGTTTAAAAATGCTCATTGACTAACGTCAACTCTGCTTTTTTACTTTGTATTTGAATTAAACCGCTGCAAACTAAACAATTACTGGTTAACTCAATATTTGTTTAATTACTTATTACAGAAGTTACTTTTTTGTCACTGAAGTAGTAGTGATTCAACTTTAAGCTGTAGGGTTTAATTAAAAGGAAAAAGCATGGAGTTGATAACTTTCAAAAAAGTTATCAATGAGTACTTTTGACGAATTAATTAGGCGGTACAGCAACCAGATGAATGACTAGTTAGATTCGTTGAATAATTCACGACCTATCAGCATGCGACGAATCTCTGAGGTTCCAGCACCAATTTCATACAATTTGGCGTCACGGAGTAAACGACCTGCTGGGAATTCATTGATATAACCATTACCACCAAGTAACTGAATGGTATCAAGTGCCATTTTAGTCGCTAATTCAGCGGCATAAAGAATAACAGCGGCTGAATCTTTTCGAGTAGTTTCACCACGGTCACACGCTTGAGCAACCATGTAGGCATAAGATTTAGCTGCATTCATTTGAGTGTACATATCGGCTACTTTGCCTTGTACTAATTGAAACTCACCAATAGATTGGCCAAATTGTTTTCTGTCATGAATATAAGGTACGACTAAATCCATACAAGCATCCATGATGCCTAAAGAACCACCAGATAAAACAACACGCTCGTAATCTAGTCCTGACATTAATACACGGACGCCTTTTCCTTCAGCACCTAAAATGTTTTCTGCTGGTACTTCACAATCCTGAAAAACTAACTCACAGGTATTTGAACCACGCATACCTAACTTGTCTAATTTCTGATGGCGAGAAAATCCAGGGTAATCACGTTCAACAATAAAGGCGGTAATACCTTTTGAACCTGCACTGGTATCTGTTTTGGCATAAATGACAAAAACATCAGCATCTGGACCATTGGTTATCCACATTTTATTACCATTAAGAATGTACTTATCACCTTTTTTATCAGCGCGAAGCTTCATGCTTACAACATCTGAACCGGCATTTGGCTCACTCATTGCTAGTGCACCAACATGTTCACCAGTACAAAGCTTTGGTAAGTATTTTAGTTTTTGCTCATGAGAGCCATTTTTACGTAACTGGTTTAAACATAAGTTTGACATCGCGCCATAACTCAAACCCACAGATGCCGAAGCTCTGCTGATCTCTTGCATAGCAACGATATGTTCTAAATAGCCTAAACCTGAACCGCCATATTCTTCTTCAACGGTCATACCTAAAAGACCCATATCACCAAATTTTTTCCATAAATCAGCTGGGAATTCATTATCAATATCAATTTGTTCAGCGCGTGGAGCAATTTCATCACGGGCAAAAGCGTTTACAGTCTCGCGGATCATATCCACGGTTTCGCCTAAGTTATAGTTAAGTGAGCTGTATTTTGAAATCATGCTTTATCCTTTTTGTGAAACTCAGTCCCGCTTAGCAGTGGTGAGTTAGAACGATTAAATGGGTTTAGTTATACTTATATTATTAATAAATCTTTACGGTGCTATTAACCGTTTTCAAGTGCTTTGAGGGTAGTTTTACAATTATCCTCTAAGTCATCTAGTTCAATTAATATCGCGTTGATATCTTCAAGCTGTTGTTTTAAATCTTTTTTCTTATCACTGATTAAAGTCATAATGGTATTTAATTGGGTGGCACTGGTTTTATCAACATCATAAAGCTCAAACAAACGACCTGTTTCTGCTAATGAAAATCCTAGTCGTTTACCACGTAGAATTAACTTCAGACGAACCTTATCCCTTTGATTGTAAACTCTTGTTTGTCCTTTACGTGCCGGAAAGATTAGCCCTTGATCTTCATAAAAACGGATGCTGCGAGTGGTGATATCAAATTCTTTTGATAAGTCACTGATAGAGTATTTTGCTTGGCTAATTTTTTGGGTCATTTATCTACTCGTGTATCTAATCTTGAAAACTATTTATTGATTTATCTTATATGAAGTTTACGTTAACGTAAAGGGTAAGTTTTAAGGAGAGTTTTACAACTATATTTATTTGGTTAAAAGAATATATAATTTTCCTTACTATCAACAAGTCTTATGCAATCTAATCTACGTTAGCCAAACCTAAGACTAAAGTTCCGTTGACGTAAACTTAAATGTTAGGTTAGGCTAAGCTATCAATTTTTTCGAATTTATTTATATTTATCATCATTTAGAAACTGGAGAGTTCAATGTCATTATCAGATCCTATTGTTATTGTTTCCGCTGTAAGAACGCCTATGGGTGGTTTTGGTGGTTGTTTGTCGCCGGTAACTACGCCAGATTTAGGTGCTACCGCAATAAAAGCCGCTATTACTCGAGCAAATTTAGCCAATGATCAAGTTGATGAACTCATTATGGGCTGTGTCTTACCTGCAGGTTTAAAGCAAGCGCCAGCAAGACAAGCAGCAATTGCTGCTGAATTATCTTTATCTACTGTGTGTACCACAATCAATAAAGTATGTGGCTCAGGAATGAAAGCGGCTATGCAGGCGCATGACTCATTACTTGCAGGATCTATCGATGTTGCAGTTGCTGGTGGTATGGAAAGCATGAGTAATGCGCCATATATTTTGCCGAAAGTAAGAACAGGTTTACGCATGGGCCATGGTCAAGTTATAGATCATATGATGCAAGACGGCTTAGAAAATGCCTATGACGGAATTTCTATGGGGTGTTTTGCCCAAGATACTGCCGATGAATCTAGCTTTACTCGTGAAGCGATGGATGAGTTCGCGATTCGTTCATTGAGTCGTGCAAACCAAGCGATTGATTCGGGCGCTTTTAAAAATGAAATTGCAGCCGTCACGGTAGTTAATCGACGTAAAGAAACGATTATTGATACCGATGAACAGCCAGGAAATGCTCGTCCAGATAAGATCCCATCATTACGCGCAGCATTCAAAAAAGACGGCACCATTACCGCAGCTAATTCAAGTTCAATTTCAGATGGCGCAGCAGCGCTTGTGATGATGAAATTATCAGAAGCTGAAAAACGTGGTTTAACACCACTTTGTAAAATTGTAGCTCATGCTACACATGCACAAGCACCGGCAGAATTTACCGCAGCACCAGTAGGCGCTATGAATAAATTACTAGATAAAGCAGGTTGGACTGCAAGAGATGTTGATTTATTCGAAATCAATGAAGCATTTGCTATGGTCACTATGCTTGCTGTTAAAGAAATGGATTTAGATATCAATAAAGTTAATGTTAATGGTGGTGCTTGTGCCTTAGGTCATCCATTAGGAGCAAGTGGAGCGCGCATTATGGTAACCCTTATTCATGCATTGAAGAATAAAGGTTTATCAAAAGGTGTTGCTTCTCTTTGTATTGGTGGCGGTGAAGCGACAGCAATCGCATTAGAAATGTTGTAATTACACATTTGATTGCACAATAGCTCAATTTAACTATTAAAAGTACTCATTGATTATCATCATTGAGTACTTTTTTCTTTTAATAGCATCATAAAGCGTGAACTAAGTGCATGCTCTTATGTGGTGAGCGCACTTCAGGGTTTTATTGAGTTATTTAACCCTGAAGACAAATCAGAATACGTAACCGCTTTTCTAAATAAGCGTAAACCTGTTTGGCTAAATACGTCATTAGACATTTAAAAGTAAACAGGATTAATAAAGGGAAAATCATGACAGATGTAGTTATTTTTCAAGAACTTGATTGTGACAACGGTAAAAAGGTTGGCTTAATCACCCTCAATTCTCCTAAATCACTGAATGCTTTAAGTGGCGATATGGTAGCGCTGCTTTATCCACAGTTGATTACATGGCAGCAGCAACAAGATATCGCTGCAGTATTTTTGCAAGGCGAAGGCGAGAAAGCATTTTGTGCCGGCGGAGATATCGTACATCTATATAGTGCTATGAAAAACAGTACTATGAAAAGTAATAGCAGTAATGAAAATTCAGTTGATAATTTAAATGCAGGCAGTCAATTTGCACCAGAAATTAAAGATTATTTTACTCAAGAATACCAATTAGATTTTTTAATTCATACCTTTAACAAACCTTTTATTGTTTGGGGTAGCGGTATTGTTATGGGTGGTGGGCTAGGTATGCTAGTTGCTGGAAGTCATCGAGTGGTAACTGAAAATTCACGTATAGCGATGCCAGAAATCAGTATTGGTTTATTCCCTGATGTGGGTGCTAGTTACTTTTTAAATAAAATGCCACCCGGTTGTGGTTTGTTCTTAGCGTTAACAGGAGCATCTATCAACGCTGCAGATGCTAAATATTGTCGACTTGCCGATTATTTCGTTGAGCAACAACACAAAGATGATTTGCTAATCCAACTTAAAATGATTAATTGGGGAGAGACAATCCCATTAAATCATGACAAAACCTCACAACTGTTACAAGAGTTTGAACGAAGCTCGGCAAGTAAGTTGCCAATGTCACCTTTAAAAGAGCATCAACCGTTAATAAGTACGTTTGTTGAAAAACAAGCGTTAACAGATGTTTTAGCAGCAATTTTAAGTGTTGAGACTGAAGATAAGTGGCTTAGCCGCGCACAAAAATCATTAAAAAATGGAAGCGCCTTAAGTGCACAGTTAGCTTATTCGCAATTAGCCAAAGGGAAGGGCATGTCATTGGCCGATTGTTTTCGTATGGAACTAAATTTAGCCGTGAAATGTGGTTATTTCGGTGAGTTCCTAGAGGGAGTCAGAGCCTTATTAATCGATAAAGATAATAGCCCTAAATGGCGTTATTCATCGGTGGAGTTAATTGATGGTAAAGTACTTAATTGGTTTTTTGAATCTACTTGGTCAGAATCAGAACATCCGCTGGCCAAGTTGACTTAATTATCCTGAGTTATATTACTCGAATTAAAGCCAAAGGCTTGCTTATAGCTAAAGGTTTAATACCAGCAGTGAAAACTTCTACAGTTACTAATCTTCTTTAACAATGTATCTAACAAAGTGTAAGGTAGGAAGACTCCTACAGAATCATAAATATATTTAACAAACAGAAAGTAGATAATAATGAAATTACAAGATAAAACAATCGTCATCACCGGTGGTGGTCAAGGCCTAGGTTTAACTATGGCCACCAGCTTTGCACAATCGGGTGCGAATATCGCACTGATCGATTTAAATGAAAAGCAACTTCAAGAAAGCGTAAAGCAAATTGAATTAGCTGGCGTTGAAGGAATAAAAGTAGCGTATTACCTTGCGAATGTAAGCAAAGAGATTGAAGTTGAAGAAACGTTCCAACAAATTAATAAAGACTTTAACGGTATTGATGGCTTAGTTAATAATGCCGGAATATTACGAGATGGTATGTTTGTTAAAGCCAAAGATGGTGTTGTCAGTAAGAAAATGTCGTTAGAAAGCTTTCAATCTGTCATTGATGTCAATTTAACAGGTGTTTTTTTATGTGGTAGAGAAGCAGCTGTTCATATGATTGAAGGTGGTAAATCAGGTGTCATTATCAATATGTCCTCAATTGCCCGTGGTGGCAATATAGGTCAAACCAATTATGCTGCTGCAAAAGCGGGTGTTGTAGCAATGACAACAACATGGGCAAGAGAGCTTGGTCGACATGGTATTCGTGTTGGCGCTATTGCACCAGGAGTCATACGAACTGCAATGACAGATGCAATGAAACCTGAGATGAAAGACAGGTTAGAGAAAATGAAACCCGTTGGGCGTTTAGGTGAAGCAGAAGAAATTGCCCACACAGCAAAATACATCTTCGAAAATGAATTCTTCACTGGGCGCGTCATAGAAATAGATGGTGGCCTTTGTATGTAGCGTTTATTTTAGGCAGACAATGTGTTTCTACGCGCTTTTATTGACCGATTTGACTCATTAGGGAATACTTTTGTTTGATAATTAATCGATCGAACAAAAAGTTGATAATTGCGTGAAAAAACACTTGATCAAAACTAAAAACTCTCTACAATGCGCTCCAGTTCCAAGGGGTTCAGGCAAAAACCTTAACCAAGAGGACGTTTTGATAAGTTACCTATTACCTTATTAAGGTCGATTAGTTAACTTAACGTGAAGTTTTTAATTAGAAAATAAGTTTTAAAATTAAATTAAATTAAACGTTGACATCAAAACTTGGAAGCGTATTATACGCATCCAGTTCGGGGCAATAGCAACGAACAACGCTACTTAATGTAGCTAAGGTGAAGAGCGAATGCGACTCTCATCTACTTCTTGATTTATCTTGA
>NZ_PJBA01000005.1:0-344472 GCF_002836245.1 Colwellia sp. Bg11-28
TTTACGCTACGGGTTTTTTGCTTTCTGGCATTTGAATAATGCCAATAATAGAGAAGTAAAACATCCTTGCGCCGAGGGCAGTGTGACTTAGGTTCGTTAAGCACATGTGAGTGCAGGACATTGCTACATTATATTTAGAGAAGCCCGATTTGAAAGAGTCGGGCTTTTTGCTGTCTGGGATTTAAAAGATGAAGTCCTTGTGAGCATAAGACATTGTTAAACTTTATTGTAAACAGGCCATAACTCTGGCTATGTGATCTTGTTCTCCGGGAGTTAAGTATTCAGAGAACGGAATATTACTGTTAGGTCATAAAGTTATTAACGTAAGAAGTTAGATATTCACTGTGAAAACAGTGATCGATTCCAAAAATATAATACGATAATCACTTCACTTGAGCTAGTTTCTTGAATTATTGATATCTTTTGAAAACAAGCTATGAACATGTGATTTTGGATATGGCCACCTGCTTTATTGTAATAGCCTTTTAAAGCCAAGAAATTATAAACAATACAATAGTCTATATTAATTAACTTTGACTTCCTTATACATCTATTAAGAGGCTTATCTTGATCGTTTCAAATTATAATTATATAAAACGGTATTTCTTTGGTGAATATGAGATATTCGCACAAATATAGTGCGTCTATTGCCCTTATATCTTGCAAAAAAAGACAAGTTAAGTATACTTGCGCAAACTTTTTAAAGTTAAAGTTTTTACTTTAAAAAATCAGTGTGTCATACGAATAACGTCGTATAAGAAAATTTAAAAAATATGAGAAATGAACTTACAAAGCCAGGCCGGAAATTTGCCTATCAACAAAGTGCTTTGATAACCCTAATAACACTCATTTTTACACTGATAACATATTTTATTTGGGGATTTGAATCCGCAAAGTCAGCTGCCTTAGGTGGCATAATTGGGATACTGCCCAATTTATTTTTCGCATACAAAGCATTTAGATTTGCTGGTGCGAGAGCGTCAAAGATGGTTGTAGAATCATTCTTTAGTGGCGTAAAGCAAAAAATGGCGTTAATGGCGTTACTACTTGGTTTAACAATCAAATTTGTAGTGATTAGCCCGTTACCATTTTTTAGCATGTTTTGTTTAGTTATGGCTTTGCCAATAATAACTCCGTTTATTATTAAGCAGCAGCGGTAATTTACTTTTTTATTTTTTAAACTTTAATTATTGGGAAATTAATATGTCATCAGGCGCTGTGTTAACCAGCCAAGAATATATTACGCACCATTTATCTAATTTGAAAGTAGGTGAGGGCTTCTGGGCTGTTCACTTGGATTCATTAGGATGGTCTGTATTCTTGGGTTTGGTCTTTTTAACGATTTTTCGTTCCGTTGCTAAAAAAGCAACTTCTGGCGTACCAGGCAAACTGCAATGTGCAGTAGAAATGGTTGTTGGATTTGTTGATGATAGTGTTAAAAGCACTTTCCATGGCAAAAACGCGTTAATTGCACCATTAAGCTTAACCATTTTCGTATGGATTCTCTTAATGAACTCTATGGATTGGGTTCCAGTGGATCTTTTACCACACTTAATCCATTGGGTTACAGGTATGCCTTTAGGTGATATCTACATGAAACCTGTACCAACAGCTGATCCAAACATTACTTTTGGTCTTGCGTTAGGTGTATTTATCCTAATCATCTACTATTCAATCAAAGTAAAAGGCGTAGGTGGTTTCATGAAAGAACTTACTACACAGCCTTTTGGTCACTGGTCTTTATACCCAGTAAACTTTATCCTTGAAACGGTAACTATGCTAGCTCGACCATTATCACTAGCTTTACGTTTATTTGGTAACTTATATGCAGGTGAGTTGATTTTCTTACTTATCGCAACAATTGGTGTATTCCAATTGCCAGTACACTTTTTATGGGCAGCTTTCCACTTGTTGGTAATCCCATTACAAGCGTTTATTTTTATGATGCTAACTATTGTATATCTTAGTTTAGCGCATGAAGATCACTAAATTTGTCGAAGAAGGTTATCAGGCCCGAGTGGGTAAATAACTTTCTTCATCAAAACAGAAATTTTTAAAACTTTAACTTTAAACAATCGGAGATAAAAATGGAAAACTTTGGCTTAATGTATATTGCAGCGGCTTTGCTAATTGGTTTAGGTGCTCTTGGTACTGCTATTGGTTTTGGTCTTTTAGGTGGTAAATTCTTAGAATCTGCTGCTCGTCAACCTGAACTAGCACCACAACTACAAGTTAAAATGTTCATCGTAGCGGGTCTAATCGATGCTATCGCGATGATCGGTGTTGCTATTGGTTTATACATCTTATTCGTTAAAATTGGTTAATTTTACCACTTTTTTTTTAAACGAATAATTGATAGGAGGTACGCACAATGGATATTAATATGACCCTAGTTGGCCAATTAATTGCGTTTGTCGTATTTGTAATATTCTGTATGAAGTATGTATGGCCACCAATTATTGGTGCTATAGAAGATCGTCAAGCAACTATTGCTGACGGACTTGCTGCTTCAGACCGTGCTGCTAAAGATCTTGAGTTAGCTCAAGAGAAAGCTACAGCTCAATTAAAAGAAGCTAAAGTTCAAGCTGCGTCTATTGTTGATGCTGCTAAAAAACATGAAGCTAAAATTGTTGATGAAGCTGCAGGTAAAGCACAAGTTGAGAAAGAAAGAATCTTAGCTAGCGGTCATGCGGAAATTGAAACTGAACGTAACCGAGCTAAAGAAGAATTGCGCAAAGAAGTTGCAGTTCTTGCTATTGCCGGTGCCGAGAAAATTCTTGAGCGTTCAATTGATGCCGCTGCACATAGCGACATCTTAGATAAACTCGTCGCTGAACTTTAAGAGGAAAGAGCTATGTCTGAATTGACAACTGTCGCTCGTCCTTACGCTAAAGCAGCGTTCGAATTTGCTGTTGAAGCTAAAGCAATAGATAGCTGGCTAGTCCAGTTAACTTTTGCTGCTGAAGTTGCTAAAGATGAAACCATCAAAGGTTTTTTATCTAGTGGTGCTTCAGTAGAGCAAGCACAAACATTATTTTTAAATGTTTGTGGTGAGCAAGTAGACAGTCAAGGCCAAAACTTTTTGAAAGTAATGGCAATAAACGAACGTTTGTTGGTGCTACCACAGGTTCTTGAGCAATTTATAGCGTTAAAAGCTGATTTTGACCAAGAAGTTTCTGTGGATGTAACCTCTGCTGTTGAAGTAACAGCAGAGCAAAAAACAACATTAAGCGCCGCGCTTGAAAAGCGCTTGGCACGTAAAGTAAAGCTTAATTGTTTTGTTGATGCGAGTATCGTCTCCGGTTTAGTTATAAAAGCTGGTGACATGGTAATAGATGGTTCAATCAAAGGTAAACTGAACCGCTTAGCAACAACATTACAATCTTAGATAAGGGAACAGAGCATGCAACTGAATTCCACTGAAATCGCTGAACTGATCAAGAATAGAATTGAACAGTTTAACGTTGTCAGCGAAGCTCGCAACGAAGGTACTATCGTTTCTGTAACAGATGGTATCATTCGTATCAATGGCCTTGCCGATGTAATGCAAGGTGAAATGATCGAACTTCCTGGTAGCCGTTTTGCTATCGCGTTAAACCTAGACCGTGATTCGGTAGGTGCGGTAGTAATGGGCCCTTACGCTGATTTAGCGGAAGGCCAAAAAGTTAAAGGTACTGGTCGTATTTTAGAAGTACCAGTAGGTCGTGGTTTATTAGGCCGCGTAGTAAACACTTTAGGTGAACCAATTGATGGCAAAGGCCCAATTGAAAATGATGGCTTCTCTCCAGTAGAAGTTATTGCACCAGGTGTTATCGATCGTAAATCTGTTGACGAACCAGTTCAAACTGGTATCAAGTCAATTGATGCTATGATTCCAATTGGTCGTGGACAACGTGAATTAATCATTGGTGACCGTCAAATCGGTAAATCAGCGATTGCACTTGACGCTATCATCAACCAAAAGAACACAGGTATTAAAAGTATTTATGTTGCTATCGGTCAGAAAGCTTCTACCGTTGCAAACGTTGTACGTAGCTTAGAAGAGCACGGCGCGTTATCAAATACTATTGTTGTTGTTGCCTCAGCTTCTGAAGCTGCTGCACTACAATACCTAGCTCCATATGCTGGTTGTTCAATGGGTGAATACTTCCGTGATCGCGGTGAAGATGCACTAATCGTATATGATGATTTGTCTAAGCAAGCTGTTGCTTACCGTCAAATTTCATTACTTTTACGTCGTCCGCCAGGTCGTGAAGCGTACCCAGGTGACGTTTTCTATCTTCATAGTCGTTTATTAGAACGTGCTGCTCGTGTAAACGAAGCATACGTTGAAAAATTCACTAACGGTGAAGTTAAAGGTAAAACAGGTTCATTAACTGCCTTACCAATTATTGAAACGCAAGCGGGTGATGTATCTGCTTTCGTACCAACTAACGTAATCTCAATTACCGATGGTCAGATTTTCTTACAATCAGATCTATTTAACTCAGGCATACGTCCTGCTGTTAATGCTGGTATTTCAGTATCTCGTGTTGGTGGTGCTGCGCAAACTAAAATCATCAAGAAACTTGGTGGTGGTATTCGTTTAGCATTGGCTCAATACGCTGAATTAGCAGCTTTCGCTCAATTCGCATCTGATTTAGATGACGCGACTCGTGCTCAATTAGAGCATGGACAACGCGTAACAGAATTAATGAAGCAGAAGCAGTACAGCCCATTATCAATTGCAGAAACAGCGGTATCATTATTTGCTGCTGAAAAAGGTTTCTTAAACGACGTTGCTATAAACAAGGTTGTTGATTTTGAAGAAGCTCTACATGCATACATGAGTAATGAGCAAGCTGCGTTGATGGCTACTATCAACGAAAAGGGTGATTACAATAAAGATATCGAAGCTAGTTTGAAAACAGCACTTGAAAATTTCAAGTCTACTCAAACTTGGTAATCAGTCTTTAATTAAGTAACCTTTTCGGAGAAGAGTCATGGCCGTTGGTAAAGAAATAAAAACCAAGATTGCGAGTGTTAAAAACACTCAAAAGATCACAAGCGCTATGGAAATGGTAGCTGCCAGTAAAATGCGTAAAGCGCAGGAAGGCATGGCAGCCTCTCGTCCATATGCGACAAATATACGAAATGTGATCGGTCATATTGCGCTTGGTAACTTAGAATATCGTCATCCATATATGGAAGAACGTGAAACTAAGCGTGTTGGCTATATTGTCGTCTCAACCGACCGTGGTTTGTGTGGTGGCTTAAATATTAACTTATTTAAGAAAGTACTTGCTGATGCTGCTGAAAAGCAAGCATCAGGTGCTGAAGTTGAATTTGGTGTTGTAGGCTCAAAAGCTACATCATTTTTCAACAATATGGGCGCTAAAGTATCTGCACAAATATCTGGCTTAGGGGATTCCCCTTCACTTACTGACTTAGTTGGTAGTGTTGCGGTAATGCTTAAAGCTTATGATAACGGTGAAATTGATAAGCTATACGTTGTGTATAACAAATTTGTTAATACTATGACGCAAGACGCGACAATTGATCAATTGTTACCTCTACCTAAATCAGATGACGAAGAAATTAGTCATCGTTGGGATTATATCTACGAACCTGATGCTAACTCATTGTTAGATAAGTTATTAGTTCGTTATATCGAATCTCAAGTATACCAAGGTGTTGTTGAAAACATAGCTTGTGAGCAAGCTGCCCGTATGGTTGCGATGAAAGCCGCAACAGATAATGCTGGTGATTTAATCGACGATCTACAGTTGGTATACAACAAAGCGCGTCAAGCGGCAATCACTCAAGAATTGGGTGAGATTGTTGCTGGTGCAGCTGCGGTAGGGTAAGCAGATAATTCAGTAATGAATAAATCTGAAACAATTTTCGTAATTTAACGACAAGTTAGCCTAAGCGAAGCTGGGCTAACTTAAATTAAGAGGAATAAACATGAGTACAGGTAAAGTCGTCCAAATAATTGGCGCAGTTGTGGATGTAGAATTTCCACAAGATGCCGTACCTCAGGTATATGACGCATTAAAGATAACTGAAGGTGACCTTGAAGGTTTAGTACTTGAAGTGCAACAGCAGCTTGGTGGCGGCGTTGTGCGTACTATCGCAATGGGTACATCTGACGGTTTGCGTCGTGGTCTGAATGTAGTAAATACAGGTCAAGGAATCCAAGTACCAGTTGGTGTTGAGACTTTAGGTCGCATCATGAACGTACTGGGTGAGCCAATTGATGAAGCTGGCCCTATCGGCGAAAAAGACCGTTGGTCTATTCACCGTGAAGCACCTGCTTATGCTGAACAATCAATGTCTAACGAATTGTTAGAAACTGGTATCAAAGTAATCGATTTAGTTTGTCCATTCGCTAAGGGTGGTAAAGTTGGTCTTTTCGGTGGTGCTGGTGTTGGTAAAACAGTAAACATGATGGAACTTATCCGTAACATCGCAATCGAGCACAGTGGTTACTCAGTATTTGCTGGTGTTGGTGAGCGTACACGTGAAGGTAACGATTTCTATCACGAAATGAATGATTCTAATGTACTTGATAAAGTATCATTAGTTTACGGCCAAATGAACGAGCCTCCAGGAAACCGTTTACGTGTTGCCTTTACTGGTTTAACTATGGCTGAGAAATTCCGTGACGAAGGTCGTGACGTATTATTCTTTGTTGATAATATCTATCGTTATACTCTTGCGGGTACTGAAGTTTCTGCACTTCTTGGACGTATGCCATCAGCGGTTGGTTATCAACCAACACTTGCTGAAGAAATGGGTGTATTACAAGAACGTATTACTTCAACTAACAAAGGTTCAATCACTTCAATCCAAGCGGTATACGTACCAGCAGATGATTTAACTGACCCTAGTCCTGCAACTACTTTTGCTCACTTAGATGCAACTGTTGTATTAAGTCGTGATATTGCTTCGCAAGGTATTTATCCTGCGATTGACCCACTAGATTCATCTTCACGTCAACTAGATCCATTAGTAGTTGGTACTGAACATTATGAAACTGCTCGTGGCGTTCAAACAGTATTACAACGTTACAAAGAACTTAAAGATATCATCGCCATCTTAGGTATGGATGAGTTATCTGAAGAAGATAAGCAAACTGTATCTCGTGCACGTAAGATTCAGCGTTACTTATCTCAGCCGTTCTTCGTTGCTGAAGTATTTACTGGTTCTCCTGGTAAATATGTATCATTAAAAGACACCATTGCTGGTTTTAAAGGCATTTTAGCTGGTGAATACGATGATATGCCTGAGCAAGCGTTCTACATGGTTGGTGGTATTGAAGAAGCCATCGAGAAAGCGAACAAGATGTAATCATCTGGTAATTCCCTACAGCAAAAGCGGTAGGGAATTACATGAATAGAGGTCGAGTCAAATGGCATTATTAACTGTTAATCTTAATGTAGTAAGTGCAGAAGAAAGCTTGTTTTCTGGTAGCATTAAATCATTACAGATCACAGGTAGTGAAGGTGAATTAGGCATTATGCCTGGTCACGCACCTTTACTGACCTCACTAAAACCTGGTATGGCACTTATCACTAAAGCAGATGGCACTGAAGAAGTTATCTATCTTTCAGGTGGTATGTTAGAAGTTCAACCAAATAACGTTACCGTGTTAGCTGATGTAGCTACGCGTGCTGCGGACTTGGATGAAGAAGCGGCTCTTGCTGCTAAACAACGTGCAGAAGACAACATGAACGCCCATGGCGGCGATGTTGACTATGCTGCTGTTGCTGCTGAATTAGCTCGTGCAGTAGCGCAATTACGCGTTATTCAAGCGACTAGCAAGCATAGCTAATATTTGGTTACTTTTGTTAGTAACTAGATAAATACCCTCAGGTTTAGTGACTTCTACTCTTAAAAGTAAGCGTAGAAGTAAACACAGATACCGATTTTGAAAGCCACTTTACTTTTAGTAAAGTGGCTTTTTTGTGCCTGCAGTAAAGTTGAATGTTTTGCATGAAAGAAAAATTAGATTAGGAAAGTATTAACTTATTAATGGCATTAATTTTGGTATATCTAAGTGATGTTTTACCACAAAACTATCGAATGCTGACCATTGTTCAATAGCTAGTGATCTCAAATGATTATTAATTTTTGCATCATTTGTATTATCTAAATACCATAAGCCATTTATAAAGTAGCTATAAAGAAGGTAGTAAGTTAATAATATTTTATTCGGCTTGTAACTTGGTACTAAGGACATATAGCGATTAACAATCTCATCTATGTGGAGAGGTGAAATGTTATTAATAGCAATGAACATTGATAAGTCGAAATCTACCGGTGCTAAATGGCTACATTCGAAATCTATTAACCAAGATTGTCGCGTTTCATCAATAATAATATTGCTGTAATTTATATCACCATGGCAAATAATATTAGTGACATCAGAGCGCTTCTGTTCGATACCAATCTTTAAAGTCAGTGTTTCAGTGATGTCTGCTAAGAAAAGTTTTTGTTGTGATGGTCTTGAGTTGGGGTTAGTGAATAAGCGCCGTACTGACTCAGAAGTATCTAAACAGGGAATAGCTTTAGCATTCGGTTGTGGTAATAACTGATGTAATTTAGCCATGAGAGTTAGGCCAGTATCAATACACTGACTACTGCTAAGTTCAGTTTTATCCAGTGTTATACCGACAATATAGTCAGTGACTAACCAAGTATTGTCATGGTAGATAATTCTTGGGCTTAGGCCATGTTTAGCTGCATATTTGCTAGATAAAACCTCTGTTTCAGCGGTTTCACTATTTAATTTTTTTACAAAAAAAACCTGTAAAGCAGTCGTCACTTTAATGCAGGTGTGACTCATGCCATCAATCAACAATGAAATATCTACTACCTTTTCAAAACACGGTAGGGATCTGAGTGAGTTAAGTTGTGAAGAGGTAAGCGACATTAAACTATCTAGTGTTAGCTATAGCAGAAGGTTGTAAATTCGTTGAAGACTTTTGGTAAAGTTTCAACCATTTATGATAGCCGTAACCAGCAACAATAACGAAAACAATAAATAAAACGGTAGTCGGAATTAAGCCTTTTTCAAGATATAAATAGATAGAAGCTAAATCAATAACAATCCAATAAAGCCAGTTTTCTAACACTTTGTTAGCCACTAAATAAGTAGCAAATACCGCATAAACCGTGGTGAAGGTATCTAAGTAAGGAAAGTGTGCAGGAGAATAATTATCCATAAGATAACCTAACCCCATCGCCAGTAGTGCTAAGGCAGCACAAACCTTGATATGCCAACTTAATTGCCAGCTAACGATGGTTAGTTGGCTACTTTCATTTTGACTTTGATCAGATTGTTTAGACCATTGCCAATAACCATAAACCGCCATTAACAGGTAATAGGCGTTCAAAGCGCTATCCATTAATAATAAAACGTCATAAAAGATAACAGTATAAAGTGCTGTACTTATAAAGGCTGCTGGCCAACACCATCGTGAGCCTTTAGCGGCTAGAATCACGTATGCTATTGAAAGCACCATAGCAACTAGCTCAAGCCATGGCAGCTGTTGAAAATAGGCGGATACACTGTTTAATAATTCCGTCATTAACTTTCTGCTTCAACTTGTGAGCGATCACCATTAATAAATTTACAGACAAAAACTGCAGCACCTGTGGTTTTATGAACGTGCTTAATTTCAGCCATTACATGGTTCACCGCAAGATCGTAATCACCAAATACTTGCGTACTCATACCGTTGGTTATCACTTGTAAACCTTCAACACCTCTCAGTCGTTTTATAAACGCCCAAATTTCTGTTTTATACTGTTCTTCTGCTAGTGGGTATAAGCTCAGTTCGATAGATATTTTCATAAGTTACCTCTCAAGTTTTTGGAAGTGAGGTTAATCACTTCCAAGTTTATATCAGTAGTGATTAGAATTGATAATCTAGCGTAGCGCCGAAGACTAATGGCTCTGAAAGCTGCGTGTATTGTTTTGCAGTATAGCCATCACGAGGGTCATTACCAAAGTAAAAACCACGATTTGCGTAGTCTTCATTTGCTAAGTTACGACCCCAAATCTTTATCTGCCAATTATCTTGTATATAAGCGACTGAGGCATTTAATAGTGCAACGGCTTCTGATTGCTCGTCATGGCTATCGGAAAAGTAAAAACTATCTTTACCATCAACTGACAAGTTAATTAACCAATGGTCAGTAGGTTGAACATTTATGCCGACGTTAAATTGATAATTTGGCGCATGGGCCTGTTCACGCCCGCTTAATGAAACACCATCAGCATTAACAAAATCATTGAACTCTGTATCAAGTAAACCGAGTGACCCGTACACGTTTATTAAGTCATTTATATACCAAGCACCTTCAATTTCAACACCATAGTTACTACCCGTAGCGGCGTTACCTAAATAGCTAATAAATTCAGAGCTACCATCTTCACGTATTATGGTTTTAGAACTCTTAACTTGCATGTCTTCGCGATCCATATAGAAAACCGAAGTTCGAACATAAGCACTGTTCTCGAGTAAAGAAACTTTGTAGCCGATTTCATAATTCAATAAATACTCAGGGTCAAAAGTACGTAAATCTTCAGGTAAAGTACCATCGGTATTATGCCCACCCGCTTTATAGCCTCGGTTAATTGATCCGTACCACATACTGTCTTCATTTTGCTGGTAACTAAGTACTAACTTACCACCCACCATTGTATCGTCGATACTGTCATCAAATAAATCTGAATTGTTATAGTCAGCACTGCGATTTTCAATGCGTAAGCCTGACATTAACGACCATTTTTCAGCAATTTGAGTATCTAATTGACCATACAACGCTACACTCGTGCTTTCGTTAATTGAAGTAAAGTCACCGCTAGCATAAGTGTATTGGCGTAAAAGGTCTTCATCGTCTTGTTTAAAGTAAACACCTGCAACCCAAGCAGTACTGCCATTAAAAATTTCTTGGCCTTGGTTAGAAACCGCACGTAACTCAGTCGTTAATACGGTTTTATCACGGTAATAATGGTCAGTAGATGAGTAGCCATCAAAATCAGCTAAACAGCCAGATGGGGTAATGCATGGGTCTGGAGTATAAACAGGGTCATCACTGCGCCACTCATATTCGCCAAAGGCCCAATCTTCATCGTAACCATAGCCTAAATCTGTATCTGAATGGCTGACAATGGCTAATAGGGTGGCGCTTTCAAAACCTGTATAGGTAAATTTTGCTGAAAAGGCAGCTGTTTCTTGTTGGTCAAAACCAGGTTGGTCTGAATAGGTTTCTCTGGTGTTATCTAAAGAAAATACATCATAGCCATTATCAAAATCGAAATAGAATCCAGCAAGGTCAATGGTTAGATCATTACTTGCTTCTATGGCTAACTTGCCACGTACGCTTAATTCATCACGATTGTTGGTATCATCTCGTTGTAAATGGATATTTTCGGTAAAACCGTCACTGTTATGTTGGTTGACGGCTAGACGATAATTCACTGTATCACTTGCAGGTCCAGATAAGGCAACACCCATATCGTAAGAATTATAATTACCAACACCCAGTTGAACAGCACCTTCAAAATCTTCTGTGGGTTCATTGGTGGTAATATTGATCATGCCTGCAATTGCGTTAGCACCAAAACGTGTGCCTTGAGGACCTCGAAAAATTTCAGCTTGCTTCACATCAAATAAATTAGCGATGCTGCCAATACCAGTAAAGTCGATATCGTCAATAATCATACCTACAGAGGGGTTGATCGGCTCTTGAAATTGACTACGTTCACCAATGCCACGAATTTGATAATAACGTGCTCGCTGTGAGCCACTGGCAAAGTTAACATTAGGGCTAACAGCAACTAATTCTTCGAGATGACGTGCATTTCGTTGATTAATTTCAATATCGGTTAAAACCGATAAAGAAGCTGGAGTATTTTGTAAGTTTTGCTGGCGAAAATCACTGGTGACCGTGATAGTTTCAAGATTGCCGGTATTGCTGGTGTCATTATTCGCTTGCTGTTCAGCTGAAGCGGTAACGTTAAATAGACTTGCAGTGATAGCTAAACAGGTAGCAGATTTGGAGAACGTCATAAAATCTCATCAAAAAAAAGTAGGAGCGTGTGCAAGGAGGATAATTTTGATGAATTTTTTAGATTTATCTACAATACCAAGTCCATTAATATATTAACTACTCAGCGAGAATTAAAAGGCTTATTAGGCAAGGCATTGATTGCAGAGAATGGTTATTCCCTTGTCGCAATCAATAACGCTGCATATAAGCCTTTACCTTTTATTAGGTACTCGCCTTTGGGAGCTCGTTAGGAAAGCGATAACGGCACGAATTTATTTGATTTAGAAATGACTAAACTTTCACAAATTCTATTTGTTCTAACTTCCCTAGCGTAGCTCTGACTAAGTCATATATAAATGGACTTGATATCCACCATCCCTATGCCAAAAAATTAAGTAAACTAATTTTCTGCCCAGGTTCAAAGAGTATATTTCTCAGCGACAAATCAGTTAAAAATAATTAAATGACAGCGCACCCCTTGGTTCAACGCTATTCTAGCAAATAAATACACTATAATCTTTTTATTGTTTGGTACCTTAGGTATATTGGGGAATCCACATTGTGGTAATTTCTTATAATGCTAATTGGAGTCATTTATCGTCCTCTTGGTATAAATCAAAAGTAGTGAGTGTTTATGTTTCCTAATTGGCAATTAGTGCTGTTAAGTTTGGCTTATATTGGCCTATTATTTTTAATTGCTTTTTTAGGTGACCGATACCGACACCAGTTGGCTAGAAAGGGACAGAGCATTATTTATGCACTGACCTTGGGGGTTTACTGTACCTCTTGGAGTTTTTTAGGAACAACAGGACAAGCATCGACCAGTTTACTGTCTCACTTACCTATTTATTTAGGGCCCATTCTATTATTCGTTTTTGCTTGGCCATTTATCCAACGTATTATTCGCGTTAGTTTAAAACTTCATTTAACCTCAATTGCTGATCTATTGGCAGCTCGATTTGGTAAGTCTCACAATCTCGCTATCATGGTCACAATTGTTGCGCTCGTTGGCACCATGCCTTATATCGCGCTGCAGCTTAAAGCTATGGTGTATTCATTTCAGCAACTTCAAATAGACCAAAGCTTAAATAGCTGGCACATCGGTCTAGTTGTTAGTTTAGTTCTAGCTATGTTTACCGTTTTATTTGGTATTAGACATATCGATGTCACTGAGCGACACCCAGGTGTGATGCTGGCCATTGCCTTTGAATCTTTAGTGAAGTTAGCGGCCTTTTTAGCGGTAGGTATCTTCGTTTGTTTTGTCTTGTATGACTCGCCAGCAGATATTTGGCAGCAGGCCAATGCTGATGAATTATTAGAACAGCAATTAACCATAGACAATGTAACGTCAATGTTTGCCATGTTGGTGATTGTTATGGCGGCTTTCTTGTCTTTGCCAAGGCAATTCCAAGTCATGGTGGTTGAGCTTAAGGATCAAAGAGATACTTGGCTAAGTCGTCGAGTTTTCCCTATATATATTTTAATTTTTGCCTTTTTTGCTGTGCCGTTGGGGTTAGCTGGTCAAATGCTTCTTGGTAATACGGTGCCTTCTGATACTTACGTACTCTTTCTTCCTGACGTTACCCAACAAACATGGTTGACCTTATTTGCCTTTTTAGGTGCAGTCTCGGCAGCAAGTTCTATGGTCATTATCTCTTCTATTGCTTTGAGTACCATGTTGAGTAATGAAATTGTCTTCCCTCTGCTTTATCGTCGTCAAAAAGTAGCACAGACTGACTATGATAACTTTCGCAAGCGATTGTTAAATATTAGAAAATTATTGGCTTTGTTTGTTATTTTGTTAGGTTATGGTGTTTTCATCATGGCTTCACCAGATACACTCTCTTCATTAGGGGAAGTGGCCTTTGGCGCTTTCGCGCAATTAACACCAGCCCTTATCGCTGCTTTTTATTGGCGTCGTGCTAGTTTAATGGGTGTTTATGCAGGGATTTTAGTGGGTTTTATTCTGTGGCTTACTCTTAACTTTTTACCTCAGTTTGGTCTATATGCTTCGCCTTTTGCCGAAGGCTTTTTGCCTGTTAAAACCACGGCGACCTTATTTAGTTTAGGCGCTAACATTATTGTAATGTGGGCTTTGTCTCAAATCAGCAGACAAAGCGTACAAGAGAGAGTTCAAGCGTCATTGTTTTTAGAGTGGCAGTCACCTAAGTTATTAAAAGTTGAGAAAAAAAGGCAGCTTGATGTACAAGAATTAGAACTATTAGCCTCGCGTTTCGTTGGTTTGGAAAAAGCACAAGCTAACTTTAATTCCTTTTTATCATCGCATGATAAAAAGGAATTGGGCAATGTCATTTATAATCAACAATTGATCCAACATACCGAAAATACCTTAGCAACGGTTATGGGCTCATCTTCGGCCCGACTAGTGCTTTCTTCCGCATTAGATGGTCGTGATATTGCCCTAGAAGAGCTGGCGGTACTTGTTGAAGATGCATCGAGTCAACAGCAAGAATTTTCTCAACATTTACTACAAAGTGCCATTGAGAATGCGAGTGAGGGCATTTCGATTGTTGATGATGAGTTACGCTTAGTGGCTTGGAATAAAAAATACTTAGACTTATTCGAATACCCCCCTGAATTAGTCTATATGGGCAGCCCAATATCCGCCCTTATTCGTCATAACGTGAAACGAGGTTTGTGCGGCTCTGGTGATATAGAGTCACAGGTAGAGCGTCGTTTAGATTTTTTACGTAAAGGTAGCCCGCATAGCTCGGAGCGGCAACAAGTGAGTGGCCAAACTATTCGCATTGAAGGTAATCCGCTTCCTGGTGGCGGTTTTGTCATGCTATTTTCTGATATCACGGCATATCGACAAGCGGAGCAAGTCCTCAAAGAAGCAAACCTTGATCTTGAAACCCGCGTCTATGAACGTACGCTAACGTTAGCTAAAACGAATGAAGCGCTAGCGAAGGCACATGAGAAAGCAGAACAAGCGCATTTGAAAAAGAGTCAATACCTAAACGCTTGTAGCCATGACTTAATGCAGCCGCTTGAAGCTGCGAGATTATTTACTTCAGCATTGTCAGAACAAAATAATTTAACGACTGATCAGCAAAGGCAAGTCGAAAATATCGATCGCTCTCTCAAAGCGGCGAACGATTTATTAGCTGATTTAGCAGAAATTGCGCGATTAGAAAGTGGCAACATCAAAGCTAATATTCAAGCATTCGCACTGAATGAATTATTTGAAGATTTAGCGCAAGAATTTTCGGCCCTTGCGATCGAGAAGTCAGTAGAGTTTCGTTTGGCGGTGAGTAAAGTATGGGTGAAGTCAGATAGGCACTTATTAAGACGTATCATTCAAAACCTTGTTGGTAATGCCTTTAGGTATGCGAGCCCAGGCAAAGTATTATTGGGTGCCCGAGTCTTTAATAATCAAGTAATCATACAAATTTTAGATAATGGGCCAGGTATTCCCGTTGAGAAGCAGGTCGTGGTGTTCGAGCAATTTACCCAACTTAATACCCCAAATAATCACGCGGGTAGAGGATTAGGTTTAGGGCTTAACATCACGCAAAGTTTGGCGCAGTTATTGGGACACACGTTAAGTTTACAATCGAAAACTATGCAAGGCTGTAAATTTTCTGTGCAAGTAGAACAAGCTGAGCCACTGGTACAAAGTAATATTAATATCCCAAGTTTTACTGTCGCTTTAAAAGACATAACTGTTTTATGTATTGATAATGATCCGGATGTACTCAGTGGCATGGTTGAGCTACTTTCAGCATGGCAATGTAATATCCTCGCAGCAGATTCTAGAGAAACAGCCTTGGAAGAGTTTGCTAATCACAGTAACGAAATTGATATATTACTGGTAGATTATCAATTGGGTTATCAAACTGATGACCCACAAGGCAAACAAGTTGATGGCTTAACCTTAATTAGTGATTTACGTAGCCAATGTCATCATTCGTTACCCGCAATATTAATCACGGCGACAACGGAGCCTGGGATTGAAGATAAAGCTAGAAGTTTAGATGTGGGATATATGCGTAAATTAGTGAAACCAGCAGCGTTAAGGGCGATGATGAGTGCCATGCTTGCTAAGAAACTACAAGCAGATTACGTCGGTTATAGTTAGGTTGGCACAGTCGGTAAGACAATATTATTGTGTAGATTTTAGTTAACGTAAGCATGACGAAAAAAGCTGCTACATATTATGTAACAGCTTTTTTTATTACCATTGCACTCGGTTATGTTATACATAGCAGTCGCCATTTAGGATGCAAGATTAAACCGAAATTAGAAACACCTTTAGTTAAGGAACTCTATTTGTTTTTTATGTTCTAAACACATCACTACGTTGTTATACCTGGTATTGAAATAGCTCAAACACCAATGAAACATGCATCTTGAATGGTATTGAATATGTATTTCTTAGAAGATAGTCATGACTTACGATATGGAACTCACAAAATGAAGCTTATACAATGAAAAAACCTTTACTGTTGAACAACAAAACCTTGTTTGCCCTACTTGTTACCCTCAGTTGCGTGATGTCTTCACCAGCGTTAGCAAAAAAATCAAAAGCCGTCGAATTTAATGAAGTTGTTATTAATTCACCGTTTAAACTTACTCAAGAAATTATTGCAGCAGATGTACTGCCAAGTAAGGGGAAAGAGCTCGTTACTTTTTCTATTGATGAACAGAGTAATCGTTGGTTAATCATTTATCAGTTAGACCATACGGCTAATCAATATGTTGTTGCGGAAAAAATCATCGTGCCTAAAGCCTTTTATCGCTTTGATTTAAGTAAGCAAACGGACGAGAAACAACAAAGTATTTATTTCCTTTCTACTGATTCTTTATTCCAATATCAAACAAATAAATTTAAGCGGTTGGCAAAGATAGAGTCACTCTATATTCAAGAACAGGCGGACTTTATTAGCCGAGGCGACTTCATTCAAGACTTAAACAATGATGCTTTTGATGACGTCGTCATTGCTGATTTTAATAAAACTCATGTTTTTATAGGGCAAGGGTTGAACACGTTTGCTAAACAAACATTGCCAATAATGCCCAGTGTCCGTGTTTTATCTGCAGGAGCAAGTTACACCGAGACCAAGCTATATTTTAGTGATGTTAACTTTGATGATAAAACGGATATCTTAGTGGTGGGTGATGGTGAAATGCTTGTTTATTCACAATATGGAGCGAGTTACTTTACTAAAGAAGCAACAAGTATAACGATCAATAAAGCAATCAGTGGCACTGAATGGTGGAATAAACGTGATGAAAGCGGTGAACAATTAGACCAAAGTGATTTGGAATATAGGAAGATTGAAGAACTGCGAGATGTTAATGCTGATGGTATGACTGATATGGTCGTGCGCTATACCAAAACTTCAGGTGTGCTTGATCGCGTGAACGATTATGAAATTTTCCTCGGTAATAAAAATCAAGGAATGTTGGGCTATGCACAAGAGGCTGACAGCGTTATTCACGCAGAAGGCACATTAACAGGTCTAGAGTTTGTTGATATTAATAATGATGACAAACTTGAGGTATTGCTCGCGGGCTTTGATATTGGCCTATCGCAAATTATTGGTGCTTTAGTTACCGGTGGTATTGACCAAGATGTTTACGTCTTTAAAATGAATAAAGAAGATAAATTCCCAACCCGGCCGGCGATTAAAAAAGGGGTAGAACTCACCTTTAGCTTAACCTCTGGGCAAAGTGGTAGTGCTATTGTTAAGTTAGCAGACTTAAACGGGGATGGGTTGAAAGAGCTTGTTTTATCGGATGATGACGATGAGTTGAAAATATACCTAGGTATAAAAACCAATAAGAAGAAAAAATCATTTAAAAAACGTAGTGTTAGTTATGATACTCAAATACCAAAAGATGGCAATCTGGTGATGGTTGAAGATTTAAATGGCGATGGTAAAGACGATTTGTTGATGAAGTTCTCTCGTCTTGATGGTGAAGATAAAGCTAAGCAGTTTAAAGTGCTCTTTTCTCAGTAAGTCCATGTGATAATACCAAACCAGTGGTACTAATGTAGTGAACAAATAATGAAACAAGCCATTTGTGGTTATCATCAAGATGAAGAACACCATTGGGTGGCGCAACTTGCCTGTGGGCACTTCCAACATGTTAGACACAATCCTCCTTTTACGAATCGGCCTTGGGTCATTTCATTAAAGGGGCGTCAAGGTATGCTGGGCCATCTCTTAAAATGTAAGAAGTGTGATGAAGCAGCGCCTAAGGATAAGCTGTAAAGTACAGTCAGGTGCTTGTTGAGTATTTACTGGGGTAGCAATAGCTCAACAAGCACCTGAGTTTTTATAGAGAGTTTGCTTTTGACCACAGGGCATCAGCCGCTTGAAATTGCCCTTGTTTACTATGGACTTGTGCAAACGCTTGTAAATCCTGACGGTCATATTGCGTACCATATTCGGTATCTTCTAGTTTTAATAGGCTACCAAAAGCTTTTTCTGCCATAGAATATTGTTCACTTTTCATGGCTAAATGACCTAAACAACTCAACCATTTAGCACTATGGATATTCTTATGGAGTTGCTTCTGAACTATCGCAATTAACTCATCGGCGCGCTTAATAGGTAAATTACGAATTTGTTTTAAAAAGTCGCCACTGGGTGATTTTTTAAAAAGCGGTACTAATAACTTATTTAACGGCTCGGTGATTTCGTTTTCGGTTAATACTTTACAGTAAGCAAATAACACAGCTTCTCGTTGTTTAACCTTACGGCTCAGACCATTCCAATTATCGTGCAGTACTTCGCTATCATGCTGTTTGATGCTTTCATTAAAGCTACCGTAATAGGCGAGTTGCTCCCACGTTTGAACCGTTTCATCCAGAATTGTCTTTTCTTTACGCGCCGCTGCTATGTATTGCACGGCTTGTGCAAAGCGTTGCTCTATGATGCATAAATCAATTTCAAGTGCCAATAAGCGGGCGTCATGGCCAATTTGTTTGTGGTTTTCATCAATTAGCGCACGGGCTTTAGCGTAGGTTTCAGTTTTATCTTGGTTCATTAACAATTTAATATTAACAATGACACTTTCTAAACCAACGTCTTTGAGTTTAACGGTTTCTTTTTCAAGTAATGCTAAATAGTGATTGGTATTACTATTTAAGTCTAACTTTGCAGATGCCGAGGCAGCAAGTAGGTAAGCGCTTTGTTTTCTTTTAGATGGAATAGCACTTTTAGCAAATAACGCTTCTGCTTGGCTATAATCCTCTAACATATACGCGGCAAGACCCTTATTGAAGTTGGCAATGCCACGACGTTGTCCGGCAAAAGCAAGCTTATTCCAGGTACCAAAGCTAATATTTAAACCACCGCGTAATAGTTTTAAACTAATAACTAGCGCAATAAAGAGTAGCGTTAACATAATACCAGCTGATAATACGGTTAACTCAATGGTGGTGTTACCCATAGCAATAAGAATGTAACCTTTTTCATCGATTAAAAAAGGGCTTATTGCCATCACACTGAAAAAGATGATTAAGGCAATGATAATGCGGATCATAACTGACCTCCACTCGCTTTTTCACTTTCAGGTTTAGGGCTATCTTTTGGTGCTGATGAGGGTTCAGCAAGTTGTTCAACAACCTGTTTTTCCGTTTGTTCAACTTTTACACTTTTTGACTTAGACGTTTGCGGTTTCGTTACTTGCTTGGAATCTTGCAGCAAACGTTTTATTGCCACTAATGAACGTAAATCACTTGGGTAGTCATAATGAATAGTCTGTTGCTTGAGCTGTTCTATCGATTGATAGAACCTTTTGTTTACAGGCAAGTTCATATCGAAGAATTCATTTAACCATTGCTGAATATCAAGCAGAGTTTGTTGATAAATTTCTTCTTTTTGCTCACTAGCCGCCCATTGCACCAGTTGTATTTTTAGACTTAAATTTTGCTTTAAGTGTTGTTGTTGATCCGGCGCCATTAGTGGCTCAACCATACCTGTTCTTCTGCGAACAGTGATGAAGTCGTTGAGGAATTTATGCCAGGTTTTGGCTAAGTTTTCTTGCCAATCACCGATATTATCAGATAAGGCAAGATCTTCTGTCGTTTGATCGAGTGCTTCAGTCAAGTTTACGCCAGCTAGCATTAAAGTTGGCACCTGCTTGTTAAGGGCCATCAAGGTCAAAATAGCTTCTTGATTTTGCAATGTAGGCATCAAGGCTAAGCTTTCAATATCTTCATTAATTAATGCGCGTACGGGTAAAAATTTAGGTTGATCTAATTCTTTAAGGCGATTATCTGCATCACGCAGTAAATTGATAGCCGCTTTAGTGTCTCGCTCTAACCACATGGTGCGCGCCGCTACACGAACTAGGTATTCTGCTTCATGTATTAGCCAATCGTTAGGTTGACGCAGGCTCACTTGCTGCTCTAACTGCCTTATCTGAGTCGTTAGTTGTTGTAGTTGAGTATCACTATCAAGGTGTGCTTTTTTAGCACTCTCTTGTGATTGACTGGTCGTTCTATGTTGTTGCTGTAACTGTCGGCTAAATTCTGCCGTTAAGCTACTTTTCAACTGTGCTTGGCTTTGTTGTATTGCTTGCTGGTTTTGTTGATTCAGCGTTAATAGTTGCGCGCTACTTTGTTGCTGTTGCCAAACATAATGACCAATAGATGCGAAAATACTCACTGAGGCAATCACTAGTGCAATAATCGCCGTTTTATTAGAAGGCTTGTCAGCTGTCTCCTGCGTATTTGATGGGGAAGGTTTCCTTGCTCCGGCACTGGCCGTTGATTTTTTTGGCTCAGGTTTTGAAAGCGTAGCTTTTTTAGTATCAGCGTTATCATTCTCTGTAGCTGAAGTTTTATTGGCAGTACTGCTAGGTGGGAGTGTAGCGTCCTGTTTTTTCTCGGTATCGCTATTATCCGATAGTGTGTTTTTAGGGACTTCATTATCCGACATAATTCTATATTCCATCGTTATTTACTTTATAAATAGGCTTACGAACAAGAGAGTGCTTGTAACGTATTACAGAGTATTTGAGAGCTGGCGCCATGGGTATTAATGACCCGTTTTAAGCCTAAGGCTTTGGCATTTTTTTCAATGCGATCACTGACCACAACCCACAAACATTGAGATTGCCAATAATTATCTGTGCTATTTGTTGTACTGGCTAGGTACTTTAGTAATGCTAATAATATATCGTTACTGGTAACGACAATACAGTTAATTTTTTGTGCTCGCCATTGCTCAGCAATAATTATTGGTAATGTTCGCCATACACGTTGGTAACTTTCGATATATCGAACCTCAGCACCACGTAGCGTTAAGCTGTTAGCAATGTGCTCTCGTCCACCATTGCCACGAAAGATTATTATCCTTTTACCTATAACTTTAGACAATTGTGGCAGTTTAAGTAAACCCTCACTGTGCTCTTGCTGTGGAGGTGGTGATAAAATGGTGGTCATGCCTATGGCTTGTAATGCTTTTTTGGTGGCATTTCCGACAGCAAAAATGGTTTGAGATAAGTTGTTAGGTAGAGGATAGCTGGCGTGAGCAAATTCAACGGCAGCAACACTAACAAAGATCAGTATATCTGCGTTTTCTAGCGCGGTAGCTATGTCGTGAGCGCTAGCATTCTTTTGATAATCAAATAGGGTTTGGCTGGTATTAACTATGCCTTGTTGATTGAGTAACAAGGCGAGTTGCTGAGCTTTAGCTTTAGGTCGAGTAATTAGGACCTTAAGTGGTTTTACTGGCATAAGTAAAACCTGCTCATTTATAGGTGTCTCAAGTGGGGTCACTTGAGACATTTTTTTGGCAGATTTAGCTGTTTTTGATATCATTTTCTGAATAAACTTGCTGTAAAATTTTATCTGCACCTCGGCTTAGTAACTCTTGCGCGAGTTTATTTCCGAGCGCCTCACCTTCTTCAACAGGGCCGGTGATTTCACTTTCTATCATTTCACTACCATCGACAGCGCCAACTAAGCCACGTAAGTGGATATTTTTACCATCAGCAGAAATAACACCATAGCTACCGATAGGAACCTGGCAACCGCCTTGTAATGCTCTATTCATTGCACGTTCTGCAAGAACACGAATACGGGTAGTCGCACATTCTAATGGCGCTAATAAGGCTTTAAGTTTTTCATCATCTGTACGACATTCAATGCCAACAGCGCCTTGGCCATTTGCAGGAAGCATTTCTTCTGGTTCGATAAACTGTGCAATACGCTCGCTCATTTTTAAGCGAATTAGGCCTGCAGCGGCTAATATAATAGCGTCGTACTGACCTTCATCTAATTTTCTTAGGCGGGTATTTACATTGCCACGTAAATCACGAATATCTAAATCAGGGCGGCTTGCTTTTAATTGACATTGGCGGCGTAAGCTTGAGGTGCCAACAATAGAGCCTTGTGGTAAATCACTTAATGATTTGATGGTATTAGAAACAAAAGCATCACGGGGATCTTCACGAGGACAAATGACTTCTAATCCTAAGCCTTCTGGAAAATCGACAGGAACATCTTTCATTGAATGAACAGCAATATCAGCACGGTCTTCAAGCATTGCTACTTCAAGTTCTTTAACAAATAAACCTTTACCGCCGACTTTGGCTAAAGGCGTGTCTAAAATGATATCGCCTTTCGTTGTCATAGGCACTAATTCAACATTAATACCGTCATGAAAATGCTCAAGTTGCGCTTTAACATATTCTGCTTGCCATAAGGCGAGGGCGCTTTTACGCGTGGCAATTCGTACTGTAGTGTTATTCATTCGATTTATCCAAATATATAATTATTACTGTGCTGAAAGCGTTAATTCAGTTTCAGCTTGCGTGCTTACGGCATTTGATAAAAACTGCCAAAACTCTTCACCGCTGCGTTTGTCTGTCCAACTATCATTATTCAGGACAAAATGGTGGCCATTGAATTTTGTTGCTACCCATATTTCATGCAAGGGTGCTTGCTTGTTTATTATCACTTTGCTGTTATTTTTAAAAGTCAGCGTTAATAACCCGCCAACCCCTTCGTAATCTATGTCGACACCAGAGTCTTCAATCGCCTCTTCTATAGCGAGAAGAAGTGCTTCGGCGATCAAGTTGTATTGGCTATCGTTCATTGCTTATCCTTTAAATACATTATTTGTCTAAGTGAGTATAATTGTTGATAAGCATGTGAGTATAATAGCAATCAGACAAAATAAATATAGATACAGAGCGGTTAAGTTAAGCTAAAAAGCTTGATTTAAACGACTTTCATGGCAAAAAACCATCATGCGTACCAATAGACTTCATTACTTACATCAAAAGCTACATCAAAAATTAAAGCTTAAATCAATTTTACTGACCTTCGTTGCGGTCACTTTTTTATCTGCGTGTGGCATTAAAGGTGATTTGTACCAAACACCTGAGCAAGCGGTTACTTCAAAAAATGAAACGGTAGCGCAAAGTGATGAAAGCCAAGAGAAAAGTATAAGTAAAAGTGTTGAGTCGCAAGAGCAATCAGTGACTACGCTTGATGAATCACAAAAAAAACAAGCCGTTCAACAGCCAATTGAGCAAATAGAACAAGTAACTAACCAGTCAACAGATAAAGTTAAAGAGCAACAATAATGTTAGTCAATTTTTCTAAAATGCATGGTTTAGGTAATGACTTTTTAGTGCTTGATAATGTCACACAAAATGTTTTTTTATCGCCAGAACAAATCACTAAGTTTGCCAACAGAAATTTCGGTGTCGGCTTTGACCAACTATTAGTGGTTGAGCCTCCTTATGATCCAGATTTAGATTTTCATTACCGTATTTATAATGCCGATGGTAGTGAAGTAGGACAGTGTGGAAATGGCGCTCGCTGTTTCGCAAAGTTTGTCCGTATGAAAGGTTTATGCAATAAACATAAGATAAAAGTTTCTACCAGCACAGGTAAAATGAACTTACATATAGAGCGTGATGGTAATATTTCAGTCACTATGCCGGTGCCACAATTTGAACCAAAAAAAATCCCTTTTACTGCACAAAAAACAGAAGGTACTTACATTCTGCGTAGTGAAAGTGAAACGGTATTATGTGGTGCTGTCTCAATGGGTAACCCCCATTGTGTAGTGACTGTCGATAGTGTTGCAGAAGCCGATGTTGAATCACTCGGGAAAGAATTATCTGTACATGAGCGTTTCCCCGAAGATGCTAATGTCGGTTTTATGGAAATTGTTAGCCCTAATTATATTAAATTAAGAGTGTATGAACGTGGAGCAGCAGAAACGTTAGCATGTGGTAGCGGTGCTTGTGCAGCCGTTGTTATTGGTTATATGCAGAAAAAACTAGCGAAACAAGTCACCGTAGAACTGCCAGGTGGAAAATTGCGAATATTTTGGCAAGGACCGGGTCATCCAGTGAAAATGTCTGGACCGGCAACACACGTATTTGATGGTCAAATATCGATATAATCCGCTACTTTCCCAATCCCTTATTAGTAATAGTATCCAATGAAAGAAGAACCTAGCAAGATGAATGATGTACAACAAGCTATCAATAGCGATGATATCCCATTAACGGATGAGTTAGTGGTAAGTTACTTACAAGATAACCCTGAGTTTTTTAATCGCAATAACAGCTTAATGACTGGCTTAAGGCTCAATGATGAGCAACGTGGGACTGTTTCTTTAGTGGAACGTCAACAACAGCAACTGCGTCAAAAAGTCTATGGATTAGAAGATGAGATTACTCAGTTAATGTCAGTAGCTAACCATAATGAGCAGTTATTTGTGCTTTATAGTGATCTATATTTACGCTTACTGGATTGTCAATCAGCGGAAGAATTACTCGATTGTTTACATCAAGCGACAACAGAATTGTTATCTTTATCCTCGTTTAAATTGTGGTTAGTTTCAGGAAATAACACCGAGGTGGCTCACCATAGTTTGTCGACTAATGATTGTGCTGGCGTTATGCAAAACCGCTTAACTAACGACGAGTACTATTTTGGTCGTTTGCAAGAAAGTGAACAAACCCTGATTTTCTCTAAGCCATGCTTAGGCTCAGTAGTATTGATTAAACTAACTCATGATGAACAAGCCGTTGGATTTTTAGCGATTGGTAGTGAAGACGCTCATCACTTCGACCCGCGTATGGATACCTTATTACTTAATCAGTTCAAACGCTTAGTTGCCAAGTTATTACACCAACAGTTATCAATGTAAGAATTCTAAGGATTATGTGAGACTATGCAATTTTACCGACGTTTAACCGCGATTAAAGCCATTAGTTTTGATTTAGATGACACCTTGTATAATAACCGACCAATAATGCAGTCGGTTGAACAGCAAATGGCGCATTACTTTACTGAAAAGTTTGCCATTTTATTACCTGAGCTACTCGTTGAACCAAAGCAGGTCTTTAATCGACGTTTTTGGGCACCGTATCGACAACAAGCGATAAAAGCACATCAGGATATTTCTCACGATGTGGTAAGACTGCGTTTTGAAAGTTATCGTTTAGGTTTGCTGGCGCATAATCTCTCTGCAGAAGCAGCGAGAAAAGAAGCACAAGCGGGCTTAGATTATTTCATTAACTTACGAAGTGATTTTACCGTACCCAAAGAAAGCCATGAACTCTTAGCGAGTTTAAGCAAAGTGTTTCCGTTGGTCTCAATCAGTAATGGTAATGTAGACACCAGAGCCCTGGGCATTGATCATTATTTTCAACATATTTATCATGCCGGTTTTCAAACAGGCAATTGTCATGATGAAAGTGAACATTTGCTAAAACAAAAACCTGAAACCGATATGTTTTCCTTAGTTTGTCAGCAACTCGATATTTTACCTGAACAGTTATTACATGTCGGAGATTGTGGTTTTGCCGATATTCATGGTGCATTAAATGCCGGTTGCCAAACTGCTTGGTTACCGCAATACGGTGTGGGTAAAAGCCTACAGCAAATACCTCATATTGAATTAAGCCTAGTAAGCGACCTGTCACAACTAATTCGAAAAGCTTAAGTATTTGATAGATTACCAAATTGAGCGGGTACTGTAATAATAAACAGTAAAATGCACTCCTGCTCTTAAATGGTGATATACTTTTGCTTTTTATGTACTGATATCTACTTCAATAAATTACGTCACCTCAACTTCGCCACCTAAATAAAGGTTATTCCTATGGACGTTTCAGAATTACTCGACTCTCTCAATGATAAGCAACGTGATGTTGTTGCAGCCCCAAAGCAAAATATGCTTATTTTGGCTGGCGCTGGCAGTGGTAAAACTCGAGTATTAGTGCAACGTATCGCCTGGTTAATGCAAGTTGAGGGGATCTCATCGCATAGCATTTTGGCGGTAACTTTTACCAACAAAGCAGCGGCAGAAATGCGTGCTCGTGTAGAACAAGTGACCAATGGTAATACTCACGGCATGTGGATAGGTACCTTTCATGGCTTGGCGCATCGTTTATTAAGAATGCATTTCCAAGAAGCTAATTTACCGCAAAGTTTTCAAGTATTAGATAGTGATGATCAACTGCGTTTGATTAAACGTATTGTTCGTTCATTAGAGTTAGATGAGAAAAAATGGCCACCTAAACAATTTGTTTGGTATATCAATGGTAAGAAAGATGAAGGTTTGCGCCCTCAACATATTGATGCCCAGTTCGATCCTACCGAAGAATTGTTTGTTAAAGTTTATAAAGCCTATCAAGAAACCTGTGACAGAGCCGGTTTAGTTGATTTTGCCGAGCTGTTATTACGTGCCCATGAATTATGGTTGAAAAACCCAGCACTATTAGATCATTATCAGCAACGTTTTGGTCATATTCTAGTCGACGAATTTCAAGATACCAACGCCATTCAATATGCTTGGCTTACTATGCTGGGCAAAGCTCGCAGTAAGGTGATGATTGTTGGTGATGACGATCAATCAATCTATGGCTGGCGTGGCGCTAAGATTGAGAATATCGAACGTTTTTTACAAGAATATGATGACGCGAAAACTATTCGTCTTGAGCAAAATTATCGTTCAACCGCTAACATTTTGAAATCAGCTAACCAATTAATCTGCAATAACAACAATCGCATGGGTAAAGAGTTGTGGACTGATGGAGAAGCGGGCGAAAAAATCTCAATTTATACTGCTTTTAATGAAATTGATGAAGCGCGCTTTATCGCTGGCCGTATAAAGCAATGGCGTGACGATGGCGGTAAACTTGATGAAATAGCCATATTGTATCGCTCAAATGCACAATCACGCTTACTTGAAGAAGCGTTATTGCAAGGACAATTGCCTTATCGAATTTACGGTGGTCAACGATTCTTCGAACGACAAGAAATAAAAGATGCGCTTGCTTACATGCGTCTTATTAATAATCGTGATGATGATGCGGCCTTTGAGCGTGTTATCAATACGCCTACGCGTGGTATTGGTAATCAAACCTTGTCATTAGTGAGAGACGCAGCACGGGGTTTGGAAGTAACAATGTGGCAAGCTTGCCAGCAAATGTTAAAAGCAGAGCAATTAAAGGGCAGAGGCGCTAAAACGATCACTGCCTTTATTCAACTTATCGAACAATTAGAAGATGATACTACTAACTTAGATTTAGATCAGCAGGCGAACTTTATTATCAATCACAGTGGTTTAAAGGCCATGTATCAGGCTGAAAAAGGTGAACGTGCCGCACAGCGTATTGAAAACTTAAATGAGCTAGTCACCGCATGTCAAACCTTTGAAAGTGATCCTGAGTTAGTGGAAGAGCAAACACCATTAACGGCATTTTTAACCCATGCGGCATTAGAATCTGGTGAATCTCAAGCAGACGAATTTGAAGCCGCAGTACAGTTGATGACAATGCACTCAGCTAAAGGCTTAGAGTTTCCTTTGGTCTTTATTGCGGGTCTTGAAGAAGGTATGTTCCCTTCGCAACAGTCGGTTGAAGAAATTGGCCGTTTAGAGGAAGAACGTCGCTTGTGTTATGTCGGCATGACCAGAGCGATGAGCAAACTCTATTTATGCCACGCCGAGAGTCGCCGTTTATATGGACAAGAAAAATTCCATAAAGCGAGCCGATTTTTACGAGAATTACCTGAAGATTGTATCGAAGAAATTCGCATGCAGTCTCAGGTAAAGCGCCCTAGTAAAGTAGGTAAATTTTCAAATACCTTTACACTTGAAACCTTTGAAAATACTGGTTTTAAGTTGGGGCAGCAGGTTAAGCATGCTAAGTTTGGTGAAGGTGTGGTCCTTAACTATGAAGGCAGTGGTGCTCAATCACGTATTCAAGTGAATTTCGCTGATGTTGGTAGCAAGTGGCTGGTGGTGGAATACGCTAATTTACAAGCGGTTTAACTGTAGAGAGAGTCCTCGTTTATTTGGGGACTTGTTGCATAGTGGGCCTATCAGCCAAAAACTAGCTCGATTGGTATAACTTAAAATCAGAAGGTAGCGTGATGTCTCAAAGATTATTAATAGTAGAAGACAGTAAACCTATAGCGACTGTTATCAAACAGATAGCGCGTTCGTTAAAGTTTGAGGTGGTCATTGCTACTGATTTAGCGCAGGTAGAAAACATCTTATCAACAGATACTGATTTTTTTGCAGCGACTATTGATTATGCCTTACCTGATGCGCTAGATGGTGAGGCGATAGCTTGTGTCTTATCCCATGGTATTCCTAGCATCGTTATGACAGGGAAAATGGATGATGAAACTCGCCAGAAAATATTATCACAGCCAGTTATTGATTATATTCCAAAAGAAAATAGTCAAGCCTTCCTCTATTTAAAGCGTGTTTTACACTGGCAACAAACCAATAATAAAAACACCATTTTGGTGGTCGATGACTCATCTTCTGCGCGAAACCATATTGTAGAGTTATTAAAACGCCGTAATTTTAATGTCATTACCGCTAATAATGGTGTGCAGGCTTTAGAAAAACTTGCTCAGCATAAAAATATTAAAATGGTCATCACTGATTTAGAGATGCCGGCAATGGACGGTATTGAGCTGACCAATGAAATTCGTCGTGTCTATACCCGTGAGCAATTAGCGGTAATCGGTATTTCAGGCGCGAGTAATGGTATTCATTCAGCGCGCTTTATAAAAAATGGCGCCGATGACTTTTTACGTAAACCTTTTTGCCCTGAAGAATTCTATTGTCGCATTACTCAAAATATCGAGAGTTTAAATAACATTGCTAAAATTCAGCATGCAGCTAACACCGATTATTTAACCGACCTCGCTAATCGCCGCGCTTTTTTCCGTAGTGCTGAGTCTCGCATCAAAGAATATATCAATAAAAAAGTACCTTATTGCTTAGCTATGATAGATGTCGACTTTTTTAAGAAGGTAAATGATACCTATGGCCATGATAGTGGTGATCAGGTATTAAAAGTCATTGCACTTTATATGCGTAAACATTTTGGCGCCGGACTTACCGCTCGTTTGGGCGGTGAAGAGTTTGCCGTACTGTTACATGGCTTAGATGCTGATTATTTACATGATAAATTAGATGACTTTAGACGAGAAATTGCGGTGTCTTCTATTCCAGCGGGCGATACGTCAATATCTATTACGTTAAGTTTAGGGGTGGTTTTTGATAGCGAAGATGAGCTCTCTAAGCAAATGAATGAAGCCGATAATGCGTTATACGCAGCAAAAGAAAATGGTCGCAATCAGATCGTCGTCTTTGGTGCTGAACTAGACGATTAGATAGTCTCGGCCGATTAATACAAAGAATATTATAAAGTCAGTGAATAAAAAATAGTGCTTTTTCAAGCGCTATTTTTTTTCAATCTCATATACCTATGAATCACTCAGGTATCCTCAAACTCGCATACTCTAAGTCTCATGGGTATAAATTTCGGCTTAAGTACGCTTTTTAAATGAGTCTAGGCTATAAAGCGCTAACGCTGCCCAAATAAAAACAAAGGTGATTAACTCAGCACTTTTCATGGTTTCTTGATAATAAAACGTCGCCAACAAAAACATAATACTTGGCCCCAAGTATTGAAAAAAACCTAAGGTCGACAGTGCTAATCTTTTAGCCGCGATAGTAAAAAACAATAGAGGTGCCGTTGTCACTATGCCCGCCATTATCAAGGTAAAGTTTAAACTGGCGGCATTTATTGCCATATTACTGGTGCTGCTTTCGACAAAGAAAAACCAATAAATAAGAGCTATAGGTAGCATCATCAATGATTCAATGAATAACCCGATGAAGGAATTAATCGGGAGTTTCTTTCTAATTAATCCATAAATTGCAAAGGTACTTGCTAAAGCAAGTGAGATAATTGGTAAAGTACCTAAAGCAATGAGTTGTACCAATACTCCAACAAGCGCTAAACCAACTGCTATTAATTGGTTTCGACGCAAACGTTCATGAAAAAATATCATGCCGAGAATGACATTAAACAGGGGGTTAATGTAATAACCTAAGCTAGCATCCAGCAAATGATTGTTGTTTACTGCCCAAATGAACAGAAACCAATTCACTGCAAGAAAGCTAGCCGATAAAGATAATTGCAATAATATTTTAGGCTGCTGGAAAATAGCCACTAGCTGTGACCATTTTTTCATCACAATAATCATCACTAACAAAAAGACTGTTGACCAAATCACTCTGTGCATCATTATCTCACCGGGCTCAATTGCGGTGAGTAATTTAAAATATATTGGTGCAAAACCCCAGAGCAGATAGGCACTTAGCGCACTTAGTGCACCATTGCGGTTGCTGTTTTCTTCAAGTTGATTTATGGCTGATGCGCTCATGAGTATTTGTTCATAGTTATAAGGTATAAAAAGAGCGAGGATAATAACACGACATGAAGCGGTTCAAGTATTTAAAGCTAAGTGGTGATTTTTCACCGCGTAAACTTGTCAGTACTCCCCCAGTTTCATTTGATTAACACGATGATTTTACTCGGGTTATAAAAAAAAATTTCTGTACTAGGTTTTCATGGCTACGCTGAGTTAAAATAGCGGCATTACTCATAAGAAAATTAGTCGACACCTTCTTGAATTCCTCCGTTGCCAATGCCCAAACCAGTGCAGAAATCAGTACAGAACTGAGTGCAGAAAATAATGCCTTATTACTCGATACCTTAAAGCATTATTTTGGCTATGAGAGCTTTCGTGAGGGACAAGCTAAAATTATCAATAGCTTGTTGCAAGGGCAGGACTCCTTAGTCTTAATGCCTACCGGTGGTGGTAAATCTTTATGCTATCAGCTACCCGCGGTACTGTTACCCGGTGTTACTGTTGTTGTATCGCCGCTGATTGCCTTAATGAAAGACCAAGTAGATGGCTTAACTAGGCAAGGGATCTCCGCTGCCTTTATTAATTCAAGTTTGGAACAAAGCGAAATTAGTGATATTTTCGCTCGATTGGGACGAGGTGAAATTAAATTACTGTATGTTGCCCCTGAGCGCCTCACTAATTATTACTTCTTACAAAGTTTGAACCAACTGCCATTGAGCTTATTTGCTATTGATGAAGCACACTGTATTTCTCAATGGGGTCATGATTTCAGACCCGCGTACACCAAGCTACAGTGCTTAAAACAAAATTTTCCCACCGTGCCCGTTATGGCGTTAACTGCAACGGCAGATGTGACTACGCGTAAAGATATTTTGAACCAACTTGCGCTGCCAAATCCTTATATTCATCTTGATAGTTTTGACCGGCCCAATATTCGTTTTACGCTAGCGCCTAAATATAATGGCGAAAAACAGTTGTTGGGTTATATCAAAAAGAAGGGTGAAGATAGCGGTATTATTTATTGTAACAGCCGCTGGCAAGTAGAAAAACTAGCTAAGTATTTAGCTGCCAGTGGCATAAACTGCGCTGCTTACCATGCAGGACTAGAAAACGAAATTCGTTCTCTAGTACAAGAAGGGTTCACCAAAGATAATATTCAAATAGTGATCGCTACCGTTGCTTTTGGTTTAGGTATCAATAAACCTAATGTGCGTTATGTGATACATTTTGAGCCACCTCGTACTTTAGAGTCTTATTATCAAGAGATTGGCCGTGCGGGTCGTGACGGTTTAAATGCAGAAGCGCTATTTTTGGTTGATGAGAAAGATGTCGCGCGTATTAAAAAACGTATTAGTGAAGGCGATAATCCGCAGCGAGTGAATGTTGAAATGCAACGTTTTGCTGCCATGGATGCCTTTATTGATGCACAAACGTGTCGTCGGCAGGTGGTACTGAATTACTTTGCCGAATATACCGAAAAAGGCTGTGGAAATTGCGATATTTGCTTAGACCCACCAAGTCAGTTTGATGGCACCATAGAAGCACAAAAAGTACTGTCATGCGTGTACCGTGTGGAGCAACAAGGTGATATTAATCATGTTATTGCAGTCTTGCGCGGTGAGCTCACTGAAAAAATTAAGCAGCTAGCGCATGATAAAGTCTCTACTTTTGGCATCGGTAAAGGAAAAACGGTGGGTTACTGGTTCTCAATTATTGGCCAACTAATTCACTTAGGTTATTTACAGCAAGATATCGAACAACAATCTATTTTATGCTTAACACAAGCGTCGGGCGTGGTATTAAAAGCGCAAGAGCCTTTGATGTTAGCAAGCCCGCGTCTGCAAAAAGCCAGTTACTGGCAAGAAAAAAGCCCACAAAAAAGTTATGACCGTGTGTTATTTGCAAAATTACGCGAACTTCGTAAAGCCATTGCTGATGGCGAAGATATCGCACCTTTTATTGTCTTTAATGATGCTACCTTGTCTGAACTGGCACGTATAAAGCCAAAAACATCGCGTGAAATGCTCAGCATTAGTGGTATCGGAGACGTGAAGTTATCCCGTTACGGACAACCCTTTCTCGCGTTAATCAAAGAGCATAAGTAATTAGTTCGTTTGGTATATACCCGTTACCAATCAAGATGCATGTTTCAGAGTGCTTGAGCAATTTCAATTCAAGGCGCTGTGATGAAATAATGGTTATTCCCTTATAAATCACAGCAACGATGAAGTGATCTTGCTCAAGCGCTTCTTCGATGGGCTTTAAATGACTTTATACTGCGTCAAATAATCAAAGCATAGAATAACTATGCTTAAATTATCTTCCTTACCTAAAGTAATTTTAATTCCCACTGAAATCCTGCTCTTTGAATGGTGACGGGTATAAGTAATTAATATAGATTTGCACAAAAAAATGCCGATTAACTAACTAGGATAGTTGACCGGCATTTCTACAAACGACAGATGATAGAGAGTGAATTACTCTTTTTCAGCAGCTTCAGTTTGTTCAGTTGATTTATCTTGAGCTTGTTCTTGCTCTTTTTTCTCATCGTGACCTTCGCCACCACAACCACCACAACAACCCATAAATTACTCCAGATAGTTAAAAAATGTAAATAGAATTCATTAGAACTTGTTGAAATAGTACCTGAGTAATTTACTCAAGTACTTGATCGAGATCAGCTTTTTCCAATAACATCCAAAATAACTAGCGCGTTATTTCGCTATTTTACTTCGGTAATGCAGTAAAACCCATGTTAAACAAGGTAAAGGCATAGATGTCAGCGTACTGTTCAATAGTTTTAGAAACAGGCGTACCTGCGCCGTGACCTGCATTGGTTTCAATACGAATTAATGTAGGCGCGTTACCTGCTTGTTTAGCTTGTAATTCAGCAGCAAACTTAAATGAATGTGCTGGCACAACACGGTCATCATGATCACCGGTAGTGACCATAGTCGCAGGATAACTTACACCGGCTTTAACATTATGAACAGGTGAATAACCTTTTAAGTAAGTGAACATTTCTTCACTTTGCTCAGCCGTACCGTAGTCGTACGCCCAGCCTGCACCAGCAGTGAAGGTATGGTATCTAAGCATATCTAATACACCAACAGCGGGTAAGGCAACTTGCATAAGATCAGGACGCTGAGTCATAACAGCACCTACTAATAAACCACCGTTAGAACCGCCATTAATCGCCAAGTAGTCGCTAGAAGTATAATCTTGCTTAATTAAGTATTCACCGGCAGCAATAAAGTCATCAAAAACATTTTGTTTATCTAATTGAGTGCCGGCTTTGTGCCATGTTTTACCGTATTCACCGCCACCACGTAAGTTAGCAACAGCATAAATACCGCCTTGTTCTAGCCATACTGCACGTGAAACACTAAATCGTGGGGTTAAGCTAATATTGAAGCCGCCGTAACCATACAAAATAGTTGGATTTTTACCATTAAGCTCAATACCCTTTTTATAGGTAATGATCATAGGTACTTTTGTGCCATCTTTTGAAGGATAGAATACTTGCTTTGATTCATAAGCATCGCTATCGAATTTAGCGCCAGATTTACGGTAAACGTCACTATTACCTTTATCTATGTTGTAGCTATAGATAGTACCTGGCGTTTTGTAGTTGCTAAATGAGTAATATAAAGTACTTTCGTCTTTATCGCCTTCTAAGGCAGAAGCACTACCAACACCTGGCAAGTTGATTTCACGTACTTGCTTACCTTGATAATCATATTGATAAACTTTAGAAATGGCATCAACCATATACTCAGTAAAGAAGAAACCACCACCCGTTGAAGCGCTTAAAACATAATCTGTTTCAGCAATAAAATCAGTCCAGTTTTTACTGGCTGGTGCTTTAGCATTTACCGTGACTATTTTCTTATTTGGTGCACCTAAGTTAGTGACTAAAAATAATTTATCGCCTTCATTTTCAATGACGTAGGTATCAGCATCAAAGTTATCAGTAATGGTGAGTAATGGGCTATTTGGTTTGGTTAAATCTTTCAGGTAAAGATCGTTACCTGACGTTGAAATTGCACCTGAAATAAGTAAGAAGCGATTATCATCGGTAACGGTACCACCAACATAACGACGCTTTTGTTCAGCGGTATTACCAAAAATAACTTTATCTTCTTTTTGTGGCTGACCTAATACATGGTAATAAAGTTTATGTTGGTCAGTCTTAGCCGACAATTCACTACCTTCTGGTTTGTCATAACTTGAGTAATAAAACCCTTCATTTTTAAACCAAGAAATATCTGAGAATTTAACATCAATCAGAGGAGTCTCTAGTACTTTTTTGGTTTCTACATCAATAATGATGATTTTACGCCAATCACTTCCACCTTCAGAAATAGCATAAGCGGCAATAGAGCCATCTTTTGAGAAGCTTAACTGTCCCATTGAGGTGGTGCCATCTTCACTAAAGGTGTTTGGATCTAAAAACAATTCAGCAGTGCCGCCCTCTTTTTGACGATAAACGACATATTGGTTTTGCAGACCATCATTTTTGTAAAAATAGGAATAATCACCCTTTTTAAAAGGTGCGCCTATTTTTTCGTAGTTCCATAATTCAGCTAAACGAGACTTAAGTTGTCCACGGTATGGAATTTGTGACAAGTAATCGAATGTCACTTTGTTTTCTGCCTTAACCCAAGCGCCTGTTTCTTCACTGCGATCATCTTCTAACCATCGGTATGGGTCTGCAACATCAGTACCAAAAAAGGTATCAACCACGTCACCTTTTTTTGTCACAGGATAACTGATTTTTTGTGTCTGTTTTTGTGCCGCAGCAACTTTATCTGATGTTTGCTCAACACTGTTACCAGTACAACCGGCTAATACGCTAGTGACCAAGATACTGGTCAAGAAAAGGCTTTGTTTCTTCATTTGAGTCTCGCTTGTTGAAGTGACTATTATGTTAGTGAATTCATATGGAATGTTACTAAGAATTCACATTTATTTTACAAATCGTTCTGCAGTGTATCAGAAGAGGGTTTAGCAAGACTATGGCTTACCTCATTGAGTATTGAGGTAAGCGGCAGTATTTTGTTACAGGGTATATACCAATTGTACTAATTGACTTCTCATCTTCAAATGGTCTCAATCTACAATTTCCGCGTTGCGTTCAATCCCAATAGCCAGCTATTGCTCAATCACGCGCCTTGAACTTGAAAATTTATCCTCATTGAATTTTGACTACTAAATTAATTCAAATGGTATTACTAATGGGTTTTAGACCACAAGTTAACGATTTTCCAAGCGATTAAAATCAAGTAAACCCGCCGATTTGGGTTGATTGGTTTTATACCAAGCGTGTAATTCATCGGCAAAGGTCCAGAACTTAGGATTTGTGCGGCGAATGGCAAATTGGTCTTTAAGTTTACGGTAATCTTGTTCGGTTTTTATCGCGTTTAAGTTACTAACAAACTCACTGAGCTGCGCTTGTTCTACTTTGAAAAAGGCATTGGGATAAGTGCCTACGACACCACGTAAAATGGCTAAATTATCTTCTTTAGGTAGGCGACGATTCTCTTCAGAAAACAAATGGGCAACATTACTGTGTGCGGAGTTATTGATCAAACTATAGACTTGGTTGTCATCGCCATTTGATACCATCACATAACTCACTTGTGGTAACAGAGCAACGCTCTCATTAGGTAACTGACTTAAGTTAGCTATGATTTTGTCGGCACTGCTTTGTGCTAATGAAGAAAGGTTAAACTGGCTAACATTGGTATTTTTGGTGTGCTGTCCAACCAATTGAAATAGCTCTTCTTGATGCTTATTGCTTTGATAGTTAATACCTGTTTCTGGTAACTGATAAAAGCCGTCTGAGAAAATATAATCTTTAATGTCGTCACTGGTCTCACGGTACCAATACTCATGTATTGCCTTACGTTCATCTTTAGGTAAAAAACTAATGAAATTACTTTCTGCTTCCATCCGTAAAAAATCCATATATAAACGTGTTTTTAATTGATGACTAACATTGCCATAAACATCAAAACCAGCCACTAGTAAATAATGAATTCGTTCTAATAAAGGGTAGCTAATTAGCCAAGCTGTTTTAGGCGTAGGACCGACAAAACCCTGTAATACAGAAGCACTGTCAAAGTGTCTGAAGACGGTTAGGCTGGCGTTGGGGTTTCCTTTGCCTGACCAAATCAAATCAAGGTTTAGCTGATTAGGCTGTAAGTTAAGCCCTTCAACATAAGCTAATTTGTTTTTTACGTATTCTTGCTGGCTTTTAGCATATTGTCGCCAGTAAAGTAATGATAGGGATTTATCACTGGTGCCAGCCGGTAATTGTAATAACTCTGTATTGGCTTTAATGAATTGTTCGCTAGGGTAATGATCAAAATTATCAGGACTGAGGAAAAATACCCAAAAGTTATCTTCAATCACATTTAGCGCAATTTGACCACGACAAACAGGGCCTTTGATAAAGTTCATAATAGAGAACTGCGCTTGGTCTAATAAAAACTGATAGCGTGCTTTATCTGGGATCGCCTGAAAGGTTTTAAAGGGATTAGAGGCGTTTGCTAATTGGTAATCAGGCAAGGTAGTTACTGGGTAATCAGCTTGATAGAAAAGTTCTGAAATACGCGCCAATTTAGTTTCACCAAACGGGTAGGGCATATGGCGCTTGGCAATAATGGTGTCGTTGTGCTTAATTAATCGATAGAACACTTGCGGTTTATCGACAATGGCATCAGTGCTGCCATCAGCATAAGGGGAGTCAAAGGGACGACGAGTAGTAATCACCGCTACTTTTTCACCACTAGGGCTGCTTGAACGAACAAGTTTAAAGTAACTAGATTGTGCTTTATCGAAGTATAAATTGGCTAAATATAAGTGTTCAAATAAATAACGGGCAATCAACTGTTCTTTAGCAGAGCTGCCATTAAGTAACTTTTCCCAGCGGTTGATCATTTGTTGTTCTTTAGTATTGGGAGGCACCGAATCTGGCATGATCGCACCACGGGCTATCCAATCAGTTAATTGATCATGCTCAGTTGTTGAGAGTGCCGGTAGCGCATAAGGCATACCACCAAGAGGGTACTTATCCTTATATTGCGCAAACTCTTCTATTGTTGGGCATTGTTGACTTCTATCGAGTGCGACATCAAAACTCTCATTAAGTATTGGCTCACTGGGTAAAGGATGTTGCTTTTTGAGTTGTAACATTTGATAGAACAAGCTGGACTGAGTATTGGCTTGCTCTGTTTGCTGGCGCTCATTAAGTACTGGGAAATAGCCTTGTTGGCGAAGTGGCTCTAAGTTATCTCGTTTCAGTTCAGTTAATTTTGTAATGCTTGCACTAATATTTGCAGTAAGTAAGCGCTCACCATTATAAACCATTGCTTTATTAGCACCACGCTCAATACCTGCGCGACTTTCCATTTTCAACTGGCAAGGGGCATCGTAACAGCCGTGACAAACAACACAGCGGTTTTCAATAATTGGTTGTATCTGTCTATTAAAATGAATGGCTTCTGCTGTAGTCGCTTTAACTTGAACTAATCTATTTTCAACATTGCTTGGACCATAAAGCTTGTCGAATTCCATAACCCCTAAAGTGGCACAGCCCGAGAGAAATAGAAAAATAAATAGCCATTGAAACTTAACCATGAGAGTCCTTAAATTGGGAGATAGCCCGCTAAGTTTAAGCTATGTTGATGAATACTGTAAAGTTATCTCAGCCAGTATTCGTCAACATTGAAGCGATTTATCGTTGTTCATTAGGGTCTGTTGATCTTTAAGTTTGTAACTCTGTTGCACTTGAAAAAGATGGCAATCGAGGCGCTTCATTCAATATTTGGTTGTTCCAAATGCGAATGAAGCAACAAAGAGGGACACTTTTTCAAGGCAACCCGGAGGGCTATGGCTAATTTTCAACCTAACAGTGTTGAAAATCATTAAAGTAGAGTGACTACATAGCACTCTTTTCGCCTTGTTAACTTAAAAATTAGCCTATAGCAGAGGCTAAAATGAAAGATCAACAGCCCCTAATATCGATTTCTTAGCTCAGGCAAGTCGGTATGGTATTGAACAAACTCCACTTCGTAACCATCAGCATCAAGAAAATAGATATTCTCTCTATATTTGTCAGGCGTACCGTCTTTATGAATTGCAAAGCCTGCTTTTTCTATACGCGCTATAGTGCCTTTTAGATCGCTGGTAACATAAGCAAAATGCGCTAAACCTACTTGATGACCCGCTAAATCTCTATTGTCACCGACGCCATTATCAGCAAAGGCTATATATTGATAATCATCACCAAAATGTAACCAGTTTCTTGGTTTTCCAGACCATTCACCTTTATCGCCGCCGCGTACATGCCAGTGTGGAAAAGCCGCACGGTAAAATTGTAAGCTTTTTTCTATGTCTTTAACGACTAAATTAATGTGTTCTAAAGTAATCATAAGTGCTCTCCTGTACGTTTTAACAACGTATCTATCATTAGTAGTGTAGTCTTTTTTACTCTTGGTATTTTTTCTCAACTCGCCAAGGGGGATTTAAGCGATTCTCTCCAGCCCAATAGAGTTTTATTTTGTTGCCGCTAGGGTCCGTTAATATCGCTTCACGCCATAAGTAAGATTGCGAAATGGGCAATTGTTCAAATTCAATACCACGGCTTTGGACCGTTGCTACCCATTCATCCAATTTTTCATGCTCAAAATAGATGGTTGTGCCAGAGCTCAGTTTATTTTGTGTATTACTTAATGAGTCTGTCTCAGCTAAGCTTAATGAAAAAGTAGCGCCCTCATCTGGGCATGCGAACCGTGCATAATGGGGTGTATCTACAATGTGTAAAAAACCTAAACGACGGTAAAATTCAGTACTTTCGTCCATATTAAGAACGGTAAGGGTGACTTGATTTAAATTCATAATATCTCCTCGTTAATTTGATCTTGTTCTGTGCAATCTAGTTCAATTCATTTTGTTGGTGAGCTTACATGCCGTATTGATATAAGTGTTCATTGTCATACGTGCTGACTTGCAGGGTTTCACGTAAAGATTTCATCGCTTGGCTGTAATGCAATAAGGTATGCAAACTATAACCAATACGATGACGAATACGTTTATCACGACGAGCTATAGCAATACTTTGCTGAAGGTTGGTCTCATTGACTGTATTTAGAATCTCTTCAACATTTCGAATAATAAGGTGGTCGGGTATAGCGACTAATTTGTTATTTGAAAAAGCATTCATTCTTAATTCTGCAATGGGATAAGCACCGCTAATTCCATTAACGACAGAGACCAACAACACGGGTTTGTGACCAATATCTGCAGCGTCAGACATCATTAATAAATTTTTCAATAATGGCGAAGCGGTTCCGCCCCATTCTGGAGTAATAAGAATTAATGCATCCATTGTTTGCAATTGAGTATTGATGGCTAACCAGTCACTATTATCATTTTGCTTGCTACTCTCTTCGCCGTCCCATAGGGGTAATCGCTGTTTACACAATTCAATATGGCTCGTTTTACGAAATTTATTACTGCTGTTAGTCAGGTATTTAGCGACCTTTGCACTTTGTGATTCGATTCGTTGACTGGCACTGATAATAAGTAAATTCATAATAATTCTCGTCGTTTTCTTTAGTAAAGCGTTTTATTTATTAAGTAAAGTAAACGCTTTACTTAATAAGGTCAAGTTAAATATAAACAAAAAACTTTACTAAATATTGTGCTAAGCGATGAAACTATGGTAAAAATGCTTAATAATAATGATATATACCCGTTATCGTTCAAGATGCAGGTTTCAGAGTTCTTGACCAATCTCAATTCAAGACGCTGTGGTGAAATAATGGTTGTTCCATTATAAGTCACAGCAACGATGTAGTGATGTTGCTCAAGCACTTCTTTGATGGGTTTAAAATCACTTTATACGGCGTTAAATAATAAAATCATAGAATGACTATGCTTAAATTATTTGCCTTATCAAAAGTTGTTTTAATTCCCACTGAAATCCTGCACTTTGATTGGTAATGGGTATATCCCTTCTTCCTGCCGGAGATCTAATGAAAACACATGAAAAAATAATTCAGTTATTAAAGACCCAAGGGCCTTTAACAGCAAAAATACTGGCAAGTGAATTGGGTCTCACTACTATGGGGATCCGTCAACATGTACAAGGACTGGAAGATTCGGGTGATGTGGTTTTTAAGGATGAAAAAGCTGCTCGAGGCAGACCTACCAGATATTGGTCATTAACTGATAAAGGCAACAGCCGCTTTGCTGATCGTCATGATGAATTAACTGTGCAGTTACTTGATTCAGTTATTACACTCTTTGGTGATGACGGTATGGAAAAGTTAATCAGTCACCGAGAAGAAACGGCGATGACAAATTATACCTTAGCGTTAGCCGATCGTTATGGTGTGCAAGAAAAACTGCAAACCTTAGCAAAATTACGTAGCGATGAAGGTTATATGGCAAGCGTTGAAGAGCATGATGGCATTTTTTGGTTAATGGAAAATCATTGCCCAATTTGTGCTGCAGCAAGTAAATGTTTGAGTTTTTGTCGTTCAGAATTGCAAATGTTTCAAACGCTAATGAATGATATTGCCGTAGTGAGTCGAGAAGAGCATATTATTGATGGAGCAAGGCGTTGCGCTTATAAAGTCATACCTGTTTAGTAGCAATAAACCTTGTCGCCGTAAATTCAATGAATTTGTCAAAAGTACGAAATAATGGGAGTTATACCAAGTACATTAATTAATTGACCACTTAGCGAGAATTAAAAGGCTTAGAGGCAAAGCATTGATTGAAGATAATGGTTATTCAGGAGAATATGCTCCTGCATTCTCTAATAAACTGCATCCATGCAGCGTCCTTGTCGATATTAATAACGACACATATAAGCCTTTTAAACTCGCCCTTTGGGAGTTTGTTAGCGAGCCAATAACTGCTCAAAATTAAAGAAATATAGAATAACTATGTTTAAGTAATTTTGCTTGTTCTAAGCTCACTAATATAACTCTAAGTTGATCAATTTATTAGTGTAATTGGTATTATTTCGTACTTAAAAAACTCTGCTTATTAAGCACTTTCAGTATGATAGTGACGTAGGGCATGTTCTTTTTGGCGTCCCTGACTAAAGGCAGTAACACGCTTTAAATAGCCAATAACACGCGTTCCGTGATCGATGTTTTCACTTCCGCAACTTGAACAGAGATGTAAAGTGCGCTTATCTATTTTGTCACACTCATTACAAATCGTAATCTTCACATTGATGCAGAAATAATTACACCCGGTAGCAGCCGCTACATTGAAGAGTTTCAGGTAAGCATCAGTAGAAAGCGACTCATCTAAATTTAAATGCAGAGCCGAACCTCCATCAAGGTATTGCGTCATTTCTTGACCGTGCATCACAAACTTATCGATATGGTTAGTTTCTTCGTCTTCAACGACATAAAAATAAGAGTTATAACACTCGCGGCTTACTTGGTAGCCATCTTTCTTATCCCATTTAGCATTTTTAATACCGAGGTTTTCAGCAGGCACGAACTCGGTATTAAACATATAGCCAAATTCTTTCTTAGCGGCTTGGTTCGCTTGGTAAATTACTTTTAAGTGTGTACTAACAAATTGCTTATATTCTTCATTATTGCCGACTTTAATTTGGGCAAACTCAGCCGCTTCAGCCATACCATTAATACCTATGGTAAGAAATTGCTTATCAAGTGAAATAAACCCAGCGTCGTAAACGGATAATGCGCCTTGCGCTTGATACTCTTCCATCAATTTTCGATACGCAACTTGGTATTTTTGTATTTTTTCTATTTCTATTTTTAAGTCTCGACCGTCTTGCACTAAACGATTCATGTTAACAGTAATTACATTAATTGAGCCTGTGGCGACACCACCAGCACCTAAGGTATAAGAAAAAGTATTGTCAGAAATTTCATTACGTAATCGACAGCATGAGGCTAGTGAATCGGCACTGTCAGATAAGTAGATAAAAAAGGAATTGCCCTCAGCTTTTTGTTGAGCGAGTTTACGAGCAAAATCTAGGTCTTTACACTGGCCATTTTCAGTGAGCATTGCCGCGGTAACTACAGGGAAGGTAAGTACTGCTTGTTCACGCTCCTTATTGATCCAGCCGAGGAAAAACTGTTGTAGCTGGTCAACGGTCTGCCAATTAGGTTTACTAAAATCAGGGAAAACAAATTCGCCAAACATTGAAGCAAAGTAATGTTGATCAAATAATGAAATGTTCCAAAATACACTCTGGTATCCACGAGCCGCCGCTGGTTGATTGATAGCATAAACCACATGTTGTAAGTGATTTTCTATCTCAGATTTATGCGTACTTAGATAATCATTACCGTATTCAAGGCGAGCAAAGTAATCAAAATAGGTGAGAAACTCAACAGTCGCAACCGCACCAGCAAATTGTGCTGAAATAGCAAAAATAAGGTTCACAAAAGAGCCACAGAAAGATTCTAAATGCTTAGGTGCTTTAGACTCACCGCCTAGCTTAGTTAAACCGTCTAATAAAAAGGGGTACATGCTAATTGAGGTGCAATATGGCTTTAAACTAGTCTCATCGTGCACGTAAATTTCATGATCTTCAATTTGGCGCAAATACTCTTTGGCCAAGTCAGCATCAAAAGTATCACGTATTTTGTCATGCACTAACGCGCGATTAATTTGCACAAAACAATCTTTTAATAACTCAGCTTCTAACGTCGCAATGTTTTTATGACTGACGTTGGCATTGGCATCCATTTTTGAGCCGTCTGCTGCATTTTTTGCTGAAAAATATTGTTTGATAAAATCTTTTTTATTGGTGATTTGTTCTTCGTTAAGCCGCAACATTGTTAGCTCCTTGAGTAAATTGATAAGGTTCGAAAGTACTAACCTTAAAAGCACTAATCTCGAGAGAATTAGTCTTAAAAGAGTTAGTTTCTAAAATAGTAGTTTGGGAATGACTAGCATCGACGGTATTAACCTTGAAGGTATTCACATCGATAGCTTTGTTAAATAAATGGTTTAACTTTTTACCTGAAATGACATCACGAAAAACTTGATTGGTTGTCGGGCTATCCAGGCCACCTAAGGTTTCATGCCAAGCACCGGTTTTTAAAAAGTTAAGGTGCTGAGAAATAATGATATTAATATGTTTTTCGCCCGAATAGAGGCAAGTTTTAAGGCCATGGTTTTTAGCGATTAATAACTTTTCGATTAAAGCGTTAGGCTGCCATTCACCACCAAAAAACACCACACAGCTAATTAAGCCTTGATACTTCTTAAGCCATTGGGTGAAGCTTGTATTGCTCAGAGGTATACCATTGTCTTCATGCCATAACTCAGTACTGTGGCAGCCTTTGCAGCCGACCTTACAGCCGGTAATACTAAAGCACAGACTAATTTCATTAGGCACTTCTTGGAAGACAACACTCGGAGTAATACAGTTAAAATTCATGCTTAACCTATATATAGATGTTATTTTTTTAATAAGCACAATATATAGTATTTTAGGGTGGGGCTTTGTTGATTTAGATCACAATAACTTGTGGTAATAAATATTTAAGCACAATATGTAGTGCTTATTTTTAACTGTAGATCAATATATAGTGGTTGATGTGGAGAATGGTAGTGCCGAGCGAGTGAATGGGCATGAATAATAGTGATTTCAGTACCCATTTTCTGATTGTAGATTTTTCTATTTCAGTGCAGCTGTCTGATCAAGCGGTCTGAGTTCTGGCTGTTTTTTCCGATCTCCTAACTCTGAAACAAGCATTCCAGCAAGAATTAATCCAGCACCGATCATGCCTTTTTCACCAAGCACTTCGTCCAAAAATACCCAAGCGGCAATGCAAGCGAAGACAGGCTCTGCAGCAAAGATAAGCGCTACTTTATGAGGTTTTAGTAATGTCTGACTTACTGATTGAGCCCAGAAAGCATAAGCGGTTCCCAAGATCCCTGATACTAAAATGGCAAATACCATCAAAGGGGTAAACAGTTGTTGATGCCAACTAACGGGCTCGGCATCCTGATAATAAAAAACAGGGTCAGGACCAATGAATATAGCTATTGTACTGTAAATAGAGACTGCAAAAATTTGTACAATACTTAATGGGATGATGGGTAAGTTATCGACGAAGCGGTCAGTCATAATGATATGGCCAGCAAAACCAAAGGCGCAGATCAACACCAGAATATCACCTTTATTAAATACTAACTTGTCTCCTATGGTTAACATATAGAGACCCGCTGTTGCGGTAACAACGCCTATCCATACTGACTTAGGAACAACATTTCGAAAGATTAAAAAACCTAATACAGGAACAAGAGGCACACACAGACCGGTAATAAAACCAGCATTAGTCACTGTGGTAAAACGCATTCCTTCAGTCTGAGTATAAAAACCAATAAAGAGGAAAAAGCCCAGTAACATACCTGACCTTATTAAGAGGACATAATCGATAGGCTTAGAGTTACCTTTGTTTTTCTTTTGCACAAACCAAAGCAGAGGTAACATCGACAGTGTCGCCACAGCAAAGCGAATAGCATTGAAAGTATTCGTTGGCATCACTTCAATCGCAAGATCAATTGGGACAAACTCTACCCCCCAAATAAAGCAGACGATAAGTAGCAAGATAGTTGCAATGCGAGGTGAGGTAACTGTCATAGATAAGCTCTTTTTGCTCCTTATTTAGGAGCAGATAAATTGAGGACCGTATATTAAACAAAAATAGCTACTTAACAAGTAAAGCCTAGGTTAAGCATATCTAAAAGTTTAAGCCATAACCCACGTTTCCCGCCATTAGCATCAGCTTTTTCTAGCGCCTTATGAGTCAGATATACGCCAATCCAACGAAGTGGCTCTGGTGCCCATGGTATTGGTTTTTTCTTTACAAATTGCATGTCGAGAATTTCACTTGGCTTATAGCCCAATAGTTCGATACCTATTCTGGCACCAAATCGAGAAGCGCCAACCCCCAAACCGGTGTAACCGATAGCCCATGCAACGCGTCCATCATAAGCAACGCCTGGCACCACACAAAAACGAGTAGAAGTTGCAATAATACCGCTCCAGCGATGGGTGAATTTAATCCCTTTAAGTTGAGGAAATGTTTCAAAGAATTCTTCAGACAATTGCGCAAAGCGTTCAGGAATGTCGGCATAACTCTGATCTATGCCGTTGTTAAAGTAATAACGCACAGCGCCGCCGCCGCCCCAAGTAATACGATTATCTTTAGTGAAACGATAATAGTGGAACATGTTGGCATGATTAGAGAGCGCATGACGTGACTTATGCCAGCCAATTGAATCTAACTGTTCTTGGCTTAATGGTTGAGTTGCTATTTGGTAATCCCATACCGGAATAATTGACCGGCGTGCTTGACCTATGGGGTTACGGTAGGCATTGGTTGCCATCAATACTTTATCGCTGATAATCTTGACGTCAGAGCAGGTGACTTCCATTTTATCTTGGCCCAGTTTTTTAAGGCTTGTCAGTGGTGTTTCTTCATAAATACGTACGCCAAGCTCCAGAATTACGCGCTTTAATCCCCAACACAAACGGGCAGGGTCGACTACGCCATCTTGTCCTCCGCGATACCATAAACCCGCTAAATAGGTAGGTGAATTGACCTGCGCCTGCATTTCTTCTTGGTTAAACCAGACAACATCTTCGCCTTGGGCTTTTTCAGACTCGTAGGTAGCACGCAGTGCATCTACTGATGCTTGGTCAGTTGCGACAGACGTTTCACCAACTTTTTCATAACGGGCATCAATATTATAGTGTTCAAGTGTCTCAATAAATTCTTTTAGATTTTGTTGTCCCAATTGATGCAGTTTATCTGCCTCGCCAGGAAATTGATGATCGGTATTGGTTTCTCCATGCGCTAAACTTGAACTTAAAAAACCACCGTTTCGCCCTGAAGCACCGTCAGATATTGTCGTTTTCTCGATCAAGATAATGTCGGCATCGGGCTGGCGCTCTTTTGCTTGAAGGGCGCCCCATAAACCAGTAAAACCACCACCAACAATTAATAGCTCGCAGCTCGTATCTGCTGACAAGGCGGGCAAAGTTTCTGGTCGGATATCCTGATCATGCCAAAGGGGACAATATTTCGAATCTTTTAATGCATCAAGGTGCTGTTTCATCATTCACTCTCATAAGAATTTTGTTATATTTTAGAGTCTGTACTTCACATTATTTGGTATTATTTGATATACCAGCCCCAAGGCTCACTACTGTCAAAGCGGGTAATTTGTTTGGTTTCAAGGTAGTTGTTTAATCCCCATTGACCGAGCTCTCTACCTATACCTGATTGTTTATAGCCACCCCATGGCGCTTCAACAAAGGTAGGTTGTGAACAGTTAACCCAAACAATTCCGGCACGAAAGGCTCTAGAAACGCGGTCACAACGATCTTCATCTTTAGACATTACTGCTGCTGCGAGTCCAAAACGTGAATCATTGGCTAAACGGATAGCTTCGCTTTCAGACTGAAATGGCTTGATACAGACAACTGGTCCAAAGATTTCTTCGTTCCAGACCCAGCTATTTTCATCAATATCGGTCAATATTGTTGGTTCAAGATAATAGCCGACATCTAACCCTGGTGGTCGCTGACCGCCAGTCGCTATTGTGGCTCCATCGCTAACGCCACGCTCAATTGCAGCTAGTACCTTTTTGTATTGATCGCTATTAACAAGTGGTCCCAATAACACTCCATCTTGATCTCCTGGGCCGATAGTGATTTTTTTAGTTTCTTCAACCAAACGTTCAAGTAAAGCGGGGTATATTTCTTCTGCGACTAAAACACGCGAGGTAGCTGAACAGACTTGACCCTGGTTCCAGAAAATACCGAACATGATCCATTCTACGGCTTTTTCAATATCACTATCTTCAAAAATAACAAAAGGCGACTTTCCACCAAGCTCGAGGCTGATATTTTTGATATCTCTGGCGGCCGTAGCCATAATTTTTGACCCTGTAGGTATCGAACCAGTAAAGGCTAACTTATCAACGTCAGGATGTTCTACTAAAGCCTGCCCGGCATCTTTACCTAAACCAGTCACTATGTTTAACACACCAGCAGGTAGCTTTGCTTCATCAGCAATCTCTGCCAGCGCTAACGCTGTGAGCGGCGTTATTTCTGAGGGTTTTAGGATGATGGAACAACCTGCCGCCAATGCTGGAGCAACTTTCCATGCAGCCATCAGCATGGGGAAATTCCAAGGAATGATAGCTCCCGCTACGCCAAGCGGCTCTTTTATTGCTTTTGAACTAAAGCCCAGCTCTGGTAATTCAATGACTTGCTCCGATGTATTATCAAGTTGTTCGGCTAAACCGGCATAAAATTCAAAGGTAGCGGCAGTATCCTCAATATCCCATTTGGCTTCAGGATAGGGTTTGCCATTATCGAGTACTTCCAGCTTTGCTAACTCATCTAAACGTCTGATAATAATAGCCGCAATTTTTCTCAAATATACTGCGCGTTCAGCGCCACTTAAACGAGGCCATGGTCCTTGATCGAATGCTGTTCGAGCCGCTTTCACAGCGGCATCAATATCAACGCTGTTACCTGCTGGAATTTCAGCAATAACTGCTTCAGTGGCAGGGTTAATCACCGAAAATGTTTCACTCGTAGCCGGTGAAACCCATGTTCCATTGATATAATGTTTATTATTCATTGTTGATATACACCTTGATGGCTAAATATTTTAAATATGTGATCAGTCCGGTTGGTATTAGCTTGATTGCAAAATAGCATAAAATGTATGCACGTCACCTATTGATCTCCAGCTACATAAAGCTCCCTGCGGGACAAAAAAAGCATCGCCGGCGGTAAACACCTGCTCATCACCTTCTTGTTCAGTAATGACGAGTGAACCAGATTGCAAATAAATGAACTCATTGCGAGGGAAGGGCTGCATTTCACTATTGAACGCTTCACTGTGCCAGGTACCGACAATGAACTTGCCAGTATGATCTTTATAAGAAGGCAGATATTTTTGCGCAGGCTCTTTTCCTTTGATGACAAAAGGTGTGTTCGTTGGTTCGATCTCCACCCCAGTACTATCTTCAATGGCCATCTGGCTTGAGTTATTAACTTTAAGCTTAATGATGCCCTCAACAACCGGTGTTGTGGGAATGTCTTCTTTTGGGTGCTCTGAAATAACGAAAAATTTGCGCAGATAACCTGTTTGATGCCACTGACAATCGTAACCTTTAGGAATAACAAAAGCTTCGCCTGCTTGCACTTTTTCCATCGTACCCGTTTTACTATTCTTTATCTCTACTTCACCCACAAGTAAATACATAAATTCGTCGCAAGGCGAAGGAGCAGCGGCTTCGACCATTGTTGAGGTATCCCACACACCAATATAAAGACCTAGATTGTCGTCTTCATAGTAAACATGAGTATGCTGAACTGGCAATTCTGATGCGAACAGTTGGGGATCTAAGTCATCACAATCATGACCAAAATCTTGAGGATTAGGACTTAATCTAATAATTTTTTTGTTCGACATAGTTTGTGTTCTCATGTTTATGTATTTTGAAGGGCGGCGCTGAAATATTGCGCCGCTCTTTTTTTTATAGTGTTTGAGCCAAGTTTCTTTTGCCAAATTAACTAAGCAAACGCAAAACTTGCACCTTCACGCACGCCACCTGAAGGCCAGCGTTGCGTGATGGTTTTACGTTTGGTATAAAAACGAACGCCATCTGGGCCGTAGGCATGTAAATCACCAAATAATGAGCGCTTCCAGCCACCGAAACTATGATAAGCAACGGGCACAGGCAGTGGCACATTAATGCCAACCATACCTACCTGAATATTATCTGAGAAATAACGCGCCGCTTCTCCATCACGAGTAAAGATACAGGTACCATTGCCGTATTCATGGTCGTTAATTAACTGCATTGCCTCTTGCATGGTTTTAACGCGCATCACTTGTAATACCGGCCCAAAGATTTCAGCAACGTAACTGTCCATTTCCGCCGTGACACCGTCAATTAAGGTGGCGCCAACGAAGAAGCCATTTTCATAACCTTCAACGTGTGGTTGGCGACCATCGACAACAATGGTTGCGCCTTGATTTTGGGCGCTGGTGATATAGCCTTCGACTTTGTCTTTATGTGCTTGCGTAATGACCGGACCAAAATCATTACTGGCCTTGTCATGAGCGCCAACACTTAAGTTTTTCATCGCTTCTGTCATTTTCTCTACTAAGGCATCAGCCGCTTCATCACCGACGGCAACCGCAACAGATAACGCCATGCAGCGCTCTCCTGATGAGCCAAAGGCAGCACCAAGTAGTTGATTGACTGCATTGTCCATGTCGGCGTCGGGCATAATGATGGCGTGATTTTTTGCGCCGCCCAGTGCCTGACAACGTTTGCCATTGGCATTAGCGGTGGCGTAGATGTATTCAGCAATGGGTGTTGAGCCAACAAAACTCACTGCTTTAATGCGCTCATCACTTAATAACACATCGACCGCTTCTTTATCACCGTTCACGACGTTCATTACGCCATCAGGTAAGCCAGCTTCTTTTAATAGCTGAGCAATGTACAAGGTTGAACTTGGGTCGCGCTCTGAAGGTTTTAAGATAAAACAATTACCGCACACGATTGCCAGTGGGAACATCCACATAGGAACCATGGCAGGGAAGTTAAACGGCGTAATACCGGCAACAACACCTAACGGTTGAAACTCACTCCAACAATCAATGTTTGGGCCGACGTTTTTGCTGTGCTCACCTTTGAGTAACTCAGGTGCACCACAAGCGTACTCAACGTTTTCAATACCGCGTTGCAATTCACCGGCAGCATCGTGTGATATTTTTCCGTGCTCTTCACCAATGAGCCTGCAGATAGTATCGGCATGTTGTTCTAATAATTCTTTGAAACGAAACATCACCCGTGCACGTTTTATTGCCGGGGTATTACGCCATGCGGGGAAGGCTGTCTGAGCCGCTGAAATGGCCTGTTCAACCGTTTGCTTTGACGCTAAAGCGACTTTCTTTTCTGCATCGCCGGTAGCCGGATTAAAGACTGCTTGCGTGCGCACATCATCATTAACCATTTCACCATTGATTAAATGGCCTATTACATTTACTTCATTCATAAAATTCTCCGAGGTGGGCTGCCAATCCGATGGATAAAAGCCCATTGTTAAATTGTTTACGCTATTTCGTTAAAGGTTTCGCCCAGAGCACTGAGCAATGAATCTATTTCTTCGCGTTCACTGGTAAAGGGCAGACCAAGCTGGATAGTGGCGCCGCCGTAGCGAACATAAAATCCTTTTTGCCACATTTTCATCGCTATTTGATAAGGGCGTAATGCAGGCTCACCGGGTACAGGGTCGATAGTAAAACCAGCGGCAAAACCATAGCTGCGAATGTCAGTCACGTGTTTACAGCCTTTAAGGTTATGAACGGACTCTTCAAAATACGGACTATGGTCTTTAACACGCTCAATGAGTTTGTCTGTTTGCAAAATCTCTAAGGCGGCCAGTCCGGCTGCACAAGCAACAGGGTGAGCGGAATAGGTATAACCGTGCGGAAATTCCACCATGTATTCAGGGCCACCTTGCTCCATGAAGGTATCGTAGATTTCTTGCTTAGCAATCACTGCGCCCATCGGAATGGTGCCATTGGTCATCTGTTTAGCGATGTTAATAATATCTGGGGTAACGCCGAAGGCTTCTGCCCCAGTATTGGCACCCATGCGACCAAAAGCACAAATCACTTCGTCAAAAATCAAGAGAATATTGTGCTGGTCACAAATCTCACGTAAACGGTTTAAGTAACCTACTGGCGGTGGTATCACACCAGCAGAGCCCGCCATCGGCTCAACAATCACAGCCGCAATATTTGAAGCGTCGTGCAGCGCCACTAAATCGAGTAATTCATTCGCTAGCTCAACGCCTGTTTGGGGTTGACCTTTAACAAATTTATTTTCATCTAACATGGTATGGCGTAAATGGTCGGCATCGACGGCAGGACCAAATAACGAGCGGTTAGCACCGATACCGCCAACTGAAATACCGCCAAAATTAACGCCGTGATAACCCAAACCGCGACCGATTAATTTGGTTTTACTGGCCAAACCTTTTTTGCGCCAATAGGCACGTGCCATTTTCAGTGAGGTTTCAGCGGCCTCTGAGCCAGAGCCAGTATAAAAAACGCGGTTTATCCCTTTGGGCATAAACTCAACAATTTTCTCGGCCAGCTGAAAGGCTTTAGGGTGACCAAATTGAAAGGCGGGCGCATAATCCAATTGTTTTAATTGTTTACTCACCGCTTCGGTAATTTCCGGACGACTATGACCCGCGCCGCAGCACCACAGACCAGATAAACCATCAAAGATTTTTCGGCCGTCGGCATCGGTGTAGTAATTGCCTTGGGCAGAAACGATGATGCGTGGGTCTTTTTTAAACTCACGGTTGCCGGTAAACGCCATCCAGTGCGCATCAAGTTGTGCCTGAGTGATACCGTGTTTTGTTTGGTTATTGTTCATAGTTGACCTCAACATATCTAAGGTTAGAATTAAGTTGACTCTATTATCACCATCCTGTTAAATTCTTAAATACATCTTTTTTTAACAATAGTTATGTGATTGGTTACTTATTGGGGCTTAATGAATAATATAAAAAACATCTTACCTCACCGACTTGGTGATTCTCATATTCGGATCTTGCGCATTTTTAAAGCCGTTATCGAATCTGGAGGGTTTGCTGCTGCAGAGGCCGAACTTAATATCAGTCGTCCTGCTATTAGTAACGCAATGTCTGAATTAGAATCGCTATTGAACATGCGGCTGTGCCATCGCGGTAGAACGGGATTTTCTATTACCGAGCAAGGCGAACATGTTTATAACGCGACCTTGCAGCTATTAGGCAGCTTAGATACTTTCAAGTCGCAAATTAATGCCATCAATACCAAGCTAGTTGGAGATCTAAATATAGGTATTACCGATAATTTGGTTACTAACCCACAAATGCGTATTACCAGATCGCTTAGTACTTTCAAACATCGTGCACCTGAAGTCATCTTTAATATTCAGATGATGCCACCTTACGACATTGAAAATGCAGTATTAGAAGGACAACTACATATTGGCGTGGTCCCCGATTTACGTGCGTTATCTGGCTTAAACTACCTTCCCTTATACAAAGAAAAGTCCTTATTGTATTGCAGTTCTCAGCATCCACTATTCAACCAAGATCTCAATACGATTAGTGATTACGCCCTTGAAAAATATGACGCGGTATTACCCTGCTATCCACAGCCAGCTGACATTAAACAACAACAAAAAAGATTTAAGGGCTCGGCAACCTCTACTGATAGAGAAGGCATTGCATTTCTCATTCTTACGGGGCGTTTTATAGGTTTCTTACCCACTCATTTTGCCGAACGTTGGGTGGTACAAGATTTGTTGCGTGCCATTGAACCTCACAAACGTAACTTCTACACCAATTTTTCAGCTATCACTCGAAAGGGCGCTCGCCCCAATTTAATTACTGAAGCTTATTTAGAAGAATTACAAAAAACAGCCTAGTCAGCGTTAATCTTGGTTTATCAATCGTGAATAATAATTAGTTTCAAAATTTCACCTAGCTGTTAATACCAGTAGTACCGCAATCGCGTTTAATGCAAAACTAGCAAAAGCAAACTCTCTGAATTTTATGAGCGCCAAGTTACGAACTAGAGTGTATTTTATTTTACTCAATAATGGCTGATAAGTAACCAATGGTATAACTAACGTTAAAAAAAATGGTATTTATTAAAGTTTTAAGGGAGGCAATACTCTATCAAAGGGGGTAAATATTGAGTCAACTGGAAATAGCCAAGTTAAATATGGTCTAAGCACAGCACGACTCGATTCCCTCTCGATGCAGCGTATAAAAAACAAACTTGGCATATCAGAACGTTTGATTTTTTTATTTCGCTGGTTTAGTTAATCTGTGATGCAACGAAAGGATAAATAATGAGACTTTTTAAAAAAGCAACAGTAACAGCAATGGCATTGATAAGTGCCGGAATATTTGTGGGTAGCGTTAGTGCTAATGAAGAACAAGTAGTCAAAATGTATAACTGGTCCGATTATGTTGCCGAAGATACATTGGAAAATTTTAGAAAAGAAACCGGAATTCGGGTTATTTACGACGTATTCGACAGTAATGAGGTACTAGAAGCTAAACTACTTTCAGGTCGCTCTGGCTATGATATTGTGGTGCCGTCAAACAGCTTCTTGACCAAACAAATTAAAGCGGGTGTGTATAGTAAACTAAACCGTGATCAGTTAACTAACCATAGTAACCTAGATCCTGAATTAATGAGCAAGTTGCAAACAGCCGATCCAGGCAATCAACATGCGGTTCCTTACTTATGGGGCACCAATGGTATTGGTTATAATGTTGCTCAAGTTAAAGCTGCATTAGGCGATGACGCACCGACTGATTCTCTAGAGCTTATTTTTAACCCTAAATATGCTGAAAAATTGGGGAAGTGTGGTCTAGCCGTTCTTGATTCGCCAGATGAAATGATTCCACAGGCACTGCTCTATTTAGGACTCAATCCAAATAGCCACAAGGCAAGTGACTATAAAGAGGCGGGTAAATTGTTAGCTGAAATACGTCCTCATATTACTTACTTCCATTCTTCACGTTACATTACAGATTTAGCCAATGGCGATATCTGTGTTGCTTATGGATTCTCTGGTGATGTATTCCAAGCTAAAGCACGTGCAGAAGAAGCTGGAAATGGTCACATCATTGAGTATAAAATTCCTAAAGAAGGAGCGAATCTTTGGTTTGATATGTTAGCCATCCCTAAAGATGCGCCGAACAAAGAAAATGCTCATAAGTTTGTTAATTACCTACTACGACCGGACGTCATTGCAGGCATAACTAACTATGTTGCCTATGCAAACGGTAACGTGGCATCGACGAAATTAATCGATAAAGAAGTTCGTGAAAACCCTGCCATTTATCCTTCTGACGATGTAATTAATAATTTGTATATCCAAGAAGTTCGTCCATTGAAAGCGCAGCGTGCTATGACCCGCGTTTGGACAGGGGTGAAAACTGGTCGTTAATTAGTTTAAAGGGCAAGTAGTGGCTTGCCCTTTTTTATTTAAACGAGACTTCTTAAACAAGCTTGAATATTAAGCTTGCTTAAGGCTTTTTGGCTCAATAAGATGAATATCTTGTTGTGGGAATGGAATCGTAATTTTCTCTTCTTCAAACGCTAAATAAATCGCTTTATAGGCGCTATATTTGGCAGCGTATAAGTTGGTAGTGGGTATCCAAAGTCTAATACCAATGTTAATAGCGCTGTCAGCAAAAGCATCAATACCTACCTGCATACGTACTTCATCTGTATATATATCAAGCTTCGCTAAAGTACGTTCAACAAGCGCTACAATCTCGATAGGGTTGTCTTGGTACGAAATACCAACAGAGAGTTTCAATAAGGTATCTTTTCTTGAGTTAAGTACCACTTCACCGACAATATGTTTGTTGGGAATGGTGATCTCAGCGGAATCTTCATTTTGGATGATGGTATAAGCTAATTGTACTTCTTTAACTATACCCGTAACTCCTTGCACTTCAATGGTATCTCCAACCACGAAAGGGCGAATAATGATGATATTAAAGCCTGCCGCGTAATTGGCTAATAAGCCTTGCAATGCTAAACCTGCACCTAATGAAATGGCACCTAGCGCGGCAATAAATGGCGTAACACTGATCCCTATTTTACTCAGCGCCATGATACTTATCATTACCATCACGACCATTTTGGTGGTGCTGGCGATAAAGCGGCTTAAGGTAACATCGAGTTTATGTTTTTCACAAAGACGTAATACTGTTTTAGCTATTTTACCGGCAACATAGAACCCCAATAAAAATATCAGTAAGGCACCAATCAGTTGGAAGCTATAGTTGGTAAAGAAGTCGATAACTATTTTATAAATTGCTGACGCTTGTTCAATTTCATGACGTAATAACTCAGCAGGCAGATCGACGGCTTGCTGCGCTGTATCGGTAATGGTGTTGGTTAGGGTTTCAGTCTTGTCGGTTTTTGGGTCTGTCATAATAATTTCCATTGAAATATAACTAAGTGTTTAATTCGGTGCTGGAATCGTTAGAAACGATATCCTAGCTGCATCATAAACTGTTGTCTGTCACTAAAGGCTAAGTTGGTTTCGGCAATAATCGCCCATTCTTCGGTAATGTTCCATTGTGCACCAATAAGATAATTCCACGGTGAACTGGCATGCTGGTCAATCAGTACCGCGACTTTATTACCTGGTGTAGAGACCGCCAATTGTTGTTTAATATCTTGCTTCATGGCACCAAGCCAAATTTGTCCTTGGAAGGCGCCAATACTACCATTCCAGCCTAAACGTGTGGAATACACCGTTTGTTTTGATTTTTCAATGGCGATATTAATGTCGGCTTCGGTGTAGTTTACATCAAACATACCAAAAAAATCACCGTAGCCACCTGCGATCGTTGTACCGTAGCCCAACACTGTGCCATGAAAGTTTAAGGTTGTTGGAATACCTTCAGCGCTCACTAAGCAATGACCTGGTGCAGGCCCTTGAAAAGGTAAGTTAATACTGGTGCAACGTTTATCATTAAGGCCACTACCAATACCTGCTGCCGCTAATAGTAATGTGGGGAGTTCGAGGTCTACATCTAGTTCAAGCTCTGCTTTGCCCTTTGTTTTACCGACTAAGCCGTAAACATTCCAAAAGGGCAGGATCCAGGCGTCAAAACGTAAATTATAAGTCGTGTCAGATACTTTAAGGTTTTTAGCGCTAATTGAATTATCAATAAAGTCATTAATGAGCTCGCTTTGCTGCCCATCAATTTCTAAGCCAATTTCAGACACAGTGAAAGGTTGCTCTTGTGTTAAACCAACCAATGAAATGCCAAAAGGTAAGGGTAATAAATAGCCAGCTTCACGGGCTTCTTTACCTAAAAAGGGAAGGAAATCAGACCAGCGATTTCTTGGAGGTAAGGCTTCAGGTATTACTAATTCATAACCAACACTTGAGATAGGGTTTTGTCTGTCACTTACTTGTTGTTTATAACTCTCATTAGTTTTGGCTTCGCTGCAGTATTGCGCGCACTGATTTTGCTGTTGCTCTGAGAGTATGATGGCTGATTCGTTGTTTGACTCAGGCGCTGTGCTGATTTTTTTCAAAGACTCCGCTGGTTCAGTGGTGAGTTTTTGCTCAGCACCTTGTGCGGACAAGGTAAACAAAGAGCAAAATAAAAAACTGATTAACGATAGATAGTTACCCATAAAGGATATTTTCCATAATATGTGTGGTTACTTGTTTATTTTATACTGTTCTGTCTCAATCCGCACAGATCTAGTACTTACACCAAATTAGTGCGCTGAATAAGGCTTAAATTTATCTTTAATCATCATTCAACAATTCAGTTATGCAATTGATTTGCTCTGTTAATGAAGCAACTTGTTGCTCTAACTCGGTTACTCTCTGCGTGAGTGATGTTTGTTCTTCTGAAGGCACTACTTCAGTTTGAGTCGTGACAGCTTGGGTGAAACTGCTTTCATCAACATCTGAAAGCAAATGTACGTAACGAGATTCTCTTTTACCGGGTTCACGTTCTAGTTTTCTGACCAAGGTCAGGCCATTTAAGTCCTGCAACTGAGTTAAGGTGTTATCAACCTCACTCACGTCAGCAAAGTCAGCCAATCTATTAGTACGCGTTCTCAATTCACCAGGCGTTTGCGGGCCTCTTAAAAATAGAACACAAATAACGGCGCGTTGTTGAGGCGTAAATTTCAAATTACCAAATTCGGTATCACAAAAACGATGAAAATATTTATTAACGCGAGTCGATGCTTTTTGGTCAACCATTAATTGATTCATTTGCACGAGTTCATCAACTAGGTTTTGCACGTCACTTTCTGATAGTGACATCACCGGATCACGATTACTCTTTTGATTACAGCCAGTTGTAATACCATTTAAAGAAAGAGGATATTGCTCAGGCGTGGTGGTTTCTTTTTCAAGCATTACGCCAATAATGCGGCATTGTTCTGCGGAAAGTGTAATCATCTTGAAGGTACCTTTATAAAATAGCTACTGATGTTATAGCAAGCTATATGCTTCATTACTATGTTGATGTGTTTGATTGCTCACAAAAAAGCCATAGTTAAGGCATTACTTAACTATGGCTTTTTAATGATTCAAATTTGCTTGAGGGTTATTCGATATTCGCGATCTGCTTGTGGGGTAATCTTAATAATACTATATAAATCAATATATAAGGTGTTATTTTGTGAGGGCTTCTATGTCTTGCCCACCGATTAGCCCACCACTTGGTTTGTAGCTAAGTTATGATAGTTATTCTTGAGGTATGAATTAAATGCGTTCCAGGGCGGACATTTGAAATAGCAGAGGGTTTAATCCCCCTGCTATTTCAATAACTTTACTTGTTTTTTTCTTCTTCTGGTTTTGGTATTAATAAGTAGAACTCAGGCGGTATCGAAATCCCCAGAGCATACTCAACAACACAATACACAGATACTACAATAACGAATTTTTTAAACGTCACCATAACAATCCTTAATTGGACAGTAAGAACTCCACCGACTATTCATCTTTTCATCGGCTCACATTACTCACGAAAGTATGTAAGAGTTCAAACACGGTTAATAAAGGTTAGGTATATATCAATGTTTAGCCACACGGCTTCACCCTAACTACTTATTTAACGGGAAATTAGCCCGGTAAAATCATTCTGAACAATGCCGTTCTTGTGCTGTATTAAGACACAATGTACTTGTAATCCATATTTACAGGTACTAATATTGACCTGTACTCACGAAAGTATGTAAGACGGTATTAACTCTAATTAAGTTAATACCCACGAAAAGCCACTCTATCAAGGTGGCTTTTTTGTGTTTAAAGCGAACTTAAACATGGCCATTTGTAAGTAGTGAAGCAATTACTTTTTATAGCTGTGTAATTATTCTGCCGTAGCTGGGAGCTTGTGACAAGTATTTGCTGTTTGTTTTGCTTAAAGAAATTATTCTCTTATTAAAATGTTGGATCTATTATGCCTTAGCAATGGCTAATGTATTCTGTGCGTATAGCGTCATAATGTTATGACAGTTCAGGCTAGTTGATACACATGATGAGCAGTTAAGACAGCATAGCTCGCGACCTTGAATATTATCAGTCATGAACTATGTTTGATTGGTAACTATTACTATCATCGCTTTCTCGTATTTTGTCTGAGCTAATAAGCAGGAGTGTTACAGAAATTTTTCAGCCAATGCACGCTTGCCTGTAGGGCTAAAACCAGGTTCCAGTAGGTCTTTTTTAGGATAATAGAAGCCTGTTGCGCACAAGTCAAAATCCCCGATCATAACTCGAATAGAAAGCTCATCGCCATCATTCCACGTATCACGAATCTCAGCCGTACATACTTCTCCTCTCAATTCAAACTCAAACTTATTATCAGTGTTATTATGACTCTTAATCGCAGCTCGAATTAGAGTTTCACTAATTGTTTTTCTCTTTTTCTCTGAAAACATTTCTAATGATGATTCTTTAATCGGTCCATACATGCCACTATTGTTTAATGCTTCTAGAATTTTTCGCATGTGGCCACCAGTATACTGGTTTACCAACAATGACGATCGTGAGCCATGTGGTTCTCCAAGAATGCATGATCTAATATTCCACCAAGTTTCTGCAACCTGAGCGTTCCGAGCGTTTTTAACTAAGTCTTGTACACACCACGCGAGAGCATCACGGCTGCGGATCGTACCATCAGCTTCGAGCTCAATATCTAATGCTTTTACTACCACTGGATAAGCAGTCTCGTGATATAAAGAGCCATGCAGGCGATAAGCGTGAAGTCCTTTAATTTTATCAACTTTACTCACTAGATTAATAGCTGTCTCTTCACTGTAAGGGCACGTCACAAAGCCTTTTACAAATTGTTTTGTATGATCGATCCCTCCATAAGCTTCTATGTCAGATAATGATGGCACTCCATCCTGATGTGGCGGTGCTGTCAAAATAGGATGCCAATAAGGATAACCGTCAATAGCGTTACCTAACTCATCCAAAATTTTATTAAATATTTCTTTGCCTGCTTCAATGTTTTTTAACCCTTTGGTTAGATAGTTTAAAGCTCTTGCATTTTTTTCAGCGACTGCTGCGGGATATCTGAACTCCATAATAATACCTCTTTACGTGAACTTGTGTGGTTACGTAAACAATACACCTTACGTTAAGTGTGTGCAACTTGTTTTAGTGCCAAGTTGTGAAGTTTAAAAAAACTGTGAGGCAGAACGATCCAACTTTTGTATCTTGCTTATCCTAAATTTCAGTTATGGTAATAGTAATTGCTACCTCGTTGAGCTAATTTGAAACAGGGCAAAGACGAGTTAGGTTAAGCGTCTGCTAAGAGCACCAAGTTAACCTATACACCTAACTACTCATGTATCTATATAAAGCCCCCCACCTTTTTCTTGTTTGGATCTTGGCGGTCGTTAACACTTGTTTAATAGCAGATAACAAGCTCAAACATCCTATTCAAGCATTGTACTCACGAAGCATTGCTGGCTATTCACTCAACAATTAAGCTTTAAGTACGATAATGAAAACAATAACAACATTGTTAGTGGTAATTTCAATTACGACGCCAGCCTTAGCTGCCAACCAAGAAATACAATCATTTAATAAAGCTAAAAAGATCTTAGAAAAGCAAGTTTACAACAAGAACCGCACGACACTTTATTGCGGTGCGACTTTTGACGCTAAGAAAAAAGTAACACCACCCCAAGGCTTCATTATGACTAAATATGTTAAGCGAGCAAAAAAGATAGAGTGGGAACATGTTGTGCCAGCAGAGAACTTCGGGCGTACATTTAGCGAATGGCGTGATGGTCATTAGCAGTGTGTTAATAGCAAAAACAAGGCATTTAAAGGCCGTAAATGTGCTGAGAAAGTGAACATTTAATATCGTTACATGCAAGCGGAAATGTTTAACCTTTACCCTGCTATTGGCGCGGTGAACGCACTAAGAAGTAACTATAACTTCACAATATTACCTGCTGCCAAAAGTGGCTTTGGTAGTTGTGCAATGAAAATAGATAATCGTAAAGTAGAACCGCCAAAAGCAGCTAGAGGTCAAATAGCTCGCACATATCTGTATATGGATGACGCCTACAAGCGATATAACATGAGTAAATCACAGCGCCAGCTAATGAACGCTTGGGATAAGATGTACCCCGTAGATGCTTGGGAGTGTACGAGAGCGAAGAAAATAACTAGCCTACAACAAAGCGAGAATAAGATTGTCAAAAGCCGCTGTCTATCTGCTGGGATTAGGTAATGAGCGTCGAACAGCGTTTAGGATCAGGTTTTGTCCTGCTTTAACGACTTGTTAGGCATTAATTACATCAAACTCTTTATGTACCCACAACCATAAATCAATTTTTTCTTTTTGTTCTTCTATAATCGCTTCGGTATCAGGGAATATACTCGAATACCTTTTCAGTATTTGGCAAAAGAATCCAATTAAATAATCCAAGACAGTGCTAACAAGTTGTGTAGCGCCTGAATTATCTTTTGTTAGTGCGCTTATTTGTGACAAAGAAAAAGGGTATGTATGAACGTAGCTCGAAAGATAGGTAAATAAGGATTTGAAATATTTTTCACTTATTTCAGATTTTTTACAAATAGCGGTGTTAGTTAGATAAATCCCTTTCTTCCCTTGTCTTATATCTTTTTTAACGCTTGAATCGAGAGTAGAATAAAATTGATTTACTTTAATTTTTTCGAGTAACTGCGCTGCCAATATTTTAACATCACTAAGCCCATCTGCTTTAGAGCCAATACATTCCAGTTGCTGTATTCTTTTTTTCTCTCCGTGGTAGTCCCATAACAGTTTTCTAAACTCATGCTCTATTTCAGGAATAGCATCAAAAGTTAAATAAAACATTGTTAAATAAGCATCTATGACGCTTCGAGTTAAGGACGAAATAGATGCTATATCCCAAACTCTTTCAGGCGCATTTCTTTCAAAGTAATTAGAATCTGGTAATAAGCGTTGAATAGATATTATATGTAATAGTATTTTGACGTAAATGTGGGATGCATACTCATGGCTCCATTCAGTTGTTTGTCTTCCATTAACTGACTTTGACAACTTCAAACCTATTTGAGTTAGTTGGTAGAGGTCATCAACTTGCTTTTTATACTTGAGGTGAGTATCCATGATGCCTAACGCCCATTTAAGGGGCTGATAATTGTTTGCTAAATGTGTAGCGAAGCGAAACCGAGCAAACTGTTAGCAGTCCCGCTTTAAATTCTTGTTAGCAAGCAATAGCACTAATTCTCAACATTTGTTCTTTGATGCTATCAAAATAACAAGGATCAAATTTATACGAGTAACCTCCAGTATTATGATTGCTCGGATACCTCAAATGTTGATCCATGAATTTAGGTTTGAATTTTTGCAGATGGGCTTCTGCCATTTCTGCTTCATCTGGATTCAAATCACTAGCCTTATAATTTGAAAAATCAAAAGGATGTTCAAGTTGATATCTCTCTTCAGAAAAGTGATTGCGATATTCTATTTCGAGAGTTTCTAGATCATGAACTTTTTTAGTTACACCTTTGTTTAATAACATGTACTTATAAAAAAGTTCAACTGAATGGTAAAGCTGATATGCGATAGCATTCTCATACTCTGAGGTGTTTTTCAGTTCTGAATCAGTTCCAGCAGACATTTTACCTATTTCAATATAAGCAAGAGCCATTGATAAAAACTCTTGATTCGAATTTGACACTGAACTCTCCTTACTTGCTAAGCGGCTAAAAAACGTTGGCTAAAATTTAGCGAGGGACTAGCACAGCCAACAGTTTTGTCCGTTTAAGCAACTTGTATATAACTACACACCAATAACGTTCTTTTTATTTACTACATTTTTGTTTATTTCTTTATTTAGGTCGCTAACTTTCAACTTAAGCTGCTCTTGTTTCTTTCTATTTTTCCATAAAACATAAAGTTCTAGATGAGCAGCATAATAGCCGTCATGCTCTTTAGCCTTTATAGCTAAAGACATATAGCGCTCAGAAATACTAATGTAACTGCTCGAGATTGCTTTATATGCAACGGATTCATCAGCAATTCCTGAAACAAAGAATATGGCAAAACCATCTAAAGCATTTAACAACTCACTAGCTTGAGCCCACACTTCGAGATTAACTGGTTTTTCGATTTTACACTCCAGTTTTATGTCTAAGCCATCAGTATCTACTTTCCAATTTTCAGGCTCAAAATAATCACAATTCAGCTTCTCTCTTCTATCGTAAACACAATTCGATAATTTAATAATTTTGTCTGAATAGTATTGGCATTGATTAGCCGTTAAAGAAAGAGCCTCTCGTTGGGATTGTATTTTTAATGTGTCTTTAGCAACTTTAATTTGATACAAAGCAGCAATCGCAGCGATTGCAACTATGATTCCAGAAATGAAGTATGCGATTTCGAGGTAGCTTTTGAATTCTTGCACTATTAGTCCCGCTTTAAATTCTTGTTATATTTCTAAAATTCTCAGAGTAATTGATGGTTTTTCGTGATCAAATTTAATAAAAGAGAGGCTGTATTTTTTGTTGTTATTAAAAAACTCCCATTTATCCGATAAGTTAATCTGTCGTCGAAAATCTCCCGACTCTGGAATGGATATAGCTGCATGGAACAACCATTCCCCTTCAAACTCTTGTAATGAAACAATATAGATTTTTACACCAGCTTTTGAATCTGAAAATTGTTCCTCAAGATAAACTTCTTTGATTCTTGAATATAGAGTTGTCGGATTCTCCTTTTTAATTTCAGGAACGCATTTCACTTTCTTTAAAGATGCTATTTCATCAGTAAGCTTTTTGATTCTTAATTTTTTTTCTTTAAGCTGTTCTTCATATTCTGATTTTTTTTTCAATACTTCTTCGTTTGAAGATTCCCCAAAACCAAATCTCTTATCGTTAAAATAAAAAGGCTTGTCTTTATATATATTCACTGCTACTAAGGTAGATAACAAAACAAATAATAAAGAAAACAAGAACAAAAAAACTTTTACAGGAATTTTTCCAAAATCCAAAACCACGCGACTCTCCATTAGAAAGATAACAACTTATTATGTATACGCCTCAGTAACACACACACCATAAATAACATTTTATTTACATTAATATCCCATACTTTCAAAGCATTAGAAACCTGTAATGCTAAATCACATGTATATTAAGGTGTGTTACTAAGACCTCTCAGTAACACGCTCCTACCAAAAACAAAATAAAATACATTAAATTCAAATGGTTAAGTTGTTTTATTGAATGTTTATTATAATGAATAGTGTGTTACTAAGACGTCTTAGTAAAACACGTTGAAAAATCATGCAGACTTCCATTTAAAATGGTATTTCATTGTTTACGCTAGTAGTTAATTCATTAGAAAATATATGGCAAATAAGTTCTAATTCATGTCCGCAATGCGCACCAAGGGAACATTAGCACTACTGAATAGTAGTGCTAAAATTAAACCGCTTGAGGTAATGCAGGCCATTACAGCGTTACATTGGTAGGTCAACAGTTGCCAGTGTCTCATATCATGGATTCTGGACGTTGTGGTTACGACATTAAACTTAATCTATCAACCATTGACGACTCTTCTATAGGCGCGGGTATAGATAAATAGAGTGAAATCATTGACTGGTAAAGTAGCTGCACAACTTAACGTTATTGATTTTAGTTAAAGGTTGATTGGATTAAGCATCGGCTTTTGACCAAACAACTTCCCGCTTCTCGCCTCTGTTTCAACCGAGTATGCTTCAGCGCTACTATCGACAAGAACATATTGATACTCTAAATGCTCATGAATGTATCGTTTGGTAAGTGTATCTAACTTTAATTGACCATTGGCAAATAAGGGTAAGTCACTTTGCTTAAGTGTTGGTATAACCAGTCTATTGGCGACATAGACGCAAAACTGGTCACCACTTAAACGGCCTATAGCATGACTGTCTAGTCTTGTAACTAACCCATACTTTTTCTTGTGCTGATTTTTCTCAATTTCGCGCCCAGACATTCCGCAATAAAATAACTCGTCATCATTCCAAATAGCATAAATACCTGCTGCCACACTCGGTATGTCTTTATTCGGCCAGTCAGAAAACTTAAATAGTTTAGAAAATTTCATAATTTACCTGAAATGGTTAACGCTATATTAAGCGATTAAAAAAATTGGTTATAATTGTGATGAACAAACAAAGTTAACTGTATTTTGTCCGTTTGAATACCTTATTATAGCCTTGAATTTCATCAGTTGTTGACTATGGTTTATTTGTAGCTAATGACTTTCAAGGATTGAATGAAATGGGTCAACAACTCCCACCACCAGCACTAGTAGCTACTGGCTTAATGTAATTCACAGTAAAAATATACCTAATGACATTGTTATCGAGCGTTCGTATACACTTTGTTATTATTTTGGCTCTATCGAGTTAGCCTACATGTACGTTGAGCAGAATCCGTTTAACCAAAAGCAAGTATTCTGAAGCAGAAGCTAAACTGATCTAGTACGGTAATAGAATGATAGTAGATAAAATATTGGAGATATGACTTATTTTACCACTAAAAAGACATTAGTTATTACTGCTAACTAGACTAGTTAGATAAGGTTTTGTATCGATTACGTCTCAAATACCAACAGCATTTACTCTGTTCAAGTGGTTTGACTTGTGAGTGCTGATGTTGTGCTTGTATACGGAAATATCATCATCAACTAAAAGTATCTCTTCTGTTTTAGAGTAAAAGAATCGCCTAGTGGATAATATGAGCTTTGTATTGGTTAACCCAATCAGTTCCTTACTTGCTACAAAGGAACCCTCTTTCATTTCCTCATTTGTGGCAATTAAAATTGCCTTACTTGTAATTGGTACACAGATCTCAATATTAGAAGTGTTAAGCCCAAAGTCGAAACCACTTCCACCTTTAGGGTGGCTTAAGATAAAAGGGTTGTCTGAAGTTACTACGTTAAGCTCATCGTCTTCAATAATATGCAGCTGGTAATACTTGTTTGACAAGCACTCTTGTACGGTATCAATTAGCCTTAATTCTGATGTAACTAGATCAGTCTTGGAGTATTCAAATTCGTCTTTATTTGAAACGTTGATTTCTTGGCTCATGCTCGCTACGATTTCTTTTGTTCTCTTCAAAGGGATTTCCAAGGTTTTTCTATGCGAAGGCACACGTATATACAGTGTTGCCAATAATAAAATCAGATGCCTCATTTCCTCTTTAGGGGGTAGGCATGCGTGAGATTCAATGTGTCTAATTGCTTTGATTATTTTTGGCTCTATTTGTTCAGCGTAGAAATCTTCGATAATTAATGAATTTGTATGGTCAACACTATAGTAGTCTCGCTCAGCACATGAGTCATTTGGGCTTGTAGTAAATGGGGAATTATTGTTTGTTGGTACAGCCCAAAATTGTGATGAGTTTTCACCTTCGTTTGTAAACCCTTTTAAATAGCATTTCGGAATGTAGTGATGCTTTGCCTTTCTTCCCATGTTGGCTCCTGAGGGCACTAACACCGTTTAAATCAATTATTAGGTTTTACTGACCAGCTTCAAGTTGTATACCACTAGGTAAAGCAATTTTTTCCATATTGATTTTTTCTTTGATTTCAGCGACTCTTTCAACTACATCATCAAGTTCCTGTTTTGTGACACTGTTGCTTGTCAAAGTCGAGATCATACCTTTTAGTTCATCTAATTGTTCCTGAAGTCCATTGTTAGGTCCTCCACCTGTCGGATCTAATGGGTTTTCAAGCTTCTCAATACGTTCAATTAAGTTATTAAATTCTTCTCTAGATGGATTACCATTCATAATATTTTCCTTTAATACGTATAATGAAATTGCAGTTATAAATACTAGTGCCAACCAAGAAGCTGTATTGTCTCTTTTATTTTTTTTGTCTAATGCATCCAATATATCCAGACCAGTTTCTCTATCTGACTTATATAGTTGTGAACTAAAGAGAAAGTCATAAGTCGCTTTTAATATAGTTACTAAAATGACAATTCCACTAGAGTATTGAATGAATATATCCACAGAACCTCCTTGTCATACCTAACTATTAAGCATTTATCTCTTGTCGAAGCATGAGAGATATATGTGGTGTTGGACTGAGCCGATTCCAGTGCTAAATTTTCAAGTTGGCATTAGCTATTATGGGTGTTTTTTTTCAGGGACGCTTTAACTTGTAGCCGTTATTTCCTTTAACAATTTCCAGATTTATTTCTAACTTGAACAGTCCATTATCGATTACTTTAATTTAGACCAGTCAGTGAGTTTTCGCTAACTATTTTTGACACACGCAAGATGATACTCTCTGCGAAGCGATTTTGTTCAACAGTATATTATGGATATTTTTCAGTAACATGACAGGAATGATTCATTAGAAAATATATGTAAAAAATTTATTAGGTTAACTTCTACTCAGCGCACAATGTTTACCAATCAGCACATACAACTAACAACCTATGTATCTATATAAATGCCCCCGCCAATCCTGACATCATGGTCCATGGGGGGGGGTAATAACCTCTTTTTGTAAACCAGTTAACGATTACCCGATAACAGAACCATCTTCATTTAGAGCTGGATGGTCATCAAAGTTGATATGATTCTTAGGCAAAAGGCCTTTTACGGCACGACTGGCAGCATTGCGAGCAGTTATATCACGTATGATGTCGTCAACGTTTGTCTGAGGCTTAGTATCGGTATAAAGACCTGATAGTTTCCCCAATTGAGACCAAGCATTTACCCGTGAAGCTGGTGTACTATTTTCGCCCGTTCCCATAGCCTCTTTAAGCAACCCCGTCAGTATTACTTCTCGGCTAACATAGGTGTCTGCCGATAGTTGTTCTAGTTGGTGTTTAATGGCGCTACGGATGTTAGGTTTCGTCAATAGCTCACAACTGATAGAACGAGCCGTCTTTTCGGAATAACCAGCGTTAATGGCTGCCTTAGTCGCATTAAAATCGATGACATATTCTTCAATAAAACGTTGTTGCTTGGTGGTTAGTTCTTGCATGGTGTACCTCTTTTGTTACTTACGTGTTTTGTTACTCGCAACAACCAAAGGTTGGCGGCTTTTCTCGCTTTATTTTCTTTTTTAATGTCATTAGTTTCCTGGGCATAGGCAAACATATAGTGGCAGGAGTACTCATCGGCTAGTTTCATACGCCTATGTTGCGCAACCCTTTTTAATCGGTGTTGTATCCAAGCAGTATCACCATAAGGTTCGTCACTACAATGGTGTAGTGGTAGGCCGTTACTATCTACCAAGTAGTCGTGTTCTGTGCGATTACCGTTATTCAAAAAATTTAGCGAATGCTCATCAGGAGTAGCCACAGAACCTACAGAACTATCTATATCCATGTTTAGTAGGTTCTGTGGTGATGGCAAATAAGCTTTTATAAGTTTATTTTGCCATCTTCCCATTAAGTATCCTCTACAGCAGAACTCCAATAAAATGCCCTTGAAGGTCGACCCCCTGTGCTTCCAACAACACTTTGTTGTTCAATTAAGTAGTTATGGTCAACAAGCAGTTCTAGGGAATTATATATATCGTTAGTGCTTCCCATACCAGCCCAACCCGTATTGGTAATATCACGAGCTTTAAATGGTATAGGTAATTTTTTTCTGCGCCTTACAATGAGCTTGGCAGCTTCAATATATGAATTGTTAGCCCAAGAGCAAATGCGATTAAAATGACTAATTAAATAGTCAGCCCAATCAAGTGCCATTGCAGTAGCTTCTTCCCCAATTGTATTAATATTTTTAGATGAACCTTCTCCCGTGTCATTTAAAATAATGTGAAATATCAAAGCTATTGCAGTAATCGTTTTGGGTAATTTAAGTAGGTAACTAGACATAATGCCAGGTGTATCAATATCACGTGCTTTTAACTGAATTTCCTCCATCCAAGCAATGAATAATTGTTGTGCATTATTGTCAAAGCGATGAGCCTTGTTTTCAGGTTTATAGTTGTGTAGCTTAATAAATTGATCAGTGTAATTTTGCGAAGCAATTGGATTGGGAGCTTGGTCGACCCATTTCCAAGCTTTTTTTGTATCTGGCCAAACCGCTAATTGTAACCGTTGAATTAAGCCATCATCATTTTTACCGTTAACAGCACTCTGAACTAAAGGTGCAAGCTTTGATGGTTGGATACCGCCGAGCAAGCTAAGGGTGCAATGCTCAATGATAATAGTACCGCGCATTATTCTATCTACTTTAAAGGTAGCATCACCATCAAAACACTCTAAGTAAAAAGCACGATCAGCTTGGTATTCTTCTTTTGCCAGTTTGGCAAGCCAACCAGAAACTTCATCTCTAACTAAAAAGAGTCCATTTTTATTTTGAGCAAGCAAATCACCGAATTTTTCAACTGTTGTGTCATTGACTATGATGCGGTTGAGTATTGGAAGGTCAACCTCATCAGCGTTGGCGCTTGCTATTGCTTCTTTAGCTTTGTTTTCTTTATTAGGTTCTTTTTTGTCTTTAAGTATTCTTTTGGCTTCATTTTCTGCTGCCTGTAGTGAAACCTTGGCAAATATGGTGTCAGTTTTATATTGAATACACTCTTCTTCATAAGCCTCTTTAAACCCCTTTTCAATAGCTTGTAATGGTTCTAATGCCGCTTTAATTGATGGTGTTTTCATTGAGCTAGGTGGCGCAACAAGAATTGCCCAAACGTTGGGGATTATCTTCCAGTTATCGAATTGCTTAGGGTAAATCCATACCTTATTACCCAATACTGCTGCCAAGGCACTTAAAGCTGACACAGCCACAAAGTCAGGGGGGCATTGCTGCCTTTGAACAGTATCATGCACAAAATCAGCTATTTGAGGCGGTAACAAGCTATAATCGAAAGGCATTACAGCGGGTTTACCACTTGGTAGTGGAATTGTTCTGGTCGGTGATACTGTATTGGAGGTGATTATGTTTTCCATTACACGCTCACTCTTACATGACCATGCAAAAAATCATTCCAGTCGGTAAGGTTATTTTCACGTTGCTCTTTAGTAAATGGGGGGAAGGAAGTGTAACCACCTACAGCGATAGCTGCTTCAGTTGCCTTCTCAACTCCAGGATTGATATTAGTTTTCTGTTGTGTAACCCAGTCATCATCACCAGCAATAATGATTTTAGCCTCTGGCCATCTATACCGAGCAGTTAAAGCTACGGGCTTTAAATTTCCAGCATTCATTGCTGCTAACACTAAACAGTTTGTGTTTATGTAAACTGAAATGGCTGTTGCTACCCCTTCAGTGATATAAACTACTTCTGGTGTTCTCCTTAATCCACCAACAGGAAAGCATAAGCCATTGATTCTCCCTCTTTTCATAAAGCGTTTAGCTCCATTGCCTAGAATTGACTGGGTGTTCATGATTTGGTTATTATTTGTCTCAATATTCCTTAGGGGTAGAATTAGGCTATTTCTAAATATTCTTAGCCCCTTTACAGGTGGGATATTCTTTAATGATAGGTAAGGGTGCTGTAGAGCAGCCTTACACTTGTTGTACTTTTTGTCGGCATCAATTGCTGTTAACTGCTGCTCTTGATTTTTTTTGGTTTTTTGTTGCTGTATGGTTTCCCGTAATTGGCTTTTATGTTGCTCAGTATTCAAGTTGGAGTTAGAGTGCCAACTATTAACTAAGCCTGTTTGCCAATCACCAGCGACAATACCTTTGCCATTTGCGAAAGTTGAATACCAACCATTATTACTTTTTGGTTTATTAATGGTTTTGACTCTATGGATGCAATCATCAAAAATTATCCCATCAATGATTAAGCCTTGTTCTTGAATGAAATTTAGCATGCGTTTGTGCAGTGTTAATTGATCAACTAGGGCGTCAACGGTGAAGGTGTTACTCATTATCGTCTCCTCCTAGTGACTGTTCACGATCAGAGGTTAAGCGAGTTACCAAAGCTTTTATTTGAATATTGTTAGCGCCAGAAATAAGTGCTCTATTTATTTCATCTATTTCGTATGAAGGCCAGGCAACTTTTCTCAGCCCAATGGCTACAGGGGGGGTTATCTCTTTGTTTTTTATTTTCTCGTATACAGACGATCTAGGTAGGCCAGTTCTGGACATTACGTCATTTATTCTAAGTAATAAAACAGTACCTGATTGGTAGTTTGTTTGCATCATATCGCTTCCTTTTAGTGTTTGTTGGATACGATGCAAAGATAAAATAACTTGATATAGCGGTGTGGTAGTTGCCTAAAATAAGTTGGCAGTTGCCAATTAATTATTATTAAGCGAATCTAAACCTTTTGTGATTTGGTCTCTTAATGACCTGTCACTTAGCCCCTGAGACTCAACTTGACCAAATGGATCCGAGGGTAAAAAACGAATAATATGCTTTGCAATACCTGCAATATTCGGTTTATTTCCTGGCTTAATTTTTTGTTCATCCTTAACCATTAAAGCTTTAGCTAAAAGACCTATTATTCTGTATAAATTATTTATTAGCCGAGTCTTTGATGGAGAGTTCGTAGTACTATCCTCTTCTAAATCAGTAGGTTTTGAGCTTATCTTCTGCTTATATTCATGCATTGATTTAGCTGTGATAACAATATCATCAATGTTGATTTGTGGATAAATAGGGTTATTTATATCTTCATCATAATCAACATCAAAATATTCACTGCTTGATAATTCACCACTAACAATGCTTACCTCTTTAAACTTGATAAGTATGGCGACATCACGACTAGATAAATATGCCAATCGTGATGTAATATCTTTTGTGTAATTAGGGGGGGAGCTTGGGCAGCGTATGTGTTGTATTTGTTTGTGATATTCGCAAAAATATGTGTCTGCTATACACATGAAGGTAAGTTTAAAAGGTTGAGCAACCTCTATTGTAAGGTTGGGAGCATGCAACAATGTCCAGTCAAAAGACAATTTGAGCTGATCAGTAGAGCCAAGGTAAAGTAGGTCATTAACCGTACATTTCCAAATTTCAGCAAGTTCTTTAAGTGGATACCAATCTTTTTTCATAGCCATAAAAATAATATTTATGGCACGGGAATATGCTGTTATGCCATAAACCCTTTAATTGTTGGTGAAGTTGAAACTACAACTGATTTTACTAAAGTACTTCCTCAGACATAAAATGTCAATTCTCAATCAATTGTGGTGCTTGGTGACAAGGATATAACCAACTTATACAAATGCCGCACTTATCTATGTTAGTCAACTAAAGGGGATACTTTTGTTGCCAACATACTTAATGCCTCTCGTCTTTCATCAAAGTAATCATATTGATTATAAACTCCTTCAATGCCTTTTAATTTGTGGTTTAAGCAACGTTCAGCTATGTGACCAGCAACACCATTAGAAGCTAATAAGCTACGGCATGTTCTGCGAAGATCATGAACTGTGAAGTGTGCCATATCACCCATTTTATTCGGTGGCTGTTTCTTTTTGCCTGCTTCATGGCCAAACAGTTTAGTAATAGCACGGTTTAGAGTGTCGGCGCCCATGTATGGCCGTTTGCTACTTCTGCGATTAGGAAATACATAGGGTGAAGAAAATGCTCTTACTTGCAGTTCTTTCAACCATTTGATCGTAGCAAGAGGAAGTGGGATAGTTATTTCAACACCTGACTTACTTCTTTCTTTTGGTAACTGCCATGTCGCAGTGTCTAAATCAAACTCTTGCCATGGTGCCTCTATTAGTTCGCTTTTTCTTACACCTAAAGTTACCAATAAAGCACATGCTAAATGATTTTCGCGGCTAAAGCTGTCATGGTTCTCACTAATGACCTTAAAGGTTTTTTCTAATTCATCCATTGATAGAGCGCGATCTTTACTTTTTTCCACCCCTCCTGCGTCAGTAACAGAAAAAGCACTGGCGGGATTATTATCTATAACATCTAGTTTAATACCATGGTTGAATAACTGCTTACAGTAACCTAATGCGTCATTGGCAATAGTGGGGCGGTTACTTTTTGAAATTGCTTGTAATACAGTCCTAACATCTCGAGCAGAGACTTGTTTAAGTGATGCTTGCCCAATATGAGGCGCAATATCTTTACGGTAAATTCGTTCTGGTATATTGGGGAACTTTAATCTTTTGATTAGCGTTTGATGCCAGTCAGTAAATAAATCATCAACTGTTTTTATTGTAACTTGGCTTTCACGTTTTCGGGCAAGTAATGGATCTAAGCCATTACGCTGCTGTTGGCTATTTTCAGCGGCTTTTGCTCGAGCATCAGCTAAAGATAAATCCTCATATTTGCTTAAGGTCATTTCTTTACGCTTATTATTATCGGTATATCGCAACATCCAATATGGCTTGCCCGATTTAGGAATAACAAAGTACAAGCCATCACCATCAGCAAACCTACCAGGTTTACCTTTTATCATCGCTTCGATTTTTTTAACTGTTAATTTGCCCATGTCGCCTCTCAAAGTGGTGGGTAAAAGTACTTATCACTTAAGTTATTCGATATCACTCACCAAATTACCCACCAATACCCACCAGAAATGGTTAGGTTGTTTCATACTCTCTCAGATTAAAGATATAAAAAAACCCTTTAAAAGTAAAGGGCCTAAGCGTTATTCAGGTTTTCTCAGAAGTTATTCTATATTCGCGATCTGCTCACGCATCTGTTCGATTAGTACTTTTAACTCAACAGCACTTGCCGTGATATCGGTATTAATCGATTTTGAGCCTAAGGTATTGGCTTCGCGGTTAAACTCTTGCATCATGAAATCTAAACGACGGCCTTGTGCGCCGCCTTTTTTCAATATTTTCTTCGTTTCAGTGACATGGCTGTTTAAACGGTCAAGCTCTTCGGCAACATCCATTTTTTGTGCTAATAACACTAACTCTTGCTCAACACGGCCTGAGTCTAAATCGATTTTAGCATCGGTGAATTTTTCGATAATGCGATTACGCTGCCAAGCAATGACGTCTGGCATATGCGCTGCTACTTTATCAGCTTCGCTAGCTATTGCATCAAGGCGTTGTTCAATCATTGCCTTAAGATTTTCACCTTCGCTGGCGCGAGCGGCAATAAAGTCTTTTAGCGCTTGGTCAAAAGCGGCAAGTAATTCAGCTTGAATGGCAGACATATCGCTTTCGGGTGCTTCCATCACACCAGGCCAGCGCATTACTTCTAAAGGATTTACTTTGCTGTTTAGTGTTTGCTCATTAATCCAATTAGCATGCTGAATGAGTTGCAGCGCCAAATTTTCATTAAGCGCTAATTCGCTTTTATTTGCAGGGTTGGCATTAAAACGTAAGTTACATTCTACTTTTCCGCGATTAAGTTGTTTACGGAAACGCTCACGTAAAACAGGCTCTATGCCACGAAATTGTTCTGGCAAACGAAAATAGGTTTCAAGAAACCTTTGATTAACTGAGCGAATTTCCCAAACGGCGTTGCCCCAATCGCCTTTAATTTCAATGCGAGAGAATGCGGTCATGCTGTAGATCATGTTAAATCCTAATAATAATGTCACTTAATTATTTGAATTATGCCTGAGCTTGATCCATCTATCCAGAAATTCAGTGTTAAATGGGCACCCTCATGAAGTTGTTAAGTTATCGTTATGGGGTAAATTCCACTTGGCCAAAGTTAGCCTCAAATTCTGTACACCAAACACTTAGCCCATTAAGATCATCCAAGCTTTTATTTTGTGGCAACTTAATAAATATCCTAGCGTTATTGTAGATTTTACCATTAAGTTTTTGCCCCATAGGAAAAGCATCAACACTGGTATATTCATGGTCAATAGCGCCATAAAAATAGACATCTGGTCCGCCACCATCATAGCTGAATTGGCTAATCTCTATGGTGCAGTCATCAATAATTGTTGCCTTACCCGAGACATTATGGGCAAAAGTACTGAAGAAACCCGTGTGGCCAATTTTTTCGTGTTCTTTAGTGCAACTAGAAAGGTTATTTTGACCTATTTCATTGAGGGTTAATTTAAAGTGGTCTATAGCCATTGTTGCAGAAATGAGTGCTTGGTTAACAGCGCCACTTTTACTTACCAAATCCGCGACTTGTTGTTCAAAATCACTGGCAGAAAAATCAATAGTCAGATTGGCGGCTAATTGGTGAACCGACTCTTCTATTTCGATGCCATTACTGGCATCGCCGTCAGCATCAAGGCTTTGCAAAAGTCGCAATAAGTTAACCACTTCTATTTGATTGGTATCTTGGGTTTGATATATATCTAACGGTGTTAAATAGAGGTTGGCAACAGTACTAGGAAGTTCAATACCTCCAATAGAGAAGATAATGCTTTCCTTACCTTGAAATTGAAACTCACCAAGTTGGTTGGTTTGTCCACTTTGACTGGCCGTTTTATAATTGAGTCCAGCAACTGCGGAATCAAAAAATTGACCGGTATAGGTTGATACTTCAGGAAGTGCAGGCTCTGGCGTTATGGGCGCTTCACTGGTGCTACTATCAGAGCCACAAGCGGTTAAACACAGAACTAACGCGCTAGATATTAGTAATTTATAAGCCATATAAGGTCACCAGTAATAATAAGTTAGATACCCAAACTACCTGAAGGTGTAGGTTTCAGCTGGAATTAGAAGTGCTTTAGGCAAGGCATTTACTGAAGAGAATAGTTATTCTATTGTCGAAATCAATAACGCTGCTTAAAGTGTTTCTAAACCAGCCTTGCGGGGACGTATGAGCAAACCATGCTCTTCGTTGCCTCCTTTTTTAAGGGAATAACCCTTAATAAAAAGAGGCGCCTTGATCATGAATCGCTCAAGCGTCCTGAAACACGCATCTTCAAGTGGTTTTGGTCTTTACGATGACCTTATAGTGACAACATATATTCACAAAAGTATCACAGCCATGTTTTTTATTAGCTTTTCAGGGTTAACCAATGTGCTTTTATTTTATCAGCAACCCGAAAGGCGTTAGCATAAATAGTAAAAGTGTAGGGTACGCTGCCACCCGTTGGCATAAAGGAGCCATCAGTAACATATAAATTATCAACTTCATGGGCTTGGCAGTTTTTATTAAGCACTGAGGTTTTAGGATCATTGCCGAAGCGACAACCACCAGCCATTAAGTTTGTTGAAGGATAGCCACTCACTGAAGAAGAGACATTTTTTGCACCTAAGGCTTCGAGTAGCTTTTCTGCTTTTTTAGATAAGTATTCGCCCACCTCAAGGTCATGATCATGATAGCCAATGCGGACTTTGGCTACCGGATCGCCCCATTGATCTGTTACTTCGTTATCTAAGCTAACAAAACAATCGTCAGTTGGCAGCCAATCATTAAACACTTCAAAGCGCAGCGTTTTATAACTGGTAAACTCTGTTTTCAAACTTTGTTTTAAATCTTCGCCCCACAGCAGTTTATCATCACCATTTTGATCTGAGCCCCACTGCGTTCCGCGTGCTCTAGCGATGGGGTTTTGGTGGAACAAAAAGTCGATAGTGCCGCCTTTAGCTTGTCCTTTAGCATTGGTACCAGTAAAGCTTTTATCCGCTATTTGATACCAATCTTGCAAGGCGCGATTAATAAAAGGACCTACTTGTTTTAATTCACCGACTTGTTTGTCTGATAAATCAGCATAATTAAAGTCACCTTGTCCGGTGCCACCGCCACTAAAGAGCAAGTTTTTACCAACTTGGCCGTTATTGTTGGCGAGACCTTGTGGAAATTTCTCACCTGTTGAGGCCAGTAATAAACGAGAAGTCTCTACTGCTTGGCAAGCCACCACATATATTTTGGCGGTTACTGATTTTTTACGGCCTATTTTATCGTAATAGTGCACGCCAGTAATTTCACCTTGTTTATCAGTGGCAATTTTATAGACTTTTGCATTGGCTTGAATGGTGCAATTACCTGATGCCACTGCGTTATTTAATAATGCTGCTCGGCCACTACCTTTAGCACCTGAAGCACAGCCATAACTGCTACAGTAACCAGAATATTCACAACTGCGTCTGCCCATGGCGGGTTTTGATAAAATTGCTCTGGGTACAGGAATGGCATGATAGCCAATTTTTTTAGCTGCTTTATCTATCCAAGAAGACATCGGTAATTCGGCAATAGGCGGGTAGGGGAAGTCTGTTGAGCGTGGCTCTTGATGTGGATGTTCCACCACACGACCCGAGACACCCACTTCACGCTCTACTTTGGCATAGTAAGGTTCGAGTTCGTCGTAACTAATCGGCCAATCTTCGACGTTGGCACCACTAATAGCACCAAACTCAGATTTTAAGCGAAAATCAATGGGTTTTAAGCGATGAAAGTAACCACTCATGAAGTTTGAAGAACCACCGACAACGTTGCCATTCCACCAACTCCAGCCAGAATCACTGGTTTTTTCACCTTGCCAGAAAGGTTTATCATTTTCATCGAAATATTCTTCTTCAATGACATGTTGCTCATCAGTTAGCTTTGGGTTGTAAGCGTCATGAATACTAATGGTCAGTTCATCTTTGAAGAACTCTTTTTCAGTTAACCAAGGGCCTTTTTCAAGGACTAATACTTTAGCTCCCGCTTTTGATAACTGATGGGCAATAGGGGAGGCACCAGCGCCGCTACCAATGATGCAAATGTCATAACTCATGATTTTTTAGTTCCTTGGTGCGTTTGATTACGGCTCGATGCTAAGCGTTTTGCGTCGTAGTTTACTCGGCTGATCAGATCAATACGGGCTCTGGTAGGCAATTCAAAATAACGTTGGCCTTTTTCAGGCATTGGGAAGCCCGCTTGATGTTCTAACCATGCCCAACCAATACCATCAGGATTACCGCCGTAACTTGCAGGCGAAAGCATGGCTTGAAAAATATAGCCGAGTAAGGTGTTTAACCAGTTTTGTCCCGCTGTAGAATTGCTTATCCCTCGAAGTAACTGCTCTTTGTCGGCAAAGCTTAACTGTGCAAAATTGGCTGACTTTTCACTGTTAGCATACCCATTTAACCAACCTACACCTTTTAGGATAAAGTCTTTTTCGTCTTGTTCTGTTGGTTGTACCGTCATTACTTGGTACAAATAAGCAGTTGCTCTGATTTCACTCGCGCTAGGACCTGTTGGTGAGCTTGGTAATAATTGATTCAAAGTTGCATCAAGTGTTAACCAAGGATCAGTTTTAACTAGGGTCTTAAGTAACTCATTCAGAGATGTTTGCGCTTTAGCACTAACACTTAATGCTGGCAAGCTGGCTAATGCGCCCATACCTGCGGCCGACTTAAGGAAACGACGTCGACCTTGCTGCGCTTGTCGCTTTTTGTTTTCGATGAACTCAGGCGTTTGGTGATTTTTGTCAAAAAAAGATGTACATTTATCTTCATTAGTCACGAATATGCTCCTATAACCTGGGTAGGTTTAATCTTAGAATCTTAATGATCAATTATTCTACAGACGCTGTTGTTGCTAACTGTGCTTGCGCTTTGGTTGTACTAACAGACCAGTCACTTAAAAAACTTAACCATTGTGATTTTGAATAGTTATTTCCAGTCAACAACTCTGCGGTATCTTTAGATAAAATCATTTTTCCTTGTGCCGTTGATACGTACATATGTGGGTAACCCAGTACTGGGGGCAGTGATTTCATAAAATCATTATTTTCATTACTGTCACTGACACTTATTTTGAGTAAAACATATTGGCTATGTAATGCTTCATAGACATCAGGGTTTTTAGCAAGAAAGGCATCCATTTTATGGCACCAGCTACACCAGTTACCGCCTATTTCAATCAATACTTGGCGATTGGTTTCTTGCGCTAAAGTAAGTGCCGCGGCTGCATCCTTAAAGGGGTCACGTTGATCATCATATATTTTGCTGTAAGCGGGTAAGTTTGGCGTTATAACAGGAGCAGAAGTATTTGCCGTGGCAATACTACTCAATAGTAGACTTAAACTGATAACAAATGTGGTGAAAATTCTCATGAAGCTCTCTGATAATATTTATTGCTCGGACAATTAACATGACCTTGCTTTGTTGAACTATATTTCAAAAATGTCTGATATGCCCATATTACTTCAAAATATAGGATTTGAGTGTACTCTTAAACCTGCATCCATGCAGTGTCCTTGTCAAAATCAATGGTGTGGCTAGAACGTTTATAAACTAGCCATTTGGGGGACGCCAGATCAAACCATGCCCATCGTTACATCTGTTTTTAAGGGACCAACCCTTAATAAAAAGATGCGCCTTGATCATGATTCATTCAGGTGTCCTGAAACTCACATCTTGAAGTGGCTTGGGTATAAGCATTATAATAGCCGGAATTAATTTATCAGTCTTAACTCTTATATTTACTATAAAGGAACACTCCATGCGTCCAAGCGGCAGAACATTAGGGCAAATTCGCCCCGTAACTATTACTCGTCAATTTACTACTCATGCAGAAGGCTCAGTACTTATTGAGTTTGGCGATACTAAAGTAATTTGTACTGCGACCGTTGAAGTTGGCGTACCACGTTTCTTAAAAGGCCAAGGTAAAGGTTGGGTTACTGCTGAATACGGTATGTTACCTCGCTCTACACATACACGTATGCGTCGCGAAGCTGCTTCTGGCAAGCAAAGTGGTCGTACGTTAGAGATTTCTCGCTTAATTGCTCGTGCATTACGTGCAGCAGTTGATTTAAAAGCCTTAGGCGAAAATACCATTTCAGTTGATTGTGATGTTATTCAAGCTGATGGTGGTACACGTACCGCTGCTATTACCGGTGCTTGTGTTGCGCTAGTTGATGCACTTAACTATATGCGTGCTAAAGATATTATTAAAACGAATCCACTTAAGCATATGATTGCTGCAGTATCTGTTGGTATTTATAAAGGCGAACCCGTAGCAGATTTAGATTACCCAGAAGATTCAGCTGCTGATACCGATATGAATGTTGTTATGACAGATACCGGTAAGCTTATTGAAGTACAAGGTACGGCTGAAGAAGAACCGTTTAGCTTTGAAGAAATGCAAGCGATGCTTGAGTTGGCTAAAAATGGTATCAACGAATTATTCGACCTACAAAAAGCAGCATTAAGCTAAACTACGCTCAGTAAACAGGAAAATAACTATGAAAGATTATCAACGCGAGTTTATTGAATTTGCGATAGAAAAACAGGTATTACGCTTTGGTGAGTTCACCTTAAAGTCTGGCCGAGTTAGCCCTTACTTTTTTAATGCGGGTATGTTCAAAACCGGCGGTGATTTAGCGCGTTTAGGTCGTTTTTATGCGGCTACGTTAATGGATGCAAAAATTGATTTTGATTTAGTATTTGGTCCTGCTTATAAAGGCATTCCAATTGCGACTACGACGACCGTTGCGCTGTACGATCACCACAATGTAGATGTGCCTTATTGCTTTAACCGTAAAGAAGCAAAAACTCATGGTGAAGGTGGTTCATTGGTGGGCGCAGAGCTTGAAGGTAAAATCATGTTAGTTGATGATGTTATCACTGCAGGTACTGCCATTCGTGAATCAATGGAAATTATTAAAGCACATGGTGCCCAGCTTTCTGGTGTATTAATTGCCCTAGATCGTCAAGAAAAAGGCCAAGGTCAACTTTCAGCAATTCAAGAAGTTGAACGCGATTTTGGTACACAAGTGGCGGCAATTGTTACCTTAGGTGATGTAGTGACCTATCTAGAAGAAAAGCTAGAAGGAAAAGTAGCAAACCAACCTGAATTAGCAGAAAACTTAGCAAGCATTAAAAAATATCGTTTAAATTATGGTATCTAATAGTTAGTGAGTAGTGTTTAGTTACTTACCTTTAAAAAATAACGCCTTTGAAGCATAAAGTTTCAAAGGCGTTATTTTTTTGCGTAGTATATTATACCAATAAGACTAACTAAGTTTTCATTTTCAAATGGCCTAAATATCCAATAACATCGTTGCTTTCAATCGAAATAGCCAGCTATTGCTCAATCAAGCGTCTTGTTTTTGAAAATTTATTCTCATTGAATTCTGTAGTCTTAATTAATCTCATTGGTATTATTTCAAAGTACTAATAATAAATAGATACGTGAAACAGAAACCATAAACAGGAATTCATGATGAAAATTGCCAATAAGTACACGATATTACTACTGTGGTTGGTAAGTACCTTGTCGTTTGCCCAAGGACAGCAAGATTGCCTGAGTATTCAAGATGATTATGTTTCTCTCATTGAATCAGGCAAGTATCGCTTCGCAAATGAGGTGGAAGGTGAGCTTTTAGCAAACATTGATTTTAAAAAGCTATCTAGTTACCAAGAGTATCTGACGAATGCTTACCAGGTTGTCGTTAATAAAAATCCTCGAGCAAATATGCCTTGTCCGATTGTTACTGAGACCTACCAACAATTAGCGAAAAAAAATCTATGGTCAAAAACACCAAAGATAAGCCAGTTGGTTGCTCCATTTGAATTAACTCAAAATAATAACGATAAAGCCATTTTACTTATTCATGGCTTAACTGATTCACCCTTTTCTTTTCATGACCTTAGCCAGTTTTTCTATCAACAGGGTTTTACGGTACGTACTTTGTTATTGCCTGGCCATGGCGTCGCACCTTCAGAATTACTTAATACTGATTACCAAGCGTGGCAGCAAGCGGCAACATTCGCCATTGATCAAACGTTAAATGATTATCAGCAAGTGTACCTTGGCGGCTTGTCTACTGGCGGAGCACTTATTTTCAATTACTTGATGCAGCAAAAACAGGTTGATGAAAAAATTAAAGGCCTCTTTATGTGGTCGCCTGCCACCAAGGCAAAAAGTGACTTAGCTTGGTTAGCTCAATATATTGATGGTATCCCTTTTGTTGACTGGATTGATTTAGATGCTGATATTGATTTTGCTAAATATGAGTCATTCCCCTATAACGCAGGTGCACAGGTTCACGCCTTAATGAATCTTGTTGTGGGAGAAGGAGCAAACGCAAGTCGACAAATGCATGATATTCCATTGTTTGTTGTGGCGAGTGAACATGACCAAACCATAGATACTGCACATACCTTACAGCTAGTTCAGCAGTGGCAGTTAGCATCACCGCAAGAGCAGATGAAAAAAAGTGTGTTGATTTATTATGGTGATAACAACAAGCTGCCGAAAAAATTAGTTGATGTGATGGAAGTGATTGTGCCTGAATGTTCAGCTGAGAGCTTATGTAATGAAATTTTTGATGTTGCTCACATTGCAACAACGAATTCTCCGGATAACCCACATTATGGTGTTAATGGCCAATATAGAAATTGTGGTCACTATGTTACAGATGCTCCGCGTTATAAAGCATGTAAACATAATAAACAGGTTATTAAGGGAGAAGTTACCGCAATGAACCTTACGCGTGATTTGCCAATGCAACGATTGACTTACAATCCGTATTATCAAGAAATGCTGGAAGCGATGACAACGTTTTTAAAAGCGACTAAATAGTTTATAACGTCATGCCCGAGTTTACTTGTCGGGAATCCACGCTGTTTAAAGCTCAATGATTGGAAACTGGATCCTCGACCAGAGACTTCGAGGATGACGATCTAATGGTTGATAATGTCATTTACTGGATGGGCATCGATTTTATTTTAAGAAATATTAACGCGCATACTTTAACCAAAGTTTATAAAAAACAGCATTGCAGGTTTTATTATCATCCATAACACCATCTCTATCACAATCAGAGCCGGTCAATGATTTAGCAACTTGTTGACCATATTCATCGATATCTGCTTTTGATGGCAAGACGGTAATGGTTACTTTTGGGGATTGTTCAATAAAGTCCGCGACATCGAGATAGCTGGCAAATACTTCTTGAGAAATTAAATGGCTAATATCCCCCGAGGCTCTATTTTTTGCGTCCGAGCTAAATGAAACTAATGTGAGGGTAAGAGTTAATATCGCGATGATATAATTCATTATTAGTTCTGCCTTTCAACATCGGCATCCTGATAGCCATCCTTCAACGCTTGCCAGTTTTGTTCGGTAAAATTGAACTGCTCCAGTTTATTTAATTCCTTTAAAAAAGAACGTTGTAAACGCGCCATGTTGGCTTGCTTCCAGTTAGTCTCAACAGGGTTAGTGCGTAATTCACCACGGTCAAAGTCGATCAAAAACACCTGTTTCTTGTCATTCAGCAAAATATTATGGCTATTCAAATCATGGTGATAAATACCGTGCTGGTGAAAGCGTTTAATTGTGGCACCTATGTTGTGCCAAATATCATCAGTTAACGCCTTTTCACTTAATATTGCCACTAAGTCTTGCGCATGTTCAATTCGACTGGAAAGCAAGTCTGCTTGATAGTGAAAGCCATGTTGCATAACGCGATAAGCGATTGGCTCAGGAGTAGGAAGTTGTAGCGTATTCATATGACGTAATAAAGCAAACTCACATGCAGCGCGAGTTTTTTCTACGCCGCTAAACCAATAGGAATCTTTAATAATTTTACCGATCAACCCACCGCGGTAATAATGGCGTAATACCCAATCATGCGGAGTATTGCTGTTATCATTGTATTCGACAAACCAAGTGGTGCCACGCCCTTGTGCTGAGCCCGTTACGGCGTTACTTTGTTGCCAATAACTCGGACTAAGCATTTCTGCATTGAAATTAGTGATCAGTGTTTGGTTGTAAACACAAGTAACGTTACCTTGTTCGAACTTAGAAAATTGTGCGCTGGTTATTGTTTGACTCACGAGTTATCTCCTAATGGCGTAGTGCTGGTAATATTAACCCTAGTGGGCAGAAGGTTTACTACTTGAGCCAACGTTTTTTCACTGGCTCCTTGGTTTTGTATTACCACTTTAAGCGCATTTTCGCCAAGCGTTTTCTGCCGAGTTGGTTGTTGCAATAATGCGCTAACTTCATTGACAAGTTGTGCGCTAGATTCATTAGTCGGTGTATTGTTAGTAAGTTCAATAATGGCATTTTCTTGTCTTAGTTGCTGCATTATTTCGTTGAAGTTGCTCATGTTGTGACCAACGATAACAGGCTTATTAAATAATGCTGGTTCTAACGGGTTATGACCACCCACTTCACTGAAACTACCACCCATAGTGACAATATCACTTAAAGCAAAGGCAGCCATTAACTCGCCAAGGCTATCTAGCAACCACACTTGCTCATTATTAATTATCGTATTTTCACTGCGTTTAGCCAGTGATAATTGTTGTGCAAGGCAAAGATTGGCGACTTGCTCAAAACGTTCTGGATGGCGCGGTACTAGCACTAATAACAATGATGGATATTGAGATAATAATTCTTTAAAGGCGGTTAAGGTAATGGCTTCATCGCCCTCGTGTGTACTGGCAACTAACCAGATTGTTCTTTTGGCCTGACTATCATCAGCAAAAAGTAACTTGGCTAACTCGGCCTTTTTATTGATAACTTGTTCATTGACACTGATATCGAATTTTAAATTTCCACTATTCACACAGCGGCTTTGATGCGCACCGAGCTGCAAAAAGTGAGTTAAATTTTCTTGGCTTTGCGTGAGGATCATATCAAAGCGATTTAAGCAGGGCGCCATAAGCGCACTAAGTTTTTGATAACTGGTTAAGGATTTTTTAGATAAGCGGCCGTTAATTAGCAATAATTTAATCTGGTGTTGGTCGCATTGAGCAATTAAGTTAGGCCATAACTCGGTTTCCATGAAAATTATCATTTTAGGTTTAAGCCGATGTAGAAATAATGTTGTGCAGGGAAATATATCTAACGGTAAATAACCATGCTGAACACGTCCACCAAAGAGTTTGGTTATTTGCGCAGAGCCAGTCGGGGTAAATGAAGTGATGGTGATGGGTAAATCTGGATAGTTTACTAATAATTTTTCGATAAAACTTTTTAGTGCGATGACTTCACCGACACTGGCAGCATGCACAACAATACCACCTTGCTTATAGGGCTTAGGAAAAAAGCCTAAGCGTTCAAATAAACGTTGGCGGTATTCAGGGTGATTAAATGAGCGGATTAATAGCACAAGTAAAACTATTGGGGTGAGCAATAAAAGGAATACACGGTAAAAAAATAAAGCTAAAACATATCGCACTAAAATTGACTCCACATCAACTATCTATGCTGACTAGTATACCAAACGAATTAATTCTTGCGAATCAAGTTGCTATAAATTAATTAGGGGACGAGTATAACTAACGCTCAAAGATGGTATCAAGAATAATGGCAGAGTTGGTTCTCTCCACGCCTTCAGTAGAACAGACCATATTGAGTACCTCACTGAGTTTTTCTAATGTGCTGGCTTGTATGGTAACCAATAAATCATATTCGCCACTTATCGAATGGATATGACTGATTTGGTGAACTTTTCTTAAGGCGATACAAATAGTTTGTCGTAAGTTGGGTTTTACTTTTAACGAGACATTAGAAGAGATTAAGCCACTGGTATAAGCGCTGTCGAGTACAACGCTGTATGCCTTAATGACATTATTATTTTCAAGTTTATTGAGTCGGTTTTGTATTGCTGTTCTAGAAACGCCAGTCGCTCTGGCGATATCTGAAACACTTGCTCTGGCATTTAGCCGTAATATTGACAGCAATTCTTCATCTTTTTCAGTTAACAAACTACACTCCCTTTACTGCATGTATTCAAATTATAGCTACTAACTTTCATTTTGACAGCTTTATATGTCAATTTGACTATAAAAAAGGTCATATCACCAAGTAGTGTCACTTTTATTGCAGTGCGGTCTGAGTTGATAATATGACTATTGAAGAACACTAATTATTTAAGGAATTCACATGACTGGTTCTGTATCTACCAAAGGTTTTTACACGCATTTAACTGCACAAATAGAGCAAGTAAAAGAAGATGGCTTGTACAAAGCTGAGCGTATTATTACGACTGCTCAACAGCCACAAATAGCCGTTAATACTGGTGAAGAAGTGGTAAATTTTTGTGCCAACAATTACTTAGGTTTAGCAAATCATCCTGAACTAATTGCTGCGGCAAAAACTGGCTTAGATGAGCATGGTTTTGGTATGGCATCAGTACGTTTTATCTGTGGTACGCAAGATATTCATAAGACGTTAGAGCAGGGCATCAGTAAGTTTTTAGGCATGGAAGATACCATTTTGTACTCTTCTTGTTTTGATGCTAATGCTGGTTTATTTGAAACCTTATTAGGACCAGATGACGCTATTATTAGTGATGCACTAAATCATGCGTCTATTATTGATGGTGTACGTTTATGTAAAGCTAAACGTTTCCGTTATGCCAATAATGATATGGCTGCGTTAGAGCAAAGTTTAATTGAAGCTGATGCTGCTGGCGCACGTTTCAAGTTAATTGCTACTGATGGTGTTTTCTCAATGGACGGCGTTATCGCTAACTTAAAAGGTGTTTGTGATTTAGCTGATAAATACGATGCTATGGTAATGGTTGATGATTCTCATGCGGTAGGGTTTGTTGGTGAGCAAGGCCGTGGTAGCCATGAATACTGTGAAGTTATGGGCCGTGTAGACATTATCACTGGCACCTTAGGTAAAGCAATGGGCGGCGCTTCAGGTGGTTTTACCTCAGCGAAAAAAGAAGTGGTTGAATGGTTACGTCAACGTTCACGTCCTTACTTATTTTCAAATTCATTAGCACCAGCAATCGTTAATGCGTCTTTGAAAGTGCTTGAGTTATTAGCTCAAGGCGATGCTTTACGTAAAATCTTAAAAGATAATGCCGCTTATTTCCGTAACAGTATGGAAGCCGCAGGTTTTACTTGTGCGGGCGCAGATCACGCGATTGTGCCAGTAATGCTAGGTGACGCTAAAGTTGCTAGTGCTATGGCTGACCGTTTATTAGCGGAAGGTATTTATGTTATTGGTTTCTCTTTCCCTGTTGTACCTAAAGGTCAAGCACGTATACGTACACAAATTTCTGCGGCGCATACTAAAGCGCAGTTAGACCACGCAATTGCAGCCTTTATCCGTATTGGTAAAGAAATGGCTGTGATCTAACCGTTGAAAATTAATAAGACAGAGAGCGACAATGAAATCTTTAGCTAAATTAAAAGCAGAACCGGGCATTTGGTTAACGCGAACCGAAAAACCAAAACTAGGTCATAATGATCTGCTAATCAAAATTAAAAAAACGGCCATTTGTGGTACAGATATCCACATTTATAATTGGGATGAATGGGCACAAAAAACAGTGCCTACGCCTATGGTTGTTGGACATGAGTACGCAGGTGAAGTGGTTGGTATCGGCCAAGAAGTTAAAGGCTTTACTTTAGGTGACCGGGTTTCTGGTGAAGGCCATATTACTTGTGGTCATTGCCGTAATTGTCGTGGTGGCAGAACTCATTTATGTCGTAATACCGTTGGTGTTGGGGTCAATCGTGCGGGGTCATTTGCAGAGTATCTAGTGATACCTGCATACAATGCCTTTAAATTACCTGACGAAATTTCTGATGATTTAGCGTCAATTTTTGACCCCTTTGGTAATGCAGTTCATACCGCATTGTCATTTGATTTAGTGGGTGAGGATGTATTAATCACCGGTGCTGGCCCTATTGGTATTATGGCTGCAGCCGTTGCTAAACATGTAGGTGCTCGTCATGTCGTTATTACCGATATTAACGAATATCGTCTTGACCTTGCAAGAAAAATGGGCGCTACTCGTGCTGTTGATGTGAGTAAAGAAAGCTTAAAAGATGTCATGACAGATTTGGGCATGACCGAGGGTTTTGATGTTGGTATGGAAATGTCAGGTGTTCCAATGGCATTCACTAGCATGTTAGAAAGCATGAATAATGGTGGTAAAATTGCCATGCTGGGTATTCCTGGTAGCGATATGGCTATTGATTGGAGCCAAGTTATTTTTAAAGGGCTTACCATTAAAGGTATTTATGGTCGTGAAATGTTCGAAACTTGGTATAAGATGGCAAGTTTGATTCAATCTGGTTTAGATCTCACCCCGATTATTACCCATCACTACAATATCGATGACTTTCAGCAAGGCTTTGATATGATGCGTTCTGGTCAATCTGGCAAGGTCATTTTAGATTGGACTTAAATTCGTTATACTAGCGGTTGAGAAACGTGATCTATTGAGGCTATCTACTAACGTTATATACCCATGTAGATAGTAGTTGATAGATTACGTGTTCATTAAAGCCTGAAATATAACGAATTTACTGCCCGCAAGGCAGTAATCAAATGAGGAATACATAGTGTCAGAGAATAGTTTTAAGCATATGTCAGTAAGTGACTTACAAGAAGTGATGGCAAATAAATCACATGTTGTGGTAGATATTCGCGATGCTAATTCTTTTGCAAATGGTCGAATTGCAGAATCAATTCATTTAACTAATGAGTCATTACCTGATTTTTTACGTGAAGCCGATCTGGATGCACCCGTAGTTGTTTGTTGTTATCACGGAATTTCTAGCCAACAAGCGGCGGAATTTTTAATAAGCCAAGATTTTACCGAGGTCTACTCTCTTGACGGTGGCTTTACCCAATGGCAAACACAATTCCCTGACAATATAGAGCGATAATTACTGATGACAAGTGAGTCTGCTGAGAATATGGATACGCTACAGCCACTGGTTCAACTTAAAGATCATAATATTGCTTTATTATTCAGTAACTATTTACAATCTTTAGGTATTCAAGCACAACTCAAATCAAGCCAAGAAGACGGCCATGTAATTTTCTGCCCTGAAGATAAAATAGCACAAGCAAAAGTAGAGTTTGATGCGTTTATTTTAAAACCCTATGACGATAAATATCAGCAAGCGGCATGGGATAGAGGCGAAACAGTCACCTTAAATTCAGGTGATTTCAGCTTATTGAGCAGCTTTAAAGATAGCTTTATAGCTCATGCAGGCATTGTTACTTTACTGGTGTTTGCCCTTTGCTGGTTAGTTTTTATCTTCAGTGAATTGGGTTGGGCACAACAGATTTTTTATGCCTTACAGTTCTATCCACAACTATCTATTGAAGCTTTATTAGCAGATCCAGTACGTTTGATTGGCCCTGCATTTTTTCACTTCTCTTGGCTGCATATTGTCTTTAACACGATGTGGTGGTGGCAATTGGGAGGTAGTATTGAAAAAATATTAGGTAAATCAACACTCATTAACCTACTTTTACTCTCTGCTATTGTTTCCAACGTAGGGCAATATTTAGTGTCAGGTTCAAATTTTGGTGGTTTATCCGGTGTGGTATATGCGCTGGTTGGTTTTGTTTGGTGGTTTGGTTACTTAGCCCCAGACAGAGGTTTATTCCTTGCGAAACCATTAGTTGGGTTTTTACTGTTTTGGCTAGTACTGGGTTTTGCTGATTTACTGCCAGTCAATGTAGCCAATACCGCACATTTACTCGGCTTGCTCTCGGGATGTTTTCTTGCAGTGTTCACTGTAAAGGTGATTGGCGTAAATAGTAAAAATAACATTAAGAAAGACAGCAAATAACAGGTCTTTAATATCAGTTGCTTGTTAGTTATCTAACCACTGAGTAAAAAGTAGCTTTTTGATGAGAGGTTCGCCCGTTTCTTTGATTAATAGCTCTTTTACTTGCTCTTCACACGCTAACTGAATTTCCGCACGCCCTTTGATCGATTTTACTTTGGCTTCCGATTGCTGGCCAATGATATTAATAATGGCGTCACGTAATAAAGGCGAGTGATGCTCAACTATGGTTAAATTGTCGCCTTCAACCATCAATTCAACAGTTAAACGCACATAACCCATCTTCTTTTTTACTGCGACATAATTGGTGACAATATCAGGCTCAAAGCCAAAGTAAGCATAATCACTCGCTTTTGCTTGAGCAACACTTGCACTTAACGTAAGTAAAAGGGAAAAGAGAAATAGGTTTTTAAACATAAAAATAATAGTCGATAGGGGATGATTAAACTTATCCTTATCATAACCCGATTTAAAGCATTTGCTTGATTATTTTTTATAAAATTAAAATTTTTCTATTCGCCTGATTGAGATAAATGAGTTTACTGTTTAGGTCTGCTATTATAGCGACGATTTTACACCCTATTATTCTTTGAAGTAGTTTTATGAAGCAGCAAATAGTGAACTTTCCTATTACCTTTCCAATAACCTTGTCGGGCCAATGGCAGTCACCTAGTTCAGTGAGTTTCTCATCATTATCTACGCCACTTAAAGATTGGTTGCTTGATGAAGGCTCACTTACGGCTCGCTTAAAAAAACATTGTGATAACTTTCAAGTTAAAGTCATTGGAGAGCAACAACAGCCCTGCTCAGCTGCGGAGTCTTGTGATCTGATTAAAGTTGGTGAACCCGTTTTGGTGCGTGAAGTCATTTTATATTGTGATGATGTACCTCAAGTCTTTGCCAGAAGCTTATTACCCATAGCTAGCTTAACGGGTGAAGAACAAATTCTTGCTAATTTAGGGGAGCAACCACTTGGGCAGGTATTGTTTAATAACCCGTCATTGCAACGTTTACGGTTAGAGTTATCTCCTTTTGTAAATGATTCTAGTGTTGTAGCGTTAGCTGCTAAATTAACGGCTCAACACGCAAGTAATAGCCCACTCGTAAAAACATCAGTAATACCCAAACAAGAACTTTGGGGCCGTCGCTCTATATTCATGTTGGAGAATAAACCCTTGATGGTGGCTGAGGTTTTTTTACCTGATGCCTTTGCCTATCAATAATCAATGCAATAAATAAATACTTAAAAGAAACATATAAATGCTGAAAAGAATTCAACAAAAATGGTTAGCGATTAAGTTAATTACTCGTATGGATAAACCTATTGGTACTTACCTCTTGTTATGGCCAACGTATTGGGCGTTATGGATTGCGAGCGATGGTTGGCCTAACCTGCAACTATTGTTGGTTTTTAGTTTAGGTGTTTTCATCATGCGTAGTGCTGGTTGTGTAATAAATGATTACGCGGATAGAAAAATAGATGGTGAAGTTGAACGCACAAAAAACAGACCACTTGTTAATGGCATGATGACCTCTGGCGAAGCCATTAACTTGTTTGGCGTGTTAATTGGCATGGCATTTGGTTTGGTGCTAATGCTCAGCTGGTCCACTATTTACCTCTCTGTTGTTGCGGTATTACTAGCGGCAATTTACCCCTTTATGAAACGTCATACCCAACTGCCACAACTATTTTTAGGTGCTGCTTTTAGTTGGGGCATGATAATGGCATTCTCAGAAGCTCAAGGTGAAATACCTTTGGTGGCTTGGTTGCTGTTTACGGCTAACCTATGCTGGACCATTGCTTACGATACAATGTACGCCATGGTTGATAGAGATGACGATGTTAAAATTGGGGTGAAATCTACCGCTATTTTATTTGCTGAAAATGATAAGCGTGTTATCGGCTTTTTACAGTTGATGACTTTGGCCTTATTATGGACAGTCGGTGATATTTTAGCCTTTGGTTGGCCGTATCAACTATGCCTCATTGCGGCTGCAGGTTTGTTTAGCTATCAACAGTTATTGATTGTTAATAGAGAACGAGACGCTTGTTTTCAAGCCTTTTTGCATAATCACTGGGTTGGTTTAGTTGTCTTTGTTGGTATTGCAATTGAGTATCTATAACGTTCAATTACATTAGTTTAATAGTTTAGCAAACTCATCAAAGGGAAGGGGACCACTAAAATAGAAACCTTGGTAATGGAAACAACTAAGTTCTTTCAAACAGTTTAATTCTTCCTGTGTTTCAACACCTTCTGCCAGTATGTCCATATTCAGGGTTTTTCCTAAACTGATTATCATGCTGGCAATGGCTGCACTCTCACTACTTTGCGCTATGTTAGTCACAAAAGAACGATCTATTTTTAATACGCTCGCAGGAATGCGTTTTAAGTAGGTTAGAGAAGAATAACCCGTACCAAAATCATCAATAGCGCAATCAATAGCGTTTTCTTTTAATGAGGCAATTAACTTGATTGAATCTTCAATATTTTCTACCAGAAGATTTTCGGTTAACTCTAACGCTAACCGTTTAGCAGGGATATCATTCTGCTTCACAGCGTTCAGGACAATTTCTTGAAAATCATGCTGAATTAATTGCTTAGCGCTGATATTAATCGCTATTTTATTAAAACTTTCTGGTAGTGATAATTGTTCTAGTTTTTTGATGTCACGACAGGCTTGCTCTAAGACCCATTGACCAATAGCGAGAATGAGATCGCTTTCTTCTGCGATAGGGATATAGACCGCAGGTGACTCCTTACCATGAACAGGGTGTTGCCAGCGCAATAATGCTTCAGCGCCAATAATGTCACCATGATGGTTATATTGCGCCTGATAGTATAATTTAAAATCGCCTTGTTCTAACCCTTGCTTCATATCATCAACATAAGCTAAGCGTCTTTTTATTTTTTCAGACATGACTCTTTGATATTGCTTACCTTGCTGAGTTTTGGCTCGTTTGGCTTCGTACATAGCAATATCGGCAAATTTAATAAGATTATTGACGGTACTGCTTTGCAGAGGAAAAAGCGAATAGCCGATACTGCAAGTGAGTTTGTACGAATTAGTGTCGATAACAAAAGGTGCCGTAAGTAATTGATTAATTTGAGCTATGAGTAGGTTAATTGTTTCTTGGTAATCATCTTTGAGATTCTTTAATAGAATAGTAAATTGATCCCCGCCAAAGCGGCCAATATCTATATGTTCACTGCTTAATGAATGTAGCCTATGGGCTAACGTCAGTAATATTTTATCGCCGACAGTATGACCCATAGCATCATTTATTGGTTTGAAGCGGTTTAGATCGATAAAAAGAACACTACCAATTTTGTTGTTAATACGAGCATCTTCTATAGCATTGCCCAGTAGATGATTTATATGCTGGCGATTAAATAAATGGGTTAATCCATCGTGCTGTGCTTGGAAGGCAACCTTTTCTTCAATAAGTTGCCTAGAGAGAACTTCTTTAACGAGGGAGTCATGTACTATCGAGGTGTAACAACTCGTTGCTAGCTTTTGTAAAATTGGCTGTAGTGCTTTTTGCACTTCATCAGCTATAGCATAGTGAGTTTCAAAAGTGAGTAAGCCATAGTCTGGAATAATAAAGCCAAATAAATATTGTCCATTTTCACATTGAAAAGAAAGGGTTTTTTGGCTGCTATTAAGCTGACGTGCAAAGTTTGTAAGTATGGAGCTTTTCGACCATGATTGACCGCGCTTATTTTTTGGAATGCTTAAAAAATATTGATAACTCGTGCCTTTAAGTGGAAGCAACTTGCTAGGCATACCAGACTGGTCACAATAGACATAGATATGTGCACTTGTTAAATCGAGGCGGTTAAAACAGACTTTTAAAAAAATTTTCAACATGGCCTTTAAGTCAAGCTTATTGCCAATAGCCATGGCAAGCTCATGTTGTAGTGAAATAAGAAACAGTGCTTTATTCATACCTGCCTAGTTGCTACCAAGAGCTTATTACAATTGATTTGTTGAGAAGACGAATAGCACCACTTTGACTATTGGCTATTTCCCCTAATGAAAGTACCCCGAATAATGCACCTAAATGGCAATGTTCAGCGATGACATTGAGTTCCTTTTCAAACTCATCTTCCATAAATAAGGCCCTGCTAATGCAATCGAAGATCATAGTTGTTGTAATTGTTGTCTTGTTCAGTTTAGACAGTAGGGCGATCGCTGCTTTTTCTGTCGAGGCCACTAAGCTATCTATATTGCTTTCAAGTAAATACACCATTGAATTAATCGGGATATTGCCAAAACATTGTAAGTGATTATTTTTCGCTAAAATAGGATCCCGAACAATTATATTATTATTGATATCCTTAATACCTAATGGAAAATTCTTAGCAATATCAAAAAAGTCAGTATTATTGAAGGTGTATTCGGTGGCACTTTCAATCGTTTGGCAATAAACTTCATAAGCAGGTTGGTAATTTAAGCTTTGAACCGTTTGCCCTTGTGCTTCTGATACCAAAAAGGGCTCATCAAATGTCTCCCAACCATGCGCCACACTGGTGTTAAGTGTTCTTGGTAGTGCGACTAATAGAATAGCATCGCTATGAACACCTGAGTTGGTAAATATGCAATGGCGTTGGATAAAGTCTAAATTGCCGGCACCACCACCAGCGATATTGATCCCGTGGTCTAAATGCTCAAAAAGACAATCAATAAAACCTTCAATGTTGCTGATTAGCGCATCATAGAACATCAGAAAATCATCCTGACCACAGAAGTTATTCTTTTCTTTTAGTGTTGAGGTAATGAGTTCCTCTAAGCAACTTTCATTCGTGACCTGATTAAGTTGAGCGAACAGAGTTACATCAACGGCTTCTTTAAAGCCAATGATCAACGCGCCTTGTTTAATTAAGTCACCTTTTAGAGTCAGCATTGGGTAAATACCACCAAAGAGCTTTAGTGGGCACGCATGAAATAGAGCGTTGAGTTCTTCTTCAGGGTAATTGTTTTGGCTGCACGTAAGTACCAATAAGCTTTCAACGCCACTATTTTGGGCGAGACTTAAACCGCTTTTGAAATCACTTAAAGTATCGCTTAGTGTATGCCAAGTGAATAACTCAGTTGCCATCTTATTGTATCTCTTGGTTTTTTTATTATTATTGTTTTACTACCCTTGGCATAATGCCTAAGTTATTTATAGAAAACTAGTGTTAATTAGTGTAATTATCTCTAGGTGCTTGTTTATTCGTTAATAGTCGTTAGGCTAGACAATGGATGATGTAACTACTATATATTTAGTTACGTTGTTTAATCAAAGTACGGTACAAGCTTAAGTTCTAAGATAAAAAGACGTTCTCATATAAAAATAATTAATGACAATAAGTTAAAGGGAAGCACAGATGAAAAAATCAATTTTCGTAAAAGCTGCACTGGTCGTGTCGCTTGGATTATCCTCGCTGGGGCTTTCAGCTTTAGCCCATGCTGACGATGATAAAAAATATCGTTGGAAATTAGCTGAAACTTGGGGACCTAATTTTCCTATTTTTGGTGATGCCACTAAAAATATGGCCAAAATGGTAAAAGAAATGTCGAATGGTCGGTTGACCATACGCATTGATTCTTCGAATAAGCATAAATCTGCATTAGGTATTTTTGACTTTGTAAAAAGTGGCCAATATCAAATGGGTCATTCTGCGTCTTATTATTGGAAAGGTAAAAACTTCAACACCATGTTTTTTACTACCGTACCTTTTGGCATGATAGCCTCTGAACAACATGCTTGGTTCTACTACGGTGGTGGCATGGAGTTAATGAAAAAGGTTTATGATCAATATGGCATCATGTCATTCCCTGGTGGTAATACTGGTAACCAAATGGGCGGTTGGTTCAAAAAAGAAATTAATAGCGTTGAAGATCTGAAAGGTTTGAAAATGCGCATACCAGGTTTTGCTGGTGAAGTATTAGCAAAACTAGGTGCGAAGCCGACAAACATTCCATCAGGTGAGCTTTATACGGCATTGGAACGTAACACTATTGATGCATTAGAGTGGGTAGGTCCTTCTTTAGATTTACGTATGGGTTTTCATAAAATAGCGCCTTATTACTACACAGGTTGGCATGAGCCAGGTACTGAGTTGCAATTTATGGTCAATCAAAAAGCCTACAATTCCCTACCAAAAGATTTACAAAAAATATTAACGGTTGCTATGAAAGCTGCAGCTTATGATATGTATTCGCAATCGATGCACGCTAGTGGTGTGAACTTAGCATCACTGAAAAAAGATTACCCAAATGTGCAAATGCGCTCATTCCCTAAACCGGTAATGGAAGCGATTGTGCAAGCAAATGATGAGTTATTAGAAGAGTTTGCTGCTAAAGATCCGATGACGGCAGAAATTCTTAAGTCACTAAATGATTATAAGCACCAAATACGTGCTTGGACTAATTTATCAGATAGAGCTTATCTGGATAATTTTGATGGCAAGTAATTTTTGTTGTTAGGATAAAAATTGTCTAAATAACAAAATAAGTGGGTTAGTTTAACCCACTTATTTTTGTTACTAATTGGTGTATCTGCATTGCATTGCTAAAGTAGTATTACTAACTGAGAAATTAAATGGATAAAGTGTTAAAAATTTCAGGAAAAATTATCGATGTTCTAGGTAATTTTTGTAGTTTGCTTATGATTTTAATGATCATAAACGTTTTTTATGACGTGATCATGCGCTACTTTTTTAATGATGTCAGTATTGGTATGCAAGAGCTGGAATGGCACCTATTCGCTGCTATGTTTATGTTTGGTATTGCATACACCTTAAAAGAAGATGGTCATGTGCGAGTCGATATTTTTTATGAGACCATGACAGCGAAAAACCAAGCCTTAATCAATATTTTTGGCTCGTTGGTTTTAGCATTACCTATCACTATACTTACGCTTTATTACAGCTGGGACTATACCTTTGAAGCCTATCAAATGGGCGAGGGTAGTGGGGACCCTGGTGGGTTGCCACATCGTTGGATAGTACGAAGCGTTATTCCTCTTTCTTCACTATTTTTGATTCTAGCTATTTTCCATGTGGTGGTGACTCAGTTAAAAACTTTCACAGCACCTACTCAACCTGAAACAGGGGAGCAATAATGACAGGTATTGTACTTTTTGCTATTGCTCTAGTGTGTTTATTTCTTGGCTATTCGGTCGCATTCACCTTTGCAGGTGTTTCACTCATTGTTGGCGCTATTGTTTTAGGGGCGGACTTATTCGCGTTTATGCCTTATCGCATTATGAGCATTATGGAAAACACTATTTTAATGGCTGTGCCCATGTTTATTTTTATGGGGATAGTATTACAAAAAACAGGACTAGCGGAGCGGTTACTGGAGTCTGCGGCTAAACTCTTTGGCGGTATTGCCGGAGGCGTTGCAATTTCTACTATCATTGTTGGTGCTTTATTAGCGGCATCAACAGGAGTAGTTGGGGCGAGCGTTGTTGCTATGGGGGTTATTTCCTTACCCGTAATGTTGAAAAACAATTATCATCAACCTACGGCAACGGGTGTTATTTGCGCGTCTGGTACCTTAGGACAAATTATTCCGCCTTCGATTATCTTAATTATTTTAGGCGATGTTATGGGGGTGCCCGTTGGCGATTTATTCCGAGCGGCCATTCTGCCAGGAATGCTACTGGTTGTTACTTATGTCATTTATATTTTAATTTTAGGCAAATTTAAGCCTGAATTTGTACCACCGTTAGTTGTCACTGAAAACAAACGTGAACTACTAGTACAGGCACTTAAAGATATTGTACCGCCCTTAGTACTTATTTTAACTGTACTAGGTTCTATTTTTGCTGGTATAGCCACACCAACGGAATCTGCAGCCATTGGTGCAGTTGGTGCAGTTATCTTATCGATATTATATGGCAGCTTTTCATTCGGCAAAATGCATGAAATATCCAAAGAAACAGTAAAAGTTACCTCAATGGTTTTTGCGGTATTAATTGGCGCCACAGCATTTTCTATGGTGTTTAGTTATTCGGGCAGCGAGTATCTAATTGAAGAGTTTTTTATGGAGCTTCCTGGTGGCAAGTGGACATTTATTGCCTTGGCTATGCTCGCTATTTTGATACTAGGCTTCTTTATTGATTTCATTGAAATTGCTTTTTTAGTGGTACCCATTTTACTGCCTGTTGCCATAGCGTTAGATATTAATTTAGTGTGGTTTGCTATTTTAATTTCTATGAACTTACAAACGTCGTTTTTAACACCACCCTTTGGTTTTAGTTTATTTTATCTCAAAGGCGTGGCGCCGAAATACCTTAAAACTACCACGATATATAAAGGCGTGATCCCCTTTATTTTAATGCAAATAGCCGTGTTGCTCTTAGTGGTGTTTTTTCCGGAACACTTAATTATTACTTAGCTAAGACATCTACTATTACAATAATGTTTTATGCCGACACTGTGTCGGTATAAAACATTTATTTATTTGGCACTTTAAATTTAGCCTGTACCTTCTCCATATGCTCTCTAAAGCTTTTATCAAACTTACTTTCACCACAAGCAAAATATGCTGTTGTTGCATGCACAGGGCTACCTAATACTTGTTCACGATAAATGGTACAAGTGCCGTTGTCATTTTTGGTAATAGAGCCAACATGCGAGCTGCTAGTATTAAGTTTCTGTCGCTGTTCGACCGTAAGTGGCACTATAGTTTTTGGCACTGGAAAGGGCTCTCCATCCATCTCTGAAGTAGATCGCGGTTGAGTGAGTTCAGAAAACGCTTGTTCACGTTGTTGGTCATCTAGTTTTTGTCTTAAGCGTGATAAACGATCATAACTAGAAAAACTGCCCCTGCTTGCTCCTAAAACCTTATTTTTAGTTGTCACCGTTTCACTTTTAACCGCATTCGTAACCTGTGTAGAAGGTGTCTTCGTTACTGGCTTATTTACTGGTGTATTCGGAGGTGTTTTTACGGCTGTTTTTGATGGTTCAGTACGAACAGTTTTTTTAGGGGCAGCTTGTTTTTGCTCAACCTTTTGTGGCGTTTTTCTTTCCTCTACACTTTTTGGTGTAATAGCCGGCTCACTAACTGTTTTTTTAGGTGCCGAGTATAAAAAACTTTTGATTGAGGTGATCTTTGGTTTATCTTGTTTGATAATCTTAGGTTGTTGTGTCGCACCGTAGATTAAGGCAAGCAAGAGTAATAAATGCAGTAGTACCGATATAATAATGGCAGTGTAAGGTCCTTTTAACACAGTCTATTCAGTTCTTATAATTATAATGAATAATATTATAGACCAAAAAAAACACCACTGGTTCAATACACTGTGGTGCTTTTTGGGCAGTAAATGTAGTAATACCAATTTGATTAAATTTATTCCCTACTCAGAGCTACATTAGCGAGCTTAGAACAAGCAAAATTCCTTGAACATAGTTATTCTATATTTCATTAATTCTGTGATGTTATTAGTTTGCTAATGAGCTCCCAAAGGGCGAGTTTAAAAGGCTCACATGCTGCGTTATTGATTTTGACAATAGAATAACTATTCTCTTCAATCAATGCCTTACCTTTAAGCCTTTTAACTCTCGCTGAGTGGGAAATAACTTAATCAACTTGGTATAAAGCGTTTAACGAGCAATACTTTGTAATACTTCAATATCAACCAAGTTGATAACCGTTGCTTTGATCTCAGGCATGGTTGAACTAGCAATGAGTAAACCGTCGTCATCGAGGTCAATATAGCCTTGCTCACGAATAGTGGCAATTAAGGTAGATTGAGCACGTTTGTCGATAAATTCAGGTGCATTGATATTGTTTAATACCGATAAACGTTTAGCAATCGCCACAACCTTAGTTTCTAAATCACGTTTACTTAACGGTGCTAAACGACTTGTAAGTGAAGTAATTATCGCGAGGCGTTGTAAACTCTCATCGATGCACTCAGCCATAGCATGTACTTGACTAAGTAGCCCAACGTCATCGCTAAGTGACCAAAAACCAGCTTTAGTTTGCTTAGCTATTTCCATCTCTTTTAGTACCGTAAGAACCCGCAAGGTTTGCTGTTCAACGTGCGTGCTGTCTTGATAAAGGTATAAGTCTTCTTTGAGTAACGCAGTTACGTTCTGTACTTTTATGACTAATTCGTCTTGATTGATCTTGCTGTGCTTATCAAGCAAACGACAAACCAAGGCTGGTACTACGTAAGTATGCAAAATATTATTACGGTAATAACGCATCTCGGTATTAGCAGTTTCAGAGAGTGAAACCAAGCTGCCAAAACTATCTTCAGTAATCGTTACTTTATTAAGAGAAATAACGTGAGTGAGTAACTCTGCACCGGTTTCTTCTGGAATAGTAAGTTGTTCACTAAAAGGGGCTTGGCGCTGTATATTTAAGAAAAAATCAAGCTGTGTTTCTAATTCCAATTTTGACAGTGCTTTATTTTTGCTGGCATGTAAGATCAAGGCAATTAAAGCAACACCATTTAAAGCAGCACTCTTATTGATGTTCTCCATTACTTGGTCAGCAAGTACATTGACCGTAGGTGTCAACCAAGAAGGTTTCTGCGGGTCAATTGGGTCGATAGAGTCTTTCCAATCAGGCACTTGTTTATTTAAAAATTCGTTAATGTTCATTGGTTCACCAAAATTTACATAACCATTTCCATAGTTGCGTAAACTCTTAATGGCTTTTAATACACCAAACATCGACTCACCCTTTTTCTCGCTACCACTTAATTCTTTATGGTAAGTGCCCACTTCCATAACATGCTCATAACCTAAATAGACAGGTACTAAGGTCAGTGGTCTATCAATACCTCGTAGTAAGCTTTGAATGGTCATGGCTAACATGCCTGTTTTAGGTGCTAGTACTCTACCCGTTCGGCTACGGCCACCTTCAGTATAATATTTAACACCATAGCCACGTTCAAATAAAAGGCCTAAATATTCACGGAAAATAGTGGAATATAAACGGTTACCACCAAAACTACGGCGGATGAAAAATGCACCACCCTTTCTAAAAATGGTACCAGCAGGCCAGAAGTTTAAGTTAATACCCGCGGCAATCCTTGGCATGACTAGACCTTCTTGTAAAATGACATAAGAAAGTAATAAATAATCCATGTGGCTGCGATGACAAGGGACATAAATAATTTCATGGCCATCTTGAGCCAATTTACGCAATACTTTGGCGTTGCTTACCTTAATAGCGCTGTATAGGCGTTTCCATAACCAATGCAAAATGATTTCACCAAAACGTAACCATGAAACACTATAGTCACCAGCGATTTCATTCATCATGACTAACGCTTTTTTCTTAATCTCAGCTTCAGAAACTTTTTTGTTTTTTGCTTCATCGCTAATAATACGTTTGACTGATGGGTTAGCAAATAACGCGGTGAACATTTGCTTACGATGCATTAACCTAGGGCCTTTAGCAGCAATGGTTTGACGATGGAAATGGAAGCGAGCTACACGCAAAAACTTATGAGCAGCGGCTTCATCACTACCATGGTTATCAGAGATATTACGTAAAGAAAAAGCTTCGCTAAATCGGACTAAGGTATCACGACCTAAAAATAGCACGATGAAGAATTTTCGTAACCAATTAGGTGATTCTTGATCGGCTAGCAAAGTACCTATATTGAGGTTTTTTCGTTCTTTAGTCGGCGTTCTTCCCCAAATTAAATTGGCTGGAATTAATTTTGCATCGATATTTTCATCAATAACATGTTGATTTAATAACGCTAAACCTTGTGCTGTTGCCGTTGTCTTACTGCTTTTACGCCATGAGCAAAGAGGTGTCGATTTTGCCAAGCATAAAGTGCGATTAAAGCTTTCGCCGTTTATTGTTACTTTGCCAAGGGGATCCGGAAGATTTTGTTTTTTACAGGCACTTTGCAACGCTAAAAGGTCGGATGCCGATTGATGACGAACAATGTAAAAAATGGGTTGGTTTGGCTGATCTGTAATATTTTGACTGTCCGTGATAATTTTACAACGAACCAGTAACTTAAGAGGAAATTTTAATAATAAGTAGAAAAAAGAACGTAAGGCCAACATGTTGTATCGCTCGGTTTAGTCATTAACAGCTATAAAAATTGGATTTTAACATCATTAGTCAAAATTGTCTTGGTTTGTGGAGAATAGCAACCCGCATCAGAAAGTGTTTATTTTTCTTGGTCTAATGTTGCTCATACCTCTCTAAGTGTGCACTTCTTTATACCGCGTTATTGATTTCGACAAGGACGCTGCATGGATGCAGCTTATTAGAGAATGCAGGAGCATATTCTCCTGAATGACCATTCTCTTAAATCAAAGCCTTGCCTAAATACGTTTTTAATTCCAGCTGAATCCTGTATCTTCAAATTACTTGGGTATAAATGCCTTCAATTTCAGGAGTTCATATTGAAAAAAATTGCCGTGTTTGTCGATGTACAGAATATTTATTACACCACCCGAGATACCTATGCGAAACAATTCAACTACCGCTTATTATGGCAAGAATTAATGGCACAAGGCGAGATTACTATCGCTAATGCTTATGCTATTCAACGTAGTGATGATCAACAGCACAAATTCCAAAAAGCGCTTAAACATATTGGTTTTGACGTTAAGCTAAAACCTTATATTCAACGCAGTGACGGTTCGGCTAAAGGCGATTGGGATGTCGGTATTACTATCGATATTATGGAAGCTGCAGCTGAGGTAGATACTGTGATTTTACTCTCAGGAGATGGCGACTTTGATTTGTTACTACGAAAAGTACGCGAAAAATATGGTGTATCTACTGAAGTTTACAGTGTGGAGAAGTTAACCGCAAAATCGCTAGTTGAAGCAGCGGATATTCATCATAAAATTGAACACAGCCTTCTGTTGTAGGCTAAGTAATTGAAGCACTAAATCATGTCAGAGTATCTTTTTTAGTTTTTAGTTTTTGCTTTATGCTTTTTCACGAGATAAGTCGTTAATATAAGGGCAATAACAAATAATGTTGCGCTAGCAATTAATTCATTTTGTGCCCCTAAACGTATACCGCTGCCGGCAAGTGAGAATATAACCATTTGCGGGATAAAGCCGACAAAAGAGCCACTAACATAAGCGGGCATTGATACCTTGCTAACGCCTGCAATAATATTGGTTATAAAATTACTGCCTAAAGGTAATATACGAATCACAATTGCTTTCAAAAAGGTTTGCTCACCAAGAAACGCCGATAATTGAGCAAGTTTACTGGGATATTTACGTGTAATGCAGTCGCTTAACAAATAACGAGCGACACTAAAAGTGATGAAGCAACCGAGTGTAGCTGCCAAAGTGGCAACAATGATGCCGATGAAAGCACCTAAGTTAATGCCCGCAACTAATGCAGCAATTTGTCTGGGTAAACCAACACTGGTTGCCAACGATAAAAAAACAAACAGTAACCCTGCATTGAAAAACGTTGAACTGCCGCCTTGTTGCCAGTTTAGTTTGTCAACTAAGTTTATTGTCCAGTCAGTTAAACTGAAATCATTTTCTGTTGTGGTCGATACTGCGCTTACCTGCGGCGAAAATGCGGGCGTATGTATCAGCCATTGATATAAACCGGTCGCGAGAATCATTATGATGATGAGGCTCGCCAGTATTTTAGTGGTCGATAAACGGGCGGAAAATAAGAGAAACTTGGAAAGCATGGTTATACTAATTAAATTAATGGTTCAACTTCAGTACAACATAAGTAATGAGAGTTAATTGTTAAGAGCAAGGCGCTTGATTGGTATTATAGCGAATGGCTCAATGACTTACTCTGATTATTAGCTTTGATTTTTTCAGCTCACTTTCAAGATAAAAACTTATTTAAAATGATATAACTTGGCTTTCGCTTGCTCAAATTCATCAATAGTTAAAAACCCCTGTTGTTGCAGTTTAACTAACTTTTCTAAGGCGTTAACCAAGTCGGTTTCTACTCTGGCTAACTCTATTGCGGTAGCATCATGTTTATCAACTAAAGTGATTTCATCATTACTTTTTTCTGAGATAGTTACTTCCGCCACTTTTTCAGGTTCTATATCATCTACAACTGAATGAAGACGAGTTGCAGGACGGATAATCGATGCTTGAGTGTGTAGCGGAGTATCATCATGAGTCTTATGCTCAGTGCGCGCTATATCAGCAGTGAATTTTGGTTTGAAAGAACGTGTACCTGTTTGCTCACTATTGATATTCTTGGCAATGAGCCAGCACCAATCAATGGCCTCATCAACCACGGTAAAGTAACCTTTTTTGGTTATTCTATCGCTGCCTTTGCGTAAATATAAACAAATGATGTGTCTCTTTTTTGATTCGGTATGAAGCGCTAAGTTAATACGACGAACTTTGCCGTCGGTCATTTTTGCAATTTGCTCAATATGGAATATATCGCGTAATGCCTGTTCATGTTCTTCGTCAAAGCCGTGTCCCATGGTGGTATTAATGGTCGCAATAACCAAATCTCCAAGTAATACTTGGCACTGATTAATATCAGCTAATGCTATTACCTTTTCTGCTTTCTTCTCATGACGTTTAAATAGTTTTATTGATAATTTATCTTCAGTTAGAACTAGGTTAGAAAACTCTCTACGAACGAAGGCCTTAGCCGATTTCTGTTGAGTCTTCATCTGATACAAAATATAGCCGAGAAGCAAAAGTAGCATGAGAATAAACAAGAAAGTCAGGCCACTGAATCCACTTTGTTGACTTTCTTTTACGGCTAAACTTATGTCTTGTTGGAATAATTGGTATATAGCACCAGTATCTTCATTGAAAAACAGCAGTTCTCCGCGATTATCACGGTAGAGAGTTAAGTGATTTGCTTGCAAGGCTTGTTGTTTCAAAAGCCACTCTATTGTGGGAGCGGAAAGTGCTTTTTGCTGATTACTGGATTGATTGTTCTCAAGTGCTATCTCGGGTGAAATTTCATGGGATAATGAGTTGAGTTGCCATTCTTTTTTATTTTTAGTTAACAATAATAGTTTGTTGCGCAAGGTTGGTGCATTTTGACCTCGGTATACTAATAAACTATTGGCAGCTAACGTATTTTGATTTTGATATAAAAAATTTCTAGGTGCTTGTTTGCGCCAATCTTCCCCACCATCACTATAAGATATCCAATGTCTTACTATGCCATTAACGCTGTATTGATGTGATATCAGCAATTTAGTGGCATACCTATCTGGCCAAATAAATTGATTTATATTGCCTGCACCGAATAAATACAGTGCCTTTTCAAATTTTTCATTCGCGTAATATGGGTTGTCGTGAGGTACGCTATAACTTTTGATACCTTTTCGTTGTGGATGAATGCGTAAGATGGCACCTGAATAAAGTGGATGTTGCTGTAGTTCTAAGTTGTGTGACAGTGAAATATAAAGCTGAGCAAAGTCCTCATGCCATGATTTACTGTAAGAATTAAAGTTTAATTGCCTAATGCCGCTTTCTAAAGTGGGAACGGCTATTCTTAAAACTTCACGTTGGCTTGATTCATCGACTTGCTTGGTTACATTTAATTGCCATTCGGTCACGATGGCATCATAAGAAAGTGGTGTGGTAACAGCAGGATCTTTTAGACGCTTTCTTTTTCTGTTGTTAATAACTTTTTCAACATGGGCAGTATAGAAAGTGCCATAACCTGCTTGATCACGTAATGAGAAGTTAGGATGTAAGGTAAAAGCGGTTAGTTGAAGCGCGGACTCTTTAGTCGAAAAATGCTGTAAATCTAATAATAAAGTCGTGTTATCAGGACTATCTTGTTCCAACTGATAAATTTTACCTCGCTTATTTGCAAGGTAATAGAACTGACTGTTTCCTGGCTGTTCCAGTAGTAATAACCACTGGTCATCCGCTGTTTCTAATTGCGGGGCTTGCGCTATTTTTTGTAATAAATATTGCTTTTCTTTACTGGCACCATTAGCACCACTGACGAAAAACAGACAGAGGGAAAAAATAAAAAAGGTCGCGCGCTTTGCGATAAGCATTAAATTGAGTCATCCATAGTTCAGTATTTTGTTAACGAATTTTTATCTTTTTCTTTAAGTGCCTTTAAATAAATGCACATTTTTTACTTCAATAAATTGATCTTTGCTAACGCCGCTGGTGTAACTTAATTTACCTTCTAACATCAGTTCATCACCAATATCACCATGTTCTGCTAGATATTGTGCTTGTTTTCCCCAAACATGAATGGCGCGTTCTACTGAAATTGTCTGCCACGCTTGTTTATCGGTATTATAGATATGCTGGTTAATGACAATATTTGCTTGGGTAATATTCTTATTTTGTTCGGTTAACATCAGTTTTGGCTTTGACGTTAATTGAGCACTACAATGAATTTGGTTGATTGCTTGTGTATAACCTTTTTCAAATTTTTGTACAAAGTTTGCGTGTACAATACCTAAGTGATTAGTGCTTTTATCTGTCGATTTTGGCTTAATATTACTTAAATATCCATGCAGTAAAATTATGTCACCTTTATTGGCATTTAGTAATGCCAATTCGACCAACTCACCTTCTACTTTTACATGATGGTAGCTAGTCCACTCTTTATACTTATTAGTTATTTTATCTAGCCATTTACTGGATGTAGCTAACACAATTTCAGTCACTGCGGTTGCAGGATTAGCACGATAACGAATATCAGGAGTTGCGACTAAATTACCTAATAAGGTCACGGCACAAAGCTGTGGGTTTGGGCTTTTTGGGTGTTTATTTACAGCATCCGATAATGACAAAAGCTTTCCTGCGATATTAAAGTAAACCAATTATTCAGTCACTTATTATCTATTTGTGTGAATAAAGAGCAAGTTGTTTTATTTTAATATAAATTCAGTGGCATTGTTAATAGGCGGCGAGGAAAAATTGATGATAAATTGCATTAAAAGCTACTTAAGAAGCAATTAACTAGCCATTTGTGTGGTTAGTGAAAGACAAAGCTTTATAATGAAGACAATATTGTAGAATTAAACTAAAAAAACTTGTCTGTCTTAGACAAAGATATAGGAAACTAATGAGCCCGATTATTGCCAGCGAACACTTAAGCAACATCGCCCTTGGTTACGTAGATAGTGTTGATAGTGAATACGCTAAACGCCTTGCCAAAAAATGGCAGTTTAACTACTTAGGTCATGTTGCCGCTGCCAGTAAACAGCCAAAACTTGAATTTATGTTACAAATGCATCATCACGCCTTAGAGCTTTGCAAGTTAGATGAACCTAAACTGGGTGCTATCAAGGTAGACTTCGTTGAAGGTGCAGTCGCACATCGACGTAAATTTGGTGGCGGTCGAGGTCAAGATATTGCCAAAGCCGTTGGCTTAAAACATGGCTTTAAACCACATGTTTTAGATGCTACCGCAGGACTTGGCAGAGACGCATTTGTATTAGCAAGCCTTGGCTGTAAGCTCACATTATTAGAGCGCATGCCTGTGGTAGCTGCACTGTTAGATGATGGGATTGAGCGTGCAAAACTAAATCATGAAGTTGCCGATATTGCCAATAACATGCAATTAATTCACGGTTCATCGCTAGAGGAAGTCGACTTAGCTATTGAACCCGATGTTGTGTATTTAGACCCTATGTATCCGCACCGTGAAAAATCAGCTGCGGTTAAAAAAGAAATGCGAATATTCCAATCGCTGGTAGGTGAAGACCTTGATGCAGATGATTTACTTGAACCTGCATTAGCGTTAGCAAAATACCGTGTTGTGGTAAAACGTCCAAGTTATGCGCCGCCACTGGCAAATAAAAAACCATCGATGAGCATCAATATGAAAAAAAATCGCTTTGATGTTTATGTTAAACAGGCAATCCCAAAACCTATTACTTAGCATAGTCATTTAAAACCTTACATAAATACGTCACAATTATGTAACCTTACTGTCATAAAGATGAGTGATTATTGCCTTTATTTACTTCAAAGGCATTCATGCTATGCGCGTTTCTAGCTTTTCTCGTTTGTCTGTAACGGCAATCAGTATTTTTACCGCTATTTTTATGGCAACCATGTATCACGTGGGTGAGTCGTTAAGTGAAAGTAGGGCACAATATAAGGGCTATCAAGCACTTATTTCCTTAACAACGGTTGAGTTTAATCGAACTATTGTTGAGTATTTACAAACTGGTGATGCGGCTTTGCTAAACAAGGCGCAAAAACAACTTACGGGTATTGTTAAAAAAACGTATAGCTTAAATATCGATAAACTCTCTAAGCAAATAGACTCGCAAGCACAGGCACTCGCCAATAATATTGATACCAAATTTCGCGCCATGGGTAAACTCAGTGGTGACCCTTTAGTGCTGTTACGTAACGGCGAACAAGAAATGATCGCGCTTAATAATGATTTATCAAACCATGTACAAAATACTCAAGTACTGTCAGTAAAAGAGCAGTTTAACTACCTCGTGACAATACAGACCATAGGGAAGTTACTTGCCGATTTAGTCAGTGCTAGAGAAGCTATTTTTACCCAGGCACAGCCAAATATTCAATCGGTAAATCCTCTTTTAAAAGAGTTAAAAGGCCTAGGTAGTTTTTTGTCACTGCAAAAAGCGTTAGCTATTTATGAAGAGAGTGATGACGACTTGTTTGATGACAGTGAAAATTTACTCGGTGATGATGAGGAAAAGCAAGATCTAAGCCTTGAAGCTATTAATGAATTACAGTCATTATTTAATCGTTATCAACGAGAATTAGAAAATACTTTAGCTCAGCAGCAACAACGAAAAATGGGTTTTGCGCTGTTGGCTAAACAAGTGGGCAATATTGAAAAAGCCATCATGCAAGGTGAAGCAGAAATTTCACAACAGCAAGAAAAAATAAATGAGCAGCTTTATATTATTGTCATCGGACTACTTATCTTTTTGGTGGTATTTTTATTAGCAAATTACTGGTTGCAGCGCAGTGTTATTCTGCAACCGTTACGTAACTTACGTGATAGCTTTGTACAATTGGTGGAGCAGGGCAAAGTAGACAACATTACTAATATTGATAACAGAACAGAATTTGGTGAAATATCTACTAGTTTCAATCACATGGTTAATAAGCTAGCGCAAGATGATAAAGACAAAGCACAGCAATTGGACTTAGTCGCCAAAGCCTTAACCACCATGGAAAGCCAAGTCAAAAGCATTTATCAGTCATCGCATACCACCAGCGAGCATGTTCAAGGAGCGAGAAAAATTATGGAGGCCTTAGGTGAGGCAACCGAAACAGTGAATACCCTATCAGGGCAAGTCGTTAACAATGCTCAGGCAACCAAACAAGCAATGGAAGTAAGTCAGCATCATGTGTCACAAGTGCTGGCAGCAAGCGAATCTACTAATTTGGCAGCAAAGGAAAGCAAAGGTGCCATTACTTCACTATTTCATTCGGTTGAATCGGTTACCTCTATCGTTGATGTGATTAGCGCTATTGCGGATCAAACTAATTTGTTGGCGCTTAATGCTGCCATTGAAGCGGCAAGGGCAGGTGAACATGGCCGCGGCTTCTCTGTCGTTGCCGATGAAGTCCGCCAACTTGCGGGTAAAACGCAGCAATCGCTCAAACAAATTTCAGCACGCTTAACTCAATTACAAAGTGCGAGTAATTCTATTGAAGGTATTATTAACGACATAGAAAAAGCATCGAATAATCAACGTATTATTGCTGATGAATTGCAAGAAACCGCGTTAGCGGTAACAGGGCAGGCGCAAGTTTCTGCAACGGTTGCTCAAGATACTCTGGAGCAAATCACCTTGCAACGCACACACTTTATCGCCTTTGAGCAAGCCATGGCCAATGTCGATAAAGAAGTCAGCGACTCGCAGCAATTATCGAATGTGATTTCTGTTGATGTCAGTAATCAGGTAAATGATATCGGTCTTACACTTAAAAAAGCGTCTTAATAAGTCCAAGTTTGTTAAGCTAGGTCTAATTAATTTTTACCTGCGTAAATCACTCAACGATTTATACAAATTTCTCACAAACTCACAGAGGTGTTTTCATGATCGAATTGAACCAACTAATGCCAGTAGGCGATCTGCAAGAATTAAAAAACGGTGAGATGACCACGCATAATACCGCGGAACTTTTTGCGGCTAAAAAGGTAGTATTATTTGCTGTTCCTGGTGCTTTCACACCAACGTGCTCTGCGGCACACTTACCTGGATATGTAGTTTCGGCAGATGAATTAAAAGCTAAAGGTGTAGACGCGATAATTTGTTTATCAGTAAACGACGCTTTTGTTATGAATGCTTGGGGAGAGTCGCAAAACGCTGAAAATATTATGATGTTAGCCGATGGTGATGGTAGCTATACCAAAGCATTAGGTTTAAGTATGGACACGGCCACTTTTGGTGGTGTGCGCTCTCAACGTTACGCCATGATTATAGATAATGGTGAAGTCATTAGCTTGCATGTAGAGGAGCCTAAATCGTTTGAAGTCAGTAAAGCTGAAGTTATTCTCGATCAGCTTTAACTTCTAAAGAACGGTTAACGTATTAAAATCGTTCATTAAAGCTGATACTAAAAGCAATCAGTTTAAGAACACGAATAAGAATAATGCACCTTATTAACCACTTGGTTAATAAGGTTTTTTTATGTTTGTAAAATTGAAGTGATACGATTTATTACTTGAATCAATACTGATAAAAAGGCAGAATTCACCCAATTTAAATCTTTAAGGCAAAATCATGTTAAAAGCTGAAATGGTAGAAAAGTTAAATCAACAACTTAATTTAGAATTTTACTCTTCAAACTTGTACTTACAAATGAGTGCATGGTGTGAAGAAAAAGGTTTTGCCGGTGGTGCAGAGTTTCTACGTAAACATGCTAATGAAGAAATTCAGCATATGAATCGTTTGTTTACTTACGTGAGTGAAACTGGTGCTTTACCTATCATTGGTGCTATAGATGCGCCACCACATGAATTTGAAAGCTTAGGTCAGTTATTTGAACTAACTTATGAGCATGAGTGTTTAATCACTGAGCGCATTAACTCATTGGCTCATGAAGCATTTACTAATCAAGACTACTCTACGTTTAACTTCCTACAATGGTATGTTGCTGAGCAACATGAAGAAGAGACGTTATTCAAAGGTATTTTAGATAAAATCAATTTAGTAGGTAATGATGGTCACGCTTTATTCTTCGTGGATAAAGATTTAGCAGAACTAGCCAAAACTGGCAGTAGCAGTATAATGACAGAAGCAAGCGCATAAGCGTTTAACTACCCCGCTTTAAATTATTATCTAATTAAATGTCCCCTCAATAGTGCAAAACACCTTTGAAGGGACATTTTTTTTGGTATTAATATTTTAAACACAAGAAGACGTTAAGAATATATAGCCCTGTCCCTTAACTGTTTTAATCACTGGACGCGAAGAAATCGCCAGCAGCTTCTTTCTTAAATTGGCTATATGACTATTAATACTTTTATCACAACTGTCCAGCTTACGTTGAAAAATGCGCTGAGCAATAATCTCTCTTGAAATCAACGAACCTGCATCGATCATAAGTACAGCCAGTAAATTAAACTCTAATCCCGTTGTCGTAACCGACTCTCCTAGAAACCGCACAGAACGATTTAAAAAATTTAATTCGACTTGGGCAATAACCAGTTTGTTAGGGGTTAGATGCTCTTCTGCTGTTAACATGCTGCTTATTCTGATTCTTGAGCAGAGGTTTGCGTAAACATTGTTGTTTTATAACCGGTAGCTGAACTGTCACTGCTTTCGAGTATTAAAAATTGCTCTATGGATTGTTCATTGAGTATCAATTCAAATGAATTCAATATAATTGAACTACCATTATCCTTAGCAACAACAAAAACTTGATAGCTGTTATTTTTTAAGAGGATTGAACTGGTATTTTTGTAATTTGTCTCACGGTAATAAGTAGCAGAGTTGATGGTTTCATCTTGTCTGACAAAGAATACTGTTACTTGAGAAAAATCATCAGATTGAATTAAGTTAATTATTTCAATTTCATGTTCGTAAATACTGGTCAGTGAACTATTTTCAACCATCAAAGAGAATAGGTTAACTTCAATTTCATCAATGATGCCATCACCATTTTCATCAATGTTACCGTCGTTATCGGTATCGATATACTCTTGCTCAGCATAGAAAAACAGGGTTTTATTGGTGTTTTCAACTAAAGATAATAAATGATTACTTAGTAACGGGGTATTGTTCTCAGTAGTGGTGAGATCTACGCTGTAGTCACCACTTGCTAAGATTAGTGCATTACTCATTTCACCGTAGGGTAAAAAAGCGATTACGGGGGTATCGTCAACACCGTTGATATGCAGCGCAAAAGCTTCTTGGTAATTACTTAACAGCTCATGATTAGCAACGGCATTATAAGCGCTAAATTGTGCCTCAGATTTATCGTCAACATAGTTAATTACCGTAGAGTCCGACATGATATCTAACACATAAGGTGATGTGCCCGCGCCGTTGTTTTCTCTGACAATCATAATATTTTGAGAGCTATAGGCAAAAGGGATGCTACTTGAAGTGAACAACACCTCTTCGTTACCTGCTTTAGTGATATAAAAAATATAATCATCTTGATCAAGTTTTTGATTATCTGATAACTGCTGGTAAGTATATTGACCAACTAACACTGCTTCATTAAAACTTCCATCATCCTTAGAAAGATAAAAATCAACGGCTTGCTGGTTTGAGTGCATATTTAGCACCCTAAGATTAAATAGATCGTCGATCGTATCATCGTCATCATCAATGACAGGAATACTGTGCACCATAACTTGTGGAGATAAAATGCTATCGCTCAGTACTATCATATGAATAGTATCTTCAGTTAACGCTATGCTATTTTCATAAATAACTGACAGATCATCGGTCGCAGAGCTGTCATCATCTTGCCAAGCTAATTGATAGTAATAATCTTGGCTTGTTAAGCTGATATTACTATGGGCATTGCCATAGGAAATAGCCGAAAATGTTTGTTCAAAATGATCATCATCGTCGTTATCTTCAGTAAGATCTTCATCTAGGGTTAAATAAATGCTGGGTGAATCTTTTGATAAATTATAGAGTTTAACGTAGCCCTCTCCGCTACCATCGTCACTAGAATCACAGCCCAGTAAGATAAATAGTAAGATGCCAGCAGCAAGGCAGCTCTTTAAGGCTTGTAGGGTTTTAAGTGTCATCATCTGTTTTCCATAATGTAAAGTTGCAACAATTTGTTGGCGAATGTTATGCAGCAATAGATAGCCACTTTAGGGAAGAGTTCCTACCTTTACACAATCTTTACTTTTCTTTATTTTAGAAATAGTAATACGAGGTATTTACGCGCTTTATTGGGAATAAAGCCTTTTCATCAACCTTTTTGTATACGCCCTATTTGCATAAAGATTATAATAGCGGCGAAATTTTCAAAGCCCTCTGCGTAAGAACGTCCATAAGCGTACTCATAAGGCTTTTATTCTTAAGGTGTAACAGTGATCACAACAGACGTATTAATAATTGGTGCCGGTGCCGCAGGCTTAATGTGTGCAGCACAAGCAGGCTATCGTGGTAAAAGCGTTGTTGTGGTTGATATGGGTAAAAAACCTGCTCGTAAAGTGTTGATCAGTGGTGGTGGTCGTTGTAATTTCACCAATGAAAATACCACGCCTGAAAATTATCTTTGTCAAAACCCACACTTTGCCAAATCTGCTTTAAGTCGTTATAGCGCGCAAGATTTCATTGATTTGGTGGATCGTCATGGTTTGAAGTATCACCATAAAACACTTGGCCAGCTGTTCTGTGATGATAGCGCGCAAGATCTGGTTGATATATTGATGACCGAATGTGAGTGGGCAGGTGTTGAAGTTAATCTGCGCAGTGAAGTGCTGTCGGTCACCAAAATTGACGACGGTTATAGCGTAACAACCAATGACAAAAGCTATCAATGCAAATCCTTAGTTGTCGCCTCTGGCGGTTTAACCATGCCTAAATTGGGCGCAACACCCATAGGTTATAAGATTGCTGAGCAATTTGATTTAAACGTACTGGAAACCCTAGCAGCATTAGTGCCGTTCACCTTGCACGAGCACGACAAACAACGTTTTGATGGTTTATCTGGTATTAGCTTATTGACTGAAGTCACCAGTGAAGATGGTACAAGCTTTAAAGAAAATATTTTGTTTACCCATCGGGGTTTATCAGGGCCAGCAATTTTACAAATATCGTCTTTTTGGCGCGCAGGGCAGGCGGTAACTATAAATTTATTGCCAGAATGTAACCTGAGCGAAACCTTAATTCAATGGCAAAACGAACAAGGACAAAAGTCAGTGAAAAACTTACTGGCGACCTTATTACCGAAACGCTTTGTTGAAGTACTAGTTAAAGACGGAATTATTGCAGATAAACCAATCAAACAACTTAATCACCCTGAAATTACTGCACTAAGTGAATATTTACATGCGTGGCAGATTAAGCCGAATGGTACTGAAGGTTACCGAACAGCCGAAGTTACGTTAGGTGGTGTTGACACTGATGAGCTATCAAGTAAAACCTTTGAAAGTAAAAAACAGCAAGGGCTGTTCTTTATTGGTGAAGTGATTGATGTCACTGGTTGGTTGGGAGGCTATAATTTCCAATTTTGCTGGGCTAGTGGATATGCTTGCGGTCAAGCGGTTTAATTGTGTGTAGCGACAATAAAGTTTGTCCATAGCCGTTAAAGATTGTCCATAAGGATAATTATTTCCCTTAAAGTTTGTCCATAAGCTGATTTATTACTATTATTAGTGGTAATAATTATCAGTGGACTTTATAAATGGCAGGCCGAAGGTTAGAAACATTTGAAGATTTTAAGAGGTCTTTAAAAAATAAGTATGGTGTAGGCGAAGGCAAATTATATAAACCTTGGCTTCGAGTTCAGGATGTTAAATCAAAGGGAGTTCGCTCTCAAATACTTGGTCTCAAAACGCACAGAGTTCATCATACCCTTTCTTTAATCGAAACAGAGTTCTTCTATCTTGCAGAGCATTGTGATTCTGTAATTGATATCAGAGAGCAATTTCCCCTTTTTCCAATTAACTTATCTATTAAAATTGCAGAATCCTTAGGGGTTAAACATCCAACTCATCCTAAAACTAATGTCCCAATAATAATCACGACAGATTTCCTGCTGACAAGAAGTATTAACGGCCAAATAGTTTTTGAAGCTATTTCTGTTAAGCCTGAAACCGAATCTGATAACCAAAGAGTCTTGGAAAAGCTTGAAATTGAACGTGTGTGGTGGGAGCTTCTAGGTATTAATTTTTCTTACTTTGTAGGTTCTGAAAGTACAAAAATACAAAGTAATAATATTAATTGGGCAACTCACCCTTTAAGAGAAGGAACACAACCATTCACTCAACATCAATTAGAGTTAGCGATACATCTAATTACACCAGGTAAACAATTTATTCGTGATATCTGTAATGACTTTGTTGAAAGAGCAGATGTAGTACATGACGAATCCTTGAATCTACTAAGAATCTTAATTGCGAAAAAGTATATTAGCGTTGATATTTCATATTCATTAGAAAATGCTGATTTTATCAATATATTAACAACAAACTTTAATCAAGAGGATTTAGCTATTGGAAATTCTTAAAAATAGCCTTTGGCAAATTGAAGAATTTGATGGTATCGATTCTGGTTTATATCGAGTTATTCATATTTTTGATGATCTTTCATGTATTGCATTATTCCCAATTAAAGAAAGCAAATCTTTATATCGCCCTTTGGTAATAGATTTTAACTTATTCCAATCTGAAATAGCGAGTCATTCAATTCTTGAAAGTGAATTCATTTTACCGCCTCATATGCTTGTTAGTGAAGAAGAATTAAGTGAAGAACATATCAGAAAAAGAAATGTTAACTTTAAGCTAATTGAGGGTATTGTTTATGATCTGGATTTTTTATTTGATTACGCAACAAAAAAAAGAGTCCCTACGTTAGCGTCTTATGCCAAAGAAAAAAGTACATATCATAAGAATATAGCACGACTATTAAATCTCTATTGGCGCTACGGACAAGATAAGAATGCTTTTCTACCTGCTTATCAAAATAGTGGTGGTATTGGTAAAGAAAGAAAAGCGACAGGTAAGGCCTTGGGGGCACCAAAGGTTCCAAGAACTTTAGCGGTAGAGCGCTCCAAAACATATAAATTAGAAGATATAGATAAGAATAATTTTCGAAAATCTCTTAAAAAACATCATCTAAAACCCCATGGAAAAAACCTTAGAGAAACTTATAAGGAACTATTAAGGACTTATTATTTTGATGAAGTGAAAATAGCGAATGCACTAGGTAAAGCACCATACGTTCCTAGTTACAAACAACTAACCTCATGGAAAAAAAAGCTATTTCAGCCTGAAAATATTATTAAATCCTCTACAACAGAGCGAGATTATTTATTAAATAAAAGAGGTTTATTGGGAAGTTCAAAAGATAGTTGGACTGTGCCTGGTAGTTGTTTTGAAATTGATGCAACGGTTGCAGACGTTCATCTTGTGTCAGGTTTTGGCAAACAGTATGTCCTAGGGCGGCCAACGATCTATTCAATAGTAGATAGGGCTAGTGGGTTAGTAGTCGGGTTAAACGTATCTCTTTATCACGCATCATGGAGGGCAGCGAGACAGACAATGGCAAATGCTTTTTTACCAAAATCGTCCTATTGTAAAGAATTCGGCATAGATATTCAGGAGTCAGATTGGCCTGTTGCACATATCCCTTTAAGACTCATGTGTGATAATGGCGAAATGATTGGTTTACAGCCTCAAAAGTTAGTAGTCCCTCTAACTGAGTTGCAATTATCTCCACCGTATCGCCCTGATTTTAAAGCGATGGTTGAGCGTTCTTTTGGTCTTTTAAATAAAGAAATCATACATCAACTTTTAGGTACAACACGAGGTGGAAAAGTTATTCGTGGAGATAAAGACCCGAGAAAAGATGCTGTGTATACACTTCAGGAGTTTACAGGATTGCTTATTGAGGCCGTATTAGAATTGAATAGAACCACACGCACTAGCTTAGCAAGATCGAGTGCACTTTTAATTCAACGAAATTTAGCACCAACCCCTTTAAACTTCTGGAAAATTCACTTATCTGAACATAAACATGCTTTAAATGTTGCAGATAGTAATGATGTTATTAGTCGGTTGTACCCTCCTGTAAAAGTTAGCATGACGCGTGATGGAATTGAATATAACGGCATGTATTACTCTTGTGAACGAGTTATGAAAGATAATTTGGCATCAATAGCTAGGGCACAAGGTCAATGGCAATTAGATGGGCGCATCAATGAAAATACAACCAATTATATTTATGTGAAATTTGATAAAAACGAAGGTTTTATCAAATGTAACTTACTTCCTAAAAGTAGGATGTTAAAAAATCAACCAATGCATGAGTCTGAATTTATTCAAGACTGGCTAGATATAAAAAAAGAAGAAACGCCAATAAGTGTAGAATCCATTGATGCTCGAGATAAACGTAAGGAAATCGAAAAAAAGGTAAAATCAAGAGCTAAAAAAGATGATCTATCATTTACAGAGAAAGTCAGAAATACCCGTGAACATCGTGAGAATGAAATAAACACTACGGCAAGTCCTGTGAATAATACATCTGACTTAGCACAACAAGAAAATAATCCTAAGCAGGCTGAAGCTAAATCAAGCGAGGTTTTTTATCTACCTCGCAGACGGCCTAAGAAAGGTAATTAGAATATGCGTAAAGAAAAAGCCAAATACAATAAAGCTATATTACCAGAGCATCAAGGTAACCCACTTATTGAAGCTCTCACCCCTAAAGCAAGTAAAGTTAAAGTAATGGAATCTTTTGGTCATTATCCTGAGCTAGATGAAGAAATTAGAAAACATCTAGACCCACTAGTAAGAGAAGAGTATACGGTTAGACTAAAAGCATTACGGCAACCGTTGCCTCTTTATTATGATTGTTTTAGAGCTATTGAAGTTGCTATCAAAACAGGTTATTCCGCGAAAAACCCACTTAGTCCAACAACTGCGCAGTACTTACATTATACAGTTGCCGATAGACCTGAAATTGAACCACATACAGGTTATTTTGAGCCGAAAGGTGATGGAATTACACTTGTTGGTGAAAGCGGTGTTGGTAAGTCCTGCATGTTAGAACAAGTTCTTAATTATTTCCCTAATATTATTGAACATGATTCATACCAAGGTCAAGCGATGGAACACCGTCATCAGGTGGTGTGGATCAAGGTTGATTGTCCTAACAATTCAAGTGTAAGAGATCTTTGTGAAGAGATACTTGCTTCACTCGATTTAACTCTTAGTAATGAAAAAACAAAACCAGAAGGTACTATTGGAAAGTTAACTAGGCAAATAGAACAAAAAATCAAGTCGAGTTTTTTAGGTCTTTTAGTTATAGACGAAATGCAACGATTGGTTTTCAGAAGAACTGGCGGAGAAAATAACTTACTTAATTTTCTACATAGTTTAATGAATAAATTAGGCGTACCCATATTTTTTTGCGCAAATCCTCCTTTCAACCAAACCCTATCAAGAACACTAAAAGCAGCCCGAAGAGCAGAAAGCGCAGGTTACTTTGAAATGGAAGCTTTACGTAGAGGTAGCCAATCATGGGAGTACTTTATAAATGAATTATGGGACTTACATTGGACTAATGTTTCTACTGAATTGAGTGATGAACTAAACGATAAGTTGTTTGAGCTGTCTGTTGGGAATCTTGATATGGCCCACCGAATTTATCGAGATGCCCAAAGATTGGTGATTGGTTCTGGTGATGAACGGATCACAACCGCTGTGCTAGAACAAGCCCATATTTCATCTTGTGGACTTTCATCAAAAACTGAAGAAGTTAGAAAGCTTCGTAAAGAAAACACACTACCCAGAAGAAATCAGAAAGCTGATACGCCAAATTCATCTGTTAAAATAGATCAAACAAAAGTAGATAAGAAAATTATCGGTGATATCACTAGACCACAGCATCCTGAATTTGAATATCAACTACGAGAACTTCAAAATGCCATTGATTTACCAGTACGTATTGTCGATCCAGATTTACTACGAAGGGCTGTAGAGGTGAAGAATCCACTTAAATACTTCAAAGACAATAATCTGTTGTGTGATGACCCTTTGGAGCAGTTCAAATAGGATAGTCTAAAATGTAAGTAGAATATTTAATTATTGGTGCTGAAATGCAACTCCCTACCACATACCCTGATGAAACCCTTTTCAGTCGATATGTCCGGCATATGACTATTTTGGGCATGAAAGAAAAAAATTACCTAAAACTTCTATTCAAAAGGCCGCGAGCCAGCATTCACCCATATTTAACCATTGGAATAACAAAGGCATCCCAAATGTCTGCAGAGAGTGCATCAGAAATCTATGCACAACAAACTTTAGGAAGGCTTTTTTCTTACTTCTTACCTCATCGAGCAACAGATATTTATAAGGCTTTACTATCAGACGATGGCAATGCAGTAATTAGAGCTTGTCAGTTGGTTAGCTTCAAAGAATCAGAGGTGCTATCTCTTAAATATTGCCCTGTGTGTGCCAAAGAAGACATGAGATGTTACGGTGTCTCATATTGGCACCTCATTCATCAAGTACCAGGTGTTGAAGCTTGCCCGTCACATAAAGTTTGGCTTACTCATCAAGTGTTACCTGAAAGACCACATGTCAAATTACATCTATTACCGACAACTTCTGGAGAGGCACAAACTTGCTCTGAGCTTAGTTATGAAATTGCTAAGTTCGCTAGTGCTTTTTTAAGAAGAATTGCGGTAACTAATGAATCATTTGACCAAAATCATTTAATAACAAAAATTCGCGAATGTGGCTATACGCATGGAAAACAAAGATTTAAAAGGATAGAGTTAACATCAGATTTATTCAATTTCATAAAAGAATTAAAACACAGCGATCCAAATTTATTACCCTACTCTGAAGCCGACTATAGGTATTTATCATATTTGCTGTCAGGACAAGTATCTCAGCACCCATTTAAATATCTCTTAGTTGATTTTTGGCTGAACAACACCTGCAAAAATATCCCTAACCCTATAAATGAAATTAGTCATGGTGAACCATCTGTTGCTCAACAAAAGATAAAGTCGAGTTGTATAAAATTATTGAAACAAGAGAAATCATTAGCCGAAATTAGTCGCTTAACGGGTAAAAGCAGATGCTACTTAAAGGCCCTTGCAATGAAAGAGAACATACCAATTATAATCAAGCCCAGAATTATTACCGATAAAGTGATAAATATAATTCTTGCTTTGGGCTACAAAGGATTTCATCGTAAAGCCATTGCAAAACGTTTTCATATTTCTACCGGAAGCGTAGAGCAAGTAATCTCATCTGAATCTGGGCTGGTTCAAAGAAGAAGGCGGTATAAGTTTGAATCCAAAAGGCGGAGGTACAAGACTCAAATATTAAGAGCCTTGCAACAAAAGCCCTCAGCAATAAAGCAAGAAATAAAAGCGTCTTGCTATGCGGCTTTTCATTGGCTTTATGCTCACGAAAAGGTTTGGCTAAACTCGACCTTGCCTTCCGCCACAAAACCCATAGTTCGGTCAAAAATTAACTGGGAAAAAAGAGACATTGAATTAGCCCCTAAAGTTAGCACCATTATGCATAACATCAATTGTGCTATATCTAGTACTAAACTAGATAAAGCAATTGGTGGTCATGGATGGCTTATACATATGCAGCATAAATTGCCTATTACAATGGCTGTTCTTCATGAGTCTAAGAACATTAAACAGCTCAGCTTCTTGGTGGGATAAGCTTTTGTACCTAGTGCAAATTTTTTGAGTAAAATACTGAAGACTATTCGAGTATGATTTAATCACTTTCGATTTGAAAAACTCTATTTAATTCATTGTTTGATACTGAGCTTAATATAAATAGTAAGTATGGTATCTCTTTGTAAGTATATAATATTTCCTATAAAATACTCACAAAGGAGATACAATGATTTATTGGAATGATTTTGTTTGTGATGGGATAACTTACCCTCTTAAGCATTTGCACCCCGAAATATGGGAATTTACACAAGCTGCAAAAGGTGACAAGCCAGAGAAGGTATACAAAATAAGGATCATTTACTCCCTGCATTGCTTTACTGTTAAGGGAGGTACAAAGCTGCCTTACTCTGATAATAGAGAGACTAGAAGCTTTTGTTTTACCCGATATGAAGATTCTAAAATGCTGCCTGAGATAATTAAGACTCTAGAAGCCGGCTATGTTTACCATACAGGAAGACAGAATTTTTTAAGGATAGATCAAGGTACAGCGAAAGAATACGAAGTGTTTTTTACTGTAACTAGGACTCAAGGGGTTGATTTACAAATATATATTCAATCAGCTTATTTGAGAACTAGAGGGCATACGCCAAAAGCTGGAAAGATAAGGTTTGCGATAATAGCGTACAACACATTGATAGGAAAAAAAATAAGTCCACCTCGCAGATAGCAAAAAAGCACCTCGTGAGGTGCTTAAGTACTTAATCAGGGTCTTTCAATATCACGCTCTTGGGCGGTAACCTCGTTAAAGGCGACATTAACTCACTCTTTCAAGTCCTGTTTATAAGTTAACAAGGTAAGTATACAACACCTTATTGTGTTTAGTGGTCCGACCAGTTGAGGGTCTCATTGTTGATAGGTGCTTTTTGGGGTTCACCCACACTAACTCGTTCCTTGTTAGTGTGGGTGAAGGGTAGCATTTTAATCATCATTTTTCAACTTTATGAATTCATTGATATTTATAAGTTTTTATTTCAAATTACGTAACTCTTCATTTAGGCTATGCCGAATTGATTTGCTTAACCTTTCAAAAGCTTCTAAGTTATTAATTCTCTTTGTTAAATTCTTAACTCGATTCTCAATTTCATCAGGCTCTTTTTCGGCATGAAATCTTAGAATGAAATTAACTTCGTTTGATTTTATTGTTCCTGCTAAAGTGTTAATCCATTCTTTAGTTTCTTCTGAGCTGGAAACTAAAACCGCTTGCTCAAACATGAATGTAATTAAAGTTCTTGCTGTACCATCTATTCGTTTGGCTATTTCCACCCAATTGTCTGATTCATCTAGGTTTTTAGGTTCATTTGAATCCCTTTGGTGGTAATAGCGAGGAATATGACTTTCTGGATTCAATGAATCTAAAGCCTTGGATATTGATTCAAAGCTTTCAAAAGGTCTTGTACCATTGGGAAATGTAGAATGGCTTTCCCAAAGTTGTAATATCGTTTCAAAACAATCTTTCTTTGCTTGTTCACAAGCACCATCCTTGGCCCGCTCGATTTGCTCTGACAGGTAATTAATCATCCACGTTGTTACTTGGTCAGGATCCTTTTGTTGAAGACTAGAAACAAGTTTCTTACCTAAACTTATAACTTTTTCTTGTGTCTCTAAGTCGTCCATCTCCAGATAAGATAAAGGTTTTACTGCTTTTGGGGATATATCTAAGTTCATCATCATTATTCCTATTTCGGGACGAGCCTGTAAATGAGCGTTCAATGTTCACTTGGAGTGCGATCTCAACGTTCATTTTGTTGCATATGAGCATTAAAAAATCTAAAGAGGCAATTGCTGGGCTTCCTGTTCTTATATATGTATCTCGGTCACTAGGTTTGTCTTCACTCCAGAACTTGCTTTGTAGGCAAATAGTCTTATCGCCGAAAAAATAATAAGTTTTTTTGTCTTTACTACAGTCTACTTCAATTGCTTTTATAACATCATCAGATAATTTAAAGGGTTGCGCATATATTTCACCAGCGAATGGATCGTTTGATTCAATCTCACTATTTTCTCCATCACGGCTAAGCCATTCTTGCCCTAAGAATTGATGGTTAGATTTATCGTCATACCTTGATTCACAAAAATCGTGTAAATAGCATTCATGCATATGGTTTTCAAAATTTATCGTTGTTACTAGTAATGATTGACTGAGCTTTTTGGGAACTAGAATACTAGAAAATGAAATTCTTTCATTTCTACTATCTTTATATTCATTCCACTCGCCGCTGACATTGAGTGACAAAAGATGATTATCATTATTAACTAATAGGTCGATAAAGTCGTTGCCAGTAATTTGCCATCTCCAATCTTCATCATAATCATCCTTAACCCAGTTTCTCCTTTTAATTGGCATTGGGTCCCTAAGTTCAGACAATAGCAGTTTGCTATTGTATAGAACTAAATGCCTTTGCAACCAAGAATCCCAACTTGAATATTCCTCATCATCTTCTTGAATTATTGGCATAGACTCTAGCAGTTTTGAGGCAACTTCTAGCATTAAATGATAAGAAATATAGAATGAATAATTGTCAATTCTAGGGTAGCTCGATCTATCGTTATGAACGTCATACCGATCTCTTCGGTTTTTCCATAGAGCGCTTCTAGGGTCTTTAATATGCGCAGTATTGAACGTCATAGTCCATTGGTTCGTAAGTACGTCTTTTGCGAGGTCCTCTACTTGATTACGAGATATGCCAAATACGCGGCCTAAAGGCTCAAACCAATATCTATCAAAGTCGTGTGCAAACCAAACTTCAGGTAACGCATTCAACACCTTAGCTTTATGCCAAGGAGATTCTGTACGATATCGATATTTATTTTCATTTAAAGGTGGTAATGGGCTTACACATCTATATGAGATTTTATCTATCGTTGATTTATCAAAACTAGCAGGTTTATCATCTTCAATTGTTAAACATATCTGTTTTGCGTAATATTGAAATAATATGCCTTGCTTACTTTTTAAGGCAATGTCAGCAAAAACCTGTCTTTCCCCATGTAATAAATCTGAGCCTTCGTCAACACAGCGAGTTAAAGCTATTAGAAGGTATAACTTTGCGTGCAACTCGTAAAATGGGTACTTAGTGGGGGTATAGGCTGGAGATAACCCCAAACTTAGATGAGAAATTAATAAATTGACTTCAGTTTGACAAGATAGTTTATATAATCTGATAACTGAATGAACTGCTCTCCAACGATCGTCAGCATAAGGTGAGCCTAAGTTTGCATATATATAACTACTTATAGTGCAAGGAATACCTTGTGGTAGATTGAGGTCAGCTTTCCAATTACCGTCGGCATAATCTTCATCGATGAACTCTTCAAATCTAGCAAGCCCAAAATTAACTAACTGATGAGCTTGTTCAATAGTTAACTTACTTGAGCTATAGTGTGCAAAACTAAATAATGCTCTAGGGGATTCAATATCTACGGAATCTGCAAGCCCCTTGATTATCCCCTTTTGAATTGCAATAGTTGTACTCTCATCAAGAATAAAGCATTCTATAAAATAATTTCTTTCATAAATTTCAGTAAAGCGATTTGGAAACCTAGAAGCAATATAGCTAACTACATTGTTCCAAGATTTTTTTACTGATGCTTTTTCTTTCCAATCTGTCGGTATTTTTTTAAAAACACTGTGAAGATCATAGAACTCTAAAAAATCTGATTCACATACAACTTTAAGAAATGACATCAACCTCCTAGATGTTACTGTACGATAACAACCGCCCCAAAACTCTTCTGGAGCACCAGGTCTTCTTTGGCTATCATAGATTCTATAGGCTTCTCTAAATCCATTCGCCGTTAATAGGTCAAAGTGACCGTAAGTTTTTTTCCAGTTATTTTCTACTTCTTGGTCTTTTTTAATACTTTTTTCGCTAGGAAATGATGTCGTACTTTTCGATTTTTTTGGGCTAATGAGGTAGCTAAGGTTTTTTAATTCATCATTTTTTAAATCATATTTTTTTGCAATGTCAGAGACTTTTAGCCAAATATCTCCTACAGTTCCTTTTATTCTAAGATCTCGTATTAACTGATCCAATATTAGCTGTTGTTTAAATTTAGATGTTTCTTGATCTATGCACTTTTCACAAAAGTCTTCTTGGCTAAATTCCCAAGAAAAAGCAGATAGAACCGATAAAGATGAAGGTGTTGTCGATTTCGAATCTATTGCATTGTGCGCTAACGTATACATTTGCCTATCGCTCCAGCCAACATTTCTCTCTTTCCAGCGGTTAAATATTGCAAAAGCTGACTCTGGAGAGAGTTGAAAACAGGTAGCCAGAGCGTCATTGCGATCCCAATATTTTTCTCTTTCCACGGAGTTACCGATCATTTCAGCACACCTCATATACCTATGAGCAAGTTCTGGATTATTATTGTTATCTTCAGCACTACGTTTCGTGATAGCAGTTAAAGCTTCCCAGCGAGCTACGGCTTCTTGACCAAAATTAGAAGCTTTATTTAACGCGTCATCAAAATAAGATGCGGCATCATCCTTTCCTATATTTAGTACTGCTCTAGCTAAAGTAATATAGCTTTCAGAGTATGTTTCTGGTGACTCTTCAATATCAAATGTTTTTAATGTTTGGCAACAGGATTTTTCAATTTTTTCACTTAATTCATGAAGTTTTTCATTTCTACAACTAGCTCTAAGGTAGTAAAAATCACTAGTTAGTGAAGTTTTTAGTTTCTTGTTCTCATGCTCCTTAGTAAAAGAGTAAATAGCTTCAGAACAATCAAAAGTATAAAATAAAATATTTTGAAATTTAACTTTAGCTATTTCATAAGGGGCAGGTTCATATTCTCGATATGAACTATTAGAGACTGTTGAAGATAATTTCTCAGCAAGATCATGTTTTTCCCCTAGGTCAAGCTGTTGCCCTGTTAATATTCGGGCTTTTACCATATACCAAGGTAATAGTTTACCAATTAATTCTTTTGATCTGCTTAGCTCCCTAGAATGATCATGCGAAGCATTTTCATCTTTCCAGTCCTTTGGAATAATGGTTTCAACATCTGAATTAAAGTCGTTATTAACCGCGGCTTGAATCGCTAGGTAACGTAAAAAAAGCTCTCTCGCACCATCATATTGATGTTCATCAGCAACCCTATAAAGTCTAGGAAAAGAATAATAGTAATTTACACCTCTTTTAATGTTTTTTAGCGGTAACTTATGAATTAGACATGATTCAAAAAATGATAAATATGCGTCTAATGAATATCCTGTTTTGTTAAAATAATCTGAGACTTTTTCCAATTTTGAGGAAGGTTTAATTATTTGATTTAAGCAACGAGTTAAGCATTGCCTAGGTGGAGTTCTACCAACTTTCATCAGCTCTGAAGTGATAGCTAAAACAAAACTAGGATTGTGTTTACCAAAGTTTGCCATTAATTCAATTATGTCAAAGCGACCAGCATCAACAAAGCGTTCCATTAACCTAGAAGTGACTCTAAATATACACTCTGCCGGACTCCAAGATAGTAAAAAGTCCACACATTTTTTCCAGCCATTTATATGAAACTCTGCTGTAGCTAATTCGATAATTTCGATATCTTCTAGTTTTTCATTAAGACGATCTTGTTCTTCTTTTGCTTCATCGCGCTTGTCAAAATACCTATGAAGCCAATGATTTGCTGATCTAAGGTAACTGTTAGCTTCGCCTTTGTTACTTGATAAAGTTGATAGCATTGAAGCTGAGTAAACAGTTTCTGAACCATCCCAATTTCCAAAAAACTCTTTTCTATGTGCGAGTTCTTGTATACGACCTGATGACAGAAACTGAGTAGTTAGATCTAAATTATTCGATAAGACCTCTACCTGGCGCTCATTACCGGCAATTTCCTCACCAGCTCTAAGCGCAAGTTTACTCGCTTCATATATCCTATCTTCCTTAAGCGCAGCTTTAAAAGCATACTGTAATCGATAAATTTTGACTTTTCTTGCGTCAAACGGACTGCCTTTAGGTAAGTAATCATCGGATAATGCCAACTGAACAAGTTCATCAAAGCGTTCTGCCTTTAAAAGAAGTAGTGGTAAGTTTTCAGCAATATAGGATTGCTCGTTTGATAGAGGCTTAATGGCATCAACATATTTTGAAACTTGGTCAACAGATGCTGAATATTTCTCTTGGAACCAAGTTTCTGTTGGTTCATCTCTGAACTGAGCTGAGTCATCTATCAGCCAGAGGGGACGTCCTAAGTCAGCTATGAAGCTTCTTACCGATTCTTCGGCTACATTTGCAACTTTTGCTAATACATTTAATGGAACAAAGGGGGGTAATGTTGCAAGGCCGGTGCAGATATCATCAATGCTTTTCCTATAATTTAGTGGAAAATCATCTTTAATTCTTTCTATCGATTCCTCCAACTGCCTCTCGATCAAATCTTCAACAGTCACAGGAGTTGAACCAAATGAAAATAGCAGTTCATCTAGTGATTTTGATTTTAAAGCTAAGGCGCTAGATTGAACTCGGGGATTCCCTCCGGTTAAGCGGTTGAACTCAATAGCTTGTTCTATGCTAGCCTTTGGATAGTTTCGCTGTAAGTAAAGTAGAGCTTCTTTATTCGAAAAAGGAGATAGTGAGATTGGTTTTATTTTATTTGGGGGTTCTAATAAGTGCAGCCTTTCTGGTCTACAAGTGAAAACTAACCTACAGTTTTTAGGAACAACTTCTTTTAATAACAGCTTAACAAAGCACGGTTCTCCAAACTCTTCAGCAGCCATTTCAGCATTATCTGCGGCATCAAATATAATGACTAATAGTGCATTTTTATCTTGTTTTAATAAATCTGTACATATTTCTTCAATCCTAGATAAAAATGCTTTTATCCAGTATTCATAAGGTTCATTTCTAGCAGGAATTATTTGATCGCATAACCCATCTTTGGCAAAAGTATTAATCAATTGTACAAGAGCATCTTTTGCTCCATGCCTTTTTGTACTTGGTCTTCGATAGCTGCCGTTACCAAAACAGTCATATGCGACAACTATTGATGGTTCATTAAATTCATTTGTTAAATTACTACTTAAAATAGATTTACCAACACCTCCACTAGCCGTGATTATGGTGTGAGTAATAGCAGATTCTATTGATTTTACGATGCTTGTTTGTTTATCTCTAGGAACATAGTCTGGAATAGGTTCAAATAAAGGCGATGCAGGAAAGAAATCATTGATGTCAGTTACGTCAAAGGCTTCTAAAATATCCTCTTGTTTGAGAACATTACTTTTACCAGGTTCTATTTTCTCCCAAATTTTTGCAACTAACAGTTTCTCTCTATCAGATATATTCTTTGATACAGTTAACTTTGATAATTCTTTATGAATATCATGCTTTTGCTCATCATAGTTACCCTCTGAGTCACAAAGACTTAGGTTCTTACAAAACTGTTTAAGCTCTGAGTCGTTGAGTTTTGTATAACTTTTTATAGTTTGAGTAAATGTCTTTCCTGCTTCAATCCCCTTTGCAATTTTCTCGATGTTTTTTTTGAAATTAGGCGATATTAACCGATTCGTTATAACGGTAAATTTTTTTCTTATGTAGCCATGACTCTTGCCATCGAGTTCCTTAAACCGTTTTGACAACCCTTTAATCGTATCTTCAAGTAAACTTAGCGTGAAGTGTTTATCAACTTGAACAGTTGAGTGCTTAAGCTGAAAATATTCAACTGATTTCTTACCACTCGTAGATATACTGTATTCCGCTACATCAACAACACATTCTCCTGCAAGGCTAGGCTCTAACGAACCTTCAATTGTTATATGAGATAAGTCTGTATTGAAATCTAATAACTTTAAGCTTCGTTTAACAGCCCACCTGTAGTGAAAAATATCACCTGCTCTTGAAAAATGTATTAAATCTGAGTTTTGTTGCATTTTCTTTCCTTGAATATCTTACTCAATAGCAAATATCATCAAATATCTTTTTATATCATGAATATATCAATTCTATTTTTACATCACAGGCATAAGATTATCACAGACAATCAATCAACTAGGAGAAAATAATGTCTAATCAAACCAATAACCATAAAGGTAATCAGGGAAATACTAATAAAGGCACTTCAGGAACCAACCCTGCTAATGCTAAAGTACAAGGTAATAAAGGTAAGCAAATGAATCCAAACCAGAAAAAATAATTGGTAATGGAGAGGCAGGTGATTATTCACCTGCTTCATTTTAAGGATAATTATGGAAGCAACAGCAAATCCCAAAAAGAGTAAGCGGAAATTCAAACAGACCAAACAGTTAGTGAGATTGGCAGTTAATGATGGGTGGTCACAGGCTGAAATTGCTGATGCTTGTAGGACTCAACAGTCTGTTGTGAGTGCATGGAGTAAAGGAACAAAACAAGCCACAGAGCAACAACTGAAGCCCTTACTCGAACAGTTTGGTCATAAATTACGACGAAACACCTTTAAAGTATATTGGAACACTGACTCTGAAACTAAAAAAACGTCCTACTACAAGCTTGAGGGTAAGGTAATTCTTAACCAAGCATCCTGTTATAAGAAAGTGCAAACATATAAGAAATATATTCAAATACCGACGAAAAAGTTAGTCATCCATCATCAGGGCACGAGTAAGTTCAGAATTGTAGTGCAAACTCGATTGAAACTTTCAACAGGTCATGAGTTAGAATCAGCAGTAGATGATTCTGTATGGAACTCAGTAATCACTAAGCAAGTTGACTTAGCAGAACTTCTAGAGCTTATAGATCACTACTCAAAAGAAGACTTGAAAAGTTATCCTAATGAAGCAATCACATTACCATTCATAGCAAGACAAGCTTTGCTAAATCATGGCTTTAATATTGAAGGGGTTGTTGAAGTCCCTGCTGTTTGGTAAGTTTAAGAAACCCCAAATAGGAAGTTGGCACCTCAACGCCAAAACATGTGGGTTACCACAACTGTTTGAAGCACCAATTTGGTAAGCCCTGTGACTAGCCAGTTCGCTACCACAGCGCTATTCAAACAATTTTAGGAGCACATTGTTATTGCTTTGAATAAGCTAGGCCAAAGGTACTGCTGATTAGCCGAAACATAACATGTGATACGGGATAGGGTGGGCAGAAAAGCCAGCCGTCACTTTTGTGGCCGCTGGCTTTTTATTTTAGCTAATTTTATAGTCACTAATGTTGATTAACCATGTAATGAAGAATAATAAATGTAGTTTTCATTTCCCACAGGATGAGTCTTTACAAAGCTTTTTATTCAGAATTTTGAAAGTTAATGGTTATATTAACTATTCCAGCATACTTGTTCCATATTCTGGGTGGGGAAGTAGGCCCTCTATCTCTTTTGAAGCTAAAGACATATTAATTGGAGTGAGTAAATCTCAGTTATTAAAGTTACTAGAGAAAAATACACTTATATCAAAAGAAGAGTCTGACTTCGTCAATCATTTTGACTATGTTCAGCTTTTCGATAAAACTTTCGCGCCACAAAAAACTACGAAATCAGCTGGAAAAGGCATGAATATCCACTTTTGCCCTCTTTGCATGAAAGCGCAAATGTATCAATACGGTTATTCATATTTTAAAAATGATTGGAACAACCAACTTTACTGCCTTAAACATTCTGAAAAACTGTTAGCATTAAAACCATCTAATATGAGCTTAATGATAATAAATATTGATAAAATATTAAAATGTGAAGTTGATGATAGTTTCACTTTTATTCCTAAATATAATCAGCCGCATTTCATGACGGCTTTTGACCGATCTGTAAAGTTCGCCCCTTGTGCAAAAAAACAACTTATATATTGGATTCTTAAAAATTCAAAGTATTACCCTCAAGGATATACTGATATATGCGACTATGGATTGTTAAACCCCATTGCTAAAAAAGCATTTAATTCAAAAAGGTATCGATACGAAATAGAATCGGACTGGGATAGGTTTTATCAACAGATAACAGAATACGCTCATAAAGATTTGACCGATTATATCCAAAAGCATATGGTTTTTGATTTTGCTCAATTTAGAGATAAAGGAATAATCAGTGATCACAAAGTTATTCTTAAAAATAAATATAAAAGTTGCCAAGCATGCCAGAAGTTTTCATACGACAATTATAAAACATGTTCAAAAAACACATTGCTTTATAACCCTAAAACTATTTATGAGTCTAAGAATGGATATAAAGAATCATTTGATTATAAAGACCATAAATTAGAATTTGATATTCAAAGGCATCAAAATAAGCTTGGAATAAGGCAAGGAGAAGCACAAGTACGAAGAGAAATTAAAATGTCGTATGAATACAAAAGACTAGGGGGGAAAGAAAATTATATGAAGATATTAAAGAAGGCTGTTTATACTCTATAATAGAAAGTTGATCTGTTATTAATTATCGAATGAAATGTGGTGAGTAAGTGGTAATGGAAACCTATTGATCCGGTACCTAATTGTTTGATTAGATGTGATAGCTCGATTAATAATGCTAGGGTTGCTTTTTATATGAGTGAAAAATACGGAATATCTTATTCAAAAAGCCAGCTTAAATTATTCAATCAATGGGATTACCAAGTTCCTATTTCTGCACAAGAAAGAGAGCACAATAAACGAGTTATTCAAGTTCAGGGCTTTGGCCTAGAACAATAGTAAATGCTATTATTGAATTATGGCACATGCCACTTTAGACTCATTATTTTATTATGCGGAAGCTCCTAGCGAACCACCTAAAGGTTCAAAAAAGGCTAAGTTTAATGCTGTTGTGAACTTATTTAGAGGATAGTTATGTCGCACGTCAATCGTAAAGCTAAAATATTTGTTAATGGCGTTTTAGCCGGTACTTTGGAAGAGTGCATAAATGAAAAAGTAAGTACCTTTGTCTTTCAATACGTGATTGATTATCTTAAGGGGGCGGGCTCGCCTATTGGCTTTCATTTTCCATTAACTGCGACACCTTATGAGTTTAATGAATTACCGCCTTTTTTTTCGAACCTAGCGAGTGAGGGCTGGTTAAAAGAAATTCAATGTAACCAAGGAGGTGTAGATCAAGACGATATTTTTGGCTTATTACTAGCAAATGGTAAAGAGATCATTGGTGCCTTATCTATAGTTCCAGATTATTGAACATCAGCTGGTTCAGTCGTAACTTGGTTAAATTCTATAGTTAGCAAATAAAAACAGGTAGGCTATTTGGAGTGAAACCCTATAGCACTAATAGGATGGAGTCCCACACTGGATAGCTCTAACATTGACTGTGCCATACAATAGATATAAATATCTTACTTCTATAGGTTACCAAAATTGCTGTTCTCTAGCTCCGGACTTGTATCCGTGCATTTCAGGAACAATAATATGAGCTAAAATAATCATAAACAAGTTATTAATCTAGTTTTGGGCCTACCATAAGTTACTCCTAAATGTGGTTTACGTTTAAATCTTAAACCCAGAATAATCAAATTATCTTTATTTGTCTAATTTCCCAGCTTTCCGATAATGAGTAGATATTAAAATGGAGAATAATCATGACTGAACAAGAGCAGAAGAAATTTATTATTAACTTCGTTCAGATTCCCTTACATTTAATAAATTGTCAGATAGGTTGGTAGAGTATTAACCTAACAACATATCCCTAGTAGGTTCTAAAATTATCCGTTGAAGAAATGCATGTAAATCAATACACAATCTAACATTAGTTACTTTGACTTAATACAATAAAAAGCCCCGACTAGCGAGGCTTTGGATTCAAAAGTTTATTTTAATAACTCACTTTTAGCTTCTTTAAGTGCTCTGATATAAGTTTCTAAATCTATTGGCTCATCAGAAACTTGTCCTTCAGGTGCCTCAAAACAAATGCCTTTTGAAGGTTCATTTGTAACTAACCCGAAAAACGTCCCATCAATAGTTATTTCTGCAATTAAGCACTCATAATCAACATCACTACATATTTGAATATCTACTTTTTGTTTATTTTTCATTTTTTCTTTGGCTCCAAGAAACCTCTAAATTTGCCTTTGTCGTCATATCTAGCCCCTCTTCCATCGGAAGAAGTTACGTCTGTACCACCAAATCGATTTCCTTCTGATGAAGTAGAGTCAGGGTCATTCATAATACCTTCTAATTGGCCTTGGCCCTGCTTATTTTTGTCATCCGCATTTCCTGTTGCTGGAGGGAAAGCTGAACCGGGGCGAGAACCGTGCTTTTGTAATGCTCTACCTGATTTAGTAAGTTTGCCACTCTTATCGGCTGAATCGGGGTCATTACCCGAATCAGGGTCTGGTGTATCAGGAGAATCATCAGACATTTCATTATAAGCTAATACACCAACAACACCTATGACTGTTCCTGCTACAGCACCGATAACTGCACCAACTGGGCAAGCAGGACCTGAGACTGCACAACCTATCGCAGCCCCTACGGCAGTCGTAGTTTTACCTGTTGGATCTAAATTATTAACAGGATCATTCCCCACATAAGCATAAAGATTCATCTGATCTTCATAACCCACTGGGTCAGTCTGAAGAAAACGACCTAACTTGGGATGATAAATCCGTGCTTTGTAATAGTTTAGCCCTATTTCTGATAAATATAACTGCCCAGTATAACCAAATCTACCTTGATTTCCTTCACTTGGTACGCCATGACTATCATAGGTATTAATATGGTTCGTAATCCCGCTACTGTTTGATGCGACCATAATTGAACCTTGATGGTTACTGTGTAAAAACTGGCGATTAGTTGAACTGACGCTGCTACCGTTATAGGTAATTAGTGGGTTATCAACCCCCTGGCCATGAATATATCGATTAACTATTGAACTACCACTATATTCTGCAATAAGAGCATCCCTATCATAGATAAACTTCTTGGTACTGCCTCCAGAAGTGAATGTATTTAGTCTGCCAAGTGGGTCATAAGTTAATATCGTATTGTTTCTTGAAGAGGTTAATAGTCTGTTTTCTATATCATAAGTATAAGAGAAATTACCATCGCTAGTTAAATTACCATTATCATCATTAGTAACTGTTTTGCCGTTAACTTTAGTATATTGATTTAAACCATTTACTACATAACTACCAGTCGCACCTACGACAGAGTCCTCATGGTGGTAATTATTATTAGTGAGTGTCAAAAGGTTTAACTGACTTGCAGGGTTATACCCGTAAGTATATGTATTATCGTTACTTGTACCGTTTAAGTTATGCATTAAACTATCTAAGCGCGATACTTCGTCATAACCTAATGTGGTGCTAGCGGAATTACTTCGTTTTAACTGTTTTAAACGTGCAAAACCATCATAAACATGAGTAATAATTGCTGGTAATGTCGTGCTATTTTCCTGTATGGTCGTTAATTGGTCATTTTCATTATAACCATATTGGAAATATTTATTATCCGGATGAATAATACGCTCTCTATTACCATTATCATCATACTGATGCTTAATTGTATAATTAGTTCCGTTGGTATTATTGCTTTCGTTTTTAAGGTTGCCAAAGCCATCAAAAATACGTGTGACCCCCAGCCCTGAATCCGAGCCATATTTTGCATGTAACTCTAAACCTCGCAGGTCATAGTTATAATAGACATCTTGAGCCGTAGTGCTTGGCCAATCTTTTTTAATCACTTGATTTAAATTATCGTATAGATAATGAATAGTACGGGCATCTCGCTTTCTAAATGACTTTCGATTGCCATTATCATCGTAGCTAAATTTTTCGTAATCTGTCGTATTATAACCACCACCACCAATGGTATTTTTATCGGGAAAATACCAATACTCCAAACGACTATGACCATCATATGTCATATGAGCAAGGTTACCGTTAGCGTCTGTCACATCAGTACGTCTGTTATAAATATCATAAACATTAGTTACATATGTTTGTTCTAGACTCGTCCCAACGGCGCGTTTTTCGGTAAGCACTTGATCTTTATTATTATAAGTAAATTTCGTTATTCTATCTGTACCATCACTGCCTGAAGCCCCTATTGAACAGGCACTTGCTGGTAAGCTGCTATATCTACTTTTGTTCATACGTACAGTGATGCACTCTACTCTGCCGTAAACATCGTAACTGTATTGAGTTAAGGCGTAATCAGTTCCATTCCTCGACTCATTTGTTTGTGTTTCTTTCCTACCATAATCATTATAAGTAAAGCTTTGCTTGCCAGAAATTATTAAACCATTCCAAGAACTAGGCTTAATATTTTCGTTTTGCCATGAAGATAAGTAACCAGTTTCTATTTTTGTTAATAGACCCCTATTATTATATGTATTTCTTGTTGCTAGATAACTTGCTCCACGATTAGTGCTTGGCTGGATAACGCCGGTAACCTGACCATTTAAGTTGTAACGTGTGGCTGTCAAGTAATCAGCAGGACCTTGTAGCGCTAAAGCATTAAAGCTCATTAAAAAATAAATACTTAATAGAACTCTAACTGTGGTTGCTCTTATCAAACTAGTTAATTTCTTTTTCATTATTTAGAATCCTTTCCTATTTAATACAGGTTGTTAAACCAGCTTTAGGGCTAGTTTCACCAATTTGGTTTCCATAATGGTCATAGCTATAACAAGTGCGCAAAGTTTTACCATTAGCAGTTATAGCTACACCTACAAGAAAAAAGTTGCCAGGTTCATATTCATAACTGGTAGTTATTTCATCATTACCAGCACAAGAGCTACCGCTATAAGTTGAATTAATACAAGAACTTTTCGTTGCCTTTAACCAAACACCATCAGGAGATTGTTCAGGTGTATCTTGATTAATTTTGTGGGTGGCAAATTGTTGTTGATAAGCATACCGAGTTTGCGGGCGTATCCCTTTCTTATTGGCAGGTTTTGTTATTGATAGAATTTGGCCTGATGCCGCATGGTATGTATAGTTTGTCGTATTACCTTTTCCATCAGTAGTCCAGTTCGGCTTATTACATTTTCTTATATTGCTACAGGTAGCATCAAAGTTAGCCGTTTTCGTAATAAAGGTGCTGCGGTTAACAGTGAATTTTTTCACTTTAGTTAAATTCCCCCGCGTATCATATTCGTACTCTGTTGTTAAACCATTAACAGTTATTGATTTTACTCTGTTTGCTTGGTTCTGAGAATATTCTGCAGATAATCGAGGTGTTGTTACTTGACCCTTTATGTAATCAGTCCCAAACCTGCGCATAACAACATCAAAGCGGCCTTGATAATTACTGCTTCGCCCTGATTGGACATATATTGTATCTGGTTGATTATGGTTGTATGACCACTTGATACCGTTAATATCAACAGTATCAATTAAGCTAAAACGAACATTACACTTCCTAGCCGTGCTTGACGAGTGATTATCTACAGGAGTTAACTGGGCATGATGGTCATACGTATAATCACGAGTTCCAATTGTAAGGTCATCACTTCGTACTTCAGTGATTCGAGTTCTGTACACAGGGTTAAAACTTACAGCGCTCATCCCAAAATCTCGTTCACAAGCATTTTCATCTTTAATTAACTCGTGTTTGTATGTCGTTTTACGGTTTTCAGCATCTGTAACGGTGAATAAACCATTTCCAACTTGGACACCTGCGCCATATCTACCTAATATATCAGCAGCATAAGGCCAATCATAAGTAACCTTTGGCCAATTTCCAGTGATAGAACAATTCTTTATTTCTGAATCGCAATACTCGTGAGCCTTATTTATAGCAATTATTGATTCAGGGTAAGACTGCGCAATTAATAAATCTGAACTGTTGTTTGCTTCATAGGTATTTCCAGTATAAGTACTTGGATTTGGGTTAGTATATTGATACTTAAACTGGAACCCTGTATTGGTCGTAATACCATATGCATGTTTAGTTATTTTAACGCCATTGGGGTATGTAATTCCTTCAAAGTCATATACGACACCGTTTCTATCAGTGAATCTATATTGTTGTGTCATGCTGCCATTCATGCTTATTTTTTCAAGCAAAGAACCATCTTCATTCAAAGGTGAAAAACCGTCATCTGGGTCACCAAAAGTATTAGGCGCAAAAACTTGAGTTATTAACCCTATATGTACATTTATTCGGCCCCAACGAGCAGGCCAAACTTTGAAATCATAGTTATCAACAAATCCCCAAAAAATGCTGTCATAAGTTGCAATAGAATGACTTATTTGACTCACACCAGTGCCAATTTTTAAATCTGTTTGCGTAAAAGTAGGAAGTGCACTAAGTAAATTCACATCTGCAGTGTCTTGTACAGATACTGCTGGGGGGGGAGCAAGTGAAAAGTTTTCTTCTGCATAACATACAGAAGTAGCTGTTTGAAAAGCGAGTGCGCTAGTCAAGATTATAGTTTTTAAGTTATTATTTTTCATGGTCTAATTATTCCCCACTTCTTTTCTATTACCTGCAGGGTCGAAATCATAATCCCTGTCTCCATTCATGCTGTCAGTTACTTTAATTAAACGCCCTAAAGCATCATATTTGTAGGTAATTTCAGGTGTCCCCTGCATAACTGCAAAACTAGCAGAGCCATCAAGAAGGTAAGAGCCCCCACTCCCCATACGGCGCCAATAAAAAACCTTATAATAATAATATCCATATTTTTGTGTTCGAGTTAAGCTCAGAGTTTTTGTGTAACGGCTACTAATAGAATGCGTATTAATTAAACTCCCCCATAGGTACTCCTCGACTTTATAGGCCGCTCTAGAACCCCATAAATCTCCAACAGCTGATGAAGTCCAACTAATTGTAACGTCACCATTAGTAGTCAAATGGTGTGGTTCACCATTCACTAATACAACTGCAGAGCTTTCAGCCATAAACAGCACTAAAGCTAGAGTAAGATACTTACCTAAAATACTAAATTTAGAATTGGTCAGAAATTTCATAATTGCTTCCATGTAATATTCACTATGTGTATGTACTATTAATATATTATTAGTTCTTGATATTGAGTTGTCGTGCTAAAACAATTGATTCACCTGCACTCAACTGCAAAGTTTCAGAAAGTTCAATATTGGATTGAGAAAGTAACTCTTGATACGACCCCTTAAGATTGTCAGGAATGGTTACAATTACATCTTCGAATGGGTTAAGGTTTACAAATACCATTCGGCTAATTTCACCACTTTTAAAGTGACCAACAAACGCGTTATCAATAGCCACAGAGGATGTGAATATTTTATTATTAGATGAAAATACAATGTCATTTTGCTTTAAATGAAGTAAGTTTTTATAATGCTGAAGTAGAGATGACTTATGTTGCTGCTCTTCTACATTGTTGTTAAGGACGTATTTTGCCATCGATGAATTCCATGGTTCAAAATCAACTAGCCATGGAAACCAAGCACTGTCATCTACCCAAGGACGGGCACCATTGTTAAATTTTCCATTAAGGCCATTCCCCCAATGCATCAAGCTTCTGCGGTAAACGTCGTCATTAAATAATTTCTGCTCTACACCAACTTCTTCTCCGTAATATGTCACGGTATTGAAGGGGCTGAGTATTGTTAATGTGGCAAGTATTTTGTTGGTTAAGTGGCTATTTGGCGTTGGTGATATAAATCGGTTTACATCATGGTTACTTAGGAAAATAATATTTTGTTTATTTTTTGGAGTATTATTTATAATGAGTTCATATAACTGGTTAATGCCGTGTTTAATAACACTTACGTGGTCATAATGAGAAAATTGTTGCTCACTAACATTTTCATAAAGCCCAAGAATATTACCCGAAAATTCGAAGTTAAATATCGCATCAAAACCTCCAGCCTCGGTTAAGTATGCTTTTGAAGTATTAATATCAGCATAAGTTTCTCCAACAAAAAACACCTCTGGGTTTAATTGTTTCGCAAATTGAATAAACTCTACAATCCAAGAGTGATTGGCAATAGTATCGGCTTGCCCTGTTGTACCAGGTTCTTCAACCAAATACCTAGCTGCATCAATACGAAAGCCATCAACACCTTGGCCTATCCAATGTTTTAGAACCTTCTTTAGTTCTTTTTTAACAATGGGGTTATGATAATTCAAATCAGGGTTTGAATAACCAAATACGCCATAGTACCAACCAACTTTATTTTCCTTTGAATGCCAAACCTTTTGAGGTGCTGCGACATCACTCCAAGGTAAGCCTTGCTCTTGAGGGAGGTCTTGACTCCACGCATAATATTCAGGATATTTTTGAGTTTGCAGAAACCACGGATGTTGATCAGACGTATGGTTGATAGGTAAATCTAAAATAATTTTGATATTATTTAGTTCTGCTTTATCAAGCAGTTCTTTTAAATTAGTGGTAGTACCAAAATCAGAGTTAACTTCAAAATAGTCAATTACATCGTAGCCATGATATGACGGCGTTTCAAATATCGGGCTAAGTAAGATTGCTTCAACACCAAGAGATTTTATATATGTTAACTTTTCCGTAATTCCTTTTATATCACCATTACCATCATTGTTTGAGTCGTAAAATGAACGAATCCATATTTGATAAATACTGGTTGAGTCCCACCAATTATGGCTTTGCTGTGATTGTTTTATAGAGTTAGAATTACTTGTGCTTTTTACAGAAAGCGAATAAGTATTTTGCTTTGAAATGACTTCTTCTTGCTGCTCAGAAGGTGAACACGATATTAATGTTAGACACACTAACAAGCACAAATGTAGTTTCATTTAAATTCCATTTCAAATTAAATTATAGCTTCCTTGATTAAATCTCAATTATTAGGCTTTAAAAAAGGATATAAATTTCAAATAGAAACATACACAGGACTGACATAAAATAGTACATGAATACGTATGCACACTTTCTTATGGCTTTATAAAAAGAGCCAATTATTACATTAATTGGGCTTATGTAATGATCGAAATTATTAATACCAATTATGGGAAAATGACTTGTGCTGTTAGAGCCTTAGATTTATTATCAGAACTGATTACAAGACAATTTACTCCTCAATAATCCCCTTAATAGCTATAGAAAACAGCACATAATTAAATTACGGCGAAAGTTAAGTGTTAGAGCTCTTTGTTCGCGTTAGTTTAAACGAGTTACTACAGGCAAATCCTCAACATCCCAATTGCCATTAATAGAGTCTCCCTCCGCTAACTTCTCGGCACCAAATAATGGAACCCTCAGATAGATATCATCGACTTTGCTATACAAATAGATATACTTTTTGTCTCTGTATTTTTCTGTGAAACTATAATAATCACCTTCGAAGGAGAGCTTCCATCGCCCTTTATCTTGATAATGCAGTTTTAAGTCATTTCCAGAAAACGATGTTCTCGCTGGAGAGTAAGAAATCTTTACTTTTACAGTTAAGTCAGGACTCATGTTAGGGGTGGACGAATCATAAAACATACTTTTTAAGTCTTTATATGCAACTGTGCTACCTTCAAGTTCATTCGAAATATTTTTAACTTTATTTCCAACTAATACACATCCCTCGATTTGACTGGGCCAATTACCGATATGAATTTGTATTCCTGAACGATTTGGAACTCCTTTCAACTCAAGCCTCCACTTATCATTTTTATCATAGCGTAGAAGTGCTTCGTATGTATCAGGCGGTATAGAACTGATAAAGCTTCTATTATTATTCCATGGTAACTCCAATGTATGCATCATAAACTCCCCATTAATGTACATTTCCCCTGTTAACGAGGAGGTGTTATGCGAAGTCCTATTGATTTCAATTACAAATGGATTAGCGAGTACTTTGAACATAGAAGTCGTGAGAAAAACTAGAATAAACGCCTTCAATAGATTTGCTTTCATAACTTACTCATTTGTTGTACATTTCATTGGTGTTGCTCTGTGAGCGCCCCCACTTAGAACTTTCATCGTTTCTTCTGCACTTTCATTGGAAGCTTTTGTGAAACCATCAAGAATATCTTCTCGCAAAGAAGCAATACCTTGAAGTGATTCAACTGCAGTTTTTACCCCAGGAGTCGATTCAGAATTAACAGATTTTAAAGTGCCTTTATCGAGCTCCACAGAAAATTTATTTGTTTCAAACCACCCTGGTTTGTATTTTATTGCGTACATTGTTTCATAATCTGCTTGAATTACTTTCTTCGAAATTACGTTTGGTGCACAGTACTTAATGCTATTTGGCAACTCATACATAGAATGACTAATATCCCCAGTTTTAGGATGCCTGATACGATCAAATAGTATTTTTTTTTCAACAAGCTTATACCCGTAAAAAAGAACTCCCTCTGTCTTCCCTTCTACAAATTGAGGGTTTTGAACAGTATAAATTGTTCCTGAACAGCCAGATAAGGTAAGAAATAAAAACAATATAATAGGAAACTTCATTTAACCCTCCTCGATATGATATTTTGATTCTCTAACAAAGCTTAGTATTAAGAGATATGAGTTACGCACTCTAAATTTTCATCTCTATAATCACTAATAAGATTAAATCCATGAGATGAAGCCCATAACTTATGAAGATAATTAAATTCTGTTAACTCATCGTTTGTAGCGCTGTTTAGGAGAGGTTTATCAGATAAGTAATTTAAACGTTCTAACTGTTACTTTTCCATGATTAACATTTCTTGTTAGCGTATTGACCAAGTATTTACCAAGAAAATGATTTACGCAAAAAATAAGTAAAAGTTTATTTCTACTCCATTTATGCTCACGGTCAAACTGAATAATGAAAAGGATTTTCCCCCCTCGTATTACTAAACGTATGCCTAAAAGAAAAACTCACAAAAGCCGGGCGACTGCTAAGTTATTGAAAAAAGTAAAAGTCATGTAAGCCTTTAGCTTCAGGGAAACCGGTAAATAAGAAAGCACTCAACCCTTATGGGACTTGAATATGTGTCCAAAAGAGGAACCTCCCTTATGCTTAATAATAAGTTGAATTATTGTAGATTAAACACTTATGATCGTATTTTTTTTCCAAATATCACTGGTAAAAATTCCCTTATAACTTGGCACAAAAAAGCCGTATAAAATACTGCTGTATGGAATGCGTTTAAATGTCAGCTTTCTGCCGTCTGCATAATCTAAATTGTACCTCAAAAGGATTTTTTACAGTGAGGGCAATTCAAAGGTTTTGATGCTCCATTAGGCATTCGCTCTGATGTTTTTGACACCCAGAAATCCAGAAAGAGAAATATAAACATGGCCATCCACAGCGCTATTGAAGGTAAAATAAGATCAATATCTCCATAAAGTCGCCATAAGAGAAAAATCGCATATACAATATTAATACCTATCCATTGCCAAACTGGATAGATTTCATCAGTTTGCTTTCTAGAATGAAAATAAGCCCAAATAGTTGCAAAAAACAAAGCTAATAGAAATGCACAATAACTGACTGGTGGGTTAAGGCTTGTGACAGCGGCCAAAACAAAGAATAAATTTGCCCCTGAGAATAATAGAAAATCTACTAACATTCGCTTGTCTTTAAAATTTGCTATGTTTTTATCAGCAAAAAAAGAATGATCGTCAATTGTTATTTTAGCTCGGAACATAAATTGAAAAACAATCCAAATACACGCCTGCCAATCAAGTTCTAATCCACTAGGGGTGATAAGAGAGCTGTTAGTAACAGTGAATTCAAACCCAATAATCACAGCAAGGCCAAATGTTAGGTTGGCGCGTTGATAGAAATTCATCACTAGTCCTTTTGTTGTTTTTTATAGCATAGCAGTAAAACAGAACATTCCAATGAAAGCCCATTTTTAAAGGGTTTGAGTTTTTAATACCACTAAAAGATAACTACATTGGAATGTGTCACCATTTCAAGTTGACGCTGGATCTAATAACAGTTAAGTTTATTGTATTGGAATATGGCATATAAGTAATTATTAAATTGGTTAGACGCAGACCTACAAACAGATTGATTAGGCCGCAAGTTACTGGAAAAGGTAAGGCACAAGTGCCAACAAAAAAGCAGTTTAAAAACATCTTGTGGCAAGCATCGAGAGGAAGCCTTGGTACGCGTAATGTAGCGATTATTTGGATGCTTTTTGGCTCTGCTTGTCGTATCACTGAGGCGATAAAGCTTAAAGTTAGTGATTTACTGTACTCTAATGGAGAGCTTAAAAGCACCTTTACTATTCCAGAAAAACATACGAAAACCAATAAATCACGAATAGCTTTTATATTAGCCAAAACGCACAGAGCAGCACTTGAAGCGTGGATAGATGAAATGGTTGAGGGTAACGCTTGGTGTGCTGGGAACACTGAATATAGGGGCTTGAATAAAGACAAGCCTGTATTCCCTACTCGTAGAGGGAAAACGTGGAAATCTTTAAACTTCCAAACTAAGAGATATAAAGACAAGGACGGCAACGAACTAACAACAGAAGTGTGTAGTTCAATGCAGAACCTTATTAGTAATATATTTAAGAACTCAGGTTTATTTGGTGGTTCAACACATTCTGGCCGTAGATCATTAGCGACATGGCTAGATAATTTAGATATAGATCTAGAGATCATTCAAGGCATATTGGGGTATTCTGATCCCGAAATGACTTTAGAGTACATTGATGTGAACTTTGATCGCATTCAAAAAGCTTTTGATAAATCATTCTCAGGTATTGTATTGCCTGATTTTGGCGAACAGTTAATTAGCAGCCCTAAAAATGGGCTAAACAAGGAATAAAAAATGTTAAAGAATTACTTTGAGTTACTAAGCTTGGTTGCAAAGGGGGAGCAGCCATATTTTGAAGGCGATATTGATTTAAAAATCATTCCCTTATTAAAAAACCTTCAAAATGAAGAGTTGATTTTTATTGATGGTGACGGTTTTATTAATTCAAAGAATGAATTCTCCATAACTCCAAAAGGTGCATTGGCATTATTTGAATGGGACAAAACAATTAATGAAAACAAACCTCTAACTAAAGAAAAGGCTTGGATTTTTGTTTGGTTAGCAGTAGGTGCAACATTGACTACTTTTGGTAAATATATCCTCGGATAATGCAAATAGGACTAAATAGGTACATTTGCAAAGGACTGCTTCTTCATAAAACAATACTTTTGTTTTAAATAAACACTTCTTTGTAAAAGTACACATATCTTCTAATAGAAACTTGTCACCCGTTGAACAAAGGTTATCTTGATGATTCGACAGTTACCTAAATTAGCTGGCGCAATAATATAGATAAACGAATTAACTTTAAGAAGGAGTAGTCTCTATTAAAAATCCAACGATAAAGGAGCTCAAGCTTCTAGCTTATTTAAAAGGCTTTTCTGAGGTTGAATTTAGTAAAAATGGTGCTGTTAATTTTTACAAGAACAATAACAAATGTATTTATACAGTGAAGCAATTTACGAAATTATTAACTGAGGAATAAAGTATGCTTTGGTGGTACGGATATCGTTGTGAACCAGATGGCCGAGTTTGTGTAAGAGATTCATTTGAAGACCCAGAATTAGCTAAACAAGAACGGAATAGGATTAGGAGTTCTGAAATGAAAGTAACTTCTCGGTTTATTACTACAGATGCAAAAGATGCTTTAGAAAAAGCAGAACAGCACTTTAATTAAGGAATATAGATGATTAAGCAGCACACTGATTTAGCGATTTTAGTAACTGATGATGGTTCGGCAATTAGAACAGCGGTTAGTAGAGAAGTATTTGTTAGTGCCAAGCGCCAAAGTAAAAACGCAATGGAAATAGTGTTGAATCAACTTGTTTTTCCACATCAAGATAAGTTTGAGCATTTCACTTATGTTTTTAATGTTCACCCACATAATAATCATTTAGAAAAATGCCTAACTTGGTAAGAAATAAGCAATGTTCGGTTCAAAAATAGATTTTACACTTCACTTTATTACCATAGCATTTATTGTTACTTTTTTTGGTTCTCTTGAAGTCAAAATATACATGATTTTTGCAGCTTTAAATTTGTTGCTTTTGTTTGTAGCTGTTGGTGATTTTTTACCATTTTTAAAGATGGTACCTAAGTTTTTACAATCAGTGTTAGGAAATGTATTTTCGCTACTTTGTTTTATACCGCTATTCGATAATTTAGCAAAACATTATATAGAAGACCTGAAATTTGATGCAGCTGCGATTAAAGCAGCCTTTGAAAAGGGCGTAGATGATACTGGAGGCTATCATTTTGATACTTTCTGTCAATCGGTATGCTCGCCATCTAATTTAGAAGTTATTATGAGTTCAAAAATATCATGGCTTAATTTTTGGGAAGAATCGTTGAAGACTTTATGGTGGGATGCCCCTCCGTTTGCTTGGTCCTTTGCATTGCTGTCAATATTATTATCTGCATTTCCATTTATTAAAAAACATTTGAGTTGAAATTGAAATGGCGGACTATAACGTATGTTTAAAATCTAAAACAAATCCTAGTGATAAATTTGATGATGTTGTTACAGCAAAGAAAGTTCATTAAAGCCATAGAAGACTCTGCGATTAAGTCAGAAGATCTAGTAAAAACACTTTTGAAAGAATCAACTAATTAAACCTTGGTGGCAAAGATAACAAAACAATTTCGCTAACCTTGAGAGCAAAGTTAAAGATGAACCTTAACTCGTTGCACCACAAACTAAAGCTATAACAATTATAAACATAATAATTGCTACAAACATTGAAGCGGATAGTTTCCACCAAACGATACCGTCTCTATCTTTTAAATCATTAAGGTATATGGTGACTTCAGCCTCATCAATACCTTTTTCTTTTTTTAGCCTCTCGAATAGTGGTGTGTATTCATTCTTAATTGCAGATAAACTACTAAATTGCCCTAGTAAATTGAGACAAACGATAACGGCTAAAACAAAGACTATTAATACAAAAACTATATTTTTATAAAATATTAATGACCCGAAACCACCTTCTTCTATCTTGCTTGCAGCAAGCCAAACACCTGCTGGGATAGCAAATGTTTTAGTAGCTACATCATCGAATACTTTATTAATTTTGCATATATATTCTGTTTTCTTTTCTTGATGCTCACGCCTTACTTTGTCAAAAGAGTAGTTGTTAACATATTGCTCGTAACTTGCAAGAAGCTGAGTTGCAAAAGCATTAAAGTGAGTCAATAAATAAGTAAACCTTTTGGCCTTATCTATATTTTTCAAAAAGGTGACTAGCGCTTCTCTAACTAGTCCTGTTTTTGCCTCTTTATGCGGATCTCTTGAAAGTAGTTCTTCCAATGATTCAGGGTCAATATCATGAGTTAGTGCAGTCTCATCAATAGCAAAATTAACGGATAAGCTTTGACCAAAAATAATAAGGTAATCTTCTGATGCTGTTACGTCATTCGCCACTTGCTTAATCAATTGGCAAACTTTAGCTGCATTTTTATAACGAGTAAATTTTTCAGACCGTGTTAGCTCACTATGAACAGTCATTTCGTTAGCAACAAATACAAACTCGACAGGATTTAAAACGTAGTTTGAATAAGATAGCAACTTGCCCCAGTTGTCACCAATAAAGTATTGATCGTGTATTTTTAAAGTAACGAGTTCAACCTTCACTTTGAAATTGACAAATTTGTCTTCAAATTGAAAAGCTGGTAGCTCCTTATGAACTTTTAAATCTCCATCGCTATACAGTTCAATTCCTGCTGAGCACAACTCACAACCAACAAGTTCTGCTAGCTTATCTATGTTTTCTTTTGTTAACTCTACAAACCCAGACACAAGATGGCCTTGTGAATATTCACAAGCTTCCATCACTTTTCTTATATCGCTATATGTATTAAGGGTTTGTAGATCCATTAGTTATTTTGTCTTCTGTTGTTTAACTCTTCGGTGATCTCAGTTTCTAATGCCGCAGGTATTTCGTTGAATGTAAGTTTTCCATCGCCACTATAAATAACCTGACTACCCAACAAGTTCCTATCAAAGCTTATCGATACACCGCCAGATTTACCGGAAATCCTCAGGTATTTTTTTAGTTCAGCATTACTAATAGCAATTTCTTCACCTACGTCATAAGTATTTCTGGCTACATCTAAAAAGTCATCAGGACTTTCGGGAAATACTCTATTAGCCACATCGGAAAGCTTTACTTCCTCACCAGATTTTTGTTTCTCTTTAATAAAGCCATGAGCATCGTCGATTTTTTGCTGTGTATTGTCTTCGCTTAAATTAAGTGAATTTTGAGCGTAATCTTGAACAGCTTTTTTAAGATTTTTAGTTTCTAAAATTGCCGCTTGCTTATCTCTTTGACAACCAATATATTCTTCAAAATAGTCACGAACTTCAGCAGCAAGACCTGTTTTAAATTTAATATATCTAGTTGATAAATTCTCTTCCCAATCAGTCAAATTAATTGCTGCCCCCAAATGAAGCTTATTAATGTCAATAATTTGAGAAGGTTCTAAATCAAGGTCAGCAGAGGTATTGTAACCATCAGCTCTTTGCAAAACAGCTAAAGCTAGCCAAGCTTTACCTCGATTTTCATACTCATAAAAAACTAACAGGCCACCTTTAACAGATTGAAGATTTGGTCTACGCATAACTCTAGCGTAACGTCTTGCCATGTTTTGCGTCATCGCCACAAAGTCATCACAAGTTAAGTGTTCATAATGAGCTTGAAGAGTTTGTTCAAATGGCGGAATTAACTCACAATCACCGTCAACAGCAAACTCTCCTATGTTTAAAGTTGAATGTGTAAAAAGTGAGATCAAATCATCTGTTAAAGATCCAGCAAGTCCTGCTGCATTATTTCTTTCTGCACGCAAATTTTCATCAACTCGACCACCATCTTCATCTCGTTTTACTTCGTGAATGATTACGTGATTAATTGCCACAATATTTTCCTTTTTATTATTTTTCATTATGCGGCTACATAAATTATTATAGCGCACCTGTATAAAAATACAGTTATTTTTTTGCTGTATACAGTCCAACTAACGAGACTTTGATTCAAGTTGTAATAAAGAAGATCAATTTTAAAATTTCATTGTTCTGATCCAAATGAGTAGCTGTCGCTATTTATTTGTAAATATAGTTAATTACGACTTGAAATTACTGATTGGAAATAATCATAAAATAGTGCCAATCCATGGAGCGAAGTAATCCCTTAGAGTTAAAGACTAACATACTAATAAGTTTAAATATAAATAGACTATTATCTAATAAATATAAGTTTGATTTCACGCAAGAATCCTATCATGTGATTGAATTCAATTCGGAGCCAACAAAAAGCCCCGACTAGCGAGGCTTTGGATTCAAATAACTTTTGACACAACGAAAACCTGTCACTTTAAGTTTACCTGACCCCTTTGTTTAAGTGGGGGGCCTGCTATTTATTGCTTTTTTTAATCACAGTAAAGTATAGGAGTCCCGATCTTTTGTGTCACTGCTAATTTTTCTTTATTAATTTATAATTGAACCTTGATGGTTACTGTGTAAAAACTGGCGATTAGTTGAACTGACGCTGCTACCGTTATAGGATATTAGTGGGTTATCAACCCCTTGACCGTGAATAAATCGATTAATTATTAATTGCCACTATATTCTACAATAAGTGCATTCCTATCATAGATAAACTTCTTTGTATTGCCTCCAGAAGTTAATGTATTAAGTCTGCCAATAGGGTTATAAGTTAATATCGTATTGTTTCTTGAAGAGGTTAGTAGCCTATTTTCTATATAAAAAAAGTTAATTATTACATTAACAGGGCTTAGCAATAAGTGCTAAATATATACAGATTCATATTTCCTAAATTTGAATTGTGGACAAACTTTAAGGGAAAAAATGCCTGCTATGGACAAACTTTATTGTCGCTACATAAATTGGCTTTAGTAGATGAATTTATTGGAATATCTTTTTCATGAGTTAACATTTGTAGATATTTTATAAAAAATTGAAAATGGGCTGGTTTAGTCAAAAAAATTTTGGGAAAGATCGTATGAAAGTTATACACCTAAATCATCCAATCGATGATCAAGAAAGAGCTGAATTGCTATTTACTGGCCATTTATTAGTTTATACCCAACGTGAATCCATGATTGAGCTAATTGAATTCACAAAAGCTTTATTAAAGGAACACTTGGGCGAATTAGATCCAACTCATGCCCAGCATCAACTGAATAAGCAAGATTTTTTAAAAGCAACGGGTGCTGCACAGACCCAATTTCGATGCAGTGAAAAAGCACGGCAGTTATTTTTTCACGTACTCAATGAATGCGGTATAGACCCAAAGGTTTGCTATTACGACCATTTCCCGTTGAGAGTTGTACCGTTCGCAGAACAACACAAAGGGGCAGACCGTGCTGCGATTGGTTATCATAGAGATACTTGGGGTAGCAATATTAATTGCCAACAAAACTGGTGGGCCCCTATTTTTGATTTAACAACTGAACGTACTATTGCTATCTATCCGGATTATTGGGGAAAACCACTAGCTAATACAACCGCAACGTGGTGTTTTGATACCTTGTTAGAAAAACGAAATGAAGCGCAAAGGGAGCGTATTTTCGACTATCCCAGTGCCCCATCACCAATTGAAAAAGTTAACGAGGATGGAGTCGTAAAGTTGATAATACAGCCAGGTGACGTTTTAAATTTTGCTAGTGCACAGTTACATGCCAGTGTACCAAATACGTCTAGTGAGACACGCTTTAGTGTAGAAATGCGAACTATCAGCGTAGAAGATTTAAATACCATGCGCCAAGCTCCTAATCTAGATAACGCCGGAACAAAACCTATGTATTCATGGTTTAAAAATATTGAAACGAAGCAGGCGCTAGTATACTAGAAGCGTCCATTGTGTAAGTTGCAAGGACAGTTAGCCATTTCTCTCTTTATCTCAATGTGCTTGTTGACCTTTTCGTTGCTCTGCAGATTGAAAATACATTGAGTAATTGATACTCACGATTTCAAAAAACAAACTAAATCACTTTGGCTTTCCTTACTACTCGCCTCATCCAGGGTTATAGAGTCAACTTAAACGGCTATTTTATTGCTATATAAGTGCGATAAAATAGCCCGATAAGAGATAATACTTACTCTGCTAATATGCCGTATTGAGTAATTTCTTGTGTTGTCATCCAATGTATATTTTCAGCAGATGCAGCCTCAAGGGTATACCAATAAAAGTCAGCAGGAATTCCCATGACTCTATAATAATCTAGGTATTTAACATGCTCTTGATGATCTCTTGGGTAATCAAGAGCAGCCGTACCACTGCCGTCACTCCACGAATGAACCCCTAATCTAGCTCCAGCTTCAACGGTACGTTTAACACCAGCTAAAAACATATCGGTACCGCCTGAGGCTACCATGCCGTCAGCAGGAATATGTGTGTTAATACCGTGATTTCTTAGTTCCGTTGATGCTAACAAATTAATCTCATCATCCATAGAACCAGGTACATTTTGCATGACAATAGTTTTGACCTGAGGATAATCGCTAAACAGTTTTTGCATGACTTTTAAGGTGTCTGAGCCGATAACTCCATTCATGTAAACGGTATCTGCACTGCTATCATCACCTTTAAAAGTAAAGTTCGCAGATTCTTCTTGATCACTGGCTTCGTAACTTAGTTCCGCAATATCTGAAACACAACTAGTCTCAAGCGTTTTATTTGGATTAGCTAAAAAATTAGCGGCCATAGTGTCAAAACAACTTAAGCCTGAAAACAATTGCCCATGACCGCCTTGTGGGTTAGTCACACTTTGTGCATTAGGCATGTTTTTCGCGACTAACGTTCCCCAAGCAGCAGGTGTCTGCGGATCCTGCAGACCATTGAGAATTAATACAGGAAGATCACTGGTAACGGCTTGTGTCTCAATATCATTTGCTGAGGCTACATCCCAAGCTTTACAAGATGCGGCATCAAAGCCCATATGAAACATGCCATTCACCGCTAGTTGGGTACTTGCCGACCAACCTTGACTATTATCATCAACTAAAGCGGTTATATTAAGAAATGGATATTCTTCTGCACAAACAGTAGATAATCCCATCGCATTATAAAAAAGCTCTTCCTCGCCTTGTTCATCACCTTCATTCTGCTCTTCAGTGATTGTATCTAAGGCAGATGCATACTTACTGATATCTTTATTAACCGCTAACAAGTAGTCAAGGATAACTGATTCAGAGGACATGTTAAGCAAGGTTTGGATAAATTCTCGACTCTCTTTTACCATGCCTTCATTATGCATACGGGCAATAATATCTTCGATAACCGCTTTTACTTCTTCAGGAGGGCAATCGTCGGTATTCTCACAGTTTTTAATTATTTGATTCAGTGATTCATAGTTCGCCCATGGCGTATCAGAGATACCGTTAACTTCTATCGGAAACATACCATCTAAGATGACACTGCGAATGCCTTCGCTATTTTTCTCGCATGATAGTTGTGGCTAATCGTGTGCCATAAGAAATACCGTACAAATTCCATTGTGATATTTTTAATGCGGTTCTGAGCTGAATAATGTCCATGGCATTATGTACGCTATGATAAGCATTTAAATCCACTCCAGAATTTTCTAATCTTGCTTTACACGCCTGTACTTGGTCAGGTGTACCTGCTTCATCAAACTCAGTGCAAAGTAGTGCGGGCTTTGAATAACCAGTACCGCGTTGGTCGACTAAATATACGTCTCTGTCATTGATAAAAGTAGCTGTCTTTATCACTTGAGCAATACTTGAACTGGCACTGCCTCCAGGGCCACCTTGAAGATAAACAACAGGGTCGGCTTGTTTATTTGTTGAAGTAGAAGCTAGCTTGAGTACTGCTATTTCAATCTTTTTATCTGAAGCGGTCTGACCATATAGAGCATGTTTTTCTGGCACGGTCAGATAGCCACAACTCGCACCCTCAGTCAAAAGGGCTACTTTAGCGGAAGGCAGCATACTCTTACATGCTACAGTCTTGAATGAGTTAACTGGCGTGGTAACAGCTTTATCTGTTGTTACATTACTCTTTGAGCTAGAGTCGCCACATGCAGCTAATAGACTTGTCGCTATTATTGCAGAGGCAATAAGTGTTCTATTGGTTGGTACCATTGAATATTTCCTTCATTTTTTGGTTTTTTAATAAACTTGGAATTATTCTATTGATGGACTGACCTTCTATCTATGGCATTAGTTTTTAAAAAATGTCATGTTTGTGTTGAAAAATGTCAGATTTTGTAAGCGTGATGCTATGTGGGAGGAGATCTTTCAAAGTGCAAATGAAGTTGATAGATCTAATACCAAGTCCATTAAGTTATTTCCCACTCAGCGAGAATTAAAAGGCTTAGAGACTAGGCATTGATTGAAGAGAATGGTTATTCAGGAGAATATGCTCCTGCATTCTCTAATAAGCTGCATCCATGCAGCGTCCTTATCAAAATCAATAACACTGTATGTAAGCCTTTACTTTTTATTAGGTACTCGCCCTTGGGAGCTTGTCAGAACAGCAATAACTGCACAAATTTATTAGATATCGAATGACTATATCAGCACAAATTTTATTTGTTATAGCTCTTCTGACATAGCTCGGAGGTGGGAATAAATTTAATCGAATTGGTATAACTTTAAATAAATAATGATTGGTGATTATTAGGTCACTGACAGGGCTAAGAAAAATAACTTAAAAATGGCCTCCCTTGAGCCGTCATCAACCAAACTAGCGTTGCGGTATTAATAACTACGGTAAACCAAAAGGTTACCCTAAACTCCTTCTTTTTAGATTTATGTCTAAGCAATTGTTGTGCAAGAGCAGCGCCAGGCCAACCGCCAAGTAGTGCTAATAAGTGCAAAGTGCTTTCTTGTGTGCGCCATTTTCCCCGCTGTGCTTTTGACTTATCAAGGGCATAGGCTATAAAAGTCATAAGACTAACGCCTAAGTAAACCAGTAATATTTTCTGGGGCAAGTAACCAAGAAAATAAGCAACGGCTACCAAAGTAGTGAATATTAGGGATAGATAAATCGAGAATGTACTTACGTTTTTGAATTTTTTCTTAGGTGATTTTTCACCAGAAAATGTCGCCTGATCTGCGCAATATCTCCCCTGGTTATCTTGTATTACTGAGAAGCTAATAATATCGTTGATTTTGGGTGTTCTATTTCGGTTTTTCAAAGCCGTTTTGTGTATAAAAATAGTATCACCACCGCCATTTGGTGTTATAAAACCAAAGGCTTTATCGGTGTTCCATCTAATGAGTTTTCCTGTTAAACGCATAGTAACTTCCTTGTTTCAGCTTGCAGCAATTAGTTATGAAGTAAATCAGCTATTAAGCACTTATATGCGCTTTTAGCGTGTCGAATGCTTTAGTTGTTTTATCTTGCTCAGCACAAATACTCAGTAAGTCATCGATAAAATGGTTTAACGCCTTGCTCTCAATATTTTTAACTTTCTCTTGTTGTGCAGGCGTTAGCATTTGATAGCTAGTGGCAGCACCAAAATCGCCGAAAATGATATTACCTTGGCTATCAAATAAAGTGTTATGCGCGTATAAATCACCATGACATACTTGATTTTTATGCAAGTGTGCGAACACATCTTGCATCTGACTAACAATGTTACTAATAAGCGTAATAGGTAAACTGAAACCCTGTGAAAAGGTATCTCGGGTGCAGCTGTTAAAGCAAGGAGGTAAACCTAGGTTTTGATAATTTTCAGGGATCAGCGTCATGATTAACGCAAGATAGTTGTCTTCATTCACTTGCGCTAATGATTCTACTAAATTTGGGTGATAGCCTACTTGCAAACAAGCTTGTAATTCATCTTGTGGGTAACCATCACTGGTAATTTCACCTTTAAATACTTTTACTGCAATATCTTCAGGAAATTGTGATTGCGGGCTATTCCAGTGTGCCTTTGAAATAACACCCGAGGCACCCTGACCTAATACATTTTCTAAGGTGTAGCTTGTTGATGATAGTTCAGGAACGGACTTAACTTTGGTGTAAGACTCACTGTGAGTTGTAGGCTCAACTGCGGTAAAAGGGTTACCAGCAAAGGCAAACCAGGCCAAATTCGGCAGGTTCAATAATTGTTCAGGGCATTCTGTTAGTTTATTTGCAGAAATACGTACGAGTTCCAAATTATGGGCTTGCGCTAATGTTTGCGGTAAATGCGTTAATTGGTTACCCGCCAAGGCTAATTTTTGTAACCTTGGTCGCTCACCTAAACTATTTGGTAATGTTTCAATTAAGTTATCCGTTAAAATTAACCAACGTAATTGAGCAGGTAATGAATGCTCCGCCACTTGTTTTATTTGGTTCGATTTAAAGCCAACCATCTCAAGGTTTGGTAACTGTCCTAAGACTTCTGGCAAGTGTTCAAATTGATTCTGTGAAGCGAAAATAATCTTTAATTTTGTCAATTGTGCTAACTCATCAGGTAGTGATGATAAGGCATTATTAGATAAATCTAGGATTTCTAAGCTGTCTGCTAACGTTAAAATTTCTAATGGGAATGTGTTTAGATTTTCAGATAATTTTAATTGGCTAATGCCGGCGAGTTCGCCAGAGCGAAGTTGAGAAAGCGTATGCAACATAAAGCGTCCGTAGATATGATTAAAAACGGCGCTAGTGTACAAGAAATTTTTCGTTAAAGCTTGGGCTATTGAACAATGACTTTCATCACTTTACCGATGGAAATAGCTTCTTTTAACACTGATGTTTAGAATTTTACTTTTTTTGGTATTTAGGATGTAATCTCAAATAATCACACCAAACACTGAAGTTAGTATGGTTATAACGGATATCTGTCGCGGTAAACCATCTTGAATATCCCATTGCTTGGAGACGAAACAAGACTTTATTACCATCAATGGCAACATGACAAATTAAATTTTCCATCGTGTCGTTGCTTACTTGAACTTGCGCAAAACCTAGGGCATTACGTTGATGTTTTACTGTTATTTTAGGCATAGCTAACGCACTAACAGAGAATAATAATGCAGTGATTAAAGCAAATACCTTCATAGCCATCTTCGTATTTTTTGTATCATTTAGAAAATAATGTGCAGTTTAGCATTGAAAGCTAATGAAGTGTCTCCATAACTTATAACAACGCAGTAATTCATTCTAGTTATTGCAATTCAATTATAATATTAAAAAATATGCTCCATAAAAGCATTTACAAGAGATAAAGTCATGGCTAATTTCGTCCCTGTTAGAAAAGAACAACACCAAAATCTTAAACTTGCTAGCAAGCGCGATCTTGCACATGCTGCTGGTCAGCACATTGTTTCATTAACCGCTGCTGAATATGCGCAAGCATCAGCAAGTTTTCCTGTGTTATTAGTTAAAAATCCTGAATCACCACGTTACCGAAGTGTTGCGATGTTAGGTTTAGAAGCAGGTGAGAACTTATATTATAAAGATGATAAATGGAGTGGTTTATCATTACCACAAAGTATTGGTATGGCACCATTTGCTTTAGGTTTAGATCCTGACAAAGAAAATACCTTAACTGCTTGTGTTGATATTGATAGCGCTTTAGTGGCTGAAGATAAAGAGCTTGCATTATTTGAAGCAGACGGCAAAGAATCAGAGTTATTAGCTAATGTGCAAAACTCACTAGGTCGTTTATATGAAAATGAAAAAATGACTGAAAACTTTATTAAAGAACTTGAAGAAAATGATTTATTACAAGAGCTTGAATTGAACATTGATTTGAGTAGTGGCGAAAAGAAAAAACTTACCGGTATTTTTACTGTTAATGAAGATAAAGTGAAAGCATTAGCCGATGATAAGGTTTTAGATTTTCATAAACGTGGCTTATTTGTGCCAATTTATGCGATGTTAGGTTCTTTAGGGCAAATGAATCGTTTAGTTCAACTGCGAAACCTAACGGGTAAGGCTCAAATTTCAAACATCCAAATTGCACCACTAGCTAAAGAAGAAGTAAAAGAAGGCGTTGCAGAGAGTTAATTCACCTGTCGTTTTGACCGTAAAAAATTATAAATTATATTAAAAGGGGCTTTTGCCCCTTTTTTGTTGCTTTTTTGTTAAAAAAAATTACTTTTCATATTCCTGTGCAGATGCAGCTGTGATAATTTAGAAGCAGTAGCGATTTATAATAATGAGAATAATATGGTCGATAAAAGTAAATTTTCTAAGGATGTCGAAGAACAAATTCAAAGTTTGGCTAGTGACATTTACATTCAAGTGGAAGATAAATTAACTCACTTAATAGCATCTGCAATTAAGACGGAAACGAGTAAAAATACTGATCAACAAAACCAATATCTATCAGAAAAAGAACAATCATTACAAAAAAACTTTACTGAAAAACAACAGTCACAACTCAAAGAAGTTACCCAGCTTAAACAAGCATTAGCTGAAAAAGAGGCTGATGAGGCAACTAATAAGCAAAATTTCCAGGTAGAACTCACTCAAAATACTATTAATTACAGTGAGACCATAGAATCTTTGGAAAAAGAAATTGTTAACTTAAAACAGCAAAAAACACAGCAACAAGATAAAAAGCAAAGCAGTAATAATAAGTTAGATGAAAAATTACTGGAAACAGAACAAACACTTAATGATAAAAATCAAGAAATTGACGGTTTAAATGGCCGCATTATGGTATTAACTGAGCAAGAGCAAAGTTTAATGTCACAGCTTACTGTTGCTAAAGAAAAAATTCAGCTGAACGAAAAGCAACACAACGAAGCACTAACAACAGTTAAAAACCAAGCCGAAGCGACAGCCAAACAAAAAATTGATGCGTTAACTGAAAAACTACAGTTAAATGAAAAGCAGCACAGTGAGGCACTAACAACAATTAAAAACCAAACCGAAGCGACAGCCAAACAAAAAATTGATGCGTTAACTGAAAAACTACAGTTAAATGAAAAGCAGCAAAGCGAAGCGGTAATAACGATTAAAAACCAAACTGAAGCGACGGCCAAACAACAAATTGATGTGTTAACAGAGAAACTTCGGAAACTCGAGGATGATAGTTCTCGTATGCAAGCGGAAGCAATGCAAAGTAGTGACAGTAAAGTAAAAGACTTAGAGCAGAAGATATCTCAGTTAGCAGAACAAGCTCAACAGGAACAAAACGGCAAAGCTGAATTACAACAACAGTTATCAGCACAACAAAAATCAATTGATACAGAGCAAGATAAAAATAAACAAACTGAACAAAAAAGCCAAGACTTTCAAGCACAAATTATTAAGCTAACTAAGCAAGCAGCCATTGATAAACAAAAACTTCTTGATGAAATAAAGTCTATCAATGAAGGTTCAGAAAAAATTAAACAACAACACCTTGATGAGAAAAAAGCAGTTAATGAAGGTGCGGAACAAGTAAAACAGCGCCACCTTGATGAGATAAAAGCAATTCATGAGGGCGCTGAACAAGTAAAACAGCGCCACCTTGATGAGATAAAAGCAATTCATGAGGGCGCTGAACAAGTAAAACAGCAACACCTTGATGAGATAAAAGCAATTCATGAGGGCGCTGAACAAGTGAAACAGCAACACCTTGATGAGATAAAAGCAATTCATGAGGGCGCTGAACAAACGAGACAATTACAAGCATCAGCGCAGCAAAACATTATAGAATTAGAAAAAACTAACGAGCAACTTAGTCATAAATTAGCAACTGAACAAAATGATATAAAATTATATCAGCAAGAAGTGACAGTACTTAATGAGCAAGTGAAGGTTGCTCAAGAAGGGCAAGAAAATATCTTGCAACGCTTTAATAAGAATCGTGATAAACAAGAAATAGAAAATAATAAGGTGCGAGAAACTATTAAATTCTTACGCGATGAGAATCATCAGTTAATCAGTGATAACGGTGAGCAAAAGGCTCAGTTTAACGATCAAACAAGTGAGTTGGAGCATAAGTTGACCGAATATCGATTGAAATTTGAGTATGCTCAAAAGCAATTAACCAGTTAGTTGTTTCGATATCTATATACCCAAACCACTTGAAGATGCGTGTTTCAGGATGCTTGAGCGATTCATGATCAAGGCGCCTCTTTTTATTAAGGGTTATTCTCTTAAAAAAGGAGGCAACGAAGAGCATGGTTGCCCACACGTCCCCGCAGGGCTGGTTTAGAAACGCTTTATGCTGCGTTATTGATTTCGACAATAGAATAACTATTCTCTTCAATCAATGCCTTGCCTAAAGGCATTTCTAATTCCAGCTGAAACCTACATCTTCAGGTAGTTTGGGTATACAATACAGCCTTGATAAAACCAAGCTTATTCGCATTTTGAATAGGCTTGGGTATAATCCAGCTAATTATCTCAACTGAGTATATATCTAAGTGACCATTCATCTTCCTTTTGCCAAGTTAAGTCATTGGCATCAAATTGCTTTCTCTGCAGCGTTACTTGAGCGTATGTTACCCAATTACCAAATGTTTAGTGAAGCCGCTGATTTCGGTAATGCTAAAGTATTACGTAATCAACTCGATATTATTTGGCAATGGCTTGATAACAGTAGTACGGTAAAAATTAATAGCGAGGCGCAATTACTCAAATTAGAAGCTGAAACCCCAGATCCTGAAGCCTTTGATTCCTTTGGTGTATTTCCTGCTCTTGATGCGTGTATGGCGTTTTCGGCTTTGTGGCAATTAATGCAAGTTAAGCCATCGAAGAAACAAAAAATATCGGAAATTGATATTGACGATATCCAAAGCATCAGTCGCCTATCCCATAACAGTGTCAGTTATTATGTCGAGCTGCTTTTACTTGAAGAAGTTGAAGAGTCCGCCGATGAAGAACTCACGATCACTACCGAGCAAATGGATGAACATCCACTCATGCAATGGGAAAAGGACACGCAAAATGAGCTGTTCGATTTCCTTAAATTTGCTGCGGCCGATAAGCGTACTTGTAAGCTAGCTAAGCAGATGAGCCTATCTGAAGGTTTATCTAATTTAGGCATAGAGATTATTTAGTCGTTGATAGTCGCTAAATGAATTCAAAGCCTAGCCTAACGCTCAAATAAAATAATCCCCTTAATACAGGAAGCGAATATGAAGTTAATCAGTTGTGCATTGTTTGCCGTCACCTTGATCTTGTCTGTAATTACTCCAGTTCAAGCAAGCAGTGTTGTTGATAAAAACATTAAGATTGAACAAGCTATCACTCAAGCCATGAGTACCTTTCAAGTGCCCGGCGCAGCTGTAGCTATCATCAAAGATAATAAGGTGGTAATGAGCAAAGGTTTTGGTGTTGTTGAGCATGGTAAATCAGCTCAAGTTACCTCTGACACACTATTTGGTATTGCTTCAAATACTAAAGCAATGACCGCTGCTTTGTTGGCCAACCTAGTGGATGAAGGCAAGTTGACTTGGCAAACGAAGGTTATTGATATTATTCCTGAATTTCAAATGCCTGATGCCTATGTTACCCGTGAATTTACCATTACCGACTTGCTAGCTCATAATTCTGGCTTAGGTAAAGGTGCAGGTGATCTAATGATTTGGCCACATACTACGTTAACTAATGCTGATGTTATTAAAGGGATAAAATATTTACCTGAAGCCTCAAGCTTTCGTAGTGAATTTGCTTACGATAATTTGCTCTATATTGTTGGTGGAGAGGTGATTGCTCGTATTACGGGACAAACTTGGAATGAGGTGGTGCAAGCGAGTATTTTTACTCCGCTTGGTATGAAAAATACTCGTGCAGCTTTTTCACTGATTGATGAAAGTAATAAAAATGTTGCCAGAGCGCATGTGCCACTTAAAGGAAAATTAAATGTTGTAGGTGGCAACTTTATAGAAAGATTTGGTGCAGCAGCTTCAGTAGCATCTAGCGCTAATGATATGAGCTTGTGGTTACAGACTCAGTTAAATAAAGGTGCTTATGCTATCAAACAGGATGAAAAGTCACCTCGTCTATTTTCAGCTGAACAAAGTCGCTTTATGTGGCAAGCGCGTACTATATTGCCCGTTACAGCAGAAGCAACTCAACAAGATAAAACGCACTTTGCTGCTTATGGCTTAGGCTGGTTTATGAAAGATTATCATGGGGTGAAGCTACTTCATCACGGTGGTGGTATTTTAGGTATGGTCTCTAAAGTGGTCTTGGTGCCAGAAGAAGAGCTTGCTATGGTGATTCTAACTAATCAACAGTCGAGCTTCGCTGTTAATGCAATTTATCATCAAATTTTAAATGAGTACCTTGAATTACCTAAAAAAGATTGGATTGCTTATTATCATACAAAACAGACAACGAAGACTGCTAAAGAACAAAAGCGCCTAGCAAAAGCGGCAGATTCAGTTCATAAAAACTCAGCACATTCATTAGTATTACGTGAATATGCGCAGACTTATGTTGATGATTGGTATGGCGAAATTCATATAACATTTAAAAATAATAAGCTACATATGCAATTTGGTAACACCCCAGAATTAAAGGGCACCTTAGAGCACTACCAACATAATACCTTTATTGTTCGCTGGCATGATAAAACGCTTAAGGCTGATGCATTTGTTAACTTTAATTTAAATGAAGATGGTGGAATTAATTACGCCACCATGAAAGCAGTATCAAGGGCGACTGACTTTAGTTTTGATTTTCATGACTTAAAATTAGTGCCGAAAAACTAATTGCTAATTTTGATAGATAAAAAGGAGTACCTATAGGTACTCCTTTTTTTTTCAATGTTGGCGTTGTGTAGATAATTCGCAAAGCCTTAGCGTAGGAATTGTGTTTTTGCTTGTCGCTTATTAATAACATTCTTGATATCTAACTTGGCATTGTTATTGGTTTGCTTTACCTCAACCCCTTCATGATTTAATAACCATAATTTACGCTCAATACCACCAGCATAACCTGTTAATGAACCATCACCACCAATAACGCGATGACAAGGTACAATCAACGTAATGGGATTTCTACCATTAGCGCCACCAACAGCCTGTGAGGCTTTTGGTTTATCGAGCATCTTGGCTATTTCGCCGTAGGATTTCACAGTACCAAATGGAATCTTTGCTAAACAACCCCATACGGATTGTTGAAATTCAGTACCTTGAGGGTCTAATGGTACGGTAAAAATATGACGCTGGCCGGCAAAGTATTCTATTAATTGCTGTTTACAAAGAGCAGTGATGTCATTGGCTTTGCGTTCACCTTTTTTATCATCATAACTTTGGTCACCACAAAATATGGCTTGGCAAATACCTTGCTCGGTTGCCATAAATTCAAACAAGCCCAATGGCGTGTCGAGATAATCAATAAACATATTAATGGTCTCCTAAAATACACAGCATGAAATTATCCCTGATATTGATACAGTTGATAAACAACTTGGCCAGAAATTTTCTCTTTAATTAATTGCCAGTTAGCTGGGATAACTTGTGTGCTATCTGCTTCCATCTCTACATAAATGAGTGCCTGATCGGCCAAACCAAAGTGATTTAGTAATTGTGCGGTTTGTTCGACCAATTGTTTTCTAAAAGGAGGATCGAGAAAAACTAAATCAAAGGGTTTGTCTGACTTTGCGGTTAACCCTACTTTAAGAGGATCTTTTTTAAGAAAAACAAGCGCATTATCATTAATAACATTAATGTTATCAGCCTTGAGTAAGTCTTTATTCTCAAGTAATTGGTTCGCTGCGGCTCTATTTAATTCCACCAAGGTTACTTCATCGGCACCACGAGATAACGCTTCAAAACCTAAACTACCAGAGCCAGCAAAACAGTCTAAGCAATTGGCTTGAGCAATATAGGGCATGAGCCAATTAAATACAGTCTCTTTAACTCTATCGGTTGTTGGGCGTAATCCCTCTGCCATTAATACCGGTAATTTTCTACCTTTGTATTTACCGGCAATAATACGGATTTTACCGGCAGACTTACCCTGTCCTCTCCCAGAAAGGAGCTTTTTACTTAGTTGTTTTTTTGCTTGATTCATATCACTGACAATTTTGCTATTAAGTGCTAATATAGCGCCAATTTTATCCTTGTTTGGTCGTTATACCAAACATATTTATCTTTGTTTGGTATAACGACCAAACAAATTCATACTGAAATATATTTAGGTAGCAAAACGTGTCGAAGAAAAAAGGTATGTTGTCTTGGTTAGGCTTTGGCAAAAAAGAAAAGCAACCGAGCACTGAAGAAAATAACAATGAAGCTCTCTCTGTCGCTGAATCGGTTGAACAACTTGATGAGAAAATGGTTGAGTCAGTTGTCAATGAAGCAGAAAAATCAATAACAGAACACGCAGTAGAGCAAGAAGCTACTGCCGACGTTGTTAACGATGATGTTAATGTGCTCGAGGACTCTGCAGCTGAGACTACAGAAGCAGTAGCGATTGCAGCGGTAACTGTTGACTCCGTAACGGAAGATTCAGTAAGCGAAGAAAATGCTCAGGTTGTTGAAACAGAATTGACTAGTGAAGAGCTACCTGAAGCTAAATTATTAGCTGAAATGGAAGCTGTTGAGCAGCAGGTTGAATCAATCGATGATGTTGAGGCTGTAGAGGAAACCCTTGAAGATGTATCGAAAACACAAGCCGATACAGCTGCAGACTCTGAACCTAAAGTTGAAGAAATTGTTGATGAAAAAGCTGAAAGTAAGCTTGGTTTCTTTGCCCGCTTAAAACAAGGCTTAAGTAAAACCAGACAAAATTTAGGTGGCGGCTTAATTGATTTGTTTCGCGGCAAACAAATTGACGATGACTTATTTGAAGAGTTAGAAACTCATTTGCTCTTAGCGGATGTTGGTGTTGAAACTACAATGAAAATTATAGAGTCATTAACACAAAGTGCTAATCGCAAGCAGTTAAAAGACGCGTCTGCTTTGTATGACTTGCTTAAAATAGAATTAAAGAAAGTTATTGAAGATGTTAGTCAGCCGTTAGTTATCCCTGAAGACGATGGACCTTTTGTTATCTTGATGGTCGGTGTTAACGGTGTCGGTAAAACCACAACTATTGGTAAACTAGCTAAGCAATTTCAAGCGCAAGGTAAATCAGTAATGCTAGCGGCGGGCGATACTTTTAGAGCCGCGGCTGTAGAGCAATTACAAGTGTGGGGTGAGCGCAATAATATTCCTGTTATTGCTCAGCATACCGGTGCTGATAGTGCTTCGGTTATTTTTGATGCAATCAGTGCGGCAAAAGCACGTAAAGTTGATATTATCATTGCGGATACTGCTGGACGTTTGCAAAACAAAGCTCACTTGATGGAAGAATTGAAAAAAGTTGTGCGGGTAATGAAAAAGTTAGATGTTAATGCGCCTCATGAGGTGATGCTAACGCTTGATGCTGGCACAGGTCAAAATGCTTTAAGTCAGACCAAATTGTTCGACGAAGCGGTTGGTTTAACAGGTTTAACTATTACTAAATTAGATGGTACCGCTAAAGGTGGTGTTATTTTTGCTGTTGCAGATAAGCATAGTATTCCTATTCGATATTTAGGTGTCGGTGAAGGTATCGATGATTTAAGACCTTTTAATAGTGATGATTTCATTGACGCGCTTTTTAGTAAGTAGCTATGAATAAATTTTTACTCCGCTTCTAAGCGTCTCGTTTGGGACGTTTTTTGTAAGCCCTACTTGTTGCAGCATCTTTTTATTAATGGTTTTGCCTTAATAAAAGATGCGCCGTAATCATTAATAACTCAGTCGTTCTGAGCACAGGACAGTATTCTTCTAAATAACCATTTTCTTCAACCAATGTCTTGCCTCTAGCCTTTTAACCCCCTACTAAGTGGACAATCAATTAGTCCGATTGGTATCACAGGCTAATTGTGCTAAGTTAGCCCACTTATTCGTACAAAGTATTAAAGTAATATGATTAATTTCAATAAGGTAAATAAAACCTATCCAGGCGGTTTTCTAGCATTAAAACAAGTGAGTTTTAGCCTAGAAAGCGGTGAAATGGCATTTTTAACTGGCCATTCAGGAGCAGGTAAAAGTACCTTATTAAAATTAATCTCATTAATGGAAAAACCCAGCTCTGGTAGTATCCAAGTAAATCACACCGAACTTTCCGATATTCAATATAAGCAAGTGCCTTATGTACGCCGCGGTATCGGGATGATCTTTCAAAGTCATAACTTACTTAAAGATCGTACTGTTTTTGATAATGTTGCCTTACCGCTAATTATTGAGGGTGTTAGTCACAGTGAAATTAAAAAGCGTGTGGCGACTGCATTAGAGAAAGTGCATTTAAGCGCTAAGTTGAAGTGTTATCCTCATATGCTCTCGGGTGGTGAACAACAACGTGTTGGTATTGCTCGTGCGATTGTTAATAAGCCGCCTATTCTTCTTGCCGATGAGCCTACCGGAAATTTAGATCCCAAATTATCGTTAGATATTATTCGTTTATTTGAAGAATTTAATGCCGCTGGTGTAACCGTACTTATTGCTACTCATGATCTAGGTTTAATTGCGCGTATGAAATACCGAACACTGACGTTGAAAGAGGGCACCATGATTAATGATGGTATTGTTGATGGCCTACAAGCACAGGGGACGTCTGATGAGCAATATTCATAGTAGCGGTTTAAAAGCGCGTTCAAGTTTATTGGCTCGGCTTTTAACGCTACCTATTCGACATTTTCAGCAAGCGGTAGGTAGTTTAGGTAATCTATGGCGAACGCCTTTTACCACAGCGATGACAATTTTTGTTTTAGGTATCAGTCTAGCATTGCCAGCAACCTTGCATCTTTTTGTTAAGAACGCCGAACAAGTAAGTGAGCAGTGGGATAGTGCCTCGCAAATCACTTTATTTTTAAAATTATCAACCAGTGAGAAGAGTGCACAAAATTTAATAAAGCGCATTAGTCTTTATAATGATGTAGCAGAGGTGCGCTACATCTCAGCTAAACAAGCATTGAAAGAATTTAAAATTTTATCTGGTTTTGGTCAGTCACTTGAATATCTTGATAAAAACCCATTGCCAGCAACGTTATTGGTAACACCAACGCAAAGAGCTAGCCAAGCACAAGCGGCTAATGCTTTGTTGGCAAAATTGAGCAAAGAACGAGAAGTTGAACAAGGAAAACTTGATTTAGAATGGTTAACGCGATTAGAAGCGATGGCCCGTTTACTTGAAGATATTGTACTCGGTGTAGCCTTGTTATTATGTTTATCTGTGGTACTTATTGTGGGCAATACCATTCGATTAGCTATTTTAAATGAAAAAGATGCTATCGCTATTATGAAATTGGTTGGCGCGACAGATAGCTTTATCCAGAGACCGTTTTTGTATTCAGGTATTTGGTACGGTATTTTTGGCGGCATACTTTCTTGTATCGCTGTGACTCTTCTGGCTTGGTATTTAGGTTATGCTATTAGTGACTTAAGTGAGCTTTATCAAAGTAACTTTCAATTGCAGGGATTATCCGGCAGTGAAGCACTAATGTTGATTGGCTTTGCCATTGTGCTTGCCTTAGTTGGAAGTTATATCTCGGTAAGCCAGCATATTAAAGCGATAGAACCTAATGCAGATTAAAGCCATTTAAGACTCATCTAAAAGAGAGTACAGAATAATATCACTTGGTTTTACACCCATTTTTAAGGGAATAGTTAGCTTTATTGGTGTACTTAACTGTGAAATTACACAATATTCCTGAACTTTCTTCTCGAAATTTAACATGTATAACCAACTGTTTATTCTTGATAATTCATTAAGCTTACAAATCGTCACATTTAATTCACAATAAATTTGAAAGATCGCCTTGTGCCACCCTATCTATTAAGCTAATGTTCATGTCCCCGCTATCGCAAATAGTGTCGATATATGTTATTATCGCGGGCGAATTAAAGAGAGAAGGAGAGGGTTTTTTATGAGTGAAGCAATGCAACTTACCTTACCAAAGAGTGGTAGTATCGAAGCATACATGCAATCTGCGTACAGCATTCCTATGCTAACTGCGGAGAAAGAGCATGATTTGGCTACTCGCCTCTACAATGAAAATGATTTACAAGCGGCGCAAGAGCTAATTATGTCGCACTTACGTTTTGTTATTCATGTTGCTAAAGGCTATTCTGGTTATGGTTTACCACATGCCGATTTAGTGCAAGAAGGCAACGTGGGTTTAATGAAAGCCGTTAAACGTTTTAATCCTGAAGTAGGCGTACGTTTAGTTTCTTTTGCTGTGCATTGGATCAAAGCAGAAATTCATGAATTTGTGCTTAAAAATTGGCGCATTGTAAAAGTTGCTACCACCAAAGCGCAGCGTAAGTTATTTTTTAATCTACGTAAAAATAAAAAACGTTTAGGCTGGTTCAGCACTGAAGAAGTAAATACGGTAGCGGAAAACCTTGGTGTAACAACGAAAGATGTTATGGAAATGGAATCTCGTATGAGTAGCCATGATCAAGCATTTGAATTATCAAAAGATGATGATGATAATCTTGGCTCCAGTAGCTTTTCACCTGCTCAATACCTTCAAGACAAACAATCAGATTTAGCGGTTGAAGTTGAAAATGATAATTGGGACAACCATGCGAATAAACGTTTATCAACAGCATTAGTAACGCTTGATGAACGTAGTCAAGATATTATAAAGACGCGCTGGTTAACCGAAGATAAAACAACGTTACAAGAGCTAGCTAATAAATACCAAATATCAGCCGAACGTGTAAGGCAGTTAGAAAAAAATGCTTTATCTAAACTTAAAAACACCATGGTTTTTGATTAACGTTCAGTAATATATATTGTTTAAATAAACCGACTTTATGTCGGTTTTTTTATGTCTGCAAAATCATTCACCTCATCTGACGATAAAACAGCCAATTCACTTACAGTTGGTCACATGTTTGTATGCAAAAGTAACCACATCGTTACAGGTTTAACTAAGTTACAACACTTGAAAACGAACTTCTTCTATTAAATCCAGCAGTATTGATGGCAATTGATAAACATCAGTTACCAACAAACTAACGATAAAAAGGTAGAAGTAATGAGCCTAAGAACAGCCAGAAAGAATATAGTAAATCGAGCAGTGATGATTGCCCTTGCCGCAACATCAGTGACCTCAGTACAAGCAGTTGCCGAAGAAGGCGCTGAAGAAGTAGAGCGTATTGCCGTAACAGGCTCTCGCATTAACAGAACCGATATTGAAAGCGCCAGCCCAGTAACGGTAATATCTTCAGACTTTATCACCAAGAGTGGTTTCACCTCAGTACAAGAAATATTATCAATGCAACCCGCTGCTGCAGGTATGAGCTTAGGTTCAACGTCTAATAACGGTTCAGGTGGTTCGGCAACTGTTAACTTACGTGGTATGGGAGTGCAACGTACGTTAGTGCTATTAAATGGTCGACGTATGGTTGCATCAAGTACTGGTGCTGACTCTTCAGTAGATTTAAATACTATCCCTGTTTCAATGATTCAGACCATTGAAATCTTGAAAGACGGTGCTTCAGCAGTTTATGGCTCAGATGCCATTGCTGGTGTTGTTAACATCATCACTAAGAAAGACTTTCAAGGCACTGAAATAACTGCTGATGGCAGTATTACCGACAAAGGTGATGGCGAAAGTGGGGGTTTTAGTCTTTTACATGGTCGTGACTTTGCTGGTGGTAACTTAGTTGTTGGCGCCCAATATTCAAACCGTGGTGAAATTATCCAATCGGATCGTGATTTTGTCCCTGCAGGTGAATCTTCATTTGTACCAGGAGGTTCTTTAGGCGGAATGGTACCAGATGGTGAAGGTGGCTTTGTTCCACGTGAAGAGTCTTACGATTATACCGACGATAGTTATGCACAAACACCCAATGAATTATTAAGCTTATTCACTAACTTTAACTCTGAAATAGCGGATGATACTGAATTAAGCGTTGAATTTATGTATACCCGCCGTGAGTCAAATCAACAAATGGCACCGCAACCAGCTTCAATCGACTTAGATACAAGTTTGTTAGATGATAACTATACCGATCAATTCAAAGATGAAAATGGCGTTCTGCCAGAAGAACTAGAATATAGACGTCGCATGACAGATGCCGGTCCACGTATTTACGGTCAAGAAACAGATACCTATCGTGCTTCTGTTGGTTTGACTGGTTACTTAAGTAATGATTCACAGTGGGATATGTCGGCAACTTATGGTCGTAATGACTCAAAAGATAGTGTTGGTAACTCGATTCACGCAGGGAACATGGAAAAAAGTATCTACAATCATCAAGACGATTGGTTCAGCGGTGATCCCATGAGTAACGACTTCTTAGCCAGTGAAGGCGTTATGTACACCGAGCAAAATGAAGGTGGCAATGAACAATTCATTTTAGCCGCAGGTTATAGTGGCGTTAATGAGCACGATATAGGTTATGCCGTTGGAGTTGAAAGTCGTTTTGAAAGTGGATATTACACACCTGATTTAATTACTCAGGCTGGTGAAAGTACCGCGGCACAGCAAGATCCCACAGAAGGTAATTATTCTGTACAGTCTATCTATGGTGAAATATCTGTACCAGTAACCGACTCTTTCACGGTAGAAGCCGCGACTCGTTATGATAACTATTCAACCTTTGGTGGTGCAGCTACTTGGAAGTTAGGTGCAACTTACAGTATTACTGATGGTTTAATGTTTAGAGCGGTGGCTGCAACGGGCTTTAGAGCACCAAGTGTGAGTGAGCTATACGGTGGTAACTCAGGTTCTTTTGATTATTTAACTGACCCTTGGGACAACGAACAAGATTCACAAATCTTAGTAAATTACACCAGTGATGCGGATTTAAAGCCGGAAGAAAGTGAATCATTTACTGCGGGTGTTGTGTGGGAAATTACTGAAGGCCTATCTACTACTATGGATTATTGGCAGTTTGATATTACTAACGCTATTAGCCGTGTGAACGTGCAAAATGAAATGAATAAGTGTTTCGGAGATGATCTCGTTGCTTGTGATACTATCGGAATTACACCGGGTGGAGACTTATCGGAAATGACCTCTACGTTAACCAATATTGGTCAGCAGAATACTTCAGGTATTGATTGGAATGTTAGCTACACTGCTGGCATGTTCAAAGTCATGTTTGATACGACTTATTTACTTGAATTTGAAGAAGACGGTATTAGCTATGAAGGTACTATTGGCGGCAATATGGGGGGGTACTCACAGCTAAAATCTAATTTAACCGTTAGCGCCGATTTAACAGAAGACGTAAATTTACTTTATACAGCTAACTATATTCAAGGTATGGACGGCGATGGCTACACTACTGATGATGTGATTTATCATAACGTTTCAGCGGCTTATCATATTAATGATGCGTGGCAAGTAACAGGTGGTATTAAAAATTTATTTGATACTGAACCTGAAGAAGTACCAGATGGTAATGATATGAATACAGTGCCAAATATCTACGATGTTGTTGGCCGTACCTTCTTTGTTAATACGTCATATAAGTTTTAGTAAGCAATAATTACGAATTTTATTGTCGATAATTAAAGCACCTCAAACAAAAGGCGACTTCTTAGTCGCCTTTTTGGATCGCTGTAATTTGATTGGGAGATGTTTACCCATGGTATAAATATTGTTTTAGCTCATAATTTACCAATTCATTTACTGCTTTTGCTCGTTTCCCTGCATTATTTAGGTATATAATGTTGGTACATAAAGCATGGGCTAACATATAGGTTCGTCATGCGAGCATCAAATATCAGGAGTTAATTATTATGGGTGGAATCGGAATTTGGCAACTAGTTATTGTTGCTGTGATTGTAGTGTTATTATTTGGAACTAAAAAACTACGTAATATAGGTGGTGATTTAGGTTCAGCGATTAAAGGTTTTAAAAGTGCTATCGGTGAAGATAAAGAACAAAAAAATAGTGCAGAAAAAACATCAGATACTTTAGCTGATAGCTCAAAGAGCACTACAGAAGAAGTGGTCAAAACAACAGAAAGTAAGACTAAAGAATCAGATCAGGCTTAATGTATGTTTGACGTTGGCTTTTGGGAATTAATCCTCATAGCAATTATGGGCTTAGTTATTTTAGGCCCTGAACGCTTACCGGTTGCAATTCGTACTCTTCGTGGCTGGATATCTGGTGCTCGAAAATTTAGTGATACTGTTAAATCTGAGCTTACAGAAGAATTACGCATACACGAATTACATGCAAATTTAAAAAAAGCAGAAGAAAGTAACTTAGAAAATTTAAGTCCTGAGGTTGCTGCGTCATTGAAATCGTTGCAAGAAGCAGCCGACTCTGTGGCTGAGCCTTTCAAAAAGGTCGACAGACAACCACTAGAATCAATGATAGCTTCTTCCTTAGCTTCAGCTCCGCAAGCTAAAGTAGAGCCGGAGATGGTTCAAGATAGTGAAGAGCCAAAAATTTCAAGTGCTCCGATAGAAAATGTAAAAAAACCAGATAAGCTAGTTAATCCAGAAAGTGATAAACTTCAGCCATGAGTACTTCCTCAACACCAGTCGCCAGCCTTTTTGATCATCTTTTAGAACTACGTAATCGTTTATTGCGATCAATTCTTGGAGTATTGATAGTTTTTTGTTGCTTAGTTTATTTCGCACAAGATATATATCAATACGTGGCTCAGCCATTATTAGCGACCATGCCAGAAGGGTCACAAATGATAGCGACCGATGTCGCGTCACCATTTTTTGCACCTTTTAAGTTAACTTTGGTTTTATCCCTATTTATTGCTATGCCATTTGTCTTATATCAAGTGTGGTCATTTGTTGCGCCTGGTTTGTACAGTAATGAAAAGCGCATGATTGCCCCGTTAATGTTCGGTTCAACGTTGCTGTTTTATAGTGGTATTGCCTTTGCCTATTTTCTTGTATTTCCGGTAGTATTTGCCTTTTTTACTTCAGTAGCACCAGAAGGCGTTGTTATTGCGACTGATATCAGTAGTTATCTAGATTTCATCTTAAAACTGTTTTTTGCTTTTGGTGCCGCATTTGAAATTCCTATTGCCATTATCTTAATGTGTTGGACAGGTATGACGACACCTGATAGCTTAAGAGAAAAGCGACCTTATGTTGTAGTAGGTGCATTTGTCATTGGTATGTTATTGACACCACCTGATATTATTTCACAAACTATGTTGGCCGTGCCAATGCTGATTTTATTTGAAGTCGGTATTATTATTGCTTCGTTTTATCATAAAGAAGAAGATGAAGACGAATCGAATAATATAAAGGAAAATGACAAATGACAAAGAGTATAAAACTCACATATTTTACCGTGATTACTAGCTTATTATTATCTCCGACAGTGTTAGCTAAAGAAGAAAACCTTGCGGATCGAGTTCAAGATTGTGTAAAAATAACTCAAGATACTGAAAGACTTACTTGTTTTGACCAACTGACAAGTAAACGCAGTGCTGTAATTGTGGAACCAGAAATAACTGACTTGACCGCCGAACAAGTTGATGCTTTTTCTAAAGGACAGGTGAAAAAAACAACTGAAGAATTAGATAACGAAATAAATTCTATTACCCTAACGATTAGTAAATTAAGTAAAACACCTTACGGGCAATGGAAAATTACCTTTGAGAATGGTCAAAAGTGGCAACAAAAAGATAGCTATAAACTTAGTCTAAAAACAGGCCAACGCGTGGTGTTAACCAAAGGGGCGATTACCTCTGTGTTTTTGCAAAAAGAAAATACTAATAAACGTATTAAAGTAAAAAGGCTTAAATAGATCGAGATTAATTTGAATAAAAGCACTTTGATAGATATAGGCGTTAACTTAACCAATAAACGCTTTGAGAAAGATCGCGAAGATGTTATTCGACGAGCTCAAAAGGCTCAATTAGATGGTTTGTTGATTACCGGTACTAGTGTTGCAGAAAGCCAGAAAGCGTTAGCTTTGTGTCAGCATTATCAAACAAGTTTCCCTGACTTTTTATTTAGCACTGCAGGTGTGCATCCCCATGATGCTGATCATGTGACTGCTGACTACTTAGAGCAACTCAAGTTATTAGCGAAACAAGAGCAAGTTAAGGCCATTGGTGAGTGTGGTTTAGATTTCAATCGAAATTTTTCAGCACCAGCACAACAGCAAAAAGTATTTAGTGAACAAGTTGCTTTAGCTTCAGAACTGCAAATGCCACTATTTTTACATCAAAGAGATGCTTTTGAACCATGGATTACTACGTTATCACCCTATTTTTCTAAAGTTCCGGCTATGGTTGCGCATTGTTTTACTGGCACAAAATCTGAGCTCACTCAGTGTATAGCCGCGGATATGTATATAGGTATCACAGGTTGGTTATGTGATGAGCGTAGAGGTCAAAGTTTACGGGATATTGTAAGTCTAATTCCTTTAAATCGATTACTCATTGAGACTGATGCTCCGTATCTAACACCTCGAACAATTCGACCAAAACCTAAAAGTAGCCGTAATGAGCCGTGTTACTTACCATTTATAGTCAAAGAAATTGCCAGTATTACAGGTCTTGACCAAGAAGAGATAGCTTGGCAAACTAGCCGTAATGCCGCAAAGGTATTTGATTTTCCATCAAAGAAAGAAATGATATAAATGAAGTCATTGGTTAGAGCAGAAATAGCAGGTTTTACTTCTTTGCTGATGACATATTCGCCTGCAAGTAGTGCTATGACTGAACAAAATGCCGAGCACCTATGTTTTGGCATGGGAATTTTCTTAGGGAGTTTAATTACCCTCTTGTTAGGTTTATATTTGAATCGACATTACCGAAGAAAATACCTAAAAATGTTACAACAGCTTAAGCTTGCAAAAAGCAATGTTACCATCGCTGAGCAAACAATGAAAACCTTGGCTAATGAGCAACAAGACAGTCAAGACCTGCTAGAAGAAAGAGTGCAGGAGCGTACATTAGAACTGAATATAGCTTTGCAAGAGTTGGAAAGTGCTAATCAAGAACTTGAACGTAAAAATGTTTTAGATGAACTAACGGGCTTACATAATCGTCGATTTTATGATCAAAAAATAGTAGCTGAATACCGTCGTAGCCGTCGTAATCTTACCGCGTTAAGTTTAGTGCTAATTGATGTCGACCTTTTCAAAGCAGTTAACGATACTCATGGGCACCTAGCGGGTGATCAGTGCCTAATTTGGTTGGCCAGCCATATAAAAAAAAGTTTGAAGCGAAGTACTGATAGAGCATTTCGTTACGGTGGAGAAGAGTTCTGCTTAATCTTACCTAATACTGATGCTGAAGGGGCGTTACTCTTTGCTGAACAATTACGCGTACAGGTAGATGCTCAAGCTTTTCAATTTAGAGATGTCGAAATTCCACTGACAATCAGTTGTGGTATCTCAACATATCAACAACAAGTTGATATTGGTCCCGAGCAAATATTTTCAGGTGCCGACAACGCTTTATATCAAGCTAAGCACAATGGCCGAAATCAAACCAAACAACACATTTTCACAGAATAATTAGGAATTTTTATGTCCCACAATGGTAATTCAGCATTTGGTCAATATCCTGCTCGTCGCATGCGCCGGATGCGCGTTGACGATCATACTCGTCGTTTAATGGCTGAATCTCAGTTAACGGTCAATGATTTAATATACCCAGTTTTTGTGCTTGAAGGCGATAATCAGCGAGAAGCGATAGCTTCAATGCCTGGTGTCGAACGTAAAAGTATTGATCTGCTTTTGGAAGAAGCACAGGAATTGGTTGATTTAGGTATTCCGGCTATTGCACTTTTCCCTGTGACACCAAGTGATAAAAAGTCGCTTATGGCGGAAGAAGCTTATAACCCTGATGGATTAGCGCAACGTGCAGTACGTGCACTTAAAGCTAAATTCCCACAGCTTGCTGTGATCACTGATGTTGCTCTTGACCCGTTTACCACACATGGTCAAGACGGTATTTTAAGTGAGAGTGATGATAACAAAGCAGGGAAAACAGGCTATGTTGTTAACGAAGTCACTAAAGATATTTTGGTAAAGCAGGCTTTATCACATGCTGAAGCAGGAGCCGATATTGTGGCACCTTCAGATATGATGGATGGACGTGTCGGTGCTATCAGAGAAGGATTAGAAGAAAATGGCTTTGTTAATACTAAAATATTAGCCTACTCTGCGAAGTACGCTTCTAATTACTATGGGCCATTTCGTGATGCTGTCGGGTCTTCTGGTAATATTAAAGGTGGTAATAAGCATACTTATCAAATGGATCCTGCAAATAGTAATGAAGCTATGCATGAAGTTGCCCAAGATATCGCTGAAGGTGCCGACATGGTCATGGTTAAGCCAGGCATGCCTTATTTAGATATAGTGCGTCGTGTTAAGGATACTTTTCAAGTACCGACCTACGCTTATCAAGTCAGCGGTGAATATGCCATGCATATGGCGGCAATACAAAATGGTTGGTTAGCTGAGAAACCATGTGTAATGGAAGGATTATTAGCATTTAAACGTGCTGGAGCCGATGGAATTTTGACTTATTTTGCTAAGCAAGTTGCGCGTTGGTTGAAAGAAGACGCTTAAGTACTTTACACGATAAATAATCGGTAGTTAGTCGATTTATTATATCGCAAGAATAGAATAAAAAAGCGCGATTTAATCGCGCTTTTTTATGGGCAAATTTTGAACTCACCTTTTCACATACTTAGGTTATACCAGTTGAATTACTCAATGAGTCCGATAGGTATTATTTATCGTTAAAATTCCTTAGCGGTTAATACTTTTTGACACGATGGTCTTGCCATTACATTAGCTAAATATTGCTCTACTTTGGGATAGTCCGTTATCAGATCAAAGCCAGTAGGTAAGCATGAAATATAATGCAACATTGGTGCTAATAAGGCATCTGCGATAGTAAAGTCCTTAGACGTTAACGCTGTCTCTTGTTGTAACACTTGTTCAATGATAGCAAAAATGGCAGCTGCCTTTGGCTGTACTTCTTTCACGACGTCAAAGCGGATACTATTATTTTCTCCTTTGGGAAAAGCAAATTCTAATAAGTAATCCCGTACTAATATTTTATCTATGTCTATCGAAATAAGCGCGCAAAGTGCATCGTGTTGTGCATGTACTTGGCTATTTTGGTGTGGTTGTAATTGCTTATCTTCATCAAGGTAACGACAAATACTGGCTGTTTCAGGTAACGCTAACTTACCTTCTAGTAACACAGGTATTTTGCCAAAAGGATGCCACTTTAGATGCTGTTCACCTTTAAAAGCAATATTGCTACCATCAACTTCAAAGCCAACAGTATAAGCAATTTCTTTTTCTTCGCATACGAGCATGACGGAACGAACAAAATTTGAAAAGCGAGGTCCGTAAATATGTACTGGATCTACTGTCATATATATTTCCTTTTAATTATCTAATTGACACTATTAGTTAATAATCTAACTATATTGACAATATGTTCAAGAACATATTTTAAAAGTATGAAATACTGTTTTTATGATTAAATAGGTAAGTGAGGCTTTCGATGGCGTGGCATGAAACTCATAAAGAGCAATCAAAAGATAGAATCTTAAAAAGTGCTGCAATGCTTTTTACACATTATGGTTTTGAAAAAATATCGATCAATCAAGTGATGAAAAATGCTGAACTCACCAGAGGCGCATTTTATAGTCACTTTAATTCGAAAAGTGACTTGTACGCACAAGCGATAAGTAAAGGCGCAAAAGTTGCTTCGAAACGTAAACCTGAAAATTGTCCGCAGAATATGAAAGATTTTGCTAAATACTATTTAAGTACTGAACATAGAGATAATAACTATGAACAAGCATGTCCATTAGCTTTTTTGGTTTCAGATATTAACCAACAAAATAAACAAGTTAAAGAAACTTATACCAAGACGCTGAAAGCTTTTATAGCGCAAGCTCAATCTTTAACCGTCAGTCGTGAAAAAGCACTGCAAAGCGCAGTATTGATGATTGGCGGCTTGGCTCTATCTAGAGCTTTAGATGATAAAAACTTTAGCAATGAACTCTTAGCTGCTTGTAAAGCTGGGGTTACTTCATTATCAACAGAAGAGGGCGTTAATGTCAGCTGAATGGAGCATAATACTACTAAACGCAGTGATTATCGTTATTGCTTATGTCTGGGTGTATCCCAAATTAGCAGGTAAAAATAGTAATAAGGTGGCGATATTTGACTGTGTAACCTCTGGTTTAGCAGTGCTTATTGTGGCAAATAAATATTGGGGAACAGGCGCTGAATTTAATTTCTTACAGTTTGAATTAAACTGGTTTTGGTTTACCTTGTTAAGTTACAGTGTTATTGAAATACCAATTGCACTGTGGTATTTCAGAGCTTCACTCATTAAAGGTAACGCTGATAAGTAAAGGTGAATAAAAAGAAATAACGAAAGGTAATAGGGGGTTACTGTTAGATAATTTTAGCATCAGGGACTAATTCAAAGAGTAAACCTTCACGCAGTGCACCACTTGAAAGGCATAATGCTTCAATATGCAGACATTGAAACAAAGCGATTAAAATGCTTAAACCGCTAGCTAATATCGCTTTTCGATCAGCTCTTAGTCCTGCTATCTCAATACTATCTATAGTTTTACACTTGATCAGAGTTTGCTGAATTTCATAAAGAAACTCTAAGGTGATAATTGGTGTTTGCTGACGTTGAATCAGTATCTCAGCCATGGCTTGCATAGTACCAGAGCTTCCAACCGCAGATTGCCAACCCAGTTGAATAAACTCTGCTTTCACTGTGTTAATAATATCTGCAGCACCAGCAATACATTGATTGAAGTTTTCTTTATTTAGCAGATCATTCGTAAAGTACTTGCCAATAAAACTAACGCAACCAATATCTAAACTAACCACTTTTTTCGCAGTACAACCTAAACCAACGATAATCTCGGTACTAGCACCGCCAATGTCGAGTACTAATTGCTTAGTAGCAGATTGCTGGATATTTGATATAGAGGTATGGGCGACACCAGCATAAATTGTTTTGGCTTCTTGCTCCCCACTGAGTAACTTTATTTCTTTGGGTAAGATTTTCTTAGCGGCATCAAAAAACACCTGATTATTCTTAGCAATGCGTAATGCCGCTGTTGCGACAATAAGAGTATTATTTACCGGAATACTGTTGAGGTATAAAGCAAAGTTTTTAAGGCAATCAAGGCCGCGTGTTATAGCTTCATCAGTGAGTAGGTTATGACTAGTTAAACCTGCCGCCAAGCGAACTTTTTGCTTAACTTTGTTAACGGTTTTTATAGACTTACCCGTTGGTGATGTTATTAATTGGGTAATAAGGAGGTGGAAACTATTAGAGCCTAAATCGACCACAGCATAATGACTTTCATCATACTGTGGTATTGTCTTTGGTAAGGCTTGATTTTGGCTCAAAATATCAGTCAATGTACTTTATCCAAGGGTGCAGCTAACTAGTTAGCTACGAGTGCCGCGATTAGGAGTACTACCACGGTTTCCTTGTCTAGGGCTTGCACGACCGCCTTGTCTGTTAGCGCCTGTTCTAGGGCGGCGTTGACGAGGTTTAGGTCTTGGAAGGTCAGTCAATAAAGCATCATGGTCATACTTTGTTACTGGTAGATCATGGCCAATATAGGTTTCAATTTCTGGTAAATTAAAAACATATTGTTCACAAGCTAAGCTTATCGCATGACCAGTTTCACCAGCACGACCTGTACGACCTATACGGTGAACATAATCTTGGCAGTCATCAGGTAAATCATAGTTAAAAACATGCGTTACGCTAGGAATGTGTAAACCACGTGCAGCAACATCAGTTGCCACAAGAATATCTACTGTACCATCAGTAAATTCTTCTAATATTTTTAGACGTTTCTTTTGTGGCACATCGCCAGTTAACAAACCAACACGAATTTTATCGGCATTTAGATGATCAAAAACCTTTTCACAAACATGTTTAGTATTTGCAAAGACAATTGCCTTTTCTGGCCAATCTTCTTCAATTAGTGTTTGTAGTAAAGTCATTTTATCTTCGTTTGATGGATAAAATAGTTCTTCACTGATACGGCTATTTGTTTTTTGCTCTGGTTCTACTTCTACGCTGGTTGGATCGTTCATGTGGTCAAAGGCAAGCTCTTTAACACGGAATGATAAAGTTGCAGAGAACAACATGCTTAAACGTTCTGTTGCAGGAGGCATTTTATCAAACATATAACGTATATCTTTAATAAAACCTAAATCAAACATTCTGTCAGCTTCGTCAAGTACAATAACTTCGATATTTTTTAAGTTGTAAATACCTTGCTTCATGTAATCAATTAAACGACCACAAGTACCGATAAGAATATCAACACCAGCTTCTAGTTCTAAACGTTGACTTTCATAACCTTCGCCCCCATATACAACACCAAGGCGTAATCCGGTACTTTTCGCCATTTCAGTTGCATCACGGTGAATTTGTATTGCTAATTCACGTGTAGGAGCCATGATCAAGGCACGTGGTTGATTATGAGTAGGAGCTTCTTTTTGAAGCAAATGATGAAAAGTAGCGGCTAAAAAGGCAATGGTTTTACCTTCACCAGTTTGTGCTTGGCCAGCTAAATCAGTGCCTTGCAAAAGAACGGGTAAAGATTTCGCCTGAATAGACGTACAATAATCGAAGCCCATGGCTTCTAATCCGGTCACTACTTGCGGAGCAAGATTTAGGTCAGCGAATTTAGTTTCAGTTAAGTGTGTTTTTTTCATGGCGCTAGCTTAACAGTTTTGTTAGCAAAATAGTTGCTTAATAAATAATTAATTAGATTTATACCAAGTCTATTAAGTTATTTCACACTCAGTGAGAATTAAAAGGCTTAGAGGCAAGGCTTTGATTGAAGATAACGGCATGTGTTTGTTTGATTTAGAATAATTAGATCTACACAAACTTTATTTGTTCTAACTTCCCTGACATAGCTCTGCGCTGGAAACTAACTTATTAGAATGGGTATTACTGCTTAATTAATACCAATGTTACATAAAACAGTATTGGAAAAGCAGTGAATCACGGTATAATTACCACAAAGGCGTTTTCGCCATAACAAACGGAGAATATGATGAGCGATAAAATTGTTCAGCTAACTGATGATAGTTTTGAAGCAGATGTATTAAAAGCATCGGGTTTAGTATTAGTTGATTTTTGGGCTGAATGGTGTGGTCCTTGTAAAATGATTGCCCCAGTACTTGATGATATTGCCACAGAATACGATGGCAAAGTGACTGTTGGTAAATTAAACATAGATCAAAACTCAGCGACACCACCTAAATATGGTGTACGTGGTATTCCAACATTATTACTTTTTAAAGATGGTGAAATTGCTGACACTAAAGTGGGCGCACTATCGAAAACTCAATTAAAAGAGTTTTTAGATAAAAACTTGTAAATGTATAAATAAAAGCCTGATAACTGATAACTAAGTTATCAGGCTTTTTGTTTTCGCAGATAAAATATTTACTTACATTTTTATTCTGGCTTTACCTAATCAAATTTTAGTGCTAAATTTACCACCTGAGTACAAAATAACATCGCTTTATCTCTATTCTCATTATAAAAAATATTGAAAACACACTAGTGTCGGCAATCCCCAAGGCACCATCCCTTAAAATTGTTTAAGAAACCCCCTATGAACCTTACCGAACTGAAAGAAAAATCCATTAATGAATTGGTTGACCTTGCTGCGACAATGAAGCTTGAAAACCTTGCTAGAACACGTAAACAAGACATAATTTTTGCTATTTTAAAAGCACATGCGGAAGGCGATAATGATATTTTCGGCGGCGGTGTTTTAGAGATTTTACAAGATGGTTTTGGTTTCTTACGCTCGGCAGATTCCTCATACTTAGCTGGCCCTGATGATATTTATGTATCACCAAGCCAAATTCGTCGTTTTAGTATGCGAACGGGTGACACCATCCAAGGTAAAATTCGCTCTCCTAAAAAAGGTGAACGTTACTTTGCCCTATTAAAAGTGACTGAAGTTAACTTTGACCGACCTGAAAACACACGTAATAAGATTTTATTTGAAAACTTAACGCCTATTCATCCAACCGATCGTTTTTCATTGGCGCGTGGTAATGGTTCAACAGAAGATATTACCGCACGTATTTTAGATTTAGCCTCACCAATTGGTAAAGGGCAACGTGGTTTAATCGTTGCGCCACCAAAAGCCGGTAAAACTTTATTATTACAAAACATTGCTCAAAGTATTGCGCACAATAATCCTGACGCAGAGTTAATGGTATTGTTGATCGATGAACGTCCAGAAGAAGTTACAGAAATGCAACGCCTTGTGAAAGGTGAAGTTATTGCTTCAACGTTCGATGAACCAGCAAGTCGTCATGTACAAGTGGCTGAAATGGTAATCGAAAAAGCAAAACGTTTAGTTGAACACAAAAAAGACGTAGTTATTTTACTTGATTCAATTACCCGTTTAGCACGTGCTTATAACACGGTAATCCCATCGTCAGGTAAAATCTTGACTGGTGGTGTTGATGCTAATGCTCTGCATCGTCCAAAGCGTTTCTTTGGTGCTGCACGTAACATTGAAGAAGGTGGTAGTTTAACTATTATCGCAACAGCACTTGTAGAAACTGGTTCTAAAATGGATGAAGTTATCTACGAAGAATTTAAAGGTACAGGTAATATGGAATTACACCTGTCTCGTAAAATTTCTGAAAAGCGTGTTTTCCCAGCTATTAACATTAATCGTAGTGGTACACGTCGTGAAGAGCTTATTACTAAGCCAGATGAATTACAAAAAATGTGGATCTTACGTAAAATCGTTCATGAAATGGATGAAATAGGTGCGATTGAATTCCTAATCGACAAACTTGCAATGACCAAAACCAATGATGAGTTTTTTGATTCAATGAAGCGTAAATAATCGCGACATTAATTGCATAACTTTAATTGATGAAAACCAGTCTAATGACTGGTTTTTTTATTTAATCTTACCTCCAATTGGTAACTTACATGAAATATAGTGATTTAAGAGACTTTATTAGTCAGCTTGAAAAAATAGGCCAACTTAAACGAATTACTCAGCCTATATCTACTCATTTAGCAATGACAGAGATCAGTGACAGAACACTGAGAGCAAAAGGACCGGCATTACTTTTTGAAAATGCAGTCAGTGAAAGTGGCGAACCATACGATATGCCAGTCCTAACCAACCTTTTTGGTACCCCTGACAGAGTTGCTTTAGCTATGGGGCAAAAGGATGTTGGTGCTTTACGTGATGTTGGCAAGTTATTAGCTATGTTAAAAGAGCCTGAACCACCAAAAGGTTTTCGTGATGCTTTAGGTAAAATACCTGTGTATAAGCAAGTATTGAATATGCCGGTGAAAGTGATTAAAAAACCGTTATGTCAGCAAATTGTGCTTTCAGGTGATGACGTCGATTTGACCAAAATGCCGATACAAAGTTGTTGGCCTGGCGATGTAGCGCCGCTAATAACTTGGGGACTGACTGTTACGAGAGGTCCACATAAAGAGCGCCAAAATCTCGGTATTTATCGTCAACAAGTGCTTAGTAAAAATAAAGTCATTATGCGTTGGTTATCACATCGTGGCGGTGCCCTTGATTTTCAAGAATTTAAAAAAGAAAATCCAGGTGAAAAATACCCTGTTTCCGTTGCTTTAGGTGCAGATCCTGCCACTATTTTAGGCGCAGTAACACCGGTACCAGATACGCTTTCTGAATATGCTTTTGCGGGTTTATTACGTGGAGCCAAAACTGAAGTGGCTAAATCAATAAGTAATGACTTAGAAGTTCCTGCCACAGCAGAGATTATTTTGGAAGGGTATTTAGATCCTGAAGAAATGGCACCAGAGGGACCTTATGGTGATCATACTGGTTATTACAATGAAGTAGATAACTTTCCTGTTATGACAGTAACTCATATCACTATGCGAAAGGATGCTATTTATCACAGCACCTATACCGGCAGACCGCCTGATGAACCAGCAATTTTAGGTGTTGCCCTTAATGAAGTATTTGTTCCTATTCTACAAAAGCAATTTCCTGAAATTCAAGACTTCTATTTACCGCCAGAAGGTTGCTCTTATCGTCTAGCTGTCGTGACGATTAAAAAGCAATATGCGGGTCATGCCAAGCGCGTAATGATGGGCGTATGGTCGTTTTTACGACAATTCATGTACACCAAGTTTGTGATAGTATGTGACGATGATATAAATGCCAGAGACTGGGAAGATGTGATATGGGCAATGACCACACGCATGGATCCGAGTCGTGATACTGTTTTGATAGAAAACACCCCAATTGATTATCTTGATTTTGCATCACCTGTGTCTGGTTTAGGTTCTAAAATGGGCATGGATGCAACCAACAAATGGCCTGGTGAAACAAATCGTGAGTGGGGCGAACCCATTGAGATGACGCAGGAAATAAAAAACCAAGTTGATGAACTTTGGGATGAATTAGATATTTTATAGCTCTAATATAAAGATTGCTGATGATACCTGTCATCATCAAAATACAGTTTTAGAGTGATCGAGCTATCTCAAATATCACTGAAATCCTGCATTTTGTTTGGTAACAGGTATATAATTAATTACACTAGCAATTTTAGCTTATTACCTCTTGGCACAATAAATTAGTTTGCTGACGAGAAATCACCAATAAAGTAGAAAAGGTTAAAAAATGAAAACAGTTAGTTGTCAAATACAGTCGTTATCATCGTTAACGCCTCATGTGTATAAAGTACTATTAAAACCTGATGAAAAGATTGATTTTATTGCTGGTCAATATTTGAACTTTATTATGAGTGATGAGGATAAACGTCCGTTTTCAATTGCTAGCTCACCAAATAGTGAGTTAATTGAATTGCAAATAGGTGCTTTTGCTGCCGATAGTTATCCTATGCAGGTGATTGAGTGTATTAAGGCTAGCCATGCGAGTGGTGAGAAGGTAACAATTGAAATTCCTTTAGGTCATGCGCAATTACGCACTGAGAGTGAACGACCGTTATTACTACTTGCGGGTGGTACTGGATTTTCTTATATCAAATCGATGTTTGAGTATTTAGCAGAGCAAAAGTCGCAGCGTCACATCATGGTTTATTGGGGATTACGTGAAGAAAGCGCTGTGTATGAGCTTGAAAAAACTATTGCTACTATTGCCAAACTTCCTCATGCCAATTTTATTCCAGTTATTGAGAATATTAAAGAGAGTAACGAAAATCCTTGGCAAGGCAAAACAGGCTTAGTTCATCAAGCCGCTATGCATGATATTGTCGGTTTTGAACCCTATGATATTTATTTAGCAGGGCGTTTTGATATGGTCGGTGCTATTCGTAGTGACTTCGTTGAGCATGGCGCATTGTTAGAGCATATGTATGCAGATGCATTTGCTTTCATTTAACAGAAAAATTCAATAAAAAAGCACGTCAATGAGTTGTCATTGTCGTGCTTTTTTTATATCTAAATTATAATATTTGTAAGAGTAACTCTTATGAAATAAATTACGTAAATCTATTAAATCTATTAACCCTGTTTAAACCCAGTTTCAGTTAAACTAAGTTGGGCGATCGCAATAACGGCTTGCGTGCGATTACGAACGTCTAATTTTCTAAAAATAGCGGTAGCATGTGCTTTAATTGTTGCCTCAGATACATTTAAATCATAAGCAATTTGTTTGTTTAACATGCCTTGAGCGAACATCATTAATATACGATATTGCTGCTGAGTTAAACTGGCAACACGTTCAGCAATGTCCCCATCACTATTATCTCTTTGTTTTTGCTCAAAAGAAGCAGGTAACCAGGTATCTCCTGATAACACCGCAACAATAGCTGAATAAATGTCATCAACAGGCGTTGATTTTGGTACAAAACCAGCAGCACCATAAGACATTGCTTTGCTTATGGTGTCATGATCTTCATGAGCGGATACGATAACAACAGGAATTTGAGGAAAATGATTACGTACATGGATTAGGGTATTAAAGCCATGGGCGCCAGGAATATTTAAATCTAGTAACAGCAAGTCACTATCATTATTGTTAGTAAGTTGTTGCTCAAGCTCTTCAATTGTTTGCGCTTCAAGCCACACCGTATAAGTTAGCTTAGCTTTTAATGTCCCTAATAAAGCTTGTCTAAATAAGGGATGATCGTCAGCTATTATTATTTTTTCTGGCTGAATCATAACAAGTATCCTAAGGAGTGATTAATCCATTCTAACGGAAATAATTTTAATAACAAAGCATAGTTGTGAATAGTTAGTATAGGGTGCTAAAGGATAATAGGGTAATACTTCTTATTAACTTCTGTACCGTTAATAACGCTTAGAATTGTTGATCTTTAAGTCTTAAAATTTATTCAATTTAAAGCAGCATTATTAGGAGCATAGTATCGGCCGAATACTTGCTACTTCTTACTACGTAGTTACTCCATGTTGAAATAGTAAAATCATTCTAAATGAGCTTATAGGGCAGTATTTTTTTGAAATACATAAAGGTATCAAAAAATTATTTTAATATGCTTAATGAAGCGAAATGAGGATATTAGAGCTGTACTAGCACGCTTGGAATGATATTTTGATATGGGGAGAACAGTAACAGTATTTTTGTGAGAGTTATTGATTAATGCTAAGTAAAATATAGTGCTAAAAAGAGCCCGTAAATTGCTTCGTTAAGCCAAATTAACTAGAAAATAAGAGGGTCGCCTCAACATTAGAAACTGATAGCCTAAACTAAAAGTTTCTAATTTAGTGGTATTTTATTTTTTTGGGATATTAGCTAATACAGCCACTAATAATTGCCAATATTGCTCAACAGTCGCAATTTCAATTTTTTCGTCTGGCGAATGGGGGAACTTAATCGTTGGTCCAATAGAAACCATATCCCAATGTGGATACGCTGTTTTGAATAAGCCACATTCTAAGCCTGCATGAATTACCATTACCGCAGGCACTTTATTAAATATGCTTTCGTATGTATCTCTAACAGTCTGCATGATGGCTGAATCTGTATTAGGTTTCCAACCAGGATAAGCGCCTGAGAAAACAACATTAGCACCGGCAAGTTCAAAAACAGATTGCACCATTCGTTGAGTTTCCAAGCGGCCATCGTCATGCAAGCTGCGTATTAATACCATGGCATTAAGCTTGCTGCCACGAGTATGAATTACGCCTAGGTTTAGTGATGTTTCTACAATGCCTTCAATATCATCACTCATTCGAATGACGCCATTAGGACAAGCATTCAGCGCACGTAGAATTGAAGCTTGTGTGGCTTTTGTCCAACAGTGCTCAAAGTCTTCAGGTGAAATTAATAACATATCGATATCAGTTTCAATTGCACCTAAATTAGCACTAATAGTTGAGAGGTAATCTGCTAAGGCGACCTTTAACGCCTCGACTTTATCTTTTGCAACAACAAAACTAGCATTAGCTTCTCTAGGGATAGCATTACGTAAACTGCCACCATTTAGCTCAGTAAGGCTGATATCAAAATCAATGCTAGCACTTAATAAAAATCGTACTAATAACTTGTTAGCGTTTGCACGCCCAGTATGAATATCGACACCAGAATGCCCACCTTTTAGGCCAGAGATAGATAAGTTAAAAGCTTGGTAATTACTAGGAACATCTTCTAATGTTAGTGCGAAAGTAGCATTACCATCAATACCACCAGCACAGCCCATGTAAACCTCACCTTCTTGTTCTGAATCGGTGTTGATTAAGATATCACCATCAAGCCAGCCAGCTTCTAGGCCAAAAGCGCCAGTCATTCCGGCTTCTTCATCAATAGTTACTAGTACTTCTAACGGTCCATGTGGAATATCATCACTGGCTAAAATTGCTAATGCGGAGGCTAAGCCAACACCATTATCTGCACCTAATGTCGTTCCTTCAGCCGTTACCCAATCCCCAGAACCAATGACATAAGGTTTAATTGGGTCGGTTATAAAGTCATGGTCAGTGTCATTGTTTTTCTGTGGCACCATATCCATATGTGCTTGTAAAATAATGCCCTTACGGTCTTCCATGCCAGCGGTTGCTGGTTTTTTAATAAATAAATTGCCAACAGCATCTTCTTTAATGGCTAGGCCCAGTTCTTTCGCCCAATCTTGGATCCACAAGGATATCTTTTGCTCATGTTTAGACGGGTGTGGAATACTGCAAATTTTTTCAAATAATTGCCATAAGCTGGCAGGTTTTAACTGTGAGAGAGTACTCATAGGTTTCCTCAAGAAATTGTAGTTTTTGTTACTATCAACAGTATATACCTGTTACTAATCAAGATGCATATGTCAGAGTGTTTGAGCTAGTTCAATTGGAGGCACTTTGTAAATGATCGCTGCCGATCGTTAGCTGATGACAGTGTTATACCAAGTTGATTAAGTTATTTCCCACTCAGCGAGAATTAAAAGGCTGAAAAGTAAGGCATTGATTGAAGATAATGGTAATTCAGGAGAATATGCTCCTGCATTCTCTAATAAACTGCATCCATGCAGCGTCCTTGTCAAAACCAATAACGCAACATATAAGCCTTTTTAAACTCGTCCTTTGGAAGCTCATTAGCAAACTGATAACGGCGTAAAATTAATTGAATATAGAATAACTATGTTCAACAAATTTTTCTTGTTCTAAGCTCGCTAATGTATCTCTGAGTAGGGAATAAATTTAATCAAATTGGTATTATTACTTGTTGGCCATTAAAAATTGCCATTGCTCATTAAAGTCAGTACTTGGCTTTTTACTGTAGCCGGATCGAACGTATTGACTGATTTTACCTTCAGCGAACGAGACTAATAGGCTAGCTAAAGCTGCTTCATTAATGGTAAATGTTTTACCTTCACGTAGTTTTCGTTCTCTTAATACTTGCTTAAATTGAGACTCTAGTTTTTCAAAAAACTGATGAACTCTGCCGCGTAACCGCTCATTCTCTCCCATTAGTGCATCACCTGCTAATATTCGGCACATTCCAGGGTTGCGCTCAGCAAAAACGACTAAAACATGCAATATGTGATGGCAACGTACTAACGCTTCTTTATGGTCCGCAAGAATCAAATTGATTCGTGAAAAAATAGACTCTTCGATAAAGTCGATTAAGCCTTCAAACATACGTGCTTTTGATGGGAAATGACGATACAGAGCCGCTTCTGAAAAACCAACTTCAGCAGCTAACTTTGCGGTAGTGATACGCTGCCCAGGACAGTTTTGTAACATTAACGCTAAGGATTCTAATATTTGGTGTTTACGGTTTGGCTTCAGGTTCTTATTTTGTGTGGCGACCATATAAAAATATTCTCTACTGTGATTGTTCTATCCATCAAGCTTATGTATCAACTTGTTCTAAAGGTAAATTTAATTACCTTATTTCTTGGCGTTTTTGGCTAAATAATGTTGATTGATTAATGAAACTAGCTGTTTAGCAACGATCTGCTTATTAGCTAGAGGAATTTCAATTTTATCAATAGCACTATAGAGGGTTAAAGCATTATCATCACTATTAAAACCTTGTCCTGCTTTAGCAACATCATTCGCAGCGATTAAATCTAAGTTTTTACGCATTAGTTTGCCGCGTGCATAGTGTTCAACGTTTTGTGTTTCTGCCGCAAAGCCAACGATAAAAGGTTTATTGGCTAAATTTGCTACATCAGCAACAATATCATGGTTCTTGATGAGCGAAATTTGCATGTGTTCGCTATCTTTTTTGATTTTCTCATCGGCAATATCAGCAACTCGATAATCAGCTACTGCTGCGCAGGCGACAAAGGTAGTAGCTTGCGGAACATAAATTAGCGCTTGTTGATGCATTTGTTCGGCACTAGTCACTTGGATCAGCTCACAACCTGCGGGAGCAGGTATATTTACGGGACCAGAAATTAACGTCACCTGAGCGCCAGCACGTAATGCGGCATGAGCAATGGCATAGCCCATTTTTCCTGAGCTATGATTCGATATATAACGCACCGGATCTATCGCCTCACGTGTTGGTCCAGCGGTAATCACCCAATGTTGGTCTTGCAAATACTTGTCGACAAAAAAATCGCTGCTAAGAGTAACTAATTCATTAACATCTAACATGCGGCCTAAACCTATATCACCACAAGCCTGTTCGCCAGCACCAGGGCCCCAAAGATGGAATCCCCACTGCTTTAATGTGCTGATGTTAACTTGTGTTGCTTTGGCATGCCACATTTGCTGATTCATTGCCGGGGCAATAGCAATTGGCGCACTGGTTGCTAAGCATAATGTTGAGAGTAAATCATTAGCCATACCTGCGGTAATACGAGCAATAATATCCGCAGTGGCTGGAGCGATAATAATTAAATCAGCCCATTTAGCCAACTCAATATGGCCCATGGCGAGTTCGGCTTGGCTATCTAATAAGCTATCAGAAACATGGTTGCCCGACACTGCTTGAAGCGTTAATGGCGTAATAAAGGCTTTAGCACCTTCGGTCATAACCACGCGTATATCCGCACCATGATCTTTAAGTCGACGCACTAATTCTGGTGTTTTGTAGGCAGCGATACCACCTGTAATACCCAGTACTATTTTTTTGTCCTGAAGAATTTGCATAAGCTGCTAATATTAAAGTAAACAATATGGTTAATAAGATAACATTTATTGCCTTTAGTTAGAAATAAGAGTTGTTAAATAATCAAGATTTACAAGTGAGAATAAATACAAAAATGTAAAGCAAGGATGCACTTATGTTAAAAGAATCAAGGTTCAAGGAATCAGCGTTAAATGAATCGCCTTTAAATCAAAACGCCTTAAAAAATTGGCCTGAAATGGAAAGGCCACGAGAGAAACTAGTCAGTTTAGGTTCATCAAGCTTAAGTGATGCTGAGTTGTTGGCTATATTTCTTCGCACAGGAGTTAGAGGTTGCAATGTGGTTGATCTTGCTAGGCAACTATTGAAGAGCTTCGGTAGTCTTGGTGCAATATTTGCGGCAAGCCAAGAAGATTTCTGTGCAAGGCATGGACTCGGAATGGCAAAGTATGTGCAATTACAAGCCTGTTTAGAAATGTCTAAACGTTATTTAGCAGAGAATATTAAAGACATAGATTGTTCATTAACTTCTTCACAAGCGACACGTGATTACTTACTCAGTGAGTTGCGCTTAGAAACTCGAGAAATATTTGCTGTGCTTTTTTTAGATAATCAGCATCGGGTATTAACATTTGAGCGATTATTTTTTGGTACCCTTAATGCCGCAGCAGTGTACTAGTGCATAAAATATAAGAATAAATAAAAATCAACTTTAAAAGTTGAGAATATTAGTTATCATTAAATACGAGCTAATTTATCAATAAAGTGTGTTTTCATAATGGTTAAATTTAAGGTTGAACTATCAACTATAAGTCCTTATACCTATAAACGGCCACTTTGCTCTGTTGATAGCAATGGTGAGATTCAAATAACTAATAAAGGTAATGAAAAAGGAACTGTGATTAAGAAAGTGACACTACTTAATCTGGTTGGGTATGACAATAAAGGTGAACTAATAAGTATTGAACCTTTAGGTTGTGTTAATAAATTTCTACTCTCACATCATTTAGATAATTTCAAGTTGGAATCAGGACAATTATCTCGGGCATTAGGACATTATTTTACTTTCATCATTGCACATCAAGAAGCTTGGGATGATGAATATGATGAAGATACGTTTAATGAGCTGTATGACGAACCTCGGCCACAGTGGAACTCTTTCCCGAAACGTAAGATAGACAAGCTCACCTACCAATATCGTGAATCATTAAAAGATCTAGTTCTTAATCAAGAAGATGAATCTGACCGTATGGCTAGATCAACGGCTAAAGCCTATATGTCAGGTGTAGTTAATTTTTATAAGTTTCATCTGCGCCAAGGTTTTCAATTTAACAATCCACCATTTGAGCATGAAGTTGTTACCCTACATTTCAAAGCTGGTGGAGCGAACATGAATGCTTATATGAGAAAAGATATTCACACGACAGACCTACGTCTTAATTTCTCTAAATCTTCTCGCAATGAAGGTATCGCTTTAAACTGCTATCGTAGAGATTTAAAGCCATTTTTAGACCAGGAGTGGTTACTTGTTCAAAATATACTGACTAAGACTAAACGAGTCATTAGGAACGTACACAGTGAAATGAAAATGCAGTCAATTGCAAATGAATATTGTCTCGGGTTTATGATTTGTCGTTACACTGGTATGCGTAGGGAAGAAATGGCAAGTTTACATTTAGATCAAATTGTAAAACCTCAATCAGTAATACGCGATGGTAAAGAACAATTTGTTAAACCTGTGCTCCGTATTGGTATTGGAGGTCAATATGGCTCATTGACTAAAACAAAAGGAGTTGGAAATAAGTCGCGTCAAACAGTAATTCCATCAGTGCTCATGAATCAACTTTATGAGTATACGCAATCAGAACGTTATAAAAAACGTTTAGCAAAATTTAAAGCGTACTGCGCGAAGCAAATTGAATTGGGTAATGAAGCTGTATTCGAAGGTGACGATGCAATTAATCCTGATAAGAAGTACCTTTTTATTTCTCTAAATGGTGTGCCGCTTATGAGCCGACCTTCTGATTTTACAGGACGTTGGGTTGAAGTCCGTAATACGGTTAACAAAAGTGGAAAATTGACACATAATATGGTTGGCTCTATCCACAACTTACGATCTACTTTCGCTGTTAATATGTTTAGAATATTATTACAAAAAATGTCTTGCGATGAGGCATTATCAATTGTTTCATCTTTACTTGGTCATGAAAATTACAAGACCACTTTAGAATATTTGAAAATAGCGGAAGATGTCCCAAACGCTGATGAAATCTATGAGGATGCATTAGACTATCTCGGTGTTTTTGATGATATTAAAAATATAGTGCAAACTTTAGCAGAGGAACTTTAATTTGGTTGGGCGTAAACGTAAAGTTTCTAAAGTCGTGAGAACTCAAAACCACGCTAAAGTGGAACCTTTATCTATTGAAAATATGGTACTCACCAATCGAGAGGGCTGTAGGTTTCATATGAAGCGCCTTAAGTATCGTGGCGTTCCAACCCTTATCTGTAGCGGTAGGGGAAAAAATTATTTTAAAGATTCTAACAATCTAGTGAAAGCCCATCGAGAAAGTGTAGTTCGAGAGCTTTATAGGTTAATGCCCCATTCTGGTAGTTTATGTGATAGTACAGCCTTTCAAAATCTACGTACGGGCATCGTAACTTATTTTAAATATCTTGATGAATATAAAACGAATCTTATTCCATTTAACAATGACTCAATGAATGGTTGCATCAAGCATTTCAACAAGTTAAAGCTTGAAGGGGTAACACCAAGTAACGCTAGCAAGGTTCGAAGTGCATTGGTTTACTTTCTTAAATTAATGGGGCGAACACAACACGCTTTAAAGCTAACATCGGTGACAAGGAATGAGCCTAGTGGAAATCAAATAGCGTTTCATATTGAAACTGAACTAAAACCTATCTCTAAGATACTAATTCGAGGTTATAAAGCTCTTATTGCGCATATAAAAGGAAATACGCTTCCTATTGTACATCCGTTTTTTGATGAAAATCTTTTAAGAAAAATGGCAGAGACTAATAGATGGGATGGGCAGACTCTAGGCGCTAAAAAACGAGCGTTTAAGCTAGCTATGCAGCCTTCTGTATTAGCTCGTGAAAAGTCATTACTAGGGATTGATGAGTTAAAACGCATCGTTTTATTCAATCAGACGTCTCGCTGTGCACTCCATTTATTTTTCATGATGACAGGTATGAATGCAGAAGTAATACAAAGCATGAAGCGAAGAGATGTAGCTTTCAAAAGTATAGGTACGGGAAAATATATTTTTAAAAGTATGAAAGCACGCGCGAGAAATAAGGAAGTGGATAATAGCTTAGGGTTTTCAAAGTACACAAAGGTTCTTATAGAAGAGTGGCTAGAAGCTTCTAAAATCGTGTATAGCTTCCTAGGTATAGATAATGTCGATGATATGCCCTTTTTGTATTATATTGATACTAACTTAAAGCTTTGCGATTTTACACATAAAAAATCAGAGTCAGGTGCAATCAATAATTTAATAGGTAAACTTTTACCTGTTTACCTTAACGCTACGCGATTTCGTAAGACCAAGTCTGATGTTTTAATGCGCACAACCGAAAGTATGTACCTTGTATCACAAGGATTGAATAACACAATAGACGTAGTAAAAGCGTCTTACTCTGCAGGAGTTAAGAGTGACCATGACCGTAGCTTAACTGTTTCCATGCAAGCTCAATTCAATATAGCTAAAGGAATGAAGGTTGATGAGGCAATCAAAAAGGCTAAAATTTTAAATTCAGATATTTTGTTTGATTATGATTATAGAGAAAGGTTAAAGCGTAATAAGATGACAGCAAGTACCATTACACCAAGTGGTGTACGTTGTATGGGAGATGAAAATGTGATGTTGCAAGTTAAAAGAAAAATTAAAAACCTTGATATTGACGTCCCTAAAAACGAAATAAAATGCACCAGTTTTTTATCCTGCTTTGATTGCGATAATCATGTTCTTATAGCATCGGAACTTGATATTTGGATAATGTTGTCATTTCGTGAACAAGTATTTGATATGAAAATAATTCCTTCTCAGAATTCTATACCAAAATCAAAGTTATATGAAATAGAAGAAATACTTAACCGTACTCTGGCACGATTAAAAGAAAAAGCACCTGACTCATATGAAAAAGCAGAGACTAGGTTTGAGTCTAATGGACCGCACCCTTTATTTATTAATCTCCGAGGGTTAACAGACGCCTTAGAGGTTTTTAATGTCTAACGTGAATAATAATGTAGCATTTTACTTGAAAGATAACCCACACATTTCCTTTGATAGTAAGGGGAGTGGTGTCTCGAGAGTATATGATCAATTTTGGGATTTTACTGCTCAAAAGGAAAATACTAAATTGGTACATTTCATGGCAATTCCTGCACAGCATCGAAGTAATGTCCAGAGTTACACTTATGCTCTTTTAAATTATAAAAAAATTAGCAATAACGCGAACCATGTTGCTGTGAGTCAGATTGAGAGGTGGGTGACTGTACTTCATCGATTATGTAAAGCATGGGGGCAGTCCAACTTTGAATTATTATCAAATGGCAAAGAATGGAGAGATGTTACAGATGGCTTAAGAGGAAAGTATTCAAAAGCAACGCTTTCAATTACTGCAAATACTGTGAATGCACTTTATGAAGCAGGATTAGTCGATCGATATGTTGAACATAAAGACTTTAACAATCTCGCAAGTGAATGGGAAGAAAAACAGCATATCGCACTGCCTCCATCTATTCATGCGCAACTCTTGGAGAGGGTGATAAAGACAATAGATACCTATTATCCACAGCGTTATGATATTTCTAATGCTATGACGCATGCGATTAAATTACGAGATAATTATAGATCTAGCGAGCTGATTCGCCTTGGTGTTGATAGATTTAGTGAGCATGAAGAAAGATTATTTGGAAAACGATTTAGAAGAAGAGCCAAAAAGATCAGTCATACCATCACTAACTTTGAGGTTAAGCTTAGTGGAAAGTGGGTGAATAACATATTAATTGACTGTTTAATAGCTGTAGGCTTATTTTCAGGTGCAAGAAAATCCGAATTACTTTCGATGAATTCTTTTAGTTATCAATTAATTAAGGGCGTACCTGTATTACAAGGTAAAACCTCCAAAGGCAATGAAGGTGTACCTATTACGGCAAGTTGGGTTTCACACCCATTAGCGAAAAAGGCTCTAGAGTTGGCGTTTGATATGACACAGTATGCAAGAGATATCCATGGGATTACCTTAGTATCAGCCTTAGATAATAATCTACTTACTCAAGATAAATACCAAGTTAGTCTTAAAGTGCTTGAATCGTCTTTCATTAGCGTTGATATGAGGTTGCGTACTTATAATAAAGTACTCCAAAATTATAATATTTCATCTGATAAAGGCTTGACGTTAGCAAGTGTTAATCTTGTAGTTGAAGAAGAGGATATTCGAGAATTTAACCTTCTAAATCCGAGTTGGGACAACCAACTTAAAGTTGGAGGAAAATTACCTAAGCTATCTTTACACGATCTACGACGGTCTTTTGCTGTATTTATGGTACGAAACAAGCTTGGCAACCTTCAAACATTAAAATACCAATATAAGCATAAAAATATCAATATGTCAGGATGGTATGCAAATTATGCAGAAGTTGCACAAATGGAGGGTATATTGATGGATGAAAGTCTATTTTTTATGGTTGAAAATGAGCTTCAAGAACTTGCGATTGATGCATTTGATGATATTTATAATCAGAGTATAACCCTATCTGGCGGTGCTGGTGAGCTTATAAAAAGCGAGAAAGAGGACGCGCTTGCACGTGGTGAAAAAATTATCATGAGTCGAGATGAAATCAGCACTTTAGTCAAAAACAATTCACTATCTATCGTTATTTTGCCAACAGGTGGATATTGTACAAATACAGACTGTGAACGCCTTTGTGCTATTGAGTCTTTTGTTGCTGAAAGTAAGCCCTGTGACCATCAAGTAATTACACAGAAAATGGCAAAGATTATGGCGAAGCAACGAAACCGATTAATAAAGGCATTTCGTGATATTAAGCGTATGGATGATATTGTTTACACACGTATTTTAGCGGGTTACAAAGAAAAAATACTCTACATTGAAAACACATTGAAATTGCATCAAGTGGAGTTTGAGCAATTTAGAGACAAAGTTGAGGTGCTACATGACTAGAAGCTTAATCCTTACTGAATCACGTTTAAATGAGGCACTAGAACGTTTACTTAAAGGGCAGCCGCGTTATGTAAAAGCTACCGGCAAACTCACACTAAACAAGGTTAATAACGAGGCGAAGCTAGGTAATAGCTATATTCATAAATTCCCTAAGTTTTTGGCTCAGGCGAAACCATTGATAGATGAATACAATCTAAATCGTGATAAGTCGATTGTGACAGGTTTGGATGTTGGAACACCACTATCTGAAATGGATGGGTTAAAAGCAGCACTGATAAGAGAGAGAAAATTGAAAGAGAAGTATCGCCTTGAACGTGATAATGCTATTAAAGCTAGGAAGTTATTAGAAGCACAACTGTCGAAGTTAGCTTATAGAGTCTATGAGCTACAAGAAAACCAGTTGAATAATGAAATTGTTGTTACACAGTTTAAACGTTAGTTTAAATTCTATTTTTGCTATATTAGATTTCACTTTCAATTAAATATTTTTACATCGATAGTTAGTCCTTAAATAAAAGTTCAATGCCTGTATTCAAAGCTAACGATAAAGTTTTCACTTCAATATCGGTTATCCTCCTAACTCTTGATTCTATTTTTGCCAAAGTGCTACGGCTAATATTCCATCCCAGCAAATTACATTTTGCAGCTAATTGTTCTTGAGTCCACTCATTTTTCTCTCGAGCGGCTTTTACATTTCTACCAATAATATTCATAACATCTATTGCTCCGATAACAGAGCTTGATTGTCACAAAGAAAAAACCTAAAATTGCTCTGTTAACGGAGCAATTTGTTTTATGTGGTAAAAATGATGAAATATAAAAAAATAAAAATAGATTCTTTATTGTTAATGTTAATAAAAGAAAATTTATCTAATGGGTTTGCAATAATAAGCATCAGAGATGAATATTTAAAGCGCTCTATTAATCCTAAGTGTTCAAAAGAGACTAGAAAATATATATATAGACAGATTTTGAAATTAATTCATTTAGGCATTCTAATTAAGGTTGGAGATAAATATTCTCAAAAGGCAATTTATATTCCAAGTAGTACTTTTGATAAAGCTGAATTTTCATCAATAAATTCAATTGAGAAAGCACATTATGTAAAAATCGAACAGCCTTCTTTATACAAACTTGAAAATATATTGAAAGAATACAAAGTAGGTATGTTGTCTGCTATCGGGGAGTCAGAAGAATATATCCGTTTATCAAACCAATTTCCTGAAATCAATCTGATTTTAAAAGAAAAACACCAAGCAGCTAGAGATAAAAGTTATAATTTTTTAGGAAAAATAATAGCAATAAAAGATATGATATCAATACGAAATCAAATGAAAATAAGCTAAATGATAATGCGCTTTGAATATTATCTAAGGTTAACTAATGCCACCAAGGGAACATTAGTACCAATATTTATTGGTGCTAAAAACTACGATGTTTGAGAGGGTTTCTTTAAGCGTCACTATTGCCACAAAGCCGACATTATGCAGGAGCTTGAATTGATACGTTTAGATTAGATTTTATATCGATAACGCCACAATAAGCGGCTAAGTAATTGTTGGCTAAAATGTGAAGCGAAGCGGAACCGAGCCAACTGTACGTGTCCGTTTGATTGCCTTGTTATAAGGAACTTACACAAGTATTATTTTTAAAAAATATTTCTGTGAATCCTTCTTTGTTTTGAATTTGAAATGAATTTTCCGAAAAGGAAACGAATGTGAAAGGAGCCCAAATAACAAAGGTACTCTTATCGATGCTCCAGTTACCACTTGCGATATAATAATCATGTTTTGAAAAGTAATTAGTCTTTTCAATAGGAAAGAGTTCAGACACATAGCAAGAATATGAATGATCTGCTTTAAAGTTACAAGCTTTCGACTTCTTAGACTTCTCACTTGATAATTGATAATTGATGATGCCAAACACCTATAATGTCATTATCAGATGGTAGTGTTCTATTACCTAAAGGCAAAGAGCAATCAGCAACCTCCTCACTTAATGAGGAAAAAGAAGTTAAATTGATTACGAGCAATAAACCTAGAGTTTTACGCAAGGCTTCCGTTCCTTATAACGCCTCGTTAAGAGGCAAAATATTGTTGGCTAAAATAAGCGACGAAGGAGCAAAAGCCAACTGTTATTTGTCCTGCTTTAACGACTTGTTATATTTATTTTACATCAACACTTTTGTTTGGGATTAATCGATGCTGTCCTGGAATAATTGATAATACGAGAAATAGTATTAAGCCAATGAGTAAAAAACGTACTCCTTGAGATGAAATAATCCCGTCAAGTAAGGATGGAATAAGTACAACTCCAGCACCAACTAGACCACTATAAAGTCTACGTGAATTAGTAAATTCATGTAGTTCACCACATGCAACACATCGATGTTTCGTCCACATAAAGGCACCAAGAAACCAACTCAAAGGTATATTATTTGAACAGTTAAAACATTTGGGAAACATTATTAAAGACTCCATTCTTCGATATAAATATAACGCCGTAATAAGCGGAAATTAATAGTTGGCTAAAGTTTGTAGCGAAGCGGAAAACAGCCAACTGTTAATTTTCCGTTTAATTGCCTTGTTAGATATGTCAAGCTTTAAGCCTCAATGCTATTTCCACTTCATTAGCAATCCGTTTGCGATCATCAATCGTCATGTTCATTCTGTCAGTCATTTCATCCAACCAGCAAAAGTTTCTATCCATAAAAGGTGTGAACTTCTCAGTATCAAAAGTAACCTGTCCAAGATTTTTTACTTTATAAGGGTAAGGACGATTTATCCATTTTGCGTCACAAGCTGCCATCATCATCACTTGAAGCCAATAACACGGCATTTCTGTTTTAATAAAATAGAACCAATACTTTATTTTAGGTTCAACTTGTTTTAACCATTCTCTAACCTCAGGAATTTCCCAAAGCTCGGTATCTAAATGGTCATAGCCGTGGATCATTAATTCAACGTGACCCTGTGATTTTTTACACATATCATCATTTAGTTGGAGCCTTTTGAAAAAATCGATTAAAAATTGAAATTCATTATGTTCAATATCTTCTCTAGCAATAACATAATAAACAAAGCTTGCTTCCTTAATGCTCTTATTGAGTTCCCATTGTGCTTTCAATTCTTCTGTTGCATCAATAGGGTCGCCGACTAAAGCTAATAAACTTTCTTTTTGATTAATGCGTAATGATTGGGATTTTTTTATGACCATTTTCCAGCCATTTGATGTGCCATCAATGATATTCGGATCAAAAGCAGTCCAATAACATTCTTCTGTTTTCGGGTGACATAGGATAATTAGCACAGGACAAGAACTGTTGATGTAATAGTTTAGGTGTTTATTTTCACCTCTAAAAACGTAACCGTCAGATTCTTCTCTAGAGAAAAAGGACTCACCAGTTTTAATCTGAACCGCCAAAGTTTGTCCAGTAACTCCGCCATCATCAGTAACGATGTCAATGTATCCATCAATGCCAAAGTCATGTTCATTATGATTGACTCTAAATATCCATTGAAACTGATTATTTACTAAGCGAGAAACAATGTTGACCCCATTATCACCGATTAGATTACTTTTTGTATACTTTGGAAATGACACCGAAGTCTCCCTGACATATCTAACAGCTTATTATGTATACGTCTTAGTAACACACGCACCATAAATAACATTTAATTTACATTAATATCCCATATTTTCAAAGCATTAGAAACTAGTAATGTTAAATCACATGTGTATTAAGGCGTGTTACTAAGACGTCTCAGTAACACGCCTTAAGCACAAAGCAAACAAAACATCATAAATTCAGGTGGTTAAGTGACTTTATAGGGTATTTATTATAATAAATGGTGTGTTACTAAGACGTCTTAGTAACACACCATGAAAAATCATACAGACTTCCATAGAAAGGAAATTACATCGTTTACACTACTAGTTAATTCATCAGAAAATGTATGGCAATATTTTTAGCTGTAATGTCCGCAATGCGCACCAAGAAGTCATTAACGATGAACTATTTTTCACCATTCATCGGTTAAAGGCTAAGGATCACTTTTACCACATTGGAGACATTAGCTAACAAGCGCCAAACAACGTTTCGGATTAGATTATGTATTGATAACGCCTTGCTAAGCGGCAATAAAATTGTTGGCTGAAATTAGCGAGGAACGAGCAAAAGCCAACTGTTTTTTGTCCGTTTAAGCAGTTTCTTAGGCGACTAGTAATCAACCCTATCATTTAATAATCTAGTTTTATAACTTGGTAAATAATGTGAACCATATTCCTCAAAACTATCAAAGTTAAAAACTAAATATTTAGAAATAAACTGTTCTGTGTAGTCTTTCAAATAACCTAAATTATTTTCTAGTTGGTCTTTGCTAAAACCATATTTGTTATTTAGTTTTTTTCGTATTTTATAAATCCTGCTAGAAGGATCAGGATGAGAACTAACCTGATTAGTTCGCCTTGGGTTTGTATAATCGAGAACAATTCTACTAGTCTCTAGGTACATTAGTGTTAAGAAAGCGGCCTTTGATAAATCATCCTTAAATTTTGAGTTACCTTTTATATTTTTTATTGAATACCAATCAGCATCATATTCAAGTTTATGAGAGTATTTGTAGTGTTGAATCGTATGTTTTCCTTCATGCATTGCCATAAAGGAAGAAAGTGAATCAGTGCGTAAGTTAGAATCTTTGACATGACCAAGCAAGTGATGAGAGTACTCATGGCCTAATATAAATTGGTATTGTAAGTCAGTAATAGATTTCATCCATCCATGAATATGTTCAGGTAGAGTTCCTCTAGGATCTATATCAAAATCAAAAGATTCATGACCAGCCATTATTCTTTGAGCTATTCTAAAAGATGCCTGAGTATCTTCATCCTTTATTCCAAAGTCTTCTCCATAGAAAAATATATTCATAAAATAAAGGAAATATTCTAAGGGTTCTGATATTGCAATAATGTTCCCAGCTTTAGTTTTTGTACAAATTGCATTTGCGCCGTCAAGATATACGCTACCGGAAGGAATACTTTTAAGCTTTTCGTAGTTACCTTTTGATAAATTAGAAAGATACGTTTCTTCGCGCTTACGATCTAAATAATACTTTTCAAGTGACCAATTTGTCTTATTGCCTTTTCTAGCTAAAAAGACTCGGTTAAGCCTTGGGTTGTCTACAATTGATTCTGCCCGTAACTGTAATAAGAAGTCTGAGGCTGTTTTAGGAGAGTTTATTTTCTTAATATCTGCTACTGAACAAAAGGGCGCAAAAAATGTAGCGTCTTCACCTAGCCCTTCATAATCACTTGTTTTAATAGCCCCCCTCAAGTGAAGGAATCCATTATCTGTATCTATAATAACCCCTTCTTTTGCTCTTCGGGCTTTCGGATTATTTTTAAGAAAGCTTTCGATTAACTCTGCATCCATACTTATCGCCTAACAGCTTATTATGTTTACCGTGCAAGGCTAGCTACCTTGTAAGGTTACATTTTATTAAAAGATAGATGATAACGTATTAGAAAAAGTATTGATAAAATTTTTAGGATAATGTCTCGAAGGCACTTTTTTGACGTTAGCTTTTGGTGAGGGAAAACTACCAGTGTTCATTCATCTAACTTCACTAGCTACCACAAAGCGGTCTAAATAATTAGAGTAAAAAACTCCACTTTTATGTCAGCTATCTTCAAGGATAGCTGACATTAGCATATATACTCTATGGCGCTATCGCCCCCAAAGTGAGATAGAAGCTATAAAACATTTCATGACAACCTTTACATAATGTGAAGCTTACTTTGTATTCATTATCTATTCTACATAAATGCCTTCATAAACTTTGCTATTAATATCTATTTTTCTAAGGAAAAACTCTTGTGGCACAGCCATCTTAGCGTCATTTAACAAAATATGACGCAATCGACTTTCGGTTATAAAGAGCTTATTCCCTTTTAGCGTTAGATTTAACGGTGATTCAATGTCATTAACTAGAGTTTTCACTGAATAAGGGGGCTGTGTATTTAAATCAATTAGGCTCAGTCTACCGTCGCCACTCTTAGAAGCCCCCTCAAGTACGAGTAGGCGACCGTCTGGCAAGGAATGTAAACCATCAGGGTTCTCAAGAGGCCGTTTTAATTTTAACCGATGTATTTCAGGCGAACTACCATTCTTGCTCTGAGTAACTTGTACTAAGCCTCCATCGGAGTACAAACCAATAATTAAATCATCGTTTGGGAGTACTGCAATTCCCGCAGGTCCTAGACGTCCAGGTGTGAAGAGCTTACTTTCCAATAGTACCCTAAATTCAGATGACTTAGAACTTAAGTGATATACGCGATCTTTAATGCTATCAGTGACATAGATACCACCCGTAGCGTCTAAGGCTATATCATTACCAAATCCTCCGTCCGGTATTAACCAAATTTTGATTAATTGGCGGCTAGACAGATCGATAGCCGCTATGCGATGAGGACGGCGTGTCACATTACCCTCCTCATCTGTAACACCTAAAAAATCTGGAGAAGCAACCCAAAGAATATCAGTCAGTGGGTCATAACGTAAGCTGGTACCGGCGAAGACATCGTCTGTTTCTTTAAAAATAATTTCTTGTTTACCATTTTCCATTTTTTTTAGAATATTACCGCTAACGACGGAGCCGATATATAACGCACCATTTTTGTCATGTGTAATGCCATTAGGATAACGAATACCTTGGGATAATGTTATTCGCTCAGATTTTGGAGAAACAGTTACTGGTTTGCTTACTGCTACATTAGTTATCATCAACAAAGAAGACGTGACTAATATCCCCACTAAAATTAAAGCATTTTTCACCGTAACCATTCGATTAACTTTCATTACTCTTTATCCTCGCTGCTCTGAAGTAGCATAATCGCCAACAATCATTCCACATATATTTTCTAGAAATTGCATGTTTAATCCCTTATTTAAATTTGTGCTAAACCGCCATCGACTTGTAAGTCAGCCCCAGTAATAAATGAAGCCGCACCTGAGGCTAAAAATAACGCAGACTCTGCTATTTCGTTAGGTTTACCAATGCGACCCAGTGGAGTCTTCACAGAGACTTGCGTAAGCATTTCGGTTAGGTTACCTTCGTCAAAGCCGAACTTTTCCAAAATAGGCGTATCAATTACACCAGGAGATAGGCTATTAACTCTAATACCTTTTCCGGCTAGTTCTTGTGCAAAAGAACGAGTTAACGAACGTACAGCGGCTTTAGTTGCTCCGTATACCGACCAGATACCAGCCCCGCGCTGTGCTTGAATAGATGAAAGCAAAATAATAGAAGATCTATTATTAAGATATGCTACTGATTTTTGAACAGTAAAAAACACTCCCTTAAAGTTAATATCAATACTCTTATTAAAGCTATCCTCAGTTACGTCTGTAACATTTTCAGGTAATGCGATTCCCGCATTGGCGATAACAGTATCAATTCCTCCCCATAATTCATTACAACGTAAATAAAATTTTTCTAAGTCCTCATTTACACTGACATCTCCAGAAAATATAAATATATTATTAGGTGATTTCTGTTTAAATCTTTTCATTCTCTTTAAAGACTGAGAAAAAATAGCTACTTTGTAACCGTTTTTTAAAAAAAGTTCTGAGATAGCTAAGCCAATACCAGAGCTTCCACCGGTAATTGCTACTACACGATTTGTCATTTTTGTTCCTAATTCACGATAGATTTAAAGGGATATGTTAAGGTTGATAGAATATGGTCCGTCACAAAATTCAACCAAAGTTGAGTTTTGTGACTAAACATGTTTATCGTTTAGTCCAACTTGTAGCTATCTATGCGATTATCGAACATCATAGGTAATAATAATTCACCTTGATATATACCTATATCTGCTACACCTTTACCTGCGTTGAATAACAGCTCTGATTGACCATTATGAATACGAAATACATTTCCACTTACCCAATCATTGACTATAAATTGCCCCTTATGACTCACTAGACCGTCCAAGTTTCCTAGTGCACCACTTATTACTTCAATTTGAGAATATGGGTTTAATAGTGACAAACGATAAATTTTTCCTAGCTCATCAGTGCTAAAATCTTCATGTAACCCCTGGCCCCAATTGGCCACATAAAGGCTCCCTTTATCCACTAATAATCCGTTTGGATGTTCTATCAATGGTGTGCTAAACCACTTTTCAAACTTACCTCCCTTTAATCGATAGATAGAACCCCCAAGTATGTCTGATACATAAACATTACCTCCCTCATCAATGCTTACATCATTAAGCATTTTGCTGTTGCCTGCAAAGTAGCTAGTGATAATCTTTCCTGTCGTTGTATCAACTACATGTAATTTTTGCATATCAGCAATATAAAGCTTTTGGCCAAATAGCCCCATTCCTTTTGGCGCATCGAGTTCTTTTACCCAATGTTTTTGTAGTAGCTCCCCTGAAGTAGATACACGACTAATGTATCCTTTTCCATTAAGCTCTAAGGCACCACCATTGATATTACTAATGAGGATTTCATTGCTCATTGAATTTAGTAATGCAGACTCAGGCTGATCGAAAATAGGCTGTGACCATAGTGTTTTTTCAGCATTAACTGAAGTTACCTGCCAACTAAATATCATAACTAAAGCTGACGTTAATAGTTTATTTCTCATGTACTTTCCCGCTGAAGATTAACTGAATATTGAATAATTGATTGTATTTAATAGCGAACTTACTCTGATGCATTTAACCACTACAAATCTTAAAATCTCTGGCCTGGAATAGCATAACCACCATCAATTACAATAGCTTGGCCTGTGATGTTTGAAGATCTATCAGATAGAAGAAACGCAGCTAAATCGGCAATTTCTTTTGGTGAGCCCATCCGACCTATTGGGTGTGATTTTCCAAAGGCATCCAGAGTAGCTTCATCATGTTGAAAAGCTTCACGGGTCATCTCTGTATCTACACCTCCTGGATTTATATTATTGATACGTATCCCCATATCAGCGAGTTCTAGTGCTGCTGGACGTAATAATCCATCTATCCCCGCTTTACTGGCTGAATAAGATGTAGAGCCAACTAAAGCACCAATAGCTAACCAAGAAGAAGTATTGACAATAGCACCGCCATTATCTTTCATCGCTTTAGCCTGTTCACGAATAGACATCCACACAGATTTAAGGTTGGTATCAATGGTGTTATCCCAGTCTTGCTCCGATTGGTCTAACATAGAAACAAAGTTTCCTATTGTCCCTGCATTGTTAAAGGCAAAATCAAGGTTGCCAAAGGCAGATACAGTTTCACGAACCATACGGACGACATCCTCTGCTTTAGTGACATCAGCGGTAATCATAATGATGTGTCCACCTGCCTGTGTTATTTCTGCACATAAAGATTTTAAGAGATCAGTTCTTCTTCCAATAACAGCAATTTTTGCTCCTTCTTTAGCGAAAAGTAAGGCTGCGGCTCTGCCGATACCAGACGTTGCACCAACAATCATTCCACATTTATTTTCTAGTAATTTCATATTAATTTCCTTAATTAAGTTTGTTCTATAGATTGCGAAAAAATTGTAAACTTACAACCAACTTATTTGAATAGCGCCAAAATAGTAAAATTTATATCAGAGCTCTCATCTTTTATGTCTACTACACAATTTTTCACTTTACTGTCTAATTCACGATAAATTTAAGATGGAGGCATGTTAGGCTTTATATTTTCAGATTAATACCCTATAGTGATTAAAATCCACTATAGAGGATGCTGTATGAATTTTGATTATATTGGTTCATTTATTCGAAGTTTTAGGCTGGCAAATAACGAAAGCTTACAATGCCTAGCTGATCGTTCAGGTGTTAGCCGATCAATGATCGCTCAAATAGAAAGCGGACAAAAAAGCCCGACTATTGTGATACTAGCTAAACTGGCCAATGCGATGAGTATTAGCCTTGAAGATTTTGTTAAAGCGCCGACGGGGTTAAATGACATAAAAATATTAATGCCATCACAAGATAATATTGTGAGTAAGAAAGGTAGTGTATTTGTTTGTCATCAACTAACGACTAGATCTAACTCTTCTCCTGCGGATTTTTATCAATTTTATTTTACTAGTCATGGTAAAACATCATTCTCTGCAAATCCTGTATCTGATACCGTGAAATACATATGGGTTGAACAAGGAGAATTGACCCTTTTTCTTTCTTCTAAAAAAATTGAGGTAAAAGCTGGGCAGGCAATAAAATTTAAGGCGTCTACACCCCACCGCTTTGAAAACAGACAAGGTCCGCTAGCTAAAGGTACGTTCTTTGTTTCTTATGAAAATAACATTCAACAATAAGTTAAAACCTGTTCCTGAAATATAGAATACTCAATTATGGCAACATTGTTCAATAGAAAATTTAGAAAAGAAGTTAACCACCAAGAGAATACGAGAGTAGAAACTAAAACCATTACTGGCGTGGTTTAACTATTTTTCGGAACAGAGGATTTTTTACTTAAAAATGAAAATATACTATACGGCGCTTTGTGCCCCTTAGTGCCATAGAACTTATAAATTGATGTCCGCTGTATGATCAGAAAGCTGACAGTTGATATTTTGACTACTTTTATTCCGTTTAGCGCACAAGTTGACAATAGATACTAGCCAAGTTGGCTTAACGAGATGCCACTAACAGCACCCCTTCATGTATGTATAGAACCTCCATCCTTTCTGTCAGAGTGGCTCTGTGGAGCTATTAACACTTCTTTATTAGCAGACAACAAGTTAATGCATTGTACTAGTTCGCAATTACTGGCATATTCACTCAATAATTCAGTCTAAAGTACGATAATGAAAACAATAATAAGCTTATTAATAGCAACTTTGATCACCACACCAGCTTTAGCAGCCAACCAAGAGGTACAATCATTTAGCAAAGCTAAGAAGATCTTAGAAAAGCAGGTTTACAACAATCACCGAACAACACTTTATTGCGGTGCTACTTTTGACGCTAAGAAAAATGTAACGCCACCTTCAGGCTTCACTACAACTAAGTATGTTAAGCGCGCTAAAAAGATCGAGTGGGAACATGTTGTGCCAGCTGAGAATTTCGGTCGTACTTTTAGCGAGTGGCGTGATGGAGATAAGCAATGCATCAGTAGTCAAGGTAAAGCATTTAAAGGCCGTAAGTGTGCTGAGAAAGTAAACACTGAATATCGCTATATGCAAGCTGACATGTTTAACCTTTATCCTGCTATAGGTGCTGTGAACGCGCTTAGAAGTAATTACAACTTCACTATGCTACCTAGTGCTACAAGTGACTTTGGTAGTTGTGCCATGAAGATAGATAACCGTAAAGCTGAACCGCCCGTCAGTGCTAGAGGCAGAATAGCTCGCACGTACCTATACATGGATGGTGCTTACAAGCGATATACCATGAGTAAAACACAACGCCAACTAATGACTGCTTGGGATAAAATGTACCCCGTAGATACTTGGGAATGCGCTAGAGCGAAGAAAATAACTAGCTTGCAGCAAAGCGAGAACAATGTGTTGAAAAGTCGATGTAAATCGGTCAGCATCTGGTAATAATAAATATCCTTGATGCCAATTAATCGCCTATTCCATACACAACTGATTGCGATGGAAAAGCTAACTAATGGCACAAAGTGATCTTTAAATTGAGTATTGTTAATGACTCTATATAACCGAGTTACTCTAATCCAAGTATGCTTCATTATTGACTTGCATATATTAACATTAATGTTGAGAACTTAATCGCATATTCTCATCTTATTTATGCAAAAAAACTATTTTTCCTGATCTATTAGAAAGTCTTTGTATGCAGCACTTTCATAGTGTTCTCAATAAATATTGTGCATTAGTGTCGGTTTACCCTCGAGTTGTGGTAGAACAAGCCCTAAATCATCATGCGGCAGCAGTCATTTTAACCCACAATCATCCTTCTGGTGTTGCTGAGGCCAGTCTTGCCGACAAGCAAATAACAGACAAACTAATTCAAGCGCTACAATTGATTGATGTACGAGTATTGGACCATATTATTGTGGCAGGTAATCAATGTTATTCATTTGCTGAGCATGGAGAACTTGTATAATTTTTTCTGATAAGTATAAAAACAGGTAGAGAAGTTGCTAAAAAGCTTAAAGGCAATTATTGTTAATAGAGTAAGTTAATAATATTAAAAGTAATAACTAAGAAAAATAAGGGTTATCTGATGACAGAGAGTAGTGATGAGATGGATCGTCGCCAATCATTCCGTTTAGATATGGAAAAAGAGTTAGTTGATATTATTTGGTTAGATGGACAAGGTAAAGAGCGGAGTAAGAAAATAGCTTGTCTTGATTTCTCTCGTGGCGGATTAAAGATTGATTGTGATCAGTTTTTACCTTTGCAAACCCCCGTCACAATCGAGTTTAAATCTGCTAGTACTAACAGTCAAAAACTTTATGGCAAGGTGTTGCGATGTATTAAGCAAGAAAATGGTTGGTATGAAGTTGCGTTGACATTAGATAGCAATGACTAGTGTTACCAACAGAACTTGTACGTATATAAAGTGAAATAATAGTTCATTGAGATTGAGCTGCACTTAACTTTGTAAGCCGTAGATTGCAGTTATAATACTGCAGCATGTTAATTTGATAGTAGTAAAGGATAAAAGGGTATGATGATTTTAGTGGGTGGTGAAAAAGGTGGCAGTGGTAAGAGTTGTTTGGCACAGAATCTCGCAGTATATTTCGCCGGAAATAAAAAAGCAATTGTCCTAATGGTTGATTGCGATCCCCAAAGAACAACTTCTGATTGGATCCAAGCAAGAAATAGTGACCCATCACTACCCGCAATTAACTGTATTCAATTGTATGGAAAAATTCGTAATGATTTACTGAGTCTAGTACAACACTATGATTATGTTATTGTTGATTGTGGTGGCCAAGATAACCTCGCTTTGCGCGCTGCTATGTCAGTTGCTGACCATGTAATTATTCCCTTAAGACCCAAAAGACGAGATTTAAAAACAGTGCCCCATATGGAAGACATGCTCAGTACTTGCAAAATGGTGAATCCGAAAATGATGGCTTCTTTTGTGATAACTCAATGTCCTGCATTACCAAACCAGATGGGTAGGATACTTGAGGCAAAAGAGGTATGCAGATCCTATGGTATTAATGTTTTAGATGCTATAACCTATAATCGAAATATTTATGATGATAGTGAAGAGCAGGGCTCTTCTGTTATTGAAATAGACCCTACAGGTAAAGCTGCCCATGAGATGATGACTATTGCCGAAGAATTATTGGCGATGGAACCGGATAATTTACATGAGTTTAACTGATTTAAAGAAAGGCAAGGATAGCAAAGAAAAAAAGAAAAAATTCACCATTGATGAATTTATTTCGGATGCTGAAAACTACGCGAAAGGTACGCCTAAAATTGTTAGTGAATTAACAAATAATGAACAGGCGAGTCATAAGCTGAGCCTTAAACAAGCGATTAGCGAAGCTAGGCGTTATGTTGAAATGACTGAAATAGAACATCAGCAGGCGGTAGAAGTCAAAGCAGGTGTTAGAGCTAGAGTTGTTAAACCTTTTAGGCGAGCAACATTTACGCTAAGTGAAGAAGCAATAGAACAGTTACAAGGCTTATCTGAAGGTTCAGATTTAGCTAAATCACATATATTGCGTATTCTGATTGATGAATTGTGTAATAAAGAACAAAACGAACAATTGAAGAAATTACTACAATCTGGAATCGGTTGATTGTTTAACTTTTGTTGGATTTTTACACTTGAAAGAGACAAGATTTAGTCGAAAGCTCACAATTCAAGTGAGTTTCATCTTTGTATTGCCTACTTAACTATATGAAAAAATTTGATAAATACTGTTTTTTTAGTATTTTTTTATTAAGACTAGTATTCGTTATTCAGTTTCTCTATAATATGCCACCTTTTTCAGGATCCCGAGACGACGGTCTTGGGGAACAAATAGCTCGAGCTGAAATTAATATTGGAGTACTCACATGTCTAAAATTTGCCAAGTAACAGGCAAAGTGCCAATGGTTGGAAACAACCGTTCTCACGCAAGAAACGCGACTCGTCGTCGTTTTTTACCTAACCTTCAATCTCACCGTTTTTGGGTTGAGAGTGAAAATCGTTTCGTTAAATTACGTTTAACTCCGAAAGGAATGCGTATTATCGATAAAAAAGGTATTGATGTTGTATTAACTGACATCCGTGCCCGTGGCGAAAAAGTTTAATAACTTTATTTTAAGGAAATTATTATGCGCGATAAAATTCGTTTAGTTTCTAGTGCTGGTACTGGTCATTTTTATACTACAGATAAGAATAAAAAGACTATGCCTGAAAAAATGGAAATCAAAAAGTTTGATCCAACCATTCGTAAGCACGTAATCTATAAAGAAGCTAAAATTAAGTAATTAATTTTTGTTTTTATAAAAAACCCGGTTTTACCGGGTTTTTTTATGCCTGAAAAATAGCATTAAGTATATATCTTTGAGTTGTGCAGTAGTTATTCACGCTATTCAGTGAAGACTTCAGTATGATATATTTACTAGATTTATTGGAATAATTTGTATGAAATTATCTCGGACCGGCTGGAACAATGTCATTATTTTTTCAGTTATGACTATAATTTTATTAATCAATGCGACTAACGATAAGCTCTTTCCTAATGAAGAGAGTGCTCACAATGGTGAGCGATTAATTTTGCCACAGCATGGTGTTATTTTAACGTTAGCGATTGATTTTTCAGAAAGCCAACGTGTGTTATTAGAACGCGTGGGTCGTAGTTGGCAATTAACCGCTAAGGGTATAACGCTGGAAAAATCGGAACAGCAGATTGAGCAGATGATGTTTGCATGGCAACAGAGTAGTGGCTTAGTACAGGCAGCTGAAATTATGATTGATAGTGCTCAAGGTGTTGCAGTAAAAATTGCTTTAGCTGGTGAATCACAGGTAAGAACTTTTATATTATACCCATTAGACGATCAATTATTAGTTTATCAGCAACGAGATAATGTCTGGTTAGCACTACCTGCAACCTTAGCCCAACAACTATTACCTGTTAGTTTGTAAAGATTAGATTCACTAGATAACGCCTACAATTATATTCACGAGGAGAGATTATGCCAGAATTACCCGAAGTAGAAGTGTGCCGCTTAGGTATAAGCCCTCATGTTATAGCTCAGGAGGTCAGTGAGGTCATTATTCGTAATAAGCGCTTACGATGGCCTATTCCAGATGAAGTCTGTTCTGTTGTTGGTTTACCTGTGCTCAAGGTTGAGCGACGTGCAAAATATCTATTATTGCGTTTTTCAACGGGGACTTTATTATTGCATTTAGGCATGTCCGGTACCATTAGAGTAATTGAACAAGATACTCCTGTAGCGAAACATGACCACTTTGATCTAGTTTTTAAGCATGGCAAAAGCTTGCGACTGAATGACCCTCGCCGTTTTGGTGCAGTGTTATGGCTAGCTAATGATGAAGATGAACTCGGCTTATTAGCGAAACTCGGGCCAGAGCCATTAAGTGATGACTTTGCTGAGGGTTATTTGTTTAGTAAAGCAAAAAATCGCAAAGTACCTATCAAGACTTTTTTAATGAATAACCATGTCGTGGTAGGAGTCGGTAATATTTATGCTAATGAAGCACTGTTTCAAGCGGGAATTTTACCGACAGCGAAAGCAAAAGATATTGATGAACACCGGATGAACAGTTTAACGACTATTATAAAAAAAGTGTTGAGTGCTGCGATTGCACAGGGCGGCACTACGCTTAAGGATTTTACCCAAGCCGATGGTCGACCTGGTTATTTTGCTCAATCACTTATGGTATATGGCCGAGCAGGAGAAGCCTGTGTGACTTGCAAAACAAAATTACAAGAAATTAGACAGTCTAATCGTAGCTCTGTTTTTTGTCCTAGCTGTCAACAGGATTAATCGTTAGATTTTATCGAGCGCCGCTTTTACTACAGGGTGAACAAATTGGCCAACGTCACCTTTGTGAAGGGCGACTTCTTTTACCAAGGTTGAAGAAATAAATGAATTCTCTTCTGCTGGTGTTAGAAATACACTCTCAAGTTCTGAGGATAAGCGACGATTCATGTTGGCCAGTTGAAATTCATACTCAAAGTCAGAGACGGCTCGTAAGCCACGAATAAGTACCTTAGCTTGATATTGCTTAGCAAAATCAACTAATAAACCACTAAAGCCAACAACAGTTACATTTGTTAGGTCCTGGGTAACCTGCTCAAGCATGGCAACTCGTTGTTCTAAATCAAAACGAGGCTGTTTACTGGGGCTTGAAGCTACACCAATAATTACCTCACTAAATAACTTACTGGCACGAACAATTAGGTCACTATGGCCATTAGTTACTGGATCAAAAGTACCCGGATATATAGCTCTTATCATAATTATTTATTGTATTTTTTAACGGTTGTTAGGTGTCATTGTAATGGGATAAGTAACGTACTGACAAGTATTTATGTTTTCAATTTTTCTGCTAAGTCATCGATAATCAACAAAATTGAATAAATAATCACAAAAAAAAGCAAATAAACCTAAAGTATTTACTCAAAACGCTTTATATATACTGAATTTTGATAGTATTATTGAGCTAGTTTTAATCAAATCAAATTAAGAAGTAGCTACATGAAAACCCGAGATAAAATAATCCAAGCCAGTATTGAATTATTTAATGAGCAAGGAGAGCGTAATGTTACCACTAACCATATCGCTGCTCACTTAGCCATTAGCCCTGGTAATCTGTATTATCATTTCCGTAATAAAGAAGACATTATTTTATCTATTTACGAAGAGTACGCACGTAGCTTGCTATTAGAGACTTTGCCAAAGGTCTCTTCAGAAGTAAAACCATTAGATTCACTTATTTTGTATATGGATTCTGTTTTTCAAACGACAATGAAATTTCGTTTCTTCTATAGCAATCTACCTGTGCTATTGGATAAAAATCCGATTTTGCGAGAAAAATATGTTGAAGTGCAACAGTCCATTTCAGAACGCGTTAGTCAACTTCTTATTTCATTAAGAGCTGCTGATTATATTGACTTTAATGATGATGAGTTGGCTGATATTGTCAGTATTTTACGTCTGATTAATACCTTTTGGGTTAGTTTTCATCAAACTCAGACCATAGTGAATGAAGTGAATGATTCAGTATTCTACCAGGGGGTACTTAAAATATTAGTTATCCTACGTCCGTATACTAAAGCACATGCAATTAGTGAACTTAATCACGCTCGCGATGTGTACCAGCAAAGATATCGTGAAGAGGCAGAAACAGCTTAATTCTAGTTATGCTGTTATTTTGAATTGAAAGTTATCAGGTTTTTCATAACCTTGACTGACAGTGAAGTAAAAGCTTTCAATTCGTTGTGCTCGCTGTTGAACGTCACTTGTCTGTACAGACTTTACACCTAGATTTGAGGCTAGCTTTTGATTCGATGAGTCAGAGATTACAGCATCTTGTGCGGATAATGTTTGATTAATTAATGCATCAAATTCATTTCTTTTATCATGATTGTTTTCATAAGCTGAAGTAGCATTTATCTGTGTATTCAGACTTTTATCTGCTGAATCTGATTGAGTTGCTTCATTACCTTTGAGTGCTAATAACTCTGATTGTGCCGCGAGAATATTTTGTGCTGCGCTAGCTGCTACTCGAGTATCTTGTGCTGATGGATTCGTTGGTGCCATTGCTGCAGCGTGTATTTTTTGCATCTTAACTATAGTGGCTTGTGGGTCACCTGCTACGTTACTTAAATCTACTGCAACTTCCCCATCCGTTACATATTTTTTCCCGTCAGGCCCTATTTCAAAAGTATATGAAGGTGAGCCTGTGGCAGCACCGCCTGCCGTTGCGTGAGCTAACTCATGCGATCTGACTTCTTTATCTCTTTGTTGCAACTGAGTAATAATTTTTTCGTCAGCACGCACTTGGTTACTGTTTGTTTCAGCTCTATCGTTCTCTGAAGTGCTGCTGTTAGTGCTCGAATGTTGGTCTTCTTGGTTTTGCTTAGAATTCTGCTCGTCTTGCTGAGACTTACCTTGTTGATCATCTTGTTGATTGTCTTGTTGATTTTCTTGCTCAGAAATAGAACTGGCAGCATGCTCTGCTTGCTTTCTTAAATTAGCAAAATCGACTTGTTCGTTTGCTTGAGCAGGTGTACGAGCTCGATCTTTATCTGAAGCGACACCTTTATCAGCAGCGGATGGATTGGTAGCAGCAACTTTGGTGATAATTTCTCGTTGATGATTCTCTCGACGCAAGCCTTCCGTAGGCGGATTGACTACGGTGGCTAAGGGTAAGTTTGCTGTATGCGGGGTTATATTCATAAGTAAAATTAATTGCTAAGTAAGCTTAGGCGGTTACATCAAGGAGGGTGCCTAGTGAATCATCAGCACTTTTAATCACTTCTGTTGAAGCTTTAGTTTGATACTCAGCCACTTTCAAATTGACTATCGCTTGGTTTAAATCAGGCAATTCATTATTGCGACTTGGATTGCTTAGCTCAGTATTAACCTCACCGTTATTAGCAGGATTCTTTTGTGTTTCATTACTCAAAGTAGTACTGGCGACAATATCCTCAGCAGCTTGATCACCTGTTGCTCTCGCATTTTGTAAACCTTGTAAACCTGAATTCATTGCAGATGGTATTTCCACAGGTAAGCCTTTATTGTCAATAAGCTACATTGGTTAATTATTAATCTAAACAACGAAAAAGTAAAGGTGAAATTACCCTAGAGAGGGTAACTATCCTTTATGCTGTTAGTTAAAGTGTGAATCAAGCCAAACGACTAATACCTGATAAAAATCATCAAGGTGAGAAATAAATGGTGCATGAGAAGCATCAGCAAATAAGTGTTGGTCACTATTTGGTGCTAAATAACTGATTTTTTCCATTACTTCTTTGGGCACTAAGCTATCGTTATGTCCGTATAACCGTAGAAGTGGTTGTTTGATTTTTGATAAATGTAGGCGAAAATCACTGTTACTTAATAACGCGAGTGAGTCAGCTAAAGTTTGCTGACTAGGGAGAGTATGTGCCATAACTAACTGGGTAATTAGTTTTAAGTCTTGTCGGATATGAGGGCTGCCCATTGCTTGAATCTTTAAAAAACCACTAATTGTTTTCGCAGTATCTTGTGCTAATTGTTTATGAAAGCTCTCTAATACATTTTCTTTTATACCTGGCCAGTTATCTGTCGGTTGTTCGACAAAATATGGGCTACTGGCAACAGTAATTGATGCTAATACTTTTTCTGGGTACTTAAGTGACATTTCCGTCGCTATTAAGCCGCCTAATGACCAACCAAGGTAAATAGCCGGTTGGTCAATTACTTGTTCGATATGATGGCAAATATTTGCTAAAGAGTAAGGTTTTATATCAACAGCGCTATTGATACCAAAGCCTGGTAGATCAATGGTTATGAGCTGATAGATACTCTCATCGTTTCTATGGAATAACTCTAACAGTGGCTGCCAAACACCTGAATTTAACCCCCAACCATGAAGAAGAACAATAGGAATTACATTTTTTTTTAGTGTGTTATTAGGAGGAAATGTGGAAAATGTTAAGCTTTTTGCCATGCTTATTACTGCACTATAATTATCATGGTATTAGTTTATATCATAAGGCAAAAGGTAAGCAATATGGCATGGAAGCTAGATTCAAATATATTTAAGCGGTATTACATCGATACACTCAAGAGTATAAGCTGCTGTGATTTGTGCGGCGCAAACGTCAGTGATAGCTATCTACTTGGTTATTCGTTATCACAAGCACTACTCTGTCAGTCCTGTGTAAATGATTTGCCCTATTTCAATCAAAGTCTAATCGCAGGTAATTTACTACGTTGGCCTGCGGTTCACCGTGCGTTACCCAATATTCACTTTGAACAGTTATTTGCGTTATCACCTTATATTTACCCCTTTAATAAATGGTTAGCTCAAATGAAATACTTAGGGCGTTTCGAGTTAGCAAGTTTATTTAGTGTATTACTTTGTGCTCAGTGGCAAGCAATGATAATGAATCAAACCATTACCCCCATTAATTTAGTGCTAGCAGTACCTCTACATATTAAGAAATGGCAGGTTCGTGGTTATAACCAAGCGCATCTCATTGCAAAGACTTTTGCCGAGACATTATCATTACCCTATGACGCCAACTTAGTGCTGAGAGTAAAAAACAATGATAGCCAAATGGGAAAAACGGGCAGTCAACGACGAAAAAATTTAGCCAACGCCTTTGCTTTACAAAGAAAGTTAGGAAGCCATATAAAACATGTTTTGATTGTTGATGATGTGGTCACAACTGGCACCACAGTCAGTGAGATAAGCAAACTGTTAAAACAAGCTGGCGTTGAAACCGTTACCTTAGTAACGGTTTGTTTAACAGTGCCTAATGCGAAGAATAATGGACCCGTGATTAGTTAATCTTTTATCAAATTATTTATATGGCGCAGAAAAAGCTTTACTAAAAAATAAACTGTTAGCGAGTAATTTTGCACTCCCATGCCAATAACCTCTAAATGCTAGTACCTCTGTTGTTGCTATTACTCGGCCTTTGCCGACATTGTGAGCAACAATCGCGGCATTATGTGCTAATCGATTAACCAAGTTTTTGTCAGTATAACCACTGAGTAAAGGTGCTGGCGTATATTTTGCTAAGGTTATAAATGGCTGTTGGGGATGTTCCATTATCAAATTACTATTACGGAATAAAGGCAATAAGCTTTGTTGATAGCCATAAGCGAGCGGATGGCTAGTATCTAACTGTACTTGGAAAATAGCGCCCGCAATGCGTTTACGACTAGCGAGGCTTTCTTTATCTTGATAGTTGAGTTTTTCATCATCAAACAATTGATTTATCTGTTCTTTAGTAACAAACCTAGCACGTAATATTTCTTGTTTGGCTAACCAAAGAGACGCACGCTTTTGACTGATTATCACCCCGCCTTGTTTAACCCATGCTTTGATTTTTTTCGCAGTATCATCAGTAACGTGCTGGTAATCACCATCAACGAGAATGATATGGCTATAGCTCGATAAGTCGACTTGTCTTAACTGATTATGGTCGATAATAGATAGTGGGATATTAAGTGTTTCATCGAGATAGAAGCGGACTTCACCTGCTTCGTATTGAGATATGCCAGCACCCCCTAATAAAAGTGTTTTAGCCTTACTAATTGGCTTTAATGAACTGCTACCAATATCAACCCCTTTCATGGTCAAACCGGTACTAATACTGCTCAACTTAATACCAGCACTATTACTGGCGGAAATTAATGTCTCTTGCCAATTTTCGATCTGTTGAATGCCAGCAGGAATCACTATGCTACCCGCTTCAAACTGCTTGGTTTCACCATTGATTAAACTTGTGAAAGGCTTAGTTGCTACTTTTGCTTTGATATTATTATTTAGAAGCTTATTGAGTAACTTAGGCGCTAAAAAGTGATGCCATTCAAAAATGTAGCCGTACGCTGATATGCTTTTATTGTTTGGTTTGGTCGTTGAAGGCATGGCCCACGCTTGTTTCGCCAACTTTAGTCTACGAGTACGGTTTACTGGGATAGATTCAATATTCATAGCTAACGGCATTGTCCAACCCGAAACATCATAAAAAGTATTATCTTTAAAGTTAGTTTGTTGATTAAACAAAGCTTGAATTAGTCGAAACTGAGGTTGTGCAAGAGGTACGTAATAACTGTTATCTTTCTGGTATTCAGTATCTTCAAATTCAAAGTCAGCGATCAGCGGATAAACCTTAATTTTATGCTGCGCGAGTTTTGACAACAAAGTATTGAGGCGAAATTTATCGCTACCTTCGTGCAGTAAATAGCCGGTAAAATCTTCTTTTTTTGCTAGTTTATTACTTTGTTGATAAAACTCACTGCGGTATTGCTTTAATTGCTTTCTATTTTCCCAAGCACCATTGATGGTAGAGAGGGAGGTGGTCACATGGTTTTCTATACTAAACTCTAACGTCAGTAAGCCATTGATTGTTTCTTGCTGCATTCCTCTAGCACTAGCTTGCTCGAACAATATACCTATGCTGCCATTAATATCAGGATAGGTTGAGCCCTTACCGTAGTAAAAATCATCGAAATTCTCTTCGCTATAATAAAGACGTTTTTGTTTATCTAATGCTGAAGCATGAAATTTTGCTAGCGTGGTAGTAAGTTCAACATTTCTTTTCGGTGTCAGTGGGTGGGTACGACTCTGGATGCCAGGCTGAAAAAAATAACTGCTGTTATGACCCATTTCATGAAAATCACCAACAACGTGGGGTTGGTATTGGTGGAAATATTCTAATCGATGTTGGCTTTCTTGTTGAGAGAGTAATAACCAGTCGCGGTTCAAGTCAAACCAGAAATGATTGGTTCGCCCTGTAACCCAGCCTTGATGGTGTTCTATATGGTTGGCATCGCTATTGTCAGTAGAATTGCGATAAGTACTAACCCAATTAACAAACCTATCCATTCCGTCAGGGTTAATACTAGGCTCTAATACGATCACAGTATTGGCAAGTAATTCAACCAACTTTGCATCGGTACTGGCTGCTAAATAATAAGCAACTATCATGGCTGCATTCGCACCACTTATTTCATCACCGTGCACGCTATAACCTAACCAAATAACTAAGGGGGCTTTGTCGGATTTTTGATTATCTAGCTGACCTTTCTTTTGAGAAAACAGGTTACGTTCACTGAGAATACTCGATAGATTTGCTAAGTTTTCAGAGCTAGAAATGGTAACGAGTAACTGTTCTCGTTGCTGAGATGTTTTTCCCATAGAGGTAATATTTACCCGCTCAGAGTCCTTCGCCAACTGATAAAAATAGCTTTTTAGTTGATCATGTCTAACATGGCGTTGGCCAATTTCAAATCCTAAGTTGCTACTTGGTAAGGATATTTTGCTATTAAATTTGCTACCTGCCGGTAAGTAATCTTGCGCGGGCATGGCAATAATACAGTTAGAACAGAGCAGCGTAATGGATAAAATCAGAATTCGTAAAAGTAACATCTAGATGACCTCGGTATTTGACTTATATAAAGTATCAAACAAAAGCGTAAAAATCATTAGCACATAACTAAATAGCAGCGTAAAATGGTCATACTTGAGTAAAACAGTCAGGTATTTTTTCAACTGATTACTTTAAAGTAATTTTAAAGTAATAAAAGTATCCGAGAGAAAGAGAGCTAACACCATGATCACTATTTCAGAAAATGCTCAACAGCATTTTATTAAATTACTTTCGCAACAAGCTGAAGGTACCCATATTCGAGTTTTTGTTGTAAATCCTGGCACAGCGAAAGCTGAATGTGGCGTTTCATATTGTCCACCTGACGCGGTTGAAGCCGATGATATTCAACTGCCATTTGAAGGTTTTTCAGCGATGGTTGATGCTGACAGCAAAGGTTTTTTAGAAGACGCAGAAATTGATTTTACCACGGATCAAATGGGCTCACAGCTTACTTTGAAAGCGCCAAACGCTAAATTACGTAAAGTTGCTGATGATGCTCCACTATTTGAACGCGTGCATTATTTCTTACAAGCAGAAGTTAACCCTCAGTTAGCAGGTCATGGCGGCGAGTGTACTTTAGTCGAAATTACCGACGATGGTTATGCTGTATTGCAATTTGGTGGTGGCTGTAATGGCTGTGCACAAATTGATGTTACGGTAAAAGATGGTATTGAAAAGCAATTAATTGAATTAATGGCTGGCGAAATTAAAGGCGTTAAAGATGCTACAGAGCATGAACGCGGTGACCATTCGTATTACTAAAATTTAGTTTGTATGAATAAAATATTAGAAAAAATAGGCCAAAATCCACAATACAGTTTAACGCTGTTTTTACGTGGACTTGGCCTTTTTGTTATTGGTTTACTCTTTGTTGCGTTGGGATACTTTTATCACCACCTTTGGCAAATTGTTGGCATCATAACACTGGCTATCGCTTGCTTATTGGCCGCATGGGGATATCTGGGTATTTTTGCCAATCGTTGGTTAAATATTCTTTATCGAACTCGACCCGCTAATAAACGTCCAACCGAAAAAAATTCCCATTAAATGATCTTAATAACTGATTTTATAAAACAATATTGGCTTCACTTAACTGTTTTCTTACTTACTGCTATCGCTACTTTGTCTTTATGGCCTGCTGAATATTTACCTCAAGTCCCGGGTAGTGATAAAACGCATCATTTCATCTCTTATGGCGCATTAATGTTCCCAGTAGCATTACGAAAACCTAAATACTGGTTATGGATTACGTTAGGCTTTGCTGGCTTTAGTGGTGCTATTGAATTGATTCAGCCTTATGTTAATCGGTATGGCGAATGGCTTGATATGGCTGCGAATGTTGCAGGTTTGGCGTGTGGCATTATGTTCGCTAAGATCATTGAGTATTTCACTGTGAGTAACACTAAGTAACACTTGATTACACAACACATACAGACGATGAATTAATAGTTGACCGGCATCAAGCTTGATACCTCTTGGCATGTTAGTATTCCTCTACTGTTACCTCATTAAGCCAATTACCTTATGTCGAAAGAAACTCCTGCGCATCACCTTCCGGTAGCACATCCACCAAAGCGATTATGGCAGAAAATATCGTCAATCATCGCAAAAGGAAGTTTTGGCTTGGCTGCTATTGGCGCAGTGGTAACAATTATTTATGGCAATGATGTTGAAGCCGATATTAAAGCCGCGCTTGGCGCAACTACCTTTTTTTGTGTAGCTGTTGGTGTTGTCTGTCAAGCGATGGGTAGTACGAGTATTCCAAACTTAAAGCCTACCCCGAAAGAACTTGATGATAAAAAATGATATCAAGCACTTTCTTTTGTAGCGATGAGTATGGCGCCAATGCTAATGCCACTCAACGATTATGCATATTCAAGCTGTCTTATTGCGGCGGTATCAACTAAGCCGTACAGTGGTATAGTAATATTTGATAGGATCAACGAGAAGACAGATAAAATAGGTGCTTAAGTTGATCGTACGGCTAGTTTTAATCCAAAATAACGCCTAAAGTTCTAGTGCTTTAAAGTAAAAAACGTTATTTTATCTCATCTGATTTTTATAGGTATATACCATGAAGTATATGTTGCGGACACTAGTTTCAGTTTCATTATTATTGAGCGTTGCGCTCAGCAGTCATGCAGCAGTAGTTTTACAGTACCATCATGTTAGCGATAGCACCCCAGCAAGCACCAGTATTTCCCCAAAGCAATTTGAAGTGCACTTACAATATCTTAAAGATAATAATTTTAAAGTGGTGCCTTTATCTGAGTTAATTGAAGGCATTAAAAACCAACAAGCTTTACCCGATAAAAGTGTCGCTATTACCTTTGATGATGCTTATATTGATGTGTTAACGCAAGCTAAGCCCATCTTAGATAAGTTCGCATTTCCGTATACCATTTATGTCAATCCAGGCATTATCGCTCGTAACGAAAAAAATGATGCTTCCCATTATTTATCATGGATCCAGCTCAAAGCGCTTTCAGATGAAGGTGTGATTATTGCTAACCATGGTTATGAACATGATTCTATGGCGCGAATTACTGAGGGGTTAACGCAAACACAATGGCTGAGTAAACAAACAGAACTATTATTAAAAGCTGAAGCGGTGATTAAAGAAAATACCGGCCAAAGCTGGCGATATTATGCTTATCCTTATGGTGAATATGATGTAGCGATACAAGCATGGGCTAAAGAAAATGACTTTGTTGCTTTTTCTCAACAATCAGGCGCGATTGATTTGTCGACAGACTTAACCAGCGTGCCCCGTTTTCCTGCTTCAAAGCCTTATGACAAAATTTCTGGTTTACGTGATAAGTTAAATTCATTGGCGTTTAATATTCGTTTAGAGGGTGAACAAGCTGAAACAATCTTTAAACACAAAGAAGCTAAAAGCATTAATTTTGTTATTGAAACGGGGGACTTTTATAAATCAGCCCTCAATTGCTATATTTCAGGTTTAGGTAAGCAAAAAATCACGTGGAATGATGATAAAAGTTTCAGTATAAATTTTAGCAAAGACCTGCCAATTGGGAGAGTTCGAGCTAACTGCACGGCTGCAAGCATTAGTAAGCCAGGTCGCTATTATTGGTATTCTAAGCCATGGTTTATCTTAAAAGATGATGGCAGCTGGTACCATTTATAAAAAAGTAAACGCTTTATCCTAAATTATTTATAGAGCGCGACTATTTTTTGATAGTCGCTTAATAACTTCTCATTATCAATACTAGGTACTTCACCTACAGCTTGCTCAGGCCTAAATATTGCCGCTATCTTCCCTGCGGGATTGATTAAGACTAGTGAAGCGCTGTGATCAACCCAATAGTCTTCATCTCCTGCGGGTACTTCAACTTCGCCTTTACTTGCCTCTTTACTAGTGATGGCGTACATCAAGCCTAAATTTCGAGAAAAGGGGAAAAGTACATCGTGCTCTGCGCGAAGTGCTTTAAAGTTAGGGTTAAAATATCCAATGTATTGCTCAAGCTTTTCTCTACTGTCTCTTTTGGGATCAACAGAAACTAATAACACTTGGCTATTGCTGGCAATGTTAGTTAAGTCCTCATAAATGAAATTGAGGTTTTGTAGGGTGGTTGGGCATACATCAGGACAAGAGGTATAACCGAAAAAAACCAGTGACCATTTGTCTTGTAACTGCGCATTATTAAAAGGCTGTCCTAACTCATCCGTTAAGGTAAAGGCTGATATTGGCCGAGCCTGCTGATAATGCAAAGCATATTCAGGTAGAGATAGTTGCTTTGTTTTATTAATAAGATAAAAACCAGCCGCGCCGGCACAGATTGAGAGTAAAGCAATAATAGTATAAATATGTTTATTCATCGAAATCCTATGTTTAATGCCATTGTTAGACGTTACAGATATTAAGTCGTTGGTGATGCTGAGACTTGATTGTCAAATCTAGCCCATTGGTAGCCAATAATGATCGAGCAGTAAAATAATGAAAAGTAACATTAAATGAATGATGGAAAATTTAAATGTTGCCATAGCGGTTCCTTCTTTTGCATTAAACTTGAGCTGCCAAGCATAGCCAAAAAAGATCAAATTCAAACTACACGCCCCGATTAAATACAACCAATTACTCATGCCAACTAAATAAGGTAATAAACAAACTACAAAGAGTAAGACGGTATAGAGCAGTATTTGTGTTTTAGTGAAACTCACACCGTGGGTTACCGGTAACATAGGAATATTTACTTTGGCATAATCATTTTTACGGTGAATAGCTAATGCCCAGAAGTGTGGTGGTGTCCAAGTGAAAATAATTAAAACTAATAACAAAGCGTTAGGTACCACTTCATTGGTCATAGCTGTCCAACCCAATAATGGCGGGATAGCACCAGCTAAACCGCCGATAGTGATATTTTGTGGCGTAGCACGCTTTAAATACATGGTATAAACAAAACTATAGCCAACCAAGCCAGCTAAGGTTAAAAAAGCAGTCAGTGGATTCACTAAAGCATAAAGAATAATAAAGCCGAGCAAGGCTATGCTGGTGGCAAATACAATGGCATTGGTAACACTAATTTTACCTGCAGGCAGAGGTCTGTTATGGGTTCTACCCATAACAGTATCAATTTTTTCATCGACAATATGGTTTATAGCGGCTGCCGCAGAAGATAATAATCCGATACCAAGCATCGCAGGTATTAGCCGTTGCCACGGTAAGGCCCCAGGAACAGATAAACTCATGCCAACCAATGCCGTTAGTACCAATAAGGCAACAACTTTAGGTTTGGTAATGTCGTAATAAGCACGCCAATTAGCAAATATGTTACTAATGGAAAAGTGATGGTGTCCGGTATTAATCACCGATGGCATAGGTGTTATGGTTTTATTAATTACTTTACTCATAGAGACTCCTTGGAATTTTGTCTTAATTTATAAGCTAAAGTAATTAAACTCAGCATTAAACAGGCGGCAACTAAGTTATGCGCGACAGCCACTTTAAGTGGTAACGAAAACCAGATATTGCTAACCCCTAAACTTATTTGAATGATTAATAAGCTTAATAAAATAGTGGCAGTACTCTTTATAGATGGCGTTTTGGTTTTGAGATAAATAGTGATGGCTAACCAAGCGAGAAATACGCCGGTAATGATGGCACCAAAACGATGGCTAACATGAATAGTGACTCTTTCATTATGTGCCAAGTGTCCAAATTCATAGCTCTCTTGCTTTGGGGGAATCAAATCAAAGGACTGCTCAAAACTTAAATCGGATAGCCAATCACCCTGACAAATTGGTAACTCTACACAGCTCATTGCTGCATAATTTGAGGAGGTCCAACCGCCTAAGGCAATTTGTGCAGTTAAAATAATAATGCCGATTAACGCATAGCCACTGTACTTTTTAAGTTGTGACTCAGTTAAATTTTCTCCCTGAGTTTTTTTGCTTCTAGCATTAATGCGTAAATATAATAAGAATAGTAAACAAAGCGTGGTAAAACCGCCGAGTAAATGTCCCATTACCACTATTGGCATTAATTTCAGTGTTACTGTCCACATACCTAATGCCGCTTGGAAGGTAACAATACATAAAATACATAGCGGTAGAAATATCGGATATCTAACTTTTGAGCTTTTTGAAAAGCGTAATTTTATTGAAAAAATCGCTATTACAGCGATAAGCAAACCAAGACTGCCAGCGAAGTAGCGATGAATCATCTCATTCCATGCTTTAGCTGGTTCAACAGGTCGTTCAGGAAAAGCTTGCTCAGCAGCAGCGATTTGTATACTCGTTTCAGGTACATCGATTAAACCATAACATGTTGGCCAATCAGGACAGCCGAGACCCGCATGAGTTAAACGTGTATAAGCACCTAAGCCAATAACAACAACGGCTAACAGTAAACTAGTCAGCACTAAACGTCGCAGTGTCTGTGTGTTTTTACTGTGTTCTGTCATTGAGTTAACCCACCTTAGAATATTTCAATAGTTTCTTCATATCGGCGACAATAGCTTTACCAAAAGCCGGTTGAAGTTGTTCTTGTTCGGGTAGTTGATGTCTTAGAATAACGTTACCTAAAGGATCGGCGATAAGTACTTGTGGCCCATGCAGTAAATTGTTCATTTGTGGGGTTAAAGCAAGTATTTTCCACTGACTCTTGGCCAGTTGTTTGCTTTCCTGGGCAGAAAAAATGTTCCCCTTGAGTAACACTGCAGACACCCTCGGCATATCTTTTCCTAGGGCGACATAGCTATTATGTACAGTCTCAATGCTATGTAAGCACATCTCAGGACATGTATTAGGTAGTCGGTAAATAATAAGCCATTGTTTGGCAAGTTCTGACTCATCTATACCCAACTCTTTTAGTGTCAATGGCTGCGCTAATAACTTACCTTGATTTGTTACGCCTAGGTTTAGCCACTGATTGTCTAAGGCTAATTTGGCTAATAATATTGGCAATATAAATACCGTAATTAACAAGAGTAAACTACGACGACTTCTCTTTTGTGAGGCGTGGTTGGAAGTATGGTCTAATTTATTGGTACTGGTTAAAGTACTGCTATTACTTGAATCATCTGTATTTATTGACCTAGCCATATGTTAACGCCTTATTTTTCTATTATTATTGTTAATGTTTTCGCTTAAATATTCTGTAAAGCATCAGGTGCATTTTTGGAAGAAACACGAGCAGATTTTTGTGTTTTAATCCGCAAGCAAATCATTAATATCAACCACGCAGTAGCTAAAGCAGCCCATTGAAAGGCGTAGCCGAAATGTTTTTCGGCGGGCATCACCATAGGGTGCCAATTTTTTTTATAACCAAGGTTGTCTTCTGGGTCTACATAGATAACAAATGGGAGTAGTGGCTTATCTATTAACGGAGATATTAGCGCAGAAAATTTATCGAGTTCAATTTGTTGTACCCGCAATGGCCAACTTGGCTGAGTAAAATCTTGTGCTGTAAGCATTATTCCTTGCTCAATAATACGTACATGACCACGAAAATTATGCTGTCCATTTAGAGGAGTAACATCAGGAAGTATGCTTCGATCAATTGAGCCTTGTACCCAACCTAAATTGATTAATACGGAATTAGTCGGCGTTTGAACAACTTGAAATACACGGTAACCTAAAGAGTTATTTTCGACCTGATTATCGAGTAAAAATACAAAATCATCATTAAATTGACCTGTAATAGTGACCGGAAAATCATTAATACTTTCTTTACCGGTAAATTGCTTATCCTGCGATAATTTGACTATTTCACTTAGGGTTAATGGTGATTGCTGATTAAGTTGGGTAATACGGATAGCACGTTTTTCTTTCTCGAAGCCGCGGTTATACTGCCAAAAAGATAATTTAACTAAACCAGCAAACACTATAATCGTTAGCCCTAACCAAAGGGCACTTCTTATCAATGATTGGGTAAATATTTTTTTCCGCTTATTGATAGTCTGCAAAAATAAGGCCTTATAAAATATAGACAAAAACAAAAAGCATGACCCAAACAACATCGACAAAATGCCAATACCAACTTGCCGCTTGAAAGGCAAAATGATTTTCTGGGGTGAAATGACCTTTTAATACTCTAAACCACATGACTATCAACATGATACAACCCAAAGTAACATGCATGCCGTGAAAGCCAGTCAGTAAATAAAAAGTATTACCATAGACGCCACTATCTAGAAATAGTCGCATTTCTTCAGAGTAACCATGCGCGTATTCTTCTACTTGAAAGAACATAAACGCTAAGCCAAGTACTATCGTTAGACCAAGCCATGCTTTAAGTGGTCCACGATTATTTTTAATTAATGCACTATGAGCAAAGTGAGCGGTAATTGAAGACGTTAATAATAAAACGGTATTAATTAAGGGGAGACCATACCAACCCATGGCTGTGGTAGTAGTGCCGTCGGGGGTTGTTAATAAAGGCCATTGGGCAACAAAGTCAGGCCAAAGTACGGCGCCTGTTGATACGTTGTTACCTGCACCGCCTAACCAAGGCACAGAAAATACTCGTAAATAGAGTAAAGCGCCAAAAAAAGCGGCAAAGAACATCACTTCAGAAAAGATAAACCAACTCATGCCTTGGCGGAATGAATTATCCATCTGATGCGAGTACTTACCCGTTAGCGACTCACTAATTACATCACTAAACCAACCCACAAGCATATAGACCACAAGTGCAATACCAGCCAAAAGCAAATATCCACCGTAACCACTTTTTTCATTTGCTAAGTCGGTGACGTAGTTAGCCGCACCAAAGGCAATCATAAATAGTGCTATTGCGCCGACAATTGGCCAGTGGCTTTGGCTGGGTACGTAATAACTTTCGTATTCTTTGTTAGTCATTTTCTATCCCTTTTTTCGAGTAGAACCCTATGACGATTTCTCGGTTATGTCATACAAGGTATAAGATAAAGTTAAAGTATTTATATCTGCAGGCAGTTCTAAATCGACATAAAACTGCAAACTCATCTCAACATCTTTTCCCGCAGCTAGCGGTTGTTGAGTAAAGCAAAAACATTCAATTTTATGAAAATAGTTGGCTGCCAAACCCGGTGACACTGACGGTACTGCTTGACCGATAATGTCATGAGAAGCATTGTTTTTTGCATAAAATGAGACTAATTTCATTTCACCGGGGTGGACACTAATTTCATTAATGACCGGCTCAAATTCCCATGGAATACCTTTAGCATTTCGGGTGATAAACTGCACCTTAACGGTACGTAGTTTATCTATGCCGCCAGCTTCATAAGTCGCCGCAGTATCATTTGTTTTACCATTTAGGCCAGTAATATCACAAAACACATCATATAAAGGTACCAGAGCAAAACCAAAGCCAAACATAGCAACAACGACAAGCAGTAATTTTCTTACTGTTTTATTGTTATTACTAATACCTGTACGGGTATTTATGTTGGCTTTGTCATCATCAGTGCTCATACAAGTTAGTGCTCGTGTTGGTCAGCATTATCAATGTCTTGCTGCGATGGTGGTGTACTAAAGGTATGATATGGGGCAGGGCTTGCTACCGTCCACTCTAAACCGATTGCTCCATCCCAAGGTTTTGCTGGTGCTTTCTCGCCGCCGCGAATACATTTTATTACCACCGCTAAGAAAATAAGTTGCGATAAACCAAATGCAAAACCACCAATGCTGACCCACTTATTAAAGTCAGCAAACTGCAGTGCATAATCTGGAATTCTGCGAGGCATGCCTGCTAAACCTAAAAAGTGCATAGGGAAAAACAGTAAGTTCACAGAGATTAATGAACACCAAAAGTGCCACTTGCTCAACGTATCGTTGTACATGTGACCGGTCCATTTTGGTAGCCAGAAATAAGCACCTGCATAGAGAGAGAATAATGAGCCAGTAACCAACACATAATGAAAGTGAGCGACAACAAAATAGGTGTCGTGATATTGGAAGTCGACCGGTGTCATCGCCAACATCAATCCTGAGAAACCACCGATGGTGAATAAAATAACAAAGGCGATTGAAAACAGCATTGGTGTTTCAAAAGTTAATGAACCGCGCCACATAGTAGCGACCCAGTTAAATACTTTCACCCCAGTAGGTACGGCAATTAGCATAGTGCAATACATAAAGAATAACTCACCAAATAGCGGCATACCGGTGGTGAACATGTGATGTGCCCATACGATAAATGACAACAAAGCAATGGACGATGTGGCATAAACCATTGAGCTATAACCAAATAGTCGTTTACGTGAGAACGCCGGAATAGTGGTAGAGACAATGCCAAAGGCTGGCAAAATCATGATATAAACCTCAGGGTGACCAAAGAACCAAAAAATATGCTGGAACATAACTGGGTCGCCACCACCAGCAGCATCAAAGAAACTGGTACCAAAATAAGTATCGGTAAGTAACATGGTCACTACACCTGCGAGCACAGGCATGACGGCAATCAATAAATAGGCCGTGATAAAAAAGGTCCAAACAAATAAAGGCATTTTCATATATGTCATGCCAGGAGCGCGCATATTCATTATGGTGACAACGATATTAATCGCCCCCATGATGGAAGAAATCCCCATGATATGAACAGCAAAAACGAAGAAAGCAGTACTGCCATTAGAGTAGGTCGTTGATAATGGTGCGTAGAAGGTCCAACCAAAATTAGGCGCGCCACTTTCCATAAAGAAAGAGCCAAGTAAAATAGCAAAGGCAAAGGGAAGAATCCAAAAGCTCCAGTTATTCATACGAGGTAGCGCCATATCTGGGGCACCTAACATCATAGGAAGCATCCAGTTAGCGAAGCCAGTAAATGCAGGCATAATGGCACCAAACACCATAACTAACCCGTGGACAGTTGTTAATTGGTTAAAAAAGTCCGGCTCAACTATTTGCAGACCTGGCTGAAATAACTCAGCGCGGATCACCATAGCTAAAGCGCCACCAGTTAAAAACATAATAAAAGCAAACCATAAATACAGGGTGCCGATGTCCTTATGGTTAGTGGTATAAAGCCAGCGTTTTATGCCTGTCATTTTATGGTCACCATAATGTTCGTCGTGCGAATCTTGTTCTATAACGTCTGTGGTCATTTTATATCCCCCTACTTCGCACTAGCAGCATCAACAGCTGCAGGTTGTACTAAATCACCGGTATTATTTCCCCAAGCATTACGCTCATAAGTCACAACAGCGGCTATTTCGGTTTTGGTTAATTGACTACCAAAAGCAGCCATGGCAGGATTTTTCTTACTACCGTTAAGCACCATATCTAAATGAATAGCGATATCCCCCATTGCAATCAAACTGCCTTTAAGCGCAGGAAATGCTGGAGGTAATCCTGCACCTGTTGGTTGATGACAAGCAACACAAGCTGTCATATAAACTTTTTCGCCCATAGCCATTAATTCATCTTGGCTATACACTTTAGCTAAATCCTCAACGGGTGCTTCTTCAGTCATTGTCTCTACCGCATCTTCAACGTTAGTTTCAATTGTGACGACTCCTTTAGCATCTTGTGATGTGTTATCAACAGCAGACTTTACATCAGAGGCTTGCACGATATCACCAGTATCATTGCCCCAAGCATTTCGCTCATAAGTGACGACTGCGGCTATCTCTTTTAAACTCAATTGTTTGCCATAGGCTTGCATACCTGTGCCCGCTTTACCGTTAAAGACAATATTGAGGTGCTCTTCTATCGTACCCGTTGTAGCTATAGGGCTACCTTTTAATGCAGGGAAGGCCGGCGGCAAACCTAAACCGGTTGGTTGATGACAAGCTGAGCAGTAGGCTGTGTAAGTTGTTTCACCTAATTGCATAAGTTCTTCTTTTGATACAGAAGCGTTTAATGAGTCTTGTTCGGCACTTGCTGCAGCGGCGATACGTTGTTGTTGTTCATTGAGCCAAATGTCATAATCTTCAGCTGATTTTACCTCAACAACTATGGGCATAAAGCCATGATCTTTTCCGCATAACTCGGCACATTGACCGCGATAGACACCGGGTTCTTCGACTCTAGTCCAGGCTTCATTGATGAATCCTGGATTAGCATCCTGTTTAACGGCAAAAGCAGGCACCCACCATGAATGGATAACATCATCAGATGTTATTAAAAATCTAACTTTTTTATTAGCAGGAATAACAAGCGGCTTATCAACCTCAAGTAAATAGTTTTTACCTTTGATGGCGCTAGTTTCTTGTTGGTTTTGGTATTGCTCGCGAGGGGTGGAAAGCACAGAATAATATTCAATATCTTGGTCAAAGTATTTGTAATGCCATTTCCATTGCGAGCCCGTGATTTGAATCGTAACATCAGAGTTCTCATTGTCTTCCATCGCTATCAGTGTTTGTGTAGCAGGCACTGCCATGGCGATTAAAATAACAATGGGTATTGCTGTCCATAAAATTTCTACTTTAGTACTTTCATGAAAATCAGCAGGCTTTGCACCTTTAGATTTTCTGTGAAAAGCAATCGACCAAAACATAGCGCCAAAAACTAAAATACCGATAGCAGTACAAATATAGAGCACTAGCATATGTAAATCATATACGTCTCTACTAACGGCAGTAACCCCTTTAGTTAGGTTTAACTGCGTCTCTGCCCAGGCTGAATTGGCAAATAGGCTGACCAACACTAGCCAAATTAGCTTATGTTTCCCCACACGGCATCTCCTCTTTTCAATGATAGAGAACAGATGTGCAGCAATGTACTTCATAACTCACTGAACTGAATATCTGTTGTTGTTATTATTATTTTTATCAACTAACAAGAGCTCGGTTTAGCCACGGTTGCGCTATATAGAACGGTTCATGACGAATATACATAATTTAGAGATCAAGTTAATTATCGACGTAAAAGAGTAATCAGTCATAGTACTAGTGAACTAGTGTGACAGGATTAGCAAACAGACGTCTTTTTATTCTTTTTATGTTCGTTTTGTATGCGTTACTATTTATAGAATTACGCTAAAAATTGATCTAGGTCAAACATTTTATAACTGAGGAATTATAAAAAAGCCATTTAATTCAATGGAGTAATAGCTCTAAAGAGAGTGTGAGCTCTACTGGGACTAGCTTTGATTAAATCTAATAAAGGGATTTAAGAATTACAGAAAATCACGTGGAAATTTAGAAAGGAAAATATTGAAGATAAATAAAAACGCCATATTTATTACGCAGTAATTAGGTAATAAATATGACGAATGCTGTAACAGTGGCTATGATGGATTACATCCAACGTCCACTTCGAATAATACCGACGGCGATACCCTCAATATTAAACTCTTGATTAGCTAAGTCGACTTTAATAGGAGAGAAGTCTTCATTTTCTGCATGCAAATAGACAACATTTCCTTCACGTTTGAAACGTTTTACGGTGACATCATTTTCAACACGGGCAACAACAACTTGACCATTCTGTACTTCAGTAGTTTGATGCACAGCAAGTAAGTCGCCGTCTAGAATACCGATATCTTTCATGCTTTCGCCATTTACACGCAAGAGATAATCGGCAGCAGGATGGAATAAATTACCATCCATTTTATAATGTTCTTCAATATGCTCTTGCGCCAAAATAGGTTCACCGGCGGCAACTCGCCCTATCAGTGGTAAACCTTCTGCTTCAAGCATTTCTTCAACCAAGCGAATGCCACGAGAAGTGCCTGCAAGCATTTCAATGTAGCCTTTTTTTGCTAAAGCTTTTAAGTGTTCTTCGGCGGCATTAGCTGATTTGAAACCAAAAAAATTAGCGATTTCAGCACGTGTAGGTGGCATGCCTGTATCTTGAATCTTTGCTTTGATTAAATCATAAATCTGTTGCTGTCGTTTAGTCAGTGGGCGTAATTCGGTAGTTGAATCTATCATAGCTTTAGCCTGTAAATTTACACAGTATTACTGGTAGTATATACAGGATGTGATGAAAGGCAAGCCCCGCTTAGGTATATCTAACTAATTATTGTTTACGTGCAGAAATCACCTCACATTATGATTATCTACCTATGTTTTCATGAGAGTATATTGTTGTTCACAGCTGACTTTATATGAATTATCAACATGACTACTAATAATTAAGTTTATGGTTAGTAAGCTATTAATTGACAACAGGGTGGTTTGACACGTGTAAATTTAACCAAGTATATACTCGTTTATATAGCCCTATTTTTATTACCAGACCATAATTTAGCTTTCATCATCTATATCCAGCACATAGATTATTAACTAGTAAATATAATATAGTTTTGTCAGAATGATTTTAAGTTTGGCTACATTAACGCACTAAAAATAACAAAAGGTTACCGATGCACTGGCGGAAAAAACTTGTTCAATCGTCTTTAATATTTGTAAGTGAAAAACTTACTGTTGAGGTTATTGAACAACGAAAATTTAACTCAGCTAGCATAGCAGCAACACTCGCTTTAGCGTGTGCTCCATATGTTCAAAGTGCTGAATTAAGTAATACCTATTCGTTCAATATTCCTCAGCAAAGAGCAGATCTATCGCTCACTCAATTTGCAGAGCAAGCCGACTTAACGCTCATTTTCTCACTTGATAAAGTAAGTGATATAACGGCAAATAAGTTAACTGGCAATTATTCTATTGAACAAGCCATTAAACTTTTACTTGAGGATACGGAGTTAGTTGCAACATTGAGTGGTCAAGGTCTGCTTTCCATAAATAATAAAAATGATTTGGGGAAGACAGATAACATGTTTAAAAAAAATACATTATCGACAGCAATTATTGCAATTTTAGCGTCAACAGCTTCAGTCCAAGCGCATGCTGAAGACAGTAAAACAGCTGAAAAAGACGTTGAAAAAATCACCGTTACAGGCATTAGAGGCGCTCTTGGTCGCGCTTTAGACACAAAACGTGAAGCTAGTGGCGTAGTTGATTCTATTTCTGCTGAGGATATTGGCAAGTTTCCGGACACTAACCTTGCAGAATCATTACAACGTATTACTGGCGTCTCGATAGATAGATCGGGTGGTGAAGGTCAAAAAATCACCGTGCGTGGTTTTGGTCCACAATTCAATACAGTACTTGTTAATGGTCGACAACAAGCCTCTGAAGATCCAGGTCGTGATTTTAGTTTTGATACGCTTGCTGCCGAAATGGTAAAAACCCTAGATGTGCATAAAACATCATCAGCGACGGTACAGTCAGGTGGTATTGGCGCCACGGTTAATATTGAAACGGCGAAACCTTTTGCTATTAATGGTTTTAAATTAGCGGGTAGTGTCAAAGCAACTTATGATGGTAATAGTGAAGAGACCTCCCCACAAGCGTCACTTTTGATAAGTGATACCTTTAATGATGATACCTTTGGTGCTTTATTTGCAATCTCGTATTTAGAGCGTGAAACGAAATTAAATCGTGCTCAAAGTGCTGGTTGGCGTGAAAATTCTTCTTTCGGCAAAGGCGCTCCTGTAACAGAGTCCGGTGACGTATATACCGGTAATATATTTATTCCGCAAAACTTTGATTCATTGGTTACCACAGAAAAACGTGAACGTACCAATGCAAACTTAGTCTTGCAGTATGCACCTTCAGATAACCTTGTCATTACCGCAGATGCATTATATTCAGACTTTGATGTCAAATCTGATACAACATCTTATGGTCATTGGTTTACTTCTGATAATGTTGAAAATGCTGTTGTTGATGCCAATGGTACTATCACTTCAATGTATCAAGAAACAGGTTTAGCAACTGACTTTCACGCTAAAAAAGCGGATCGTTTAACTGATTCACTTTCTATTGGTTTGAACTTTGATTGGGATGTTAATGATAACTTAAATATGAAGTTTGATTTAAGTAACTCAACAGCTAAAAGAGAACCAAATAATGGTCGTGGTGGTAGCTTAGCGTTATTAGGTTATGCCAACCGAGTTCAATGGAATGTTGATGGTAATATTTTGCCTTATTACTCTGACTTTGCAACCCCAGACCCTTCAATTTACAGTGGTCAGCAAGAAGGAGATGGTGTTAATCAAGATCCAAATAGTCCTGATTATGTCTCACCTACGGGGGTTTCTGATTATTTAGATCCCGCCAACAGTCGTGCCCATGTAATGATTCGAGACAGTAAAGAAATTGAGGATGTTGTTACTCAAGTAAAATGGGATAGTCTTTGGTTATCGGATGGAGATACTGGTTTCTCTGCTGCCCGTTTTGGTGCTATGTATTCTACTGAAACCAAAACAGTAAATTCTTGGGATAATACCACTAGCGGAATTCATTGTACCTACTGTAATTACCAAGACTTCCCTGATGTTAGCGCCTTCCCTCAAGAAGTATTTGATGCAGGAAGTGACTTTTTAAGTGATGTTAGTGGCAGCGGTCGTACACCTTCACAATGGTTAAAATTTGATGGTGAAGCATTATTCGATTTCTTAGGTGCAGTTGAAGGCGTTGATTTTAACGCTGTAAAAACTAATAACTCTTTTGAAGTTAAAGAAGAAACGACTGCTTTTTATCTAGAGCTGGATTTTGAAGGCGAGATAGCAGGTATGCCTCTCTATACTACTGGTGGCTTCCGTTACGAAAGCACTGATGTCACTGTAGGCGCAACACAAGCTAATGTTCAGCGATTAGATATTCTTGATGCAACTGAAATGCTAGCGGTTTATGGCCCAGCTTCAGACTTTGATGAAAGTAGCAGTTATGCTCAAATTTTACCTAATTTTAGTACTAAATTAGAAATCACAGATGAACTCGTTGCTCGTGTTGCCGCATCAAGAAGTATTTCACGACCTACTTTAAGTAGCTTGCGTCCAATAACGTCGTTAGATACTGTGCGCCAGGGTAACTTACAGTCTTCCAGTGGTAATGCTGCATTAGTACCTTTTAGCTCTGATAACTTAGACTTGTCAATTGAATGGTATTACGCGGATGCTAGTTATGTTTCAGCGGGTTATTTCAGGAAACATGTTGCTAACTTTATAACCAGTAGTAAAAATCCTAAAACCTTTGTTACCGCTGATAGTAGTTTGTTAACTGACCCTTCTACAGGAAGTGATGTCAGTGCACCAGATGCAGATGACCAAGTTGCAGTCTTTACCAATACCGCGCCAAGTAATGGTGAGTCAGCTGTCGTTGATGGTTGGGAACTAGCGGCACAACATACCTTTGATTCTGGTTTTGGCCTGCTCGCCAATGCCACGCTTGTTAATAGTGATGCTGAATTAGATAATGCAGATATCACGCAAGTTTTTGCGTTAACAGGATTAAGTGATTCAACTAACCTTATCGCTTTCTATGAAAGTGGTGCATTTCAAGGTCGTATTGCTTATAACTGGCGTGATACCTTTTTGCAAAGCCTTACGCAAGGTGGTGGTGATGGGGTAACTTATGTTGAAGCCTATTCTCAGTGGGATGCAAGCGCGAGTTATGACCTCACGGATCAAATTACCGTTTTTGTTGAAGGCATTAACTTAACGGAAGAATATACGCACAATCGTGGTCGATTCTCTAATCAAATATTAGAGGTTGTTGATAGCGGACGTCGTATTTCATTCGGTGTACGTGGCTCTTTCTAGTATATATTGACTAGTATATAAAGGCTTCTTTCTCAGGAAGAAGTCTTCTTCTCTGTATTTATAAGCAAGCAAATTTAGAGTTGAGTTTGTTTGCCTATGCGTATAACCCGCTTCTCTGCATAATAAAATACTTGGTTGCACATCATGAATAAATTAACAAAAACAGTGGTCATTGTTGGTGGGGGCATTGCCGGTTGGTTAACGGCTGGGCGTTTAGCGGCTAAACACAAAAGTAATACCGAGCAGGGCTTAAACGTTATTCTTATTGAATCGGCTAATATTCCTGCGGTAGGGGTTGGCGAAGGTACTTGGCCAACCATGCGCAGTACGCTGAGAGCATTAGGTATTAGTGAAAGTGATTTTATTCGTGAATGTGAGGCCAGCTTCAAACAAGGCGCTAAGTTTGCTAAGTGGTTTGACGGTACTGAAGATGACTTTTATTATCATCCCTTAGTTTTACCTCAAGGGTTTGGGAAAACAGATTTAGCGGCACATTGGTTAGCGAAGCAAACACAAACAAAGCAGAAAAATAGCCATGTGAACTCATTCTCAAATGAAGTTTGTTACCAAGAAGCCATTTGTGAGCAAGGTCTAGCACCTAAAACCATTCGTCATGCCGAATTTTCTGATGTAGCAAATTATGCTTATCATCTAGACTCAGCAAAGTTTGCCGTATTTTTGCAAAAGCATTGCCAAGAAAAGCTTGGAGTTACTCATATTGTTGATGACGTAACGGGTGTTAATTGCGACGTTAATCGTGCTGATAAAGACATTATCGACGAGACTATCGATAAGGGTGATATCCTTTCAGTTAGCACACAAAATCATGGTGATATTGCCGGAGAACTTTTTGTTGATTGCACGGGGTTTTCATCACTGTTATTAGGAAAACATTACCAGGTACCTTTTAAAAAGTGTGATGATATTTTATTTATCGATACTGCACTCGCGGTACAAGTCCCATATGATTCAAAAGATTCTCCTATCGCCTCACATACTATCTCTACAGGACAAAAAGCCGGTTGGATTTGGGATATAGGCCTACAACACCGTCGTGGCGTTGGTTATGTTTACTCTAGTAAACACTCAACAGAAGCAGAAGCTAGAGCTGTGCTTGCTGAATATGTTGGCGATAAATTCTCATCACTTAATGTGCGTAAAATCCCTATTGTCAGCGGTCACCGAGAGAAGTTTTGGCAAAACAATTGTGTCGCCGTTGGTTTGTCTGCAGGTTTTTTAGAGCCGCTTGAAGCCTCTGCTCTAGTCATGGTTGAGCTGGCAGCACAAATGATAAGTGAGCAATTACCCGCCTCTCGAGAGGTGATGGATGTTGTTGCTAAACGTTTTAATGAAACGGCGTTATACCGTTGGGATAGAATTATTGATTTCTTAAAATTACATTATATTTTAAGTGAGCGAACTGAACCTTTTTGGACCGATAATCGTGAATCAGCAACCATTCCACAAAGCTTACAAGACTTAATGACAGAGTGGAAATATCGTTCCCCAGCCGATCATGACTTTACCAGTAATAATGAAGTATTCCCTGCGGCTAGTTATCAATATGTACTTTATGGTATGGGTTTTAAAAGTGATTATTGTCATACTCCATACGCGTTCGATGACTGTGATTTTGCGGATGGCCAGTTCAAACAAAACAAAGTCTTAATTGATAAAGCGTTATCGTCATTACCCAGTAACCGAGAATTATTAGATAAAATTAAAAGCTATGGTTTTAGTCGAATTTAGTTACATGTCTGATCCACTTGATATAAGCGTTTGAAAATTTAGCATCACTTAAAGAGTAATAATAAATGGCACAATTAGTTGCGATAGATAATAAAAATCACCTTAACTTAAAAGTAGATGCGGCTAAGGCTGAATTACATGGTGCGGGGTTACACTTAGTGCCCGCAGTTATGGCTGAGTTTACCAGTATGGCGGTACAGTATCCTTTAGTTATTACTAAAAATGCAGATACTGGGCAGTTTGTGGTTGCTGCAATGTTAGGTTTTGAGTCGGGTGAAAACTTATTTTGGCGAGGTGGTCAGTGGCAAGGTTTATATCTGCCTTTACAAATTAGACGGCAGCCATTTTTTGTCGGTAACCCCGAACAAAACAGTGAACAAAAAGTTGCTGGTGATTATGTTGTCTGTTTTGATAGTGAAAGCCCAGCAATAGTTTCCAATGACGGTCAGGCATTATTTAGCGAAGATGGTGTGGACACTGAATATTTTCAACAAGCCAAGTATTGTCTTGCGCAGTTATTAGAAGGCGAGTTAGCAAATAAAAAGTTACTTGAGCAATTACAAAGCATGGAGTTATTGCAAGTGATGCAAATGGAAATCACTTTTGCTAATCAGCAAAGTACCACCTTGAATGGTTTATATACCATTGATACAGAAAAACTTGCCGCCTTATCAGCTGAGAAAATAGCAAGTTTGCATAAAGCTGGACTGCTGCAAGCAATTTACACCCTAATTACCTCGCTTGGTCAAATTCATCATTTGATTGATTTGAAAAATAAACAACTAGACTGTTAGTTGTTACCTATGTTTGATTTTAGCGTAAATAACCAAGCAATTTTATCAAAGCATATAATTGGTGATGAGAAAATCCCTTTACTGATTATTGATAACTTTGCCAATTCAGTGACTGATTTAGTTGAGTTTGCGGGAGATGGTTCGTCCTTTCAGGCAGATGAAAAGAATTTTTATCCGGGTAAACGTAAGTTAATGCCAAGCGAATATGGTGAGCAGGTATGTCGTCAATATTTACCCTTGTTTCACTCGTTTTTCGACTGTCCACAAACGAGTGCAGCCAAAACTGTTCTATCCGCCTTAGCGCTTGCAGATACTCCGGTAAAACAATTACGTCCTATGCAAATGCTGCCTCATATTGATACCCCACAAAGTAATCAATTTGCTGTTGTGCATTACTTATGTAATCAAGACCATGGTGGCACGTCTTTTTATCGTCATAAAGAGACCGGTTATCAAACGATTACCCAAGACCGATTATATCATTATGCACAGCAAGTAAAAAAAGAAGCTATAGCGAATCAAATACATAAAACACCTCGTTATATGAGTGGTAGCGACAAACTATTTGAACAGCTATATTCAGTAGAAGCTAGAATGAATAGGGCTATTATCTATCCAAGTAATTTGTTGCACTCGGGTAATGTAAATGCAGCTTTAGGTTTGTCATCGCTACCAAAAAAGGGGCGTTTGACTATCGGTAGTTTTATTTTACTCGAATAACTTTTTGTCACTTTTATCTTTTTTTTTACTTTTTATGTAAAACACTAGCGGAAAATTATTTGTCATTCGTCTTATAAGGTAAGCAATAGATAAAAAATAAAATTCACACTTAGCTAAACCTAAAAAGTGAAAGACAATATTATGATAAAAGAAAGTACATTACACATCAGTTTTATGGCTGTAAGGCAGACAATGCGCAGAGTGATCTCGCGCATTGTGCCGCCGCGAGAAGTGGAAGATATCGTACAAGAAACATATGTACGTATATGCCAAGTTGAGAACAAAGAAGCAATCAAGCAACCTAGATCTTTTTTGTTAAAAACGGCAAAAAATTTAGCCATAGATCACCTTAAACGAGCAGATATTAGGCTCGTAGACACTGTCGATAATATGGCTGAATTTGAACACTTAGTCAGTGCAGATGATGCAATATATCAGCAAGTGGCAACGGATAAAGAGTTTGCTCAATTCTGTGAAGCAATAAGACAATTACCAATACAGTGCCGTAAAGCTTTTGTATTAAAAAAAGTGTATGGCTACTCGCAAAAAGAAATCGCGAAAAAACTGGCAATCAGTGAAAGCACAGTTGAAAAACATATTGGCCTCGGCGTTAAACGCTGTACCTATTTTATGATGCAGTTAACTAAAGAAGAAAGAACGGAAACAATGAAAAATAGTAAAAAAACACATCAAGTAAGAAGGGATCTCTGATGACAAACGTTTATTCTCTTAATAATGACGATGAGGTTATGTTTGACCAAGCCAGTATTTGGATTGCTAGAATGGATCGAAGCTTAACTGAGCTTGAGCAGGCAGAATTCAAGGCGTGGTTGTCAGAAAGTGAACAGCACCAAAAGTTGATCATAGAAATGGCCAGCATGTGGGATAAAATGGACTCTCTTGACCGTCTTGCTGATCTTTTTCCAACGTCGGATAAAACAGACTCTAAATTTAAAACAGCACCTAAAACAGCCCAATGGCCACTCGCATTAGCAGCCTCACTTGTACTGGCGTTATTTGTTGTTTTTTTTACCGACATTACCTTGAATTCTTTATGGCAAGAAGAACAACAATTTGTTCGTTATGAAACTGCAGTAGGTGAAAGCAGTACTATTTATTTGCCCGATAACTCAAAAGTTTTACTCAATACGGACAGTGTTTTATTAGTGCGATATACCGATGATTATCGCTTACTTGACTTACAACGTGGTGAACTCCATGTTGAAGTTGCCCATGACAAATCTAGACCGTTAAGCGTTGTTGCTAATCACAAAGTAATTCAAGCCGTGGGTACTGCTTTTAGCGTGCAAGTAAAGACGAGTGAGGTAGAGCTTATTGTTACTGAAGGTAGAGTTATCATTGGTCAACTAAATGAAAAACAGGAGGTTAATGAAACAGCTCTGGTCATACCATCAAGTTCTCTAGCGGTTTCTAAAGGTGAGATTGCCTCATTGGCCGTCGCTAATAGCGTCTCAGTTATTGACAACAAGGCGATCAAAAAAAGCCTATCTTGGCGTCAAGGTAATCTGGTTTTTAATGGTGAGACCTTAGCTGAAGCAATGGAAGAAGTTAGTCGTTATACCTCTGTGACATTCGAAATTGCAGATGAAGATTTGAAAAAGATAAGAATAGCTGGTCGCTTTAAAACCGGTGACGTTAAAGGATTAATCTCAGTGCTCAAACATAACTTTAATATTAAAACTGATCGAGTTAATAAAGGATTAGTGGTATTAAGAAAACAAAGTTGATTACTATTTAATTCAGCCAAACAAACTCCCTTTGCCAAGTAGAATGCTGTTTCAGTTTACCACTGAAATCAATTTTATTTGGCACTTTTAATTATGAGATATTCCGCTTAGGCAACACCATTTTATTTGTAAAGTGTCTTAGTTGAGTGCTCTTCTTAAAACAATATAATAATAAAAGGATACAAATAAATGACCTCCTCTGAGCCTGATAATTCAATTCAAAAACTGCACGACACTGAAGAAGTTCAAACTTCATTTTTATACGTACTATTTATCTCCTCTGTGGCTGCCATCGGTGGGTTTCTATTTGGTTTTGATTCCGGTGTTATTAACGGCACAGTAACTGCGTTAGGAAATGCTTTTAACGCTAGCGACGTAGCTAGTGGCTTTAATGTCGCCTCGGTACTGTTAGGTTGTGCTGTTGGTGCCTTGATGGCTGGACCGATATCTGATCGGTTTGGACGTAAACCCATCATGATTATTACTGCGATTATCTTTGCCATTAGCGCCTTTGGATCGGGTATATCAAGTTCGTCTGCTGAATTTATTTTTTATCGATTGATTGGCGGGTTAGGCATAGGTGCTGCATCAGTATTAGCCCCTGCTTACATCGCTGAAGTTGCACCCGCTGCTTTACGAGGCCGTTTAGCTACTTTGCAACAATTAGCCATCGTACTTGGCTTGTTTGCTGCTTTTTTAAGTAATTTCCTTATTGCCTCTGTGTCTGGTGGTGCTGAAGCTATTCTGATGTTAGATATCGCGGCCTGGCGTTGGATGTTTTGGGTAGAGTTATTACCGGCTGTGCTATTTTTAGTTGGTGTAATATTTATTCCAGAATCACCACGTTATTTAGTCGCTCAAGGTAAGATTGAAGAAGCAAGATCCATATTCAAACGCATAGCAACAGGCGTTGAAAATGAACAAATTGAAGAAGTTAAAAAATCGCTGCACGGCGATAAAAAACCTAGCATCAGGGATCTTTTTATTGATGGTAAGAAAAAAATTCATCCTATCATTTGGATCGGTATCGGACTGTCGGTATTCCAGCAATTTGTCGGTATTAACGTGGTGTTTTATTATGGAGCTGAGCTTTGGCAAGCTGCGGGTTTTGACGAATCACAATCGTTATTTATTAACCTTATCGCAGGTACAACCAATATCATTTCTACTTTCATAGCTATCGCCTTAGTGGACAAAATTGGCCGTAAACCGTTATTACTGGTCGGTAGTGTTGGCATGTTTATCAGCTTAGGTGCTCTGACCTTTATCTTTGGTACCGGTGGTTTAGATGAAGCAGGTAAATTGGCTTTAAGTGATATGACAGGCACAGTGGCTTTAATCATGGCTAATTTATTTGTGGTGTTTTTTGGCTTAAGTTGGGGACCTATCGTTTGGGTTTTATTAGGCGAGATGTTTAATAATCGTATCCGTGGTGCTGCTTTAGCTATCGCTGCAAGTGCTCAATGGCTAGCAAATTTTGCCATTACCATGACTTTCCCGATATTGTTGGGCAGCTTTGGTTTGGCTGGCGCCTATGGCTTATACACAGTATCAGCATTGCTAAGTATTTTCTTTGTAATCAAATATATAAAAGAAACACGCGGCATTCGTTTAGAGGAAATGTAAAAAGTCACTACACCATGATTTGTAAACCATTATAAATCATGGTGATTATTAACGGCTGTCTATGCGTACCTAAGCCACTGGAAGTTGCCTCTGTATGTGGCTTAGGTAGAGAAATTAGTCATATCCATTTGGAATAGCGATAAGTAAATATGAGCACTTCTAGTATTAACCCAATAAATAATAACCTTGTAAGTAATGATGCAATAAATAGTAATCCTTTGAATCTTGTTGCCGATATTGGTGGCACAAACATCAGGCTTGGAGTAAGTGACAGCAGTAACATTATTATCGACATTGAAACTTACCAATGCCGAGATTTCTCTTGTTTACTTGACGTAATTCAATGTTATTTAACTGAAAAGAAAATAGCACAAGGCAATATTAATGCTTGCTTAGCTATCGCATGCCCAGTAGATACTGACATTATTTCCATGACGAATTTACCTTGGCAGTTCTCCCAAACAGAACTCAAAAAAGCACTGAAGTTAAATAAACTAGTACTTATCAATGACTATACTGCGATAGCCATGGCGATTCCGATGTTAACGGATGAACAAAAAGTTAAAATTGGTGGCGGAACCGCACTATCAGATAAAGCTATTGCTGTTTGTGGACCAGGCACTGGTTTAGGCGTTGCTAATTTAATACCGATTGTTAACAAATGGTATTGTTTAGGAGGTGAAGGCGGGCACGTCGATTATGCGCCAATAGATGATAAAGAAATCCAAGTTTTACGCTACATACAAGGCTTTAAAAAACGTGTTTCTTATGAGCAATTACTTTCTGGTTACGGTTTAGAGCAGATATATCAAGCATTACTTATTATTGAGCAGGGTGATAGCTCACCTCAACAACCAACTAAATTAACGGCTCAAGAAATTAGCACTCAAGCGTTAATTGAGACTTGCACACTCAGCCAACAAGCATTGGACTTATTTTGTAAGGTATTAGGAAGTTTTGCAGGTAACCTCGCTTTAACAATGAATACTCAAGGCGGGGTATATATTGCAGGAGGTATTGTCCCTCGTTTTATTGATTACCTTAGAAATAGTGATTTTAGACTACGTTTTGAAGCTAAAGGACGCATGTCACCTTTGAATAAAGAAATCGCCACTTATGTAATCACAGAGAAACAACCTGGTTTATTAGGTGCTTCAGTGTATTTAAATCAAGTTATGGCGTGATTTAATGTCGGGGTAAAGCTATATAGCACAATCGTAAGCCGTTGAAATTATCACTACATAGCTTCAAGTTGTACAATGATCATATTTTTACCTGTTACTTTTACAGTTAGCTGGTCGTCTTGTAGGTTTTCATTCATTGCAGAAAGTTTGATTAAATGGTCAACAGGTACACTACAGCTATTATCTTGAGGCGTAGTTACAAGCATCTTTTCAGTTAAGCTATAAGCAAAAAATATACTGGCTGCTGATAATCTAACAGTGACAGTTTGTTGCTCAATATAACCGTTAACCTTTGGTGAGAATGACAGCTGATTAGTCATAATATTAAAGTCTTTAATAGCGCCATTAGTTAAAGAGCCATGGGTTATACTTGCGCCATCAAAGCAAGCGATATCAAGTAATTGAGTTAGCTTATCAACATCACCATTTCGATGGTCGAGTGTTAAACCATTACCTTTTATTAATACCAAATTACGCAGATAACCTGAAAAATTAGAGAAATCACCGTCATTGACCACACTGGCGATACTGAGACGCCAATCAAAGTTATCCAAAGTACCACCATCACTAATAGCTAATTCAGTGGTATGGCCTAAACCATTTTTCCATGGGATTGTTTTATAGTTTTCTGGAGAGAAAATAGTAAGCATAAGGATCTTCAGCGTAATTTTTTTGCCATATTACTTAGTTTATCTTCATAGGCAAGGTTATTTTTGTATGGCTTTATTTTGATATTTACATTAGCGCTTGCTATGCGAGTTGAGCTCACGGTAGAATCTAACCGCGTTTATCTAAACTCTATATGAAGATTAGTAAGCGCAACACTTGTCGGAGTGCCAAAGGCTGAGATCGCGAAAGCGGGATCCGTAAAACCTGATCAGATTAATATCTGCGTAGGAAACAAGAGAGAGTAATTAAGTCATTGTGCTTAGCTGTTAACCAGACTCTTTTTGCCTCTTTTTAACTAAAAAATTAGTTAAAAAAACTCCGCCTATTTTTATTTTTTTCTTGCTTTTATATCAATAAAACAAGAAAAACCAAAAACAAGGTGCGACCATGAACAACTCAACCGACGCTGTTAATCCAGCGAAAAAACCACAAACACGACGTGAAAAGCGCGAAGCGGCAGAAGCATTTTTAAAAAATGTCTCAGACCAATCTTTTCCAAATTCTAAAAAAGTCTACGTGCAAGGTGAAATCCACGATATCAAAGTCGGTATGCGTGAAATTACCTTATCTGACACCTTAGTTAGCGGTAGTAAAGACAAGCCAGTCTATGAAAAAAATGAACCATTATGTGTTTATGATACTTCAGGTTTTTATACCGATGAAAACGTTGAAATAGACGTTCACAAAGGTATTCCTCGTTTACGTGAAACTTGGATTGATGCGCGTGATGATGTAGAGACTTTTACTTCAACTCATTCTGAGTTTGCACAGCAACGTCTTGATGATGAAGGTGTTGATGAAATTCGTTTTGAACATTTACCTAAAATGCGCATTGCTAAAAAAGGTAAAAATGTTACGCAAATGCATTATGCTCGCCAAGGCATTATTACCCCAGAGATGGAATATATTGCCATTCGTGAAAACTTAAAACGTGAAGAAGTAAAAGATGCAACGCTACTGCTACAACACAAAGGTCAATCCTTTGGTGCTAGTATTCCAGAGCAAATCACGCCTGAATTTGTCCGTGACGAAGTAGCTCGTGGTCGCGCTATTATTCCAGTAAACATCAACCATCCAGAATGTGAGCCAATGATCATTGGTCGTAACTTTTTAATTAAAGTGAATGCTAATATCGGGAACTCAGCGGTTACCTCTTCTATTGAAGAAGAAGTTGAAAAGCTCGTTTGGTCAACTAAATGGGGTGCAGATACCGTCATGGATTTATCGACGGGTCGTAATATTCATGAAACCCGTGAATGGATCATGCGTAACTCACCAGTCCCTATTGGTACTGTCCCTATTTACCAAGCACTTGAAAAAGTAAATGGTGTAGCTGAAGATCTTACCTGGGAAATATTCCGCGATACTTTAATTGAACAAGCAGAGCAGGGCGTTGATTACTTTACCATTCATGCGGGTGTGTTATTGCGTTATGTACCTATGACGGCAAAACGTGTCACCGGTATTGTTTCTCGCGGTGGTTCAATCATGGCGAAATGGTGTTTAGCGCATCATAAAGAAAATTTTCTTTACACACACTTTGAAGATATCTGTGAAATTTTAAAGCAGTACGATGTGTCATTTTCATTAGGTGATGGTTTACGTCCGGGTTCAGTGGCAGATGCAAACGATGAGGCACAGTTTGCTGAATTACATACGTTAGGTGAGTTAACTAAAATTGCCTGGAAGCATGATGTGCAAACCATCATTGAAGGCCCTGGTCACGTGCCACTTCATATGATTAAAGAAAATATGGAAGAGCAACTTGAGCATTGTGGCGAAGCGCCTTTCTATACGCTTGGCCCATTAACTACCGATATTGCGCCAGGTTATGATCATATTACTTCTGGCATAGGTGCGGCTAATATTGGTTGGTACGGTTGTGCCATGCTTTGTTATGTAACACCGAAAGAGCATTTAGGTTTACCGAATAAAGAAGACGTAAAGGAAGGCTTGATGACCTATAAAATTGCCGCACATGCAGGCGATTTAGCTAAAGGTCATCCAGGTGCACAAATTCGTGATAATGCTATGTCTAAAGCACGCTTTGAGTTCCGTTGGTACGATCAATTCAATATTGGTTTAGATCCAGAACGAGCACGCACTTACCATGATGAAACCTTGCCACAAGAGTCAGGTAAAGTTGCGCATTTCTGTTCTATGTGTGGACCGAAATTTTGCTCAATGAAAATCTCACAAGAAGTACGAGAGTACGCTGCTAATTTAGATAAAAATGCGATAAAAATTCAGCTGCTTGATGAAACCATTACCTTAACTTCTGATGAAGCGATTGAACGGGCGATGCAAGAAAAGTCTGCTGAATTTAAAGCAACCGGTAGCGAAATCTACCAACTTGCTGAATAGTTACGGCAGATAAACGATGAATATTGCCATTGTTGGCGCAGGATTGATGGGGCGATTACTCGCCCTGTCTTTACTGCGAGGTAAACAGTCAGAAAGCGTAACCATTACTTTATTCGATAAGGATAATAAGCTCGCCCACAATAGTGCTGCTTATGCTGCTGCAGGGTTATTAACGCCATTGGGAGAGTCACTTCATTGTGAGCCTAATATTGTTAGTATGGGTTTTGAGTCGTTACGTTTATGGCCAGCTTTGCTCGACAGTTTGGATGAATATACTCTTTTTCAACAAACTGGCGCTATCATGGTGAGTCATGAGCAAGATAAAGGTGATTATCAGCGCTTTGTTAGACACCTTAATAATAATTATCCAGAACATAAACTACATACGCTAGATCGTGCGCAATTGCTTGAGCTAGAGCCTGAAATAGGACGAAGTTTTAATCACGGCTTGTACCTGCCACAAGAAGGGCAGATTGGTAATCGTCGTCTGTTGATTGCCTTACGTAAACAGCTTGAAAAAGAAGGCATGAGCATAAATGGGGTTAACTCACTAAACTGGTTAAGTGAGTGTCAGGTATTTGCTATTGAAAACACTGACTCTAACAGCAAAGTTAGTTATCAACAGTACGGAGTCAATTGTAGCCAATCATTTGATTTAGTGATTGATTGTCGAGGTACTGGTGCGAGTCGTAAAAATAGCCATAGTGCCTGTGCACCATTAAGTGACTTACGCTCAGTAAGAGGAGAATTATTCCAACTTTTTGCCCCAGAGGTGAATATTTCAAGACCGATACGATTAATGCACCCTAGGTATCAGCTTTATATTGCGCCAAAACAAAAAGGTTTTTATGTGGTGGGTGCCACTGAAATTGAGAGTGACGATGATGCACCGATGACAGTGCGCTCAGCGATGGAATTATTGAGTGCAGCTTATAGTGTGCATCCCGGCTTTGCTGAAGCCAATATTCGTCAACACGTTAGTCAATGTCGGCCAACTTTTAGTGATAATCAACCTAAAATCACTCACAAGGGCAGTTTGATACAGGTAAACGGTTTATTCAGGCACGGATTTTTAATTGCGCCGGTGGTGCTTAAACAAGTATTAACACTGGTCGACAACCTGATAAATAATACCAACAATGAGTTGCCCTACCGTGATTATTTGCACACTGAGCAACGACAAGAAGAGGTGATTTAATGAATATTCATATTAACGGAAAAGCTTACTCGTTAAGCCATGAAGTACATATTAGTGTTAGTTCAGCATTAACGTTACATTTTATTGAACCACAACAGAGTACTTTTGCGGTGGCGCTAAATGGTGACTTTGTTGGTAAAGCAGATTATGACACCACGCTAGTAAAAAATGGTGATAGCCTCGATGTGCTATTGCCGATACAAGGAGGTTAATGGTGGCACTTAACATCTATGGGCAGCAGCTTGATAGTCGTTTACTTATTGGCAGTGCGCTTTATCCATCTCCACATGTGATGAAACAAGCCATACTTGCTAGCGGCTCACAAGTAGTAACCCTCTCACTGAAACGTCAAAATCCTGCAGAAAAAGCGGGTCAACAAATATGGCGTTACTTACAAGAAGTCGTCACCGAAGTGAATGGTCACTTACTGCCTAATACCGCAGGTTGTAAAACCGCAAAAGAAGCGGTTACCTTGGCAAAAATGAGTCGAGAAATTTTTCAAACTGATTGGATCAAACTTGAAGTGATTGGCGATGATTATAACTTACAACCTGATCCTATTGAGCTACTTCATGCCACTGAGCAGTTAATAAATGACGGCTTTAAAGTCTTGCCTTACTGCACCGATGATTTAGTACTTTGTCAGCGCCTTTATGATTTAGGTTGTCAGGTGATTATGCCGTGGGCATCTCCAATTGGCACGGGCAAGGGACTAATGAATCCTTATAATTTAGAAACAATACGTTTGCGCTTACCTAATGCAACCTTAATTTTAGATGCGGGTATTGGTAAACCCTCGGATGCTTGTTTGGCGATGGAAATGGGTTATGACGGTGTTTTGTTAAATAGTGCGGTTGCATTAGCAGATAATCCAGTGCTGATGGCAAAAGCCTTTGGCCAAGCACTACAAGCAGGTGAACAAGGGTATGTAGCGGGTATAATGGAACAAAGGCAAACAGCGCACCCATCCACACCAACATTAGACACACCTTTCTGGCACCAACCGTGAGTTAAATGGCTTTTTGCTGTAGTGCACAATTAAGGCGTCAATAGTACTCATTGACTAGCGTCAACTCCGTGCCATTTCCTTGTAATTGAGCACTACAACTGCAAGCAATGTAACTCAATTGTATGTATATTTAATAAAAGACACTGTAATGATGGAAACTAAAAAACCAATAATCTGGACTATTTCGGGCAGTGATTGCTCTGGTGGAGCGGGTATTGCCGCCGATATTAAAACGGGACATGGTTTGGGGGTGGAAGTTTGTCATATTATTACAGCTAATACCGTACAAAATTCACAACAATTGCTGTCGGTTAATGCCATTCCTGTTGAAATATTACAGCAACAAGCAGCGATACTAATGGATGATAAACCACCATCGGTCATCAAAATTGGTTTAGTGGCTAACGTTGAGCAAGTTCAATGGTTAGCTCAATTACTTGAACAAATTAAAAAAGTTATTCCCACTGTTATTAGTGTTTATGATCCTGTTGGTCAAGCCAGTGTCGGTGGCTGCTTTAGCACTCTTACCTTAGCGCAACTAACGCCTTTATTACAGCAAGTTGATGTGATCACGCCTAATTTAATGGAAGCAAAAAGCTTAGCGAAATTAGATGGGCTACCTGATAAAAATAGTGCTGAAAAGCTGGCGAATAAAATCCATCAAAACTTTGCTATTAACAGTATTATTGTTAAAGGTGGGCATATTCACAGTGATGATAGGTATTCGATTGATTTCTGTCTTCACCAATTAAATCAGCTGAATGGCAAACAAGACAATCAAGATAAAACGCAAACAGCGATTAGTTACCAGTTAGGTGCACTGCGCATAGATAGTCATTATAGCCACGGTGGTGGCTGTAGTTTTGCCAGCGCATTAGCAAGCTTTCTCGCTCAGGGGTACTTGATACGCGATGCGTTTACTTTAGCAAAGGCGTTCATCAGCCAAGGCTTGAGTACTAGCAAGCAAGTAAGCGAATTACACGGTCATCAATATTATGGTGCGTTTGAACAGCAAGGCTGGCCGCGTAATGCTGAATGCTTTCCCCAAGTTATTGATGGGCTCAGTCAGCAATATCAAAATTTACCAGCTTTTAACTCGTTAGATTTAGCAGAGAAAAAACTAGGCCTTTATCCAGTGATAGATTCATTATATTGGCTCAAGCGCTTATTATCTTTAGGTTTAGAGATTATTCAATTACGGGTGAAAAACTTGGCTGAAAGTGAATTAGAGCAAGTTATTATTACCGCCATTGCTTTGGCTAAAAAATATGATACTCGTTTGTTTATAAATGATTATTGGCAATTAGCGATTAAACATGGTGCTTATGGCGTTCATATTGGTCAAGAAGACTTGCAAGATGCAGACTTAACGGCCATTCAACAATCGGGGATACGTTTAGGTATCAGTACTCATGGATGTTATGAATTCTTATCAGCACAGCGCTTACAGCCGTCATACTTAGCAATTGGCGCAATTTTTCCAACGAAAACTAAAGACATGACTGGGCAAATTCAAGGCATTGATAATTTGAGACAGGTATTATCTTTACGCCCTGAAAATAAGCATAAAATCCCTGTGGTTGCCATTGGCGGTATTAATCTTGAACGTGCAGCAGAAGTCATCGCTACAGGTGTGGAAAGTATTGCTGTCGTTACTGCAATAACAGAAGCTGAGTGCTCACATGGCATTTCACCTGAGCAGGCAGTCACGCGTTTACAATTCTAGCTGAATCATGCATATTCGAGTAGAACGGGTATATGATGTCATTGATAGAAATAGGTTAAGGATAATAATGAAAGTTTTAGAAAATAAAATACCACCACCTTTAGTGGGTTTACTGATCGGGCTAGGGATGTGGGGGTTAAGTACAGTAACGCCAGTTATCTTACTAACAAATACAGTCAAATCAGTGTTGGTGATTGGTTTTATTTCTCTTGGTATTTTCTTTGATCTTGCAGGCATCATATCGTTTAGAAGGGCTAAAACCACGGTAAACCCGTTGAAACCTAATAAGGCAAGCTCCTTAGTAACATCAGGTATATATCAAGTGACTCGTAATCCCATGTATGTTGGTTTTGTTGCTTTTCTACTGGCTTGGGCAAGCTTCTTAGGCTCGGCGTGGGGGCTCATTTTAATTCCATTGTATATACTTTATATTCAACGTTTTCAGATAGCTCCTGAAGAAAGGGCGCTAACAGTATTGTTCAAAGAAGAATTTACTCAGTATAAAGCACAGGTTCGTCCTTGGTTGTAATGTCTGTGAACCGAAGTTCAAAAAATAATATGACTTATTCAGTATAAAAAAGGGGAAATACACTACTGTATTTCCCCTTTTTCGTTATCAATCATTTATATTCAATGAAGTATTACATTGCAGATAATAGTCTTGGATTAACGACTAAGTTTCTTACTCCGTGGGCGTGATCTTCTTTAAAGGCATTACCTTTACACCATTCACCAACGGACTCGATATTCACCTTCGCCACTTTTGGACGAACGCTCCAAGTTACTTGAAATGGAGATCCTTTTTCATTGTAACTAGGGCCTGTAGTTGATCCTGCGTATTGAATTGGGGTGCCAGTGTTATTTGGAATATTAGGCGCTTGATGTTTATCATTTTTAATACTGTGCGTAGTCAACTCACCAAAATCTAAAGCATTCTTATCATTCACTACAACAAATACTTGTGTCTCGACACGAAATTGTGGGTTGATAGTGGATTCACCTAAGCAAGCACCTAAAGTATTGCCAGGCGCTGCTTGTGCGGTAGAGTGAACATAGTGTACTTCGATAGTATCGCCAGGCAATAAACCACCGTGTGGGTTAGGACAAATATCTTTATTAACTTTTTTGGTTTCTTTACTGCTTAATTTACCCGTATAAACAAAACCTGTTTGATAACCAGTACCATCGCCATTACCAGCATATTTACTAAACTCGCCACCTTTATGCTCAGCATTTTTATGCATATGGATATTACATAAATTCATGTTAGTAGATTCGGGTGCTAGACCAAAAATACGTGGATTATCACCTTGTTTCATTGATAAATCACGAGGTGATTGCGGTCCATAACCTTTACTAACCGTATTATTTTCTAGCATAGCGCGTTGCTTTTTAATGACGTTATCTGAAACGTTGGTAGGCTCACTGCCAGCAAAAGCTGTTAGTGGAATTAATGCTGCAGCGACAGTCAGTGCAATAATATTCGTCTTCATTATGTATCCTTAAGGTTGTTGATTAACGAGTCACTTATGATAAATAGCGTTAAGAATTATTATTTGAAAAAGCTACTCTACATTTTTAGTGTATCGCAGAGGCATAACGTGTTTAAAGTGACACTAGCATCACTATAGTTTACGTCATGGCACATATGAGTAATTTTATGTTTTGTTTTTATTGCTACATCATAAGTTGATCATTGCCTATGCTACAGTAAAACGCGATGACAACCTCTTGACCGTCATGTTTACTATGTTAAAAATTGTAACCTGCAGGGTGAGTTATATTTGATAATTAGCTTGTTGAATTATTCTGCTTGAGCTTAAAATAGTGAAAACAAAGATGAATATCAGCATAAGAAGACAATATGATCGGTAATAAACTACTGAGTTACAAGAAAATTTCTGTCGCTAAGGTGTTTGAAAAAGAAACACAGCTTATTGCTCAAATACAAGCGGGAGAACTCAAACAATGCTTAATGTTATGGCAGGCCAAAGAAGCGACCCTGGTATTACCCGCAGGTAAGAAGTGGCTAGCGTCAGATGAACTTAAAGCGGGTTTGTTAGCCGATGAGTGGCTTTTACAGGCGCGTAAAACTGGCGGAGCACCTGTACCACAATGCCCCGGAATAATTAACTTATCTCACCTGTATCTTTGGTCAAATGATACGCCCTATTCAATCACCCAAGCCTATGAGAATTTATGCACAGTTTTACATGGCTTCTTTGGTCAATTTAATTTAATTAGCCAAGCACATGCTACAGAATTCTCTTATTGCGATGGTGATTATAATATCAACTTGAATGGTAAAAAAATTGTTGGTACTGCTCAGCGAGTGATATTAAAAAAAGGTGGCGGCAAAATAGTGTTGGCACAAGCCTTTATTTTGATTGATGTGTTACTTGAAGAGATCATAAAGCCAGTTAATTTGTGCTACCAATTATCTGATAAAACCGATCGGGTAAAAGCGCAGGTGCATACTACGCTTTTTGAGCATATTAACCAGAAACCGACAATAGATAAGCTATATCAGCAATTGACTCAAGCTTTTGTTGATAGTGGTCTTTATCAATAAAATAGTCACTCTTAAAAATAACCAATCACTTATAAAATGGGTATTAATAAAGCGGGGTGACTGATGCTTAAGACCCCTTTTTTAGTTGCTGATAAAGATCTGCAAATTTAACGCGCTTTTTGTAACCTTTGAAAAAATGCTTATGTATTACTTTACCTTTGTTATCAATGATTACTACACCTGGGTAAGGGATACCATAATGATCACTGTCTACAGCGTATTCACTGTTTACAATACCGTAGGCCAACATTGTTTGTACTTTTTGGTCTGATAATAATGGGTAGCTGATATTTTTCTGATCAGCGAATGTTTTTAAAATATCAGTATTATCATAAGAAATAGCCGCTAAGCCATAACCTAGTTTGGTAAATTGTTCAGCATGTTCATTCAATTCTATTAGGTGTTTTTTACAAAAAGGACACCAATCAGCTGAGCGGAAAAATAAGATAATTAAACCTTGCTCACCACTAATTTCTTTGATGTTAACCGCTTGCTCTTGGGTATTCACAACCGAAATTTCGGGCGCTTGTTCACCGAGTGTTGGGCCTACATTAATGCTTGTGTTGGCAAAGGCATTATTAGTTAATAACAAAAGTAGTGAAAAAACTGAGATTGATATTTTTTTATTGATGCGGGAGTAAATTTTACGGTTCATTTAGGTTACGGATCTTTGTGGGTTATGACCTAAAAGACCGCTTGATGAAATAAAAATTTCATTGTAAATGAAGCTATTGTTTATTAGTGCTATTTAACGACTAAATTTAGTTAAATAGCACTATCCCACTGGCAAGTGTTACTGGCCAGGGAGGACCGCGTTTTACATTACCATTCTTTTAAAAGGCTATTAGCAGCCTTTTTCTCAGGGAAACTTTGCTCACTATCTATCGCTTCAATTAAATACTTTTTAGCTTCTACTTTTCTTGAAAGAGCAAATAATGTGACGGCAGTATGGTACTTCACTTCAGCATTATCAAAGTCTTTGATCAGTGCTAAACGAAACAGTGCAATCGCTTGTTTGTGCTCACCTAATCTACTTTTAATCCAAGCAAGTGTATCAATAATAACGACGTTTTCAGGTAAATAACCATAGGCTTGTTGCGCATATTGTTTAGCCTTATCAACATTACCTAAGGTAAATTCAACACTGGCGGCATTATTTAATAAAATAGGTAAGGGCCCATATTTTTTAATGAGTGTTTGGTATTGGTCAGCAGACTTTTGCATTTGGAGATCAGCTTTGTAACTATCAGCAAGTGCGATGGCCACTAACATGTCATTAGGGTATTTCTTTAGCCATTTTTTCAGTGGGCTTATTGCTTTACTTGGATTACCTTGTTGTTTGTAATTACGGTATAAACCGAGAATTGCTTGTTTTTGATCTGACTTTTCCAGAGCGCGTAGATAAAACCTAATGGACTGCTTATTGTCGGCTAAAGCTAGGTATAAATCCCCTTTGAGCACCAGGGGCAAACTATCACTTTGGGTAATATCGGCAATGGAAGAAATCAAGCTCAATGAAAAACCTTCATTTTTATCTTTAATCGTAAGGTTCACTAGCCCAAGATAAGCTGGTAAGTATTTATCATCAGCGATAATGGATTTTTTATAAGACTTAATTGCGCCAGCATTATCCTTAGCTTTTAGCTGTGCTTTAGCGAGAATGATAAGCGCATTCGCTTTTCTACGCGATTTTTCAACATAATCTCTTAATGCTAATACCGCTTGTTGATGCTTGTTTTGTTGTTGGTAGAGCGTGGCCATCGTGAGTAAAGCTTGTGGTTGCTTGGGGTTTGATCCAATAAATTCATCTACTAAATCAACTGCTTCATCTAACTTATTTTGCTTAGTTAAAATACGACTTAATTTTAACACCACATAAAAGTCATTCGGATCTTGTGCATATGATTTTTGTATCCAAAGTAATGCATTATCAATATCATTTTTAAATAAATAGCTGTCAGATATTTCAGTCATCAATAAGATATTTTTATCAAATATAGCTAGTTTAGCTTGTAAAAAACTGAGTGCTTTATCAAAGTCACCAGCAATATTATCCATACGCGCTAAATGCACCATAGCAATGATATTGGCATCGTTTAATTTCAGAGATTGTTCAAATGCAGCTCTAGCTTCAGGTACTTGTCTATTTAAACCATAGAGCATACCAATGCGTTGTTGAAAAAAGCTGTTTTGTGGAAATTCTTTTATCAATGCCTTAGCAATATCAATTGCGGAGGTATAATTTTTGGTGCTTTGGTATGAATCAATAAGCAATAGTTTAATTTGCGTACCATTAAGTTCATTATCTTTAACTGCAGAAAGAACCTCAATGGCTGATTGATAGTCACCTGATTGCATTTTACTGCGTGCTAAGTTACTGACACTGATGGTTGAGTGGGGATAGCTATCAACTACTTTTTCAAAATAAAATTGTGCTTTGGTACTGTCTTCTAACTGTAAATACGTTAAGCCTAACAGTGTTAGAATGTCAGGGTTTCCTGGACGTGCTATATTTGTTTTAGTCAGTAAGTTTCTTGCTGAATTTAAATCTCCTTGCTCTATTTCAATACTGGCCAACATGCGTACGCTATCAATATCAAATTCGACATAACTAAGGTAATAACTTAGGTAGCGATGGGCATCATTTAAGTTACCAAATTGAAAATTAGTTAATCCAGCTAAAAAATAATAATCGGGTGTATTTCGCATCACTTCAGGTGGAACTGCAGCTAAAGTCGCAATGACTTCAGTTAACTTATTATTATCTGAAGTCCCACTGTCATTACTGGATAAACTTGCATTGATTATCGCCTTTAAATAACCCGCTCTCGGCTCATTGGGGATTTCGTCAAGTATATAATCCACATGAGGAACGGCTTGTTGATACTCTTGTAGTTCAATATGCAGCATAGCTTTCGTCAAGCGAGCAGATAAGTGTTTATTGTTAATCTTGAGTGCTTCATCAATAGCAAGTAATGCACCTTGGCGATCGCCTAAACGGTGTAATATTTTAGACTTTAAGACCCAACCATTAATAAAGGGTTTTACACTGGTAAGGGATAAATCAATATAGCTTAATGCTTGCTTAACTTCAGAGGCCTGTAAAGCAATTTGAGCTCTACCCAATAAAGCAAACTGGTTTTTTGGTGTTAAACTAAGAACAGAAATAAAGGCTTTATCAGCTAAGTTATACTGTTTTTTGCCAATATAAGCCTGCCCTCTAATGAGCAACAGCTCACTTTCAATTTGTTCATTACGCTGGCCAAGTTTTGCCACGGCTATCGCCTCATCGTACTTACCTTGTAATACGTAAGCTTGTCCGTATAGCGTAATCAGTCGGTCATTATCAACGTTACCATCTCTGGCGCGATCTAGCTCAATTTGCGCGGCAGAGCCATTGCCTTGAGTGATTAATATTTGTGCCATTAAAACCCGAGACGGCATATGAGTTGGGTTTTCTTGAATAATATTTTTTAGATGAATAATGGCACTAGAAAGCTCTTCACTTTGGAAGGCAATTAAGGCTTCTTCATAATTGGCATCAAGACTTTCGTTAGCAAATGTGGAAGTGGAAATAAATAAGAATGAGAGTAGGGATGCACGTAAGCTATTTTTAATTTTCATGTGATACCGATTTAATGATGATTTTCTATATGGCGACAAAGCACGTTAATTTTACAAAATAGATAAAGGTTGTCAGTAAAATTTTGTAATAAATGAAACGCTAAAATAGTAACACTGTTAGTCACTTAGTTGATAAACATTTATCTGAAAAGATAAGATAAAACGTACTGTTTACTATGTCAGGATTTTTTACAACAGGATATTTTATTCTATGGTTTTATCAACTTAACAGGGCTGATATGTTGCTATATGGTTAATTTTAAGTGTTGGTATAATAATTGCTTTAAGGCTAGGCAGTTGGCGATGAGTGTTAAAATAAGTACCTCATCCTCTTTCCTATTTCTTCAACCTGAAAGTGATAACGTATAAGACTATGACTTTAATTAAAAATGTATTTAAAATCCTTGCAGTAACCGCTTTATTCTCTTCTGCTAATGTATTCGCTGCGGACTTTCTCGTTAATACAACGATTAATGATTCAAATCACGATGCTTTAGGTAGCAATGGAACGGGTTGGAAATATGAAATTGATAAAATGGATGTTCAATGGGCAGACAGTGGCTTAATTACTGTTGATATTTATACTAACTTTGTTGGTCACAATGGCAAAAATGGCTCTGGTAGATATGGCCATGGTAATATTGTTTTAGGTGATCTGCTTATCGGTACTAAGGGTGAAAGTAACCCATATGACTATGCTTTTGTTTTATCAGATAAAGATAGAAATAAAGATTATAGCAGAGATTATAGCAATGGAACTTGGGATAAACATTGGGATAAGCAAGGCACTTTTACTGAAATTGGCTCTACATTAACCTCTAAAGACTATCACGGTAAGTATAGTAGTACAGCTTCAGGTGAAGTAATGGCAGGGACCACTAAAGGCAGTGGTACACAGAGTAATTGGTCTGTAGATAACTATGGTAGATATAGTGGCAAAACAGATAAAATTAGCTTTAGCTTTAACGTTAATGGTATTGATGCCTTTCAAAATGCTTCACAACTAGCGTTTAGTTGGGCAATGTCATGTGCAAATGATGTGGTTGATGGTGTAGTAAATGTTGACCGTCCTACTAGTGTACCTGAGCCAACGACATTGTTACTTATGCTATTAGCATTAGGTTTTATGGCTAAAAGCCGTAGTAACAAATCAAATGACTTTTCTGCTTAGTTCGCGTTGTATTTATTCTGTAGTTAAAAGAATTAACTAACAAAGCAAAACATAAAACGACCTGCGGGTCGTTTTTTTATGTTCGAAAAACATATGCTACCCACGCAGGTAAAGCTGTTAACATGTCCATCACTTATAGCTTTTCCCAATAAACGTTATTGAATGCATATGACTAGTAAAAATGATGACAGCATTTGTCCTTTATGCCAGCAAAATAATCGCTGTGATGTCAAAGCGGGTAGTGGTTGTTGGTGTATGAATACTCCAGTTCCCGAGGAGCTGTTAGCACAAATACCAGCGCACCTCAAAGGTGTCAGTTGTGTCTGTAATGCATGTATTGGGCGTTATCAGCGTCAACAACATTTAAATGCTAATGTAGAATAGTTTAATGACTATGTTTTAAAGCGTAAAAATAAAAGCACATTAGTGTAAAATCTTTTAGTCTCTACCTCTACGCAAATCGTGCGCATCCAAATAACATATTACCTATGAATGTATTTTCTCGAAACCGTTATGAATAAAACCTCAAAGGCTTATCAGCCATTACTCAGCTCCAAAGCAAAAATTGCCATTATTGGTGGTGGCGTTGCAGGCTCAACTATTGCGTTGCGTTTTGCTGAATTAGGTTTAGATACCACGCTGATAGAAAAAGGTCCGAGCTTAGTTAATGGTCCGCCTATTTGTCATTTACATGCTGGCGGTAACTTGTACCGCGAGATTTGTGATGAGCAATGTCTTACCTTATTAAAGCAATCGATAGATACAGTTAAAGTTTATCCACAAAGTGTCAACATTCGACCAACGGTTATAGCTTTGCCTAAAACGGATAATGGTCAGCCTGAAGATTTATTACCTCGTTTAGAGAAGTTACGTGCTAAATACAGTGAACTTGTGGCTCAAGATAGTCGCAACAAGGTACTCGGTGAACCGGAAAACTATTTTAAGTTTTATTCACGGACGGAGCTTGATGCTTTATTGGATTTACCTTTACCAAAAACGGCTAAGAATGATAGTGATTGGTTAGTCGCTTTTGCACAACACGTTGATTTAGATAGTCTTAAATTTCCTGTGTTACTAGTGCAAGAGTATGGTTTGTCAGCATTTCGCTTTGCCGCTATCGCGAGTTTAGCGATTGAGGGTTTACCCAGTTGCCACCTTCAAACAAATAAACAAGTTGTTGCCATTGTTCAGCAAGAAAATAGCTTAGGTTGGCAAGTATCCACTCAAACATTACCTCAACACCAGCAAAGCCCAACTATTATTCACCAGCATTTTGACTATGTCATTAATGCGTGTGGTTTTAAAAGTGGTGAAATTGATGACATGGTCAGCGCCAAACGTAAACGTATGGTGGAATTCAAAGCGGCTTATGTTGCTCATTGGCCTCAATGCCAAGGACTATGGCCTGAGATTGTTTTTTATGGCGAGCGAGGTACTCCACAAGGTATGGCGCAATTAACCCCTTACCCTGATGGTTATTTTCAGCTACATGGCATGACGCAAGACATTACCTTGTTTGACCAAGGGTTAGTCGCGAGTTCTTTAGAAAGTGCGCAGCCGCAATTAGCAAAACGCTTTATCGAAAAGATTGATAAAAAATGGCCTGAGCAGTTGGTGCATAATAGAACCTTAGGCTCTATCGAACATATTGCTCAGTTTATTTCAGCTTTTAGCTCAGCAGAAGTCGCAGCAAAGCCATTATTTGGTGCTCAGCAAATTCCTGGCGAAGATGCTGATTTACGTGCAGCTGATGTTTCATTTTATGGTCAACATTATGCGCGTGCAGAAATAGTTAAAGCATCCTCTGCGTTAGCTGCAGGCGATGCAATATTAAAAAACCTAGTCGATTGTGGATTAATAGCAGCGTTAGAATTAGGCCGCTATTTAACAGAACATTACTTCCCCATCAGCCAACAATGTTCCGAAATTGAAGTAACAGAACGAGCAATAATGTTAGCCAAGCAGCGAGAATATCCAATAGCGTTAGCTAAAAATCTATAACTAATCGTTAGGTTAGCTTTTAACGCTTTAACGAAATCAGTAGTTCATTGAAAGTATCAAAGCACCACTGCGGGCCATATTGATTGATGTCTTCACCGTAGTTATAACCGTAAGTTAAGCCAACACTATCTATGTTGGCTGCTTTTGCAGCTAAGATATCGTTTTTAGAATCTCCGATCATCACACACTGCTCAGTAACAACGTTAAGTTGCTTCATGGCATAATGTAATGGTGCTGGATGTGGTTTTTTCTCCGCTAACGTATCACCACCAATTAATAACTCAAACAGGTTATCAATACCTAAGCCCGTTAATATCGGTTGAATGAAAATAGCGGGTTTATTGGTAATAATCGCAAGACGAAAGCCAGCCGCTTTTAATGAAAGCAACCCTTCTTGCACATCGTCATACAATACTGATTCTATGCATAAGCACTGCTGGTAATGGGCTAGAAAAATGGTTAGCGCATCTTTAGTGAGTGTTTCATCTAATTCTTTATCAATGATTGCAGAACCCGATAATGCTCGTTCGATTAATACTTTGGCACCATTACCCACCCAATGGTGAATTGTGTCTTGGTCGAAGGTCGCTTTGTTTAAATCTTTAAGGGTTCTATTTACGGCTAAAGCAAGATCAGGGGCACTGTCTACTAAGGTGCCATCGAGATCGAATAAGAGTACTTCTTTTTCTTGCAGTTTCACTGTTTTCTCTTGCTGAATATTCTATGTTGAGGCCAATGTAGCATGAAGCATAGTACATACAGCAATAAATCAGTTCGTTTATTAATTTTATCTAGATAACGCATGTAAATGATAATGGTTTTTATTTCGTTTGCTGGTATCATATCAGTATTCTGACCCGTAATCATTAAAGGGCTTATCACTGCACCTCCAATGATTACGGGTTTAGTTCTTTCTTTTAAATTACCTTTGCTCGATGCAAGCATGGAATATCAGTGTCTTACCTTTTAAATAATATCAATTGCTCTAGCCCGCGTTGGGCAGTTTTCTCTAGGTCGGTAGCGGCCACCTTGGGCGGCTACGCTTTAGCAACATCTAGCTCTCTTTTTATTGGTCAATTACTATTAAATAGTGCCGGAAAATATCAAGCTATTCATATTGGCTTATTACTCTCCTTTCTTGTGTATGCCTGCGCTGCTATGTGGGTATTTTCGGTATCAAGTGCCACTAAGGCTTGGATAGGTTTAATAAAAGCTAATATTTTCTTTGCGATAGGGACCTGGCTATTAATGCAGTCTACAGGTGCGAATAGCTGATGAAAGATAACTTTAGACAGTCGATGAAGTGGTTCCATACTTGGGTCGGCCTGAGTGTCGGCTGGATTTTATTTTTCATGTTTTTAACTGGAACACTTGGTTATTTTTACCAAGAAATTACCCGTTGGATGGAGCCAGAGCGACCATTCATTGAACATAATATTAGCACTGAACAATTAATTACTATTGCCCAAACGTACTTGCAAAAAAATGCTCAGGGCGTTGATGAATGGGATATTAATTTACCGACTATTCGCAATCAAAATTTACGAGTGGGCTGGCGTAATCCGCCAGAAGCGGGGAAGAAGCGTGGTCGGTATAAGACAACAGTGTTAGATATAACCACAGGCGAAAAAGTCGAGAGCCGAGCCACAGGTGGTGGTAGGCTGCTTTATAGAATGCATTATCGTTTGCATTACTTATCAACTAAAATTAGCTATTGGATCGTGGGTTTCTGCGCCATGCTGATGTTATTAGCCGTTATCACCGGTGTCGTTATCCATAAGAAAATATTCACCGATTTTTTTACCTTTAGAGCAAAAAAAGGTTTGATTGGCTGGTTAGATATTCACAATGTATTAAGTGTTATTGCTTTGCCTTTTCACTTCATGATCACCTACAGTGGTTTACTTTTTTTCCTTTTTACTTACATGGCGCTTAGTACTAATCTGCAAACCAATGAAGATGAATATCGGGAAATGCGTAAAGAGATATACCCTCGAACTAGTCATGCAGATAGTGCGAATCAACCTGCAGAAATGCAAGATATTGCATCGTTATATCAACAAGCAAAAAATACGTGGAAAAATGATGAACTCAACGCGGTTGAAGTGTTTGCTGCAAACGATATAAATGCCCAAGTACTTTTTATTCGTCATGAAACCGATATCACTTATAACCCTAATGACCAAGTAATGGTTAACGCAATTACCGGTGAAGTCATTCAACAAACACCGAGAGAGTATACTGCCGCCGGTATGATTCATAATGGTTTTTACTCATTGCATGAGGGACAATTTGCGGGACCACTAGCCCGTTGGATTTACTTTTTAACCGGTCTTATTGGCACCGCAATGATTGCTTCAGGTTTAATTCTTTGGACCACTAAACGTAAACCGAAACAACTGAAAAAACCGGACGGCCCCGATTTTGGTTACCGACTAGTTGAGCAACTCAATATTGGTACTATTGTTGGTTTACCAATCGCTATCGCTATGTATTTTTATGCTAACAGGTTATTACCTATCGGTATGGTTGAACGAGTCGATTGGGAAGCTAACGTGATGTTTATTAGTTGGGCACTATTATTAATTTATCCTGCGTTTCGTCCTGCTACTAAAGCATGGCGTGAGCAGCTACAACTTGCAGCACTGGTTTATATGGCGCTACCGTTGGTAAATGCATTAACCACAGATAAACACCTAATAAATAGTTTGCAACAACAGGATTGGGGTCTTGCTGCCTTTGACCTGACATTCTTCACCGTTGGCTGTTGTTTTGCTTTTTCGGCCTACAAATACAAAACACTGCAGCCTGAAAAAGCAGTGAGCAGAAAAGCAATTCGACCAGACAGTGCAATAGATAATGAAAATCGACTGCAGTTACAGTGCATTAGTAAGGAGAATGGCTAATGCTCTTATTAACTAGCCTCAGCTTTTTAGTTATGGTGCTTTTTTGCCTTGGGATGAACAAACATCGCGAGCAAGTATTAACGAAAACACTACCTAAGGTTGCGATATTACTTTTCAGGCCTTTAGCTTGGCTAGCGCTGCTTTTTACCGCCTATTTAAGCGTGGTATTGTTTGGCTGGTCTATTGGTCCCGCACTTTTATTTGGTGCACTTACCGTAGCTACTTTATTATTGACGTTATTATTAACTTATCGTGCGAACATAGTGCCTCGATTAGCTATCGCTTTGCCTTTCATGGCTAGTTTAAGTATTGCGCCCATTAATTTCTGACATTGATGTATTGCTTATTACCAAGTACTTGCTTACAGTCTTCGGCTCTCGATTGTATCGTTATTATTGAAGTGTAGAGGAAGTACCTTGGAGTTTGCTGGTTTAACTATTGAAATAGCATTATTTTTATTTACCATTGCCATTATCGCGGGTTTTCTGGATACCTTAGCGGGCGGAGGCGGTTTATTAACGCTTCCTGCACTGATGATGAGTGGTATACCACCACTGGTAGCGCTGGGTACCAATAAGTTGCAATCTTGCGTTGGAGCTGGAACGGCTAGCGTGATGATGTTACGTAATAGGCGGGTGAGGTGGCATCAGGTTAAAGAGTTAATGCCTGCTGCTTTTATTGGATCCGCGATTGGTACTATCATCGTTCAATTTGTTAATACCGCAGCATTGACGTTCATCATCCCTGTGGTGATTAGTGTTATTGGTATTTATTTCTTGGTCACACCCACCGTTGATGCTGAGAATAAACCTGCGAAAGTATCGACATTAGGTTATCGAAATTTTGTCGTGCCTTTGATCGGTTGTTATGACGGAATTTTGGGACCAGGTACAGGATCATTCTTTACTTTAGCTGGCCGTGCATTGCGAGGGCAGAAATTTCTCGAAGCAACTGCGATAGCTAAAACGCTGAACTTTTCCACCAATATTGCCTCGTTGATCGTGTTTTTATTTGCCGGGCAGGTCATTTGGCTGGTTGGCATCACCATGATGTTTGGCCAACTTATTGGTGCGTGGTTAGGCTCTCATTGTCTCTTTAAAATTCCGATAAATTATTTAAGATATTTAGTCGTTATCATGTGCTTTGGCATGTTGGCTAAATACATAACAACTTAATTGTTCTGATATTTTAAGCGTAAACAAACTCTGTAATATGTCAGGCTTTTTATGCTTGTTATAAGAATAACGCTAAGCGTGTATTAAAACCGCTACTTCTACCTTGTAAATTACAGGCTTCAGAGATAAAGCTACAACGGTCTAAGTCAATCCAACGGTAGTTGAAATTGACGTTAAACTTTGGTGTTAACCACCAAGCAAAACCGACAGATAATATCGAGGTATCACCAGCAGCTAAACCACCGTCGCTGCCATCAAATACCGACCAACGAGTACTGACTTCTAATGCTCCCCAGCCTCCTTGTTCAACACTACGTGCTACGCGTAAAGGGGAGAAGGTGCCACTCCTTTTATTGTATTCACGCATTTCACCGGTTACTGAGAATACGGCACTAACGTGGTAGCCAGAAAGCTCGGGATTTTGCAGATAATCAGCCGCAACTTTACTTTTAGTATATTCACCAATCAGCCAGACAGGACCTTTACGCCAAGAGGCTTCAAGGTTATAAGTAACACTGTTATCAGCATCAATGTTTCCGGTATCGACAAAGGTGGCTGATTTGTTAAATTCAGGTTCAGAGGCGTATCTTAACCCTTCCTTTGCATTGCTATACCGTAGACCAAAAGCCAGATGGATTAACTCATTTTCGTCTTCTGATAGATAAGGTAACCAAGTTGTTCGCCCCACTAGTTCTGTTGAGTTTTCGCTAAGTGAACCTTCGTCTTCTATCCAGTTATTAAACACACCGCCTGCCCAAGTTAGCTTTTGATTAAGTGTTATGCCACTTAATACAGCACCAAAGTTACGTGAGGGCAGTAATGCATCAGAAACCAAGGCGCGTTCCTGCATCGGTAGAAAAGTCATACTCATGAGCCTTTCCATAGAAATAGGCTCTTTTTGCTTACCGATACTGAGGGTAGTGTTATAAAAGGTAGGTATATCAAGTCGCCAATCCATAAAACTGACATTATCTGTAGTGTTGGTGTCAAAACCCTTATCAAAGGTATTGGTTGCTCCAGTGATCATATAAATCCAGGGTTTATCAAATTTTATTGCCCCCGCGATCCCAAAACGTAGCGCACGAATTTCACCGCCATTAAAATCTTGTAAATCTCCCACTTGCGCTAAGCTAGCTTCATCTTGTGATTCCCAACTTTGCCTGTCTAAAGCCAGTGCCCCAATTAAGATGGTAGAAAAATAATCATTATCAAACTTTATCCAATCTGCATCTTTATAATTACTGGGTAATACAATTGGCGGAGGAGTATAAGATAGCCAACCCGTACGTTTGGGTTTTATTCTTTTTTGTTCTGCTAGCGCTGAAATATTACTTTCGGCTCTGAGGTTATTTCGAATAATTACGCCGTTATGAATGGCGAGCAGTACGTGCTTTTTAGTATCGAGTAAGGCCTCAATATTTTCGTGGGGGTCAGCATCTAAAATTAGAAAATTGGCAATTTCACCTGACTCTAGTGAGCCGAGAATAAAGCCATTTTGGGCATCAAAAATGATATCACCATGGCCAACGTCAATGTCATCTTGCGTTACAAGGTCGAATAATTTATTAGTGATAACTAAGTTAGCGGTGGTGCTCTTCTTTTTTTTTGCAGGATCGACAAAAGTGATATTGCGGATCACTATTTTCTGTTCAACTACTTCAGGGACATTTGCTATTGGTTCTTGTGAAACTTGTTCGGCTCGGCAAATAGACAACTGAGTTAACGTGAAGATGACTACTGATAGAGTAGTCCAGATCATGGTGAATATATTCTTTTTTATCTTCATCATGTCCCTATTTTTATCAAGTTATTTATCGTGTTGATATTATTTTAGACTAAATTGCTAAACGAAGCCTTAAACCATAGATAAGTGTACTGTTGTCTAGGGTATTTAATACAGGATTGGCGATATATTGTAAATCGGCTGTTACCTCTAGATAATCTAATGGTTTCATAATGTAGAAAACCTCGGTGGTATATTGGTCGTCATTACCTTTAACTTGCCCCCAGTTAATGGCAGCGCCGAGATTGTTCTCTTCACCACCTAAGCCATAATAACCAAAACCCGCACTGATTGATTTCTCCATTAAGGTGCCAGCATCTTGAGAATAGCCAGCACGAACAAAGGGTAACCATTGACCATCAATTAAACGAGAAGCAGATAAATTAATGCCATACCCTCTGTTAGACCCTTGCTCCACACTTTCGTCGGCATGCCAAAGCGTAGCGTGGATGTTATCGACATATATCTCGCCTTGAGATTTGGTCCAACCTAGCTCAATACTTTTGAAGTATTTATTCTCTTTAAAAAAGGTTTCTAATCCGTCGATTATATTTGTTGGATCTGAATTCATATCAACAAAACTAGCCACCATATAATACTCATCAGACAACATTATTCCGCCTGCAGCACCTAACGCAGCATCACCAGGCAAGGCCATTGTGGTGGTGCCAGTACTAAAGGCAAAGTTCATGAAACCTGTCCATGGGCTGGCCATGGCAAACACGTCGACAAAGTCAGTTATATCTAAAAACCCCGCGACGAAAGATGCTCTTCCGTTCATATATTTTTGTTTGTAATACAGGTTAGTAACTCGAAAACCTTGGTCACTAAAAGGGGGAGTAACAAGCCCAAGCCCACCGGTGCCAAATTCAAAGTCTTTCACTGAGGTATCTGTATATGAATGGCGGTGTTCAACCTTCCAAACTAAACCGCCCACTTCTTTTGTGCCAACGCCAATAGGGTTCCAGCTACCATAAAAACGAATCATGCTACTGCCAGCGTTATCGTCTGAGCCAGTTAATACATTATTCGCCCCAAGAAACACGGTAGAATAATCTACTCCCATGTTGATATTGTTGTGCTCTAGCTGAGTTTTGAAGTCAGGTTTAGATTTTTTATTGTCTTCAGCTATTTGGTTATCAACGGCATCTGGGCTACCAAAGTTAGCGCTCTGACCTTTTACTAATTGGTCTTGTGTAGAATTATCTTCTGTAGCGTAAGTTGATGCAGTGGCTAATAAGCCAGTAATGACAAGAGTAAGAAGAGTTTTATTAGTCAGCATAAATTGATTCCATTTTTTGCTAAGCGTGTTGCTTCTATCGCTAAAGTACTTGTAACAAAAGGGTATTTACTTCTCAGTAAATACCCTTTTATATTAATTGGTTACAAGGTTAAAGCGTGTTTTTATGCACTTGACCATTTTTCATGATTAATTTGAACTTAGTTTTGTACTCGTTCAATACTTCAATGTTTTTAAGTGGGTTACCGTCGATTAAAATTAAATCTGCATAAGCACCTTTTTTGATAACACCTAAAGCACCATATTTATATGGATTCATACCACCAGACCAAGTTAAAACTTCAGCAGCATTAGATGTACCCATCTTCATGATTTGTAGTGGTTTAGCGCCAACTTTACCCATCCAAGTCATATTTTCAGCTTGCTTAGTATTGTAAGCAGGACCAAACATATCTCCACCGGTAACAATTAATAAGTCATGTTTTAAAGCCCATTTAAACATTTGTGTAGCACCAGAGTTTACTTTTTTAGCTTTCATTTTTTGATCAGCGCTAAAGAAGGTAATTGAGTCTGGATCGCCAAATGCTTGTAATGACATTACCGACTGAGCAGAAAGGGCAATACCTTCTTTTTTCATACGTTTAATGGTTTTTTCTGATACTAAAAAGTTATGTTCAATAACTCGAACACCGGCATCAATGGCACGGTTTACACTGCGATCGTGGTATGCATGTACTGTTACATATGTGCCGTAATCTTTGGCAACTTCTACAGCGGCTTCAAATTCTTCAACAGAAAATTGTGTGCTGTGAAGTGGATCAAATTCACTGGCAACACCGCCACCAGCCATTAATTTTAAATGCGTTGCACCAGCACGTAGATTTTGACGAGCTGCACGTCGTACTTCTGTTTTACCATCAACAATATAACCAAAACCATGACGCTCTAAATCATCAATAGCACCAGGTTGGTCATTAAATCTGCCCGTATCAGCATGGCCTCCGGTTTGACTTAAAAAGCCGCCAGCAGGGAAAATACGAGGCCCAGGTAATAGGCCATTGTTAATTGCTTTTGCTACACCTAATACGTTACAGCCAACATCACGTGCAGTAGTAAAACCTTGGTCAAGGTATTGAGTTAAAGAATGAGCTGTTCGAGCACCCATTGCCATTTGATCATAGTTATCACGACCCACTAACATACCTTCTTGTAAACATAGGTGTGAATGCATATCGATAAGACCTGGTATCATGGTTTTACCTTGACCATCAATGACTTCAACGTCAGCTGCGACTTTTAGGCCGCTACCAATCGATTTAATTAATTCACCTTCAATTAATACATCTTGTTGTTTACTTAATCCCGAGGATGTACCGTCCCAAATTTTAACGTTTTTAATCAATGTTTGATCAGCAGCAAAGGCTGCTGAAGTTAGTGAGAACGCTGCAACAGCGCTAATTACCAACTGACTAGTGGCTTTACTTATCAATGTGTTTTTCAATTTCATTATCTGTCCTTTAATCAATTAGAGGTCTGTTTGCAATGGAATGCAGCATGTTAAATGTAATGATTGAATAATAATCATAGTAACAAACGTTAGATATGCCATTGGTTTGATACGTTTATTAATAAAATAAAGTTAATAATATTCAATGTTTTCACTTAACTTCATCATAATTCACTGACGATAATTTTCTTGTCATATGACGACAAGAAAGCTAAATTATTGGATAGTCATTCTTTAGAAGTGGCAAAATAATACAGGACGTAAAGTTTGAAAACTGACATTACCGTGGTTAAAGCCAGTCATTTACAACCCTTTATTAGCTTTTTGGATAAAGTGGGGGCTCCTCTTGATCGTTTGTTAAATCAAGTGAATCTGAACGCTGATTATTTCTCAAATAAAGACAACTTGATTGCTGAAGCCCCCTTCTGGTCATTGCTGGAAAATGCCTCAAATAGTCAAGGAATTGAAGATTTAGGCTTTCAAGTCACTGAACAGTTATCCCTTGATAGTTTTGGTGTTTTTGGTGCTAAGGTGATGCAAGCTGATAGTTTGTACCAAGCATTAACCACTTTTATTAGTGACATGGGGCAACAATCAAATTGTCCGCCTTTTTGGTTAATGGAGCAGGGAGCCTTCGTATGGTTTTGTCGGTTGGGCACGCAAGGTATTAAAAAAGGTCACTGGCCAATAGAGCAACATGTGATCAGTTTAATGATTCAGCTAGTGCGTGGTTTTACTACAGCTACTTGGACTCCACCAAAGGTACATCTACAAACTCATACGCTTAAAGGCGCTGACAATACGGCTTCCTTTAGTAATAGCCAAATTCTCATTAATAAAGCCTTTACTGGCATATGTATTTCCAAATCACTATTACTTAATGGTGCAGTCATAAAGCCTAAAGATAGAGTTGCGGAAGAAGTGGCTCATCAAATGACTATTTCAACGGTTAATAGCCATGTAATTAAAGAGTTACTGATGCAATCATGTGCAAATCAACCGCTTAATGCGCAACAAATTGCTAACTCACTTGGGTTAAATATTAGACATATGCAGCGACTGTTGAAAGAAGAGGGATGTTCATATAGAGAATTAAGTGAACAAGTTCTTTTTAAACAGTCGCAAGTAATGTTAAGCACTGAACAATTATCAGTGCTTGAAGTTGCTTTAGCTCTGGGGTATTCAGATGCGGCTAATTTCACTCGTGCTTTTAAACGCTGGTCAGGACTTAGCCCAACTCAATATAAACTGTTATTAAATTAGCGCACTCTTGTTTATAGCGACAACATCACAGTATGAAGTAGTCGCTAAATTGTCGTTAAACTGGCCAGTTCCTCAGAAAACAGATCACTTAAAAAAATGAGTACAGGGAACACATGGAAGTAGCTACGCATAAAAAACTGAATCGTTTCATTAGCATGATTAAGCTCCATAAAGTGATCCATAATTCGTCTGCCTTTATAGGCAATAGAGCAACATATAATGGCGGTAATGGCTAAGCTCGGCTCAGCTGTTTCGGCAACTAAAGCATTAGCAGAAGTAATTATCATCAATAAAACCCAAGAGATATCTAATGCATTTAGTGTGAAGATGTTCTTTATCATGAGTATTCCTTATCGAAGTACATATAACAGTGGAAAAATAATCACCCAAGCGAGATCGACCATATGCCAATAACAAGCAATGGCAGTTAAACCAATATGATTTTTCTTGGTATAACGACCAACTTTGAGCTGGTGAATAGCCCAGAGTAAACTACCGCTTGCCCAACCAACATGTAGTAAATGATTAAAGGTCATGTAGTAATACATTGTGTAGAATTTACTGGTATTGGTTACAATGCCTTGATCTACATTCCAATGATATTCCCAAACTTTAATCACTAGGTAAATACAGCCACAAGACACTGCTCGCCAAAGCCATTTTATACTTTGCTCAGGGTCATCCATACGAATAGACGCCAGTGCTTTGGCAACAAAATAGCTACTACTGATTAAGGCAAAAGTATTTAAGGTGCCGGCTAACGTGTTTAACTGTTGTGGCCCTTGGTTAAATTGTTCTGGATAGTGCGCCTTGGCAATAAAGTACACTAAAAAAAACAGAGCAAACTCAGTCATTTCGGCAAATATACCGACCCAAATTGCCCGGTTACCGGGTATTTTATTAAGTGTTTCGGGTTCTTTAGTGACTGAGCCACTGCCATTTAAATTAAAACCTGTTGCTGTAATAGTCATATAATTCCTTACTCGTAGACAGGTGACTGACTAATGTAGAACTTGTCTTTAGGAGTGAAGTTAATAATTTATAGTTGCTTACAAAAAGCGACTGGTCTAAGCCGCTTTATTGTAATTTTATGAATTAGTTACGAAAGAACACCGTATTCTTCTGCACTAAAATATTGGGTTGTTCAACCGCTTGAATGATGAAATCAAAGTTGGTAATTTTCTTCTCAAGCTTGTAACCATCTATAGCTAAGGTGACGGGGATTTCTTCCATAACACCTGCGCCTATTCGCACATTTTTGGGAAGTTTTATTTCTATGTCGTTTAAGTTCTCAACCTTGATATCAAAATGTAAGGGTTGTTGTGTTTTATTCAGAATCTTTAAGGTATAGGTGTTTTCAACCACGCCTTCATAATTAACGCGATACAAGGCAGTTCTATCGCGGATAATATTCGCTTCTAACGGAATTCTGCTATCAATCCAAATACCTAATAACAAGGTAAACATCAGCGTTAAACCTGCGTAAGACACGAGTTTTAAATTAAAGCGACTGCTTTCTTTACCAGCAAGTTGTTGTTCACTGGTATATTTAATCAAGCCTTTAGGGTAGTTAAACTTTTCCATGGTTTGGTCACAAGCATCTATACATAAACCACAGTTAATACACTCGTATTGAATACCGTTACGGATATCTATTCCTGCAGGGCAAACATCGACACATAAATTACAATCAACACAATCACCTAGACCAAGGGCTTTGGGATCATCTTTACGTTTACGGGGTGCTCTATTTTCACCACGCTCGGCATCATAGGCAACCAGCAGTGTGTTTTTGTCAAACATGGCCGACTGAAAGCGCGAATAAGGACATAAATGAATGCAAACATGTTCTCTCATCCAGCCCGCATTACCGTATGTGGCTAGGGCAAAAAACACCACCCAAAAAGTCACAGCACCGCTCCAATCAAATGTCAGCATAGTGCTATATAGTTCACTCACGGGAACAAAATACGAGATAAAGGTTGTTGCGGTAAATATCGACATTAACTGCCAAATAATATGTTTTAGTGTTTTTTTGTAAGCTTTATTTAGGGTCCATGGGGCTTTATCTAGAGCCATTCGTTTGTTGCGAGTACCCTCAATTCTGTGTTCGACCCAAACATAGGCAAGTGTCCAAACGGTTTGTGGACATACATAACCACACCAAACTCGTCCAAGCCAAGTGGTGATAAAAAATAGCGCAAAAGCCGCCACCATAAGAATACCAGCCAGTAAAATAAAATCTTGTGGCCAGAAAGTCAGATTAAAAATTCTAAACTCTTGTTTCACTACATCCAGTAAAACGGCTTGTTGATCGTTAAATTGCACAAAAGGCATGGCAATAAAAGCAAACATAAGTAGCCAGTTAATATAACGGCGTATTTTTTGATAAAAGCCTTTTTGCTCTCTCACATACACAGATGTTTGAGATTTATAGGGCTTAATAATGAGGTGCTCTTCTTTGATATCAAACTTCATAAATTACTACAGGGTCATAATTAAGTAATTACTCTATATCAATAATCACGCCAGAATGCTTAGTATTTAAGTTGTTGTATTTTATTGAAAAAATAAGGATGTGAACGTCTCGATGACACGGTATATCGCGTTGGCGCGATATACCGTGTCTTTTGAGTGCTTCATTTGGGAAGGGTATAAGTTTAACCGCGCTTGATTTTAAGCTTTATCATCCTTGAACGTAAGGTACTATCGGGTAAACCTAGTATTTTGGCTGCGCCATTTTTACCACCAATCCGCCAGTGACAGTCATTTAATACCTCAATGATGTAAGCTTTTTCAATGTCAGCCAAAGGTTTGTTAAAGGTACGTACAACCGACTGAGATTTATCAAATTTTTGTTGAATTTGAAGTGTTGTCGAAGTGGATAGAATAACCTCACGCTCAAGAATGTTTTGTAACTCTCTAATATTCCCTGGCCAATGATAACTCGCCAATTTGTTTAGACTATGTTTACTTATGCTTTTGATATCTTTATTAAGTTTAGTATTAAGTTGCGCTAAAATGCTGTGACAAAGTAAGGGGATATCTTCTATTCGCTCTCTTAACGCGGGCATAACGATAGGGAATACATTCAAGCGGTAATATAAATCCATTCTGAACTTACCTTGCTCAACCATGGCAAGTAAATCTTGGTTGGTAGCGGCAATAATACGAATATCAACCTTGATAGTTTTACTACCACCAACACGCTCAAATTCACGCTCCTGTAAAACACGTAATAACTTACTCTGCGCATCAGGGGAGAGCTCACCAATTTCATCTAAAAATAAGGTGCCTTTGTCGGCGAGCTCAAAGCGGCCTCGCCTTTTTTCACTTGCGCCCGTAAATGCGCCTTTTTCGTGTCCGAAAAGCTCCGACTCTAACAAGTTTGACGAAAATGCAGCACAGTTTACTTTTACTAAGGGAGTATTATGGCGTTGACTCAATTGATGCAAATTACGTGCGACTAGTTCTTTACCTGTACCATTTTCACCTAATATGAGTACGGTGCTATCTGTTTGAGCGACCAGTTTTATTTGCTGTAACATGGCAAGAAACTTTGGGCTGTTACCTTCTAATCCCGAACCATGCCAGTTTTCATTTATTTCTTCTTGCAAATAGCTGTTTTCCGCCTGTAGTTTTTCAGTGAGGTCTTGTACTTTTTTCAAAGCAGCTCGTAAGTTGCTATCGGCGAGTCTTTGTTGGCTAACATCACGGAAAACAGCAACCGCACCGATGAGTTCACCGTCTTTATAAACGGGGGTTGAGGTATATTCTACAGGAAAGCTTGTACCATCTTTGCGCCAAAATACTTCATCGGTAATTTTACGCTCTACACCGTCACGCATGGTATTATAAATACTGCACTCTTCACTTGGATATACTTCACCATTGGCATAGGTATGATGATGATATTTATGAATATTTTTACCGAGTAACTCTTCAGACTTCCAACCTGTCATTTGCTCCGAGGCTGGATTTACAAACACAGCATTGCCTTCTTTATCAAAGCCATAGACACCTTCGCCGACGGCATTGAGCAGTAGTTGTGAGTCAGCTAAAAATTCTTTTATATTTGCGGGCATACCTTGTTTTCTCTTGGTAAAAATCAGATGCACGACATATCGTGGCGTTGTGTTAGTTTATCAGGTATAGGGGGAAAAATCTGGCGGGAGATCAATAAAGTGCTGGTATTAAAAGCGCGTGTTTAAGAATAATTAGTGCGCTTTTATTTTTTCAAATGAAGCAGGGAGAAGATAGATAAAAAAATGGTACAAAGAACTCAATATTTTGTTGAGTTCTTTTAGTCGCTATTACTGTTTATTTAAAGCTGATAATTCTTTTTTAGCTAAAAAGTTATCCATTTTTGAACGTAATAGTTTGTATAACAAAATAGAACCGTCTATTTCTTCTTTACGATTAGTTAAGCTCTCAATATTTAAACCTAAAGGTAAATCATAGGGAAGTATCGCATCTAAGATTTGTTGCAAACTATTGACACAAAATTGAATTGATTCATACAAAGGGCTTTGTGCGTTAAGTATACGTAAGCTGGTCGCCTCAGGAACATTAACGCCTAACCACTCAATAAATTCTAAGGTTTTTTCACTGCCACAGGGAGAGAATGTTAAGATCAAACGTTGTGGTTTTACACCTTGTTTTTGGCATTCAATAGCATAACGAGTTAGTAAATCTATCGTTGCTTGTGGGTTGTATATCGCTTGTGAAATAAAGAAACTACAGCCTTGTTGGTGTTTTGCCATTAAGCGCTCATGTTCATTTTTATTACTTGCATGACGCTCAGCAATAGTTACGCCACCAATAAAGAAGTCATGTGGGTTATCTACTAAGGTTTTATAAGCATCAGCCAAAGATAGAGATATTTTATTATCCTTTGATGGACTGCCGACCAAGACTACATCTTTTACGCCATATTTTTGCCACGCTTCGTTTGCCCACTCATTAAAATCATCGCTATTTGATTGAACAACGCTTTTATAGGTAATGACAGGGCGAGTTGATTTTTTATTCAATAAAGAAGAATAAAGCCGGGTATCATGAGTTGATTTAAACGGGAAAGGTCTAGGTTTGCTAATACGCGAATTTTCATCTTGAATGTCATAAACAATCAGGCCATCAAAGTCGATATCACTGACGCGATCAAGCAGCTTTTCTGCAATTTCGCTCACTTTATCAAGTGGAGTATCACTTTTAGGTGGTGTGGTACCAATAAAGTAGACGCCTCGATAAATATCATTGTATCTGGCTTGAAGCTCTGATTGTGTGCTCAAAATATTTCTTCTTACTTTCTTTAGACGTTTAGATGGCTATATGTTCATTCAAAACCTTGCTTTTGTCAACCATTGTGTATGCTATAAGTTGAAATTTTATTCACTCTGCTGATAAATTGTATAGTTTTTATGTAATAGATACACGACTTTCTTATTGTGTTTTACAGTTAAGTATTTGTAATTATTCTCTTTTACTGGGGATTTTGCGAGGTTTTTAGTTGACTATTTATTAAGACAATTATTAAAAATAATCGACCATCTATTTTATTAAGTTTATCAATTGAGTTTTTTGAAGGGCATTATCTGCAATTTATTAGATAATGTAGGAGCATATAGCCAGAGCCAATACTCCTACATTGCCTTTAATTAATACCTTATCTGTTTCAACTAGTGTTCTACATGCAGTGAATAAGGTGAATCTTAAACAGTAAAGACTTTATTCACTGGCAAATCACGTATTCTGGTTTTGCTAGCATGGTAAATCGCATTAGTAATGCTTGGTGCTACAGGTGGTACACCTGGCTCGCCAATTCCTCCTGGTGGTGCATCAGACTTAACAATATGCACATGCATTTCGGGCACTTGGTTCATACGTGTTACGGGGTAATCATGAAAGTTACTTTGTTGAACTTTGCCTTCATCTACTGTTATTTCGCCCATTAAGGCAATTGATAGACCAAATACCATAGCGCCTTCCATTTGCGCTTTAACTCTATCCGGAGTAACAACAATGCCGCAATCTACTGCAGTATGCATTTCAAGTACGGTAACTTTATTGTTAACCACTTCAACTTTAGTGGCGGCGGCAACAAAAGAGCCAAAACTGCGTAAGAAGCTTATACCCCAACCTTGGTTTTCAGGTAATTCTTGCTCAACGTTAGCTTTATCACTGATTAAATTGATGAGATCTTTCATACGCTTAGTATCAACAGGGTGATCCGTTAGCGATAAATTATAATTAGAGTACTTAAAACCGTTTTTATTCGGGTCTACATGACGGTCATCACCCAATAAATTGAGCCACATTTGTCTGGTAGGTAATTTTGCTTTTACCGCTAATTCGTCAACAAAAGAACCAAGAGCAAAGCCGTTATTGATGCAGGCAACTGAACGCACCCAACCAGGTCTGACAAAAGAGTCTACTGCATGTTTTTCAATACTTAAATTATTTAAAGCGAAAGGTATATCACCAAATCCAAGGGCGAGTTGATCATCACTCGGCATTTTGGCTTCAGGGTTCCACAGCCAGCCAATCGGCGGGTAAGCGTTGCGACTTACCCAATAGTCAGCACTACCATTACCGGTTAATTCGGCTTTACAATAATTGGCTGAAATAGAATGGTAGAATCCATGTTGAATATCATCTTCGCGACTCCAGATAACTTTGACAGGTCGCTTACTCGCTCTGGCTAATTCAACCGCTTCAATAATAAAATCGGCTTTTGATTTACGTCCAAAAGCGCCACCCATGAGTGTGACATTTAGCTCTATATTATCGTGTTCATCCTTACCTAAGCCTAACTCTGTCGCCACGTTGCTTTTAGCCCATTGTGGGTTTTGTGTTCCTGCCCAAATAGTACACTTTTTACCTTTCACTATTGCGGTTGCAGCAGGGGTTTCCATTGGTGCATGATGTATATATGGGACAGTGTAGGTTGCTTCTACGGTATTTTCATCAAGATATTTATGGTTATAAATATCTCCTTTTTTGGCAACCATTTCACCTTGTTGGTTTACTTGTTTTGCGAGCTGTTTGATAAACTTGGCGCTATTGTGAGACGCCTTGTCACCATGTTGCCATTTGATTTTGAGTTTCTTACGTCCTTCAATCGCTGCCCACGTATTATCGGCAAGCACGGCAACACCTGATAATGGGTTGGTGGTAACAGGAATACCACGCGGTTTTAAAGCAATAACGTCAACTACACCTTTTATTTTTAATGTCTCACTGGCATCAAAGGATACCAGACTACCACCAACTACTGGCGGTCTTACGATAGTTGCAATAAGCATGTCAGGTAGTTGAATGTCTTGCGCGTATTGCGCTTTACCGGCAACAATATTATCTAAATCGACCAGCTTGACATCTTTACCGATGAGAGAGAAATCAGCGCTGTTTTTTAATTTTACTTTACTGCTATCAGGTGGGGTAAGTTTAGCGGCGTGACTGGCAAGTTCGCCAAAGCTAATTTTTTCACCCGTAGCGGTATGAACAACAAAATGTTTTTCTGCTTTGACACTGTTGCGTTGTACTTGCCAAATATTAGCCGCAGCTTGCTCCAACATGTCACGGGCGACAGCGCCTATTTGGCGAATACTGGTGAAATGACTACGAATTGAAGCGGAGCCTGCTGTGCCCTGAGAGCCGTATTTTGCATCAGCTTTAGCTTGAACAACAGTTACCTTTTGCCAATCGGCTTCTAACTCTTCAGCGATAATTTGCGGCACACTGGTGCGGATGCCTTGTCCCATTTCACTGCGATGACAAACTAGCGTCACCATAGAGTCGCTGGCAATACTCACAAAGAAGTTTAATTCATGACTGGGTGCTGCAGTAGAAGACTTCACTTGCGCTGTAGCCAGAGGTAAATTCATGCCTAAAACAAAGGTACCACTTGTGATCCCCGCAACTTTTAGGAAACCACGACGACTTACGTTTTCAATAGCATTCATGGTTATGCTCCTTGCTTGCTGGCATCAAAAATCTCTACACCGTTTTTATTGACGGGGGAGTGACTCGCAGATAAATCACTGTTGGGTGAATGCGCTGCAGCTGATTTAATCGCGGCTTTAATGCGTTGATAGGTACCACATCGACAAATATTACCTTGCATGTGTTCAATTATTTGCTCATCGGTTGGTTGAGGCGTTGCTTTTAATAATGCTGCTGCACTCATCATTTGACCACTTTGGCAATAGCCACATTGTGGTACTTTAAATTCACGCCAAGCAACTTGCACAGCACTTTCACCTAATCTTCCTGTGCTATCAGCTAAGCCTTCAATGGTGGTAATTGCTTGTTCAGCAACAGCAGATACCGGCGTTATACAAGAACGTATAGCGGTGCCATTGAGATGAACGGTACAAGCGCCACATTGTCCTGCACCGCAGCCAAATTTAGTGCCAGTGAGTTTTAGCTCATCACGCAGGGCATAAAGCAGTGGCATTTGCGGATCAACATCAAGTTCAACGGGCTTATTGTTTAAGGTTATTTTGATCATACTGGCTCCAGGGTTTGACAGTGTGAAGTTGTTTCATTTTTTAAATTATTGTTCCATAAAAAGTTATATAACTTTATAGAGAGCTTTGTTGATTATCTTGCAAAGCGTATTCTAAATGTTGTCTTACTCGCTCTAAATCAGAGAAGGTATCAATATCGATTTTTGCGTCTTCACAGGTGATAGCATCTGCCTTTTTTGCATGTTGCAGTAATAATTTACCTGCACCTTTATCACCTTGTATTTTTACTAGTAGTGGAAAGTATTTTTCCGGAAAAATAGCCGGTGCCATCAATTGGCCCTCACATAAAGTGGCAATTATTTTGTTAGGCAGCTCTTTGCTGGCACTGAGTAACTCTTGGTAATGCTCAGTGGTGATTAAAGCTTGATCTGCTAAAGCAACGAGCACATGGCTACTCGTTGCTTTAATTGAGTGCACTGACTCCGCTAAGGTATGTCCCATTCCTTCTGCCCAATGCTGGCTTGCAATCACCGAAATATCTTGAGGTAATACTGTCTGAATTGCGTTTTTATTGGCGCCAAGCGTAACAAAAAAATTATGAACGTATGCGTTTTTAAGTAATGGTTGTAGTTTATCAATACTATGAACAATCAGCGGTTTGTCATTAATTCGAGCAAGCTGTTTAATTGTCGCACAACCTATTTTATTGGGAGATGAAGATTGAAAGCGCTGACCTTTGCCTGCTGCTAGCAGAATAATATTAACCTGCATGGCTAATTACCTGTTTAATATTGTTGGTTATCTGGCTTTGGAAGTAACCCAAAGAGTTACCGGAAGCTTGTTCTAGGGTAGCATGTGCTTGCGATAATATAGCTAGGGCAATAGATTCAGGTAGATCGCCGCCAAGGTCAAAACCAATGGGATTAGCGAGCTTGTTGGCTAATTTATTAGGTAAGTCTGTTGAATTTAACTGTGCTTTTTTCAACACTTTTTCTGTTCGATGTTGAGGCCCCAATAACCCTATATAACTCGCGGCAGCTAAATTCTCTTGGTTTTTCACTAACTGTAAGGCATGGGCATCGAGGGATACATTATGGTGCATTATTACGATGGCATCGGCTTTGGGTAAAACTAAATTTTTCTCCAAGCTCGTGTAATCTTGATTGATGACTATATCGGCTTCTTTAAAATAGGCAGCTCTTGCATAGGCCGTTCTGCAATCGATTAAACAAATAAACCAACCTAGGGTCTGTGCTATTTTAACGAGCGGTTGTGCATCAACGCCACCACCAAAGATAACTAAAGCGGGGGATGGTTTAATGGTAATTAAAGGTTCGAGTGAGCTAACGGATTTTGATAGCACCTGATTATTACTCATCGAGGTATTTTGTGTATTGAGGGTATCAATATGGTAAAAACAAGCATTACGGTTATCAAGTTGACTTTTTAAGGTTAATAAATCGAGGTAATTATTATCGTGATTGATGGGCTGTAGTAATACTTTCACTAAACCACCACAACCTATGCCAAGCTGCCAGGCTATATCACTGTCATCTTGCATATCGTAACAAACAGTAATATTACTGTTTTGATGCCAACACTTTTGCGCTTGGCGCATTAAATCAGCTTCAAGACAACCACCGCTTAATAAACCATAGCTCTTACCTAAGCTATTAATAAGCATCATAGCGCCAGATTTACGATATGAAGATCTTTGTGTTTCAATGATGCTGGCAAGAACCCATTGACATGAGTCTTTTTCGGGAAACCAGCTAGCTAATAATGCGGCAAGGCGATTACTCATTTATTATTTGTACACTTAAATAAAGATTAAGATAACATAAATGAGAAAGTCGCCAAATTAAAGTCTTGGGGTTAATTAAAATGTAAGTAATTAATTAGCGTAATTACTCAGCTGAAGTAGTTTGATTGTTAATTGCTATTTTTGGCTGCCATTCTAACCAGTCTTCATCGACGTCTTGATGCAAAATAAAACTTCCAGGTAGGGACTTCGTTTCATCATTTTGCTCTTTATCATTATTTTCATCAATGTCAGGTGTTGCAAAGGCAATACCACCCGCAATTAGGGTTTCTATCGATTCAGAATCAATATTAATACCAGAGAAAATACTGGCTTCTATATTAATACCACTGGTATTCCAAAACTGACTATTCCCATTAACAAGCGGCGCATAACGTTTGGCGATATTGATAAAAATATTTACTTGATCGGCTGTAGCAGATAAATCAATACCAATGACTTTACCGACTTTAATTTGGCGATATAACACAGGATTACCCACGCGAACCGAGCCAAGTCGAGCTGTAGTCAATTTGATATTTAAGCCATAACTCAGTTGTTCAACGGTCGGGGCCAACTCAAGAGCTTCAAATTCATTCTTCAGCTGAGCTTCTACATTATGTGACGGTAACAAACCAATAAAGGCACCGTCAAGTAAGGCGGCAACATTCTTCGAACCTACTAGTCCAATTTGAGGTTCAATTTTCCAAAATTTTGTTCCTTGGCGAGCAAATTGGCTGCCTGAATCATTTAGTAGTACTAAAGCGGTTACGCCAACTTTGTCTGCAGTAAATATTAAGCGCTCAATTGTGCCTAAGGTTTGCTCTTGGTATATAACTTTTGTATTTACTTTTAAGCCATAAATATCATTAAAATGGATGCTAATTGTTTGTCCAGCATCTTTGGCATGCTCTTCATGTTTAAATAAAGTGAAGTTTGACAATTCTTCAACTTGGGTATTAGTTATTAGTGAAGTTGGCAGTAATACTTCTGGGTTATAAAAGCTTATTCCGCCGCGTAAAATGGCATCAATTGATTCAGTTTTTACTACAAAGTCACTTAAACCACCGGAAATAGTCATACCGCCAGCATTATAAAAACGGCTGGTACTTTTTAATAAACCTCGGTGTTCTTCATCAATTGTTATGTTGACTTTAATCTCGTCATCAATTTTATTTAGGCTGACATTGTCTACTTGACCAATAGTTATTCCACGATAGCTAATTGCACTACCAGGCGTCGCCACATTGGCGTGATCGGTGGATAAGGAAAGCTGTAAGCCGGGTGAACTTGCTAATTTTACTGGCGGTTGGCTAAACAAAGTGAACTGATTTTTAGCTTTACCTTGACCAAGATTAAAGGTGATGTAGGTGCCACCGAATAAAGCATCGGTATCACTAGCACCAGAAAGACTTAAGTTTGGTTTAACTATATAGAATTGTGTGTCGGCTTTTAATATATGTTCATACTCAGGTAATAACCCTAGCTGTAGTTGTTGTTTATTACCTTGAATCTTAGTTTGATGAATTGCGCCAATTTCTATGCCGCGATATAAAAGCCGAGTATCAGAACTTATGTGCTCGCTAGCCATATAATTTAATGTAAAGCTTATATTTTGTTCGGCGAGTTTGTTATTGGCATAGAGTGAGAAACTATCACCATTTTTGACCAACTTTTTTTGTGACTCTTGTGTACTATTTTGGCTAGTAAAAGCAATACCACCCGTTAATATACTCTGTAATGACTGTGCTTGAATATCGACTCCCAGTAAATTGGCCGATATTTTAACGCCAGAATTATTGTAAAAACGGCTGCTATGATTCACATAATGGCTGAATTTTGGTTGGACATGGATATGAATTAAGTGACGTTCTGGCGCAGTGGTTTCAATGGCTTGTATATTACCAACCACTTGTTGTTTGTAATATACATTACTACCAATTTGCAATGAACTACGATCGCTACTTGTTAACATTAAGTGCAAGCCCGGCTCTGTGTATTTATACGGAGGTTTACTGCTAAATACATTAAATTTGTTACTTGGGTTACCAGCTAAAGAGGGCCTGATGCTTAGGTAGTTTCCCGTTAATAATGTCTTAGCATTTGTTAAACCTGCCAAGCTAATTTGAGGTGCAACAATATAAAACTGCGATTGATCCGTTAAGTAAGGTACTACGCGAGGGTTAACTTTAGCCGTTGCGGTAATCTTTCGACTTACAGGGTCTATTTTACTGAATGACTCAATAACGCCTATGGTTAGGCCTTGGAATAAAATGGCAGCATTATGATCTATGCCTGAATTCCACTCTAACGTTAATTCAACTTCATGGCCCATTTCAGCTGATTGAAAGTCAGCATGTAAGGGAAAAGTTTGACCATTTTTAGCGGGCGCTAACTCTGTTTGATAACTTAAGTTATCAACGGATATTCCGCCAGCCATAATAGAGGCCAACGACTCGGTATTAACCTTTACGCCACCAGTGAGTGACGCGGTAACTTGTACACCGCTGGTATTATAAAATAAGGAGTTCTCTTTTACTAAGTGCGCGAATTCGGGTTTAATGTAAATATTAATGCCAATTTTTTTACTGCTTTCTTTGTAGTGATAACCCGTAACATGTCCAATGGGAATTTGCTTGAAACTAATGGGTGAATTTTCACTGATAGAGCCCAATACATCGGTATGCAGGGTAAGGTGTAAGCCTGGAGTCGACATGTCTAAGGTCGGCGCTTCAGTTAACGCGACGAAATGATCTTGGCTGTCTGCTTCTTGATTTGTATCCGGCATTATCGTGATATAACTACCCGAAATCAGCGTATCTAGCCCAGAAACCCCTTGCAGTGATATATCAGCACTGACTAACCAAAAACGCGTGTTTTCAGTAAGGTAGTCGGTAAAGTTTTTAGAAATTTCTACTTCGGCAATAACGCGTTGTAAATCTGCTGACGGTACCACTTTTTTTACTAAGCCAGTCACTAAACCTTTATAACGAATTTCTGTTTTATTGGGTATTATGCCTGAGCCATTATCAAATTCTATCGTGATAAAAGTCCCTTGTTCAGAAACTACCTTTGCGGTGAGCCATAAGCCGAAAATTAAGGCGATAAAAGGCACAAACCAAATAATAGATATGCCCTGTCGAGGCACAACTTCTGCATGAATATTGTCATTGTTATTATGCTCAGAGGCAGCAAAGTCTTTTTTATCGGTCATTTCTATCCCTTTTTTTCTGGTAAAGTGCCTGGTATATCGTCTGGCGAATCTATTGATAATAATGGCGTTTGTCTTGCTGTTTTACTATCCGCTTTTTTATCCCATAACAAACGCGGATCAAAACTATTAGCAGCAAACATGGTAAAAATTACCGTAATGGTAAAATAATTGATAGCAGGACCTGCTGCTACGGAAGTAACAAAGCCAAGTTCAACCACAGTAACCATTAAAGCTACAACGAATACATCTAGCATTGACCATGGCCCTAATACCTCAAGCGCGTGGTAAAATTTGCTATGTTTGTCGGGCTTTAAACGAATTCCAGTATGTACTTTATAAACTAACACAAATAAGCCGATAATCTTTAATAAAGGCACTATGATACTGGCAGTAAAGATAATCACAGCTATTGGGTATAAACCATGATCAATAAACTCGCCGATACCCGACAAAATGGTTGCCTCATCACCAATACCCAATTGATAAACAATCATTATTGGATAAAGATTAGCAGGAATAAAGGCTAATAAGGCAGCCAAATTCCACGCCAAGGTGTATTGTAAACTGTTGCGCTTACGTTGATAAAATAGACCATTACAGCGGCTACATTGCTGGGGCTCTGCTTTTAAACGATTAAGCTTATGACATTTAGGGCATAAAGTGAGGTCAAGTTGCTTAGCTGTTCTCATCTTGTACCTCATCTTTTGTAAAAGCTTTTTCTAGCTTGTCCCAAATATAGTCTTGATCTAGGGCTACAGCCGACATAGTAGAGCAAATTAACCAAAGAATAAAAGCGAGTAAGCCAAGGTTAACTGATAGCTCAGTATCATCAATTAATTTATACATAGACACGACAATACCCAGCATAAAGACATTGAGCATCGCCCAGTTATCAAGGTGATGATAAGCACGAAAGAAGTTTAATAAGGAGGGTTTTAACTTGTTGAATTTAAAACTATAGGAAATATAAAGTGCGCCGGTTAAACGTACAATGGGTACAGCAATAGCGAATAGAAAGACCAAGCAGGCAATCATAAAAAAACCGCGGTCAATCAACACTAAAATACAATCAAATAAAGAAGCTTGATGAAATTGTCCTGCCAAGGTTACACCCATAATAGGCAGTAAAATAGCGGGTAACATTAACAGTAAGCCAGCAAGAGACCAGTTAAAGCTACGCTCAATAGAATCGACTTTTCGTTCTATCAAGGTGCTGCCACAACGATTGCACTTGGCAAGTTGCCCTTGTTTCAATTGTGGCTTGTCATATAGCGCATCACATTGCTGACAAGCGACTAATAATGAGGTGTTAGTATTGTTGTTCATTTCGCTGCTAGTTATCCATCCACTTATTTGATTATGTCAAAATATAATGAAAAAAAAGCAGCGATAAACGCTGCTTTTTTAGAAACTTGTTAATGAAGCAACCAAGCCATTATTATTTTAATGACGTGATGTATTGAGAAACCGCTTCAATATCAGCATCTGACAATTTAATCGCGATATTACGCATAATACCACTGTTGTCATTACCACGACTTCCATCACGGAAGCTAGCAAGTTGCTTTTTCAAATAATCTTTACTTTGACCAGTAAGGCTTGGGAAACCAGCTTGTTTCATACCTTTACCCGTTACGCCATGACAAGCAATACATGCTGTAATGCCTTTAGCTGCATCGCCGCCTAAGTATAACTTATGGCCCGCTGAATTTGACTCACCAGTACCCGCTTTAGTGTTTTGTACTGCAAAGTATGCAGCTAAGTCATCCATGTCTTCTTGAGAAAGACCTGCAACCATACCGGCCATTATTGGATCGTTACGATTACCTGATTTGAAATCAGCTAATTGCTTAGCAATATAGTTAGCACTTTGACCAGCAAGACTTGGGTACGTAGGTACTAAGCTGTTACCGTCAGCGCCGTGACAAGCTGCACACGCAGCTGATTTGTTTTGACCTGCGGCTACATTACCTGCGTAAATTGCTGCTGCTGGTGTAGAAGAAACGATTTCAACGTTCCCTGCTGCAGGAGCCGCTGCTGGTGCTGCACCTGTGCTTGTATCTGCACTTGATGATGCTGCCGCTTGCTCGTTTGCACTAGGTAAACTTGAGAAGTGAGCCGCTAAATCAGCCATATCTGCATCAGATAGGTTAGCTGCCATCGGTGCCATCATGGCATCGGTACGAGCGCCTGATTTAAAATCTTTTAATTGCTTGATGATATAAGCGTCATTTTGACCGGCAATGTTAGGAAACATAGGACTTCCACTAACACCTGTAGGACCGTGACAAGCGCTACAAGCACCTGCTTTTTCTTTGCCTGCGTTAGCATCTGCGGCTTGTACAGCACTTACTGAACTTAAAGCTACAAATAGCGAAAAGATAATTTTTTTCATTGAGTTGCTCTCTGCTTGTCATTAATTACCTAGCTATTTGAAAAAAATATTAGCTATCTAATTAAGAAATGATAAAAAAGTATGATGGATGTGTCGGCATTTTACACGAATATTTGTCTTGTGTAATAGTGGATAAGCAATAATTGAGCAAAAAAAACTATAATTTCACAGTTTTATGCATTTTTTTAATAATAAAAGCGAAAGAAAAACGCTATAATGGCGAAAATTTTTAACGAGTGAAGCCCTTGTCTTCTACAAAGATACATTTAACTAAAGCCGCCTTTACCATAAGCGCCCCAGATATCCGCCGTTTACCAGCTGATTCTGGTATTGAAGTTGCTTTTGCAGGGCGCTCTAATGCAGGTAAATCAAGCGCTTTGAATACGCTAACCAATCAACGTGGTTTGGCGCGCATTAGTAAAACTCCAGGTCGAACTCAGCTCATCAACGTATTTGAAGTAGCAGAGAATCGACGCCTTATCGATTTACCCGGTTATGGTTTTGCTCAAGTGCCATTGGCAATGAAGAAAAAGTGGCAAAAAGCGTTGGGTGAATATTTAGAAAAACGCCAGTGTCTGAAAGGATTAGTGGTATTGATGGATATTCGTCATCCTTTAAAAGACTTAGACATGGATTTAATACAGTGGGCCGCAGACAGTGATTTACCTGTTTTAGCCTTATTAACTAAGTGTGACAAGCTCTCGCAAGGTAAACGTAGTTCTGAAGTATTAGCGGTGAAAAAAGCATTATCATCATTAAATGCTGATATTCAAGTGCAGGCTTTTTCATCACTCAAATATACGGGCAAAGAACAAGCTGATGCCATTATTTGTCAGTGGCTTGAACAAGAAGCACAAGAATATGAATTACCTGAAGAAGATGATTTTGATGATTCAGATGAATTTACTGAAGAAGAGTAATATCGTCATAAAGTGAGATGAACATTAAGTTTGAACATCACACTATTACAAGAAGGAGAAAGCAACACGCTATTCTCCTTTTTTTGTGCCTGCTCCCTAGGCAACTATTAAAACTAGCCAAGCTTTTTGAACTGTAATTCCACCAATCTTTGATACAACTCGCAGTTTTGCAATAATGACTGGTGATCGCCCATATCGATTATTCGACCTTGTTCTAACACTGCAATCTTATCAGCATGTTGAATAGTTGATAGTCGGTGCGCAATGATAATTGTTGTGCGACCACGCATTAACTCTTCTAATGCTTGTTGCACGTGCTGTTCGCTTTCACTATCAAGGGCACTGGTTGCCTCATCTAATAGCAAAATATGTGGGTCTTTTAATATTGCACGTGCAATAGCAATACGTTGGCGTTGACCGCCCGATAAGCGCACACCACGTTCACCTAAAAAACTGTTATAACCTTCAGGTAAGTTGACAATAAACTCATGAGCATGGGCTTTTTTAGCTGCTGAAATAACTTCTTCATCACTAGCCTCAGGTTTGCCGTAACGAATATTATGAAAAACGTCACTACTAAATAATGCCGGCTGTTGCGGTACTAAAGCCATTTGTTGGCGAAGATCTTTTGGATCAAGCTGTCTTATATCGGTACCACCTAAGGTAATACGACCAACTTGTGGGTCATAAAAACGCTGTAATAATTCAAATAGTGTAGTTTTCCCTGCGCCAGACGGACCCACTAGCGCTAATACTTTACCTTGTTGAGCGGTTAAGTTTAGTGCTTGCGTTGCGGCTTGATCGGGTCGAGAAGGGTAATTAAAACTGACTGCTTCAAAAACAATTTGGGCGTTGAGCTCTTTCGCTGAAATAGCATTTTCAACAGGAGGAAGAATATGGCTTTCAACCTGTAATATCTCTATTAATCTTTCGGTAGCACCCGCAGCACGTTGTAACTCACCTAATACTTCTGAAATAGTGGCTAACGAAGAAGCGACCAGAATGGCATAGAAGACAAAAGCACCTAAATCACCACCGCTCATCTTACCTTGAATAACATCACTACCGCCGACCCATAACATGCCAGTAATTGCACCAAAAACAATAATAATAACGCCGGCAATTAATGTGGCACGTTGCTTTATACGGTTGCGACCAATGTTAAATGACTTTTCAACTTCCTTACCAAAAGAGCGTCTTTCATGTTGTTCGTGGGTATAACTTTGTACTGTTTTAATATGCTCAATTGCCTCACCGGCATAGCTACCAACATCAGCCATTGAATCTTGGCTTTTACGCGATAATTTTCTGACCTTACGGCCATAAAACAATATCGGCACTAAAATAAATGGTACCGACAGCAAAACAATAAAAGTTAATTTGATATTGGTAGCAAATAGCATAACTAAAGCACCTAATAGCATTAGTACACTACGGATGGCCATAGAAAACGAAGAACCAATAATGCTTTGTAGTAAGGTAGTATCGGTGGTAATGCGCGACATAATATCGCCGCTGCCGTTAGTCTCGAAATAGCTGGGATGTAAGGTGATGACATGATTAAAAACGGCCAAGCGGATATCAGCGCTTACTCGTTCACCTAACCAAGAAACCAAGTAGAAACGGAAAAATGTCCCCCCAGCAATTAACACCGTAATAGCCAATATAAATAGTACTGCTTGCTGTAATTGCTCTATAGATTGTTGAGCAAAGCCCTCATCAATGAGCATTCTCACGCCTTGACCAACAGATAGCATCACACCTGCGGTAAAAATAAGGGCAATAAAGGCGGCTAATACCTGACTTTTATAAGGGCGAATAAACTGAATGAGCTCAAGAAGAATGGAGATCTTTTTCTTTTCAGGAGTATCAATTGAAGCATTCTCTGCTAGATCACTAGCAGCAGGTTGGTCAGACATAAAATCTCAGAATTTAATATACCAATTGAACTAATTATTTGATCAGTCTAAAACGGTCTAATCTTTCAATTGGCATTACTCGTTATTAAGTATATTAGTAACTAGCGAATGAATTAATGAGCAGTAGTTTACGCTTTCCATAGGTGTTGAACTAGGAAGTTTTACTGAAATATGAAGTAAGTTTGTAAGAGGAAGTAATAACGACTGTGTGGGAATTGATGTTTTTACAGATAAAAAAAAGCCGATGGTATTTTCAGAACTAATAAGTAGTTGTGAATTGCATCGGCAAAGCTTATGGGGAAGCTACAAAAAAATTATTACAATAAGTGTTCGCTTAAGAACAAGGTAATTATAGAGCAACAACTCTACACAAGTAAAGCCATTTATAGAGTAATTACTCTTTTTCTTTGATTTAGATCATTATTGAGCGATTTGTTCATAAAATAATCGCATGTAGATTGTAAAAAATGGGGCTAATTACGATATAGGTCTACAAAACTAAGTAATGTCAGTAGTAAAACCATCACTTTTATACGCATAGTTAACTTGATTTCAGTTTCAACTACGACTGTTTTTAAATGGTTTGAATAACCTGGCTTTAACTGAGCGCCAATGTGTTTTCGGTATTTTAGGTGCTAATGATAATAAATGTTGATAATCATCTTCTGTTGGAGTTACTTCACCGCCATGGGCAAGAATAATACTCTGTGGTTTTAATTCGATGATTTTATGGAGCGAAGCTCGATAACGATTAGGGTAAAAAATAGGGAAGGGCGGGATGAATTTATTCTTTACCTTAACTATTAAATCAGCAACATATACTTTATTACTGGGTAGGTGGTGTAAGGATAAGTCCCTATCTGTATGACCTTGAGTCGCTAGGGCAACCCATTCAGAAAAACCGGGTATTTGCTCATTGTCATTAAGCTTATAATCGGCGGTTAACTGACTAGAGTACCAGAAGTTCATGCGTGGTTTTTTCATGCGTTTTGCTACCCATTTAGCTAATAGTATGTCGGTAAGGTGCATGAGGCGACCGTCTATGCCTGAGTACCATTGACCACTGACATTGGCGGTAGCAACTTTACAGCCAGTGAGTTTTCGAAGCTTATCGGCGGCACCTGCATGATCAGGGTGCATGTGTGTTACCACGACTAAGGTTAAATCATTGAAAGAGCGTTGTAAGGTTTTGGTAATAAAATGCTTGAGCATTAAAATATCTGAGCGACAGCACCCATCAAGCAAAAGTAACTTATCAGGATACTCTGCGAGCAAAATTGTTTGGATATGGCCAGCTATGTGATGTAATTTCATAATGATAAAACAGTTTGGTCATAATTTAATTGTCGCTTTACACTGTAAAAGAAAAACCATCAGCCTGCACTCTATTTACTTATCTTAAAAAACATACTGACTATGACCAACGGTTATGTCACGGCACAATGAGTATATGTAGAATTTTCTTTTGAATCGATTTAAACAAAACAGCCAAACGCTGTTTGAATCAAAGAAAAATTTGAAAATGTTGTTCATCATAACCCTAAGGTCTCAAGCTTTAGACAATCATTTAATCATAGTCATTCTATGGTTTTATTATTTAACGCCAGCTCTTCAGTTTCCCTAAATTGATTAGTCTTAACTCAAAAAAGCAAAAAAATTACTAGGAATAAATCTATATGTTCAAAGCTATGCTTAAATTATTGTTTCCCAGTATACAAAATAATAAGAAACCGAATTATTTTTATTATGAAAAAGATAAAAATACTGAAGAAGAAACGCAGCAACAAGCGTTGGAAAAGGTTCAAAGAGCGAGTCCTGTAAAGCTACTACGTCTGGCAAGTGTTGAAGAAACACATTGCCAAGAATTCTATGATTTTTTATTTGGGCCGTCCCCAGCGACAACACAACGCGATGAGCTATCACATTATGTTGCTGACAAAATTGAAGCCGTGTTACGAAAACCTAATACTATAATAGAAGCAATGCCAGTATTACCTGCCTCACTGAGTAAGGTAATGGATCAGCTAAGTGACAATAACTTTGATACTCAAGAGTTGATTAATTTGATTCAGCAAGAGCCCTCAATTGCCGCTAAAGTGATTGAGTTAGCTAACTCCTCTTTTTACAACCGCACAAATAAAGAAGTTTCTGATCTTAAATCCGCTTTTATGTTACTGGGCAGTAATGGACTTATGGAAGGTGTGATCAATGGCTTTGTCAGTAAAATGACACCTCAAGCACAAATTTACTTTAAACAATATGGTAATAAAATTTGGCAACACAGTTTTGGCACGGGTGTTATTGCTAAAGCATTAATAAAGGCTTCCCCCTATAAAGCAGAGGCAGCACAAGGTTATCTTATTGGCTTGATTTGCAACTTAGGCGATATGATTATTTATCAATTATTGATGGAAGCTTTTTCTTTTATCCATCCAGATTGTCAGCCTAACTCATATGCTTTTAAAGAATTAATGCAACAAAAATCAAAAAAACTAACCTATCACATTGCTAAACATTGGCAATTCCCTCAGTCCATTTTAGATGCATTGGCATTACAAGTTAAAGTGACTAATGCCTCAATGTTAGCTGGCGTTTTTAGTAAACGGCCTATAGCTTGTTTTGTCTATGAGGCTAATATAATTAGTGAGCTAATTATGATGCTTGAGCACAATGATAAAACCGAAGGCGAGATAAAAGAATCGGTAGAAATATTACTCTACAGTAACGAAGCGAAACAATATGTTGAGCGCTTATTGGTAGATAGAGTTAACAACTAGTACAGTTACTTCCTATTATTTGATTAAAATTTAAGGATAGTATTTAACAGCAAAGACAGAAGCTAACAAGTGATAAGAGGTCACTGTAAGGAGCCACTTTCATGATCTTGTGGTTAATGTGAAGTCCTTTACGACTGATGAAATCATAACGGACAATATGCATTAAATAACCATCCGCATGTTCATTGCGGATGGCTTTTAAAAGAGCTAACTATGTACTTTCTGCAAGGCTTCGTCAGAGACTTGTATCTCATCGAGCATAAGCTTATCTCTTTTTTCTGCGAGTAATAAATAGAAACTAGGTAAAATAAATAAGGTAAATATTGTGCCGATGAACATGCCTGCCACTAAGATAATACCAATACTATTACGCGCTTCAGCACCAGCACCTGTCACTAATACTAACGGGAAATGTCCCAATATAGTGGCTGCTGTGGTCATCAAAATAGGACGTAAACGTGTGGTTGCCGCTTCAGTTACTGCCGCGAGTTTATTAGCGCCAAGTTCTTGTGCATGATTAGCAAATTCAACGATCAATATGCCATTCTTAGCAATTAAACCTATTAAGGTGATTAACCCTATTTGCGAGTAAATATTAATAGTGGTTAATTCAATATAAGGGATGAGTAGGGCACCTGATAAAGCTAATGGTACACAGCCAAGTAATACGACTAACGGGTCTCTAAAGCTATTAAATTGTATCGCTAATACCAGAAATACAATCAATAAAGAAATACCCAATACCATAACTAAGGTATTACCCTCTTTGCGTAATTGTCTTGATTCTCCTGCATAATCAATTGAATACCCTAAAGGTAATATTTCTTTAGCTGCATCTTCAATAGCGGATAACGCCGCTTCTTTATTTGAACCTGGCGCAACACCGCCGTAGATTCTAAAAGACGCTTGTTGAGCAAAAGTGCCCAGCTGCCTAGGTACGGTTTTCCATTGTAAATCTGCGACCGCTGAAACGGGTAATAACTCACCAGTAGGCAATTTAATATCCAATGATAAAATTGCTTCTGTTTTACTCCGCACCTCATCATTAACAATAGGGATCACTCGATAAGCTTTACCATTAGCATCAAAACGATTAACAAAATTGCTCGACAATAAAATACCCAATTGTTCACTAACTTCGCCGACATTCATGCCTAAATCGGCTATTTTATCACGATTTAATTGTAACTCTACTTGCGGTAAATCTATTTTCAAATCGGTATCAGCAAACAGGAATTTACCACTGGAAAAGGCAGCACCAACAAGTTGATCCGCATATTGCTTCATTTCGCTATACGGAGCAGTTGCTTTAACAATCATTTCTATTTCAAATTGACCCGAACTCGGTAATGAAGAGGGCAAAATAGGAAACATGTTAAGTCCTGGGATCTGCGATAATTTACCATAAATTTGGGGTACCAGTGATTGTGCACTATAGTCACGCTTATCAGCATTAACTAACTCTAAACCGCCAAATCCACCGCCACCAAAAATTATTTGCCAAATTTTCTTACCCCCTTCAATCTCTTGTAAACTTTCAACAACGGGGTTCATTTGCGCAACGTTATATGCCATTGACGCATCAGGAGGTGATTGAATGACAAACATAACGGTGGCTTGATCTTCTATTGGCGCCAATTCTTTTTTTGAATAAAGGTAGAAAGGTACGGTGAGCAGGGAAACGACTAGCGCGATTAAAAATACTTGCCCCTGCCACTTAAATATATGGGTTAACAATTGTCCATATCTTCGTTGTAACCTTTCAAAAAGATGGTTTACTTTAGTGGTTAACCAACTTTCCTCACCACCTTTGGGGGACACATAAGCGCTCATGATGGGTGACAACGTAATCGCAACGATACCTGAAATGATGACGGCAATGGCTAGCGTAAAAGCAAACTCTTTGAATAATACGCCTGTTAACCCTGATAAAAAGCCAATAGGTGCGTAAACCGCTGCCAGAGTTAATGTCATTGAAATAATAGGCACAAGAAGTTGGCGGGAGCTAATGAGCGCAGCATCAAATTTCGATAAACCTTGGCGCATTAAACGTGCCACGTTTTCGACCACCACAATGGCATCATCTACCACTAAACCAACGGATAACACTATCGCTAATACGGTTAATAGGTTTAATGAAAAACCCATTATGCCCATAGCGGCAATCGCGCCTAAAATAGAAATTGGAATGGTAATTAAAGGCACTATGGCGCTTCTAAATGAACCCATAAGTAGCACAACAACTAAGCCAACTAAAATAACCGTTTCGGCGAGAGTGGTAAAAATTTCTTTTAATGCATCGCGCATGTATAGCGTGCCGTCATAGGCATAATCAATTGAAATGCCGTGGGGTAGCGTTTTGTTCAGCTCATCAACTTTTTCATATAACCTATCACCAATGGCTATCTCGTTAGCACCAGGTAAAGGCCAAATAGAAATATAAACAGCATCTTTATCGTTTAGCCTAGCGGTAACGCTGGTATCTTCTGCGGCTAGCTCAATTTTTGCGACATCTTTTAAATGAATAGTAGCGCCATCAACTTCACTAATGACAAGTTGTTGAAACTCTTCAACACTGCTGAGTTGTGTATTGGCAACAATATCAATTTTCTGACGACTATTTTCTACATAACCCATAGTGGCTATGGTGTTGTTTGTTGCTAAGGCTTGATAGACATCACTAGCGCTTAAGTTAAATATCTGTAGTGCCTGAGCATTTAGCCATACACGCATTGCTGGTGTTCTCGCACCCTCAATACCTACACGTTGTACGCCTTCAATGGCATTTAAAACTGGGTTTACTTGGCGAGTTAAATAGTCAGTAATACGTGATAAGTCATTACCATTGGCTTGCACATTTAAGTAAAAAACAGCAAAGGGTCTGTCGGCACGACTGACAGACACAACAGGGTCTTGGGCACCTTGTGGTAATTCGAAACGAATTTGTCCTAATCTTGCTGTTAATTCTGCTAGTGCTAGTGTTGAATTCTCATTTAACTTGAGCCAAGCGGTTACTTTAGAGCTGCCAGAGGTACTTGTTGAATCTACGTATTCAACGCCAGGCACAGTCGCGGCCGCACGCTCAATGGGTTCAGTTATAAAGCCTTTTACTACGTCAGCCGAAGCGCCAATATAATAGGTTTCAATAACTAGTGAGGCACTGTCTATTTTGGGAAATTGCAGTACAGGAATTTTACTTGCTGACCAAATGCCGGCAATACAAATAATGATAGATAAGACAATCGCAACGACCGGTCGTCTTACAAATATGTCCATTACAGATGGTTTACTTTCTTGCATCATAATCCCTTAATCTTGCGCGCTTGCATCAGAAACTACTGCTTGAGTTTTTTCTTTGGTTACATCGGTCGCGCTTGCATCAGCAAGGTATACTTTCATGCCTGGAAATAATTTGAACGCGCCTTTATTAGCAATAAGTTGTCCTGCTTCGACACCAGCAAGGATCATAACCTGCTCACCTTGTCGTTCACCCAATTCAACGGCAACTTGTTTAGCGCGATAACTACCCGCTTCATCAGCTTCTAAAACAAAGACATAATTACCTAATGCATCACGTTTTATCGCTAAATCAGGTACAACAGCAAGCGTTGCTTTATTCGCTATAGGCACAATCACCGACACCAAGGTATTTGGTTTTAATGCTAATGTTGCAGAGGGCAGTTGCGCGCGATATTTTAAGTGACGTGAAAGGCGAGATAACTGTGGGTCGATAGCTATAATTTTTGCTTCAAACACTGAATCTTGACTGATAGGACTAATTTTTACCGTCGAAGATAAGCCGAGTTCTTGGTAAAGTTGTGGTAGATTAAAGTCAATCCAAGTGAAATCATTAACCCCGACAAGCTCAAGTACTTGACTATTCTTATCTAAATATTGTCCTACTTCTAAGGTATGAATGCCTACTTTAGCAGTAAATGGTGCGGTTAATGTTTTTTTATCTATAGCTGTGGCGATCACGGATATATTTGCTTTCGCTATTTGTACAGCAGCGCGAGCCTGATCTACTTGCTCTTCACTGATTCCGCGGTTTTTATGCAACTTTATATTACGATCTAACGTTTGTTGATTTAATGTCAATGTCGCTTTAGCGGCCATTAAACGAGCATCTTCGTCACGATGGTCTAACTCAAGTAGTAGTTGTCCTTTATTCACAACCTGACCAGAGGCTGCATTTAAACGGATAATTTCACCTGCTAGTTCATTATTGAGCATTAAAAACTTGAAGGCTTGTACTTCACCACTGACTTTAATACGTTTTTGGTAGCTAATATTAGCTACCTTCACTGCGGTGACTGTGGCTGCCATCTCAGGCATACTCGCTGCTTGCTCATTTGCCGCTTGTTGTAGTGATGTTTTGTAGCTATATAAGCCAAAAATGGTGCCAGCTAATATGATAATCACTAAAAGCCATTTAGTTATGTTCATGATTGTTCCTTTATCTTTTTATTCAAATACTTAAGTTCTGTGTTTGTCAGCTGCTTCGATGTGATTTTCTTGGTTGTAGTAAATAAATACAGACTTTATGTTTATTATCTAAGTGCTGCGTCTGCTAAGTGCAGACAAACTTTTTCAATATCATCATCTGAAATTTTTTGTTGCCAATCGTATGTGTTCACTAGACGTTTCATAGTGCGAATATGTGCATTATCAGCGGCTAGCACTAAGGTGTTTTTCTCATTCTCTTCATCATCGATTCCATCGATATTTTCATCAAGATCATTGTGCCAACATTGATGTAAGCGCACTGTTTGAAAGTAACCAACCGATAATGACCAAGTACCTAAATTTATTTCTTCAATATCTCGGCTGCCGGAGGTTAATTCACCAGAATCAGCAGCATTTTGCAAAAACTGTTGAAACATAGTTTGGCATCGTTCACCGCACGCGATCATTCGCGTTAACCAACGCTCTGAGCATCGTTTCATCATCGCCTCGGTATTAACAATACTTTCGAGTTGATTATCAAAGTTATACATTTGAACTTTAGAAAAGTCTAACAAGCTTGTCGCTATAATACGCTCTGGTGTTGTTAAGGGTAATGCGAGTACTTTTTTGAAAACGGACTGTCGCTCTTGATACATACGAGTAGCTAAGGCAATAAGTACATCTTCTTTACATTGCACAAACTTATAAACCGATCCCATGGACAGGCCCGCTAATTTGGCAATCGCTGACATAGAGAAGTCTAATAAACTACTCTCTTCTATTGCCTTAATCGCCGCGCATATAATTAATCTTTCTTGTTCTTCTGCACTAAATCGTGGAGCTGGAGCCATGTAAAACCTATGGGAAATGTTATTCGAATGTCGTTCAAATGTTATTTTAACTTACTTTTTGTTAAGTTCAAGTACAAAATTAAAGTGCGCAGCTTAATTAGGGGCTTTCAGGGGGGATTGTTTGAATGGGACTCAGCATCATAGCTTAGTTAGCAGATGCTCTTTGACATAAAGGTACTAAAGGGATCTTCTTGATAATTGCCAAAGGGCTGGCAAACATGAAAACCAAGTTGTTGGTAGAGTTTTTGTGCGGGTAAAAAGGCGGCCACAGTGCCTGTTTCTAAACTCAGTTTTTGATAGCCACGATTAGTTGCTTGACTGATAATATATTCCACGAGCAATTTTGCCACGCCTTGACGTAAAAAGTCTGGTGAGGTTCGCATGGATTTAATTTCACCATGGGCATTATCTAACTCTTTTAAGGCACCACAACCTGCTAATGCATCATCTTTCCAAACACACCAAAAGCTGATGTCCTCTTGCGCTAATGCAGATAAATCGAGTGCATGTACACTTTCTTCTGGAGAGTGTAATAACATATCTTGATGATGTTGCTCTAACAATGCGATGACTGCAGGATGTGTTAGTGAACCAATACGAATTTCCATTTTTTCCTTTAGGGCGAGTTAATTCATAAAAATGAGGGATGTATTATCAACTCATTGTGTTTTCGATGAAAAGCTCAGAAAGTAATTTAGGAACTAACTTTTCATTGTCGATAAATTGAATGCCAACGTTGACAGTGCCGTTGTCATTACGACTATTACATACTCGAGCCGGTATTTGTACTTCACCATCAATAGGACTTTGTAAGCAGACAAAAATATCACGCTTATTAACCTTAGTGCTGGTACTTTTAGTCTTAAAAGTGAAACCACAGCCTTTAGCAGAAATATCACCAATAATACCGTTAATTTGAGTCTTTTTATTATCGCCAGTACTTTCCAACATGATTATTGCAGGCAGATGAATGCTTGTTCTTTGCTGTAGGCGTAGCTGACGATTCTCAATTTTATTTGGGTATTCGATAAAAATAAATTTTTCAGGGTATTGGGTAATGTTTTTAATGGAAGAACGAAAGGCAAAGCATTCTCCTTTATTGCCTTCCATTAAGTAGCGGACGATAAGAACATTGCCCTCGATTAATACATCTTTATATTCGGAGGTGTTAGCCGATTTTGGATATTTTAATATAATATACTTACCTAGCTCATACCCGATCAATGGTAATTTTAGCCGCAGCGAAACAGGGTTGTTAATTTGTAGATCTAAGCTCTTACCTGGTTGAAGCTCAAAGAGTTGCATACTCTGTTCAATGCTTATGTCTGCCATTGTTTCCTTTTATACACGGCTATTCATTATTGAATATAATATAAACAAAGTGTGCTAAAGGTACAATGGCTGATTGTAAGCTAAAGTTATAAGTTAATTACCTTTATTATGCTAAGCCTTGGCAGTTATGCTCATGTGGCCAAGAGCATAACTTAGGGGGAGGTTATATACTATAAAGTTATTTATTTTCGATTTTGTTTCTTGGTTTCTTTTAATAAGGCTTCTTCAAACTCTTCAGGAAATAATACCAAGCCTTGATTATCTTGATTCGGAAAAGTAACCAACGCTAGTTCATCATCTACTAAGCCAGTACTCCAGCGACTGTACCATTTGTCTAATGATATGGCTTCAGCTTTACATTCTTGCCATTCATCAGTTGCCCAGCGCTGTGCGAATTCTTCGTTTGGCCAAACAGGCACGCAATCTTCATCTTCGGTATTTAGCATTACACAACCATGCTCGTCAGCTAATATCCAAATTTCTTTGTTGCTAACGACTTGTTGGAGTAAGTAGCTTAAGCGCTTTTCTTCATCGTATTTTTCTATCGTATTGAGTTGTTCGCTGCTGATTGACATAGTTACCTAGAAAGTTTGTATAGATGAACAATATTTTACCGTGTTAGTGCTGAGCAAACAACTTGATTGAGTTTACAGATCGCATGTTAAATCCGTAGCTTAATTACTTTTTTGTTTTCTATTAGATCTAAACTATGGAAATTGGTGTGATGTGAGCAGTTTTTTATTGTAGGTGGGAAATTTAGGCAAAAAAAAACCGATAGCAAGGCTATCGGTGACTTAGCTATGAGGAAAGCTAAAATATTCAATTATTACAACAAGCGTCCGCATTAGGGAACGAAGAGAAGTATAGAGTAGATGCTCTATACTGGCAAGTTAAATTTGTAATTTTATTTCATATATGTTGCTTTATTACATCGAATCAAAGCTAAATAAATGTCTTTTAAGTATTTATTCCTGATTTATGACACCTTTGTTTTAGTTAGATCAATAAAAAGTCAGCAGTGTATTTGGTGATTTAGCACGCATACAGTAAACTATCGGCAATTATAGTTTTAATATTGCTTTAAGTGAAAATATCATGTCCCCCACAGATCAAAACTCTCAAGCCAGCGACTTATCTACAACCCCACAAACATCAGTCGATGCAGACAATGAAAGCACGACGCATTTTGGCTATAAAACCATAGAAAAAGACGACAAAATTTCTATGGTTGCGGGGGTGTTTCACTCGGTGGCTAAGCAATACGATGTGATGAATGATTTAATGTCATTTGGTATTCATCGTTTGTGGAAACGTTTTACTATTGATGCAAGTGGTGTACGCCCTGGCAATAAGGTCTTGGATCTAGCCGGTGGTACGGGCGATTTAACGGCTAAATTTTCAAAGTTAGTAGGAAGAGAAGGCAAAGTTATTTTAGCTGACATTAACAGCTCAATGCTGAATGTCGGTCGTGATAAATTACGCGATAAAGGTTTAGTACAAAATATAGAATATGTACAAGCAAATGCTGAATATTTACCTTTTGAAGAAAATACTTTTGATATTGTCACCATCGCTTTTGGCTTACGTAATGTAACGGATAAAGATAAAGCCTTGCGCTCAATTTATTCAGTACTAAAACCTGGTGGGCGTTTACTGGTGTTAGAATTTTCAAAACCAGAACATGAGTTATTGAATAAAGCTTATGATTTCTATTCATTCAATATATTGCCTAAAATGGGCGAACTGGTAGCAAAAAACGGTGAAAGTTATCAATACTTAGCTGAGTCAATTCGGATGCACCCAGATCAAGAAACCTTGAAAGACATGATGGAAAAAGCTGGTTTTGAACAAACGAGCTTTAAAAACTTAACTGGTGGGGTAGTTGCCTTACACAAAGGTTATAAGTTTTAATCATGAAACCTTCTAATAACAAGGCTGTTACTTTATCAAGTAATCAACTAAGTACTCAATTTAGCACCAAGTTGAGTGACAGCTTATTATTACCACAAGTGGCAACGGCAACGCTTGAATTGATCATTAATAAGGCGTTAAGTTTAAATAATAAACCACTCTCTTTTACTGCGGTAGCCCACAAAACGTTAACGCTTGAGTTGTCAGAAATCTCATTTCCGCTATGTTTTACTATTGATAATACTGCTAGCCCAGTTGTGATTATTGTCAGATCTACGACTGAATATAGTGATTGCAGCATAAAAACGAGCGTTAGTACGCTTAAAAAATTAAAAGCTAATCAGTCTCTGACAGACCTAATTAAACAAGATGAGTTAGACGTTAGTGGTGATATCAAAATAGCACAACAATTTGCCAACATTGCACAATCACTTGAAATAGATTGGCAAACAGAGCTTGCTAAACACCTTGGTGATGTGCCAACTCATAAACTTTTACAGTTTGGTAATAAAATTACCAAATCGCTTGCGGCTACAGGTAAACAACTTGAAGCGGATATTAGCGAGTACCTTGTACATGAAAAACGTTTAGTGGTGACAAGTAGTCAAATAAATGCTTTTAATCAACAAACTAAAGACGTTGCGAGTAAGGTGGATAGCTTATCTGCGCGCATAGATAAACTCGCCTCCGATATAATAGGCAAGCAGTAAAAGTTAAGTTAACTAATACCACTAATAGCTCTACTAGCACTAATAATATATAGGAAATAATAACCGCCGTGAGTAGCCAACGTCTTTATCAAATAGTCAAAACTTTCTTGAATTTCGGTTTAGACGAAATGGTACCTGCGGATATGTTGCCTTGGTATGCTAACGTCGGTAGACACAGCTTATTTTGGTTGAGAAATAAGCATAAAGATAAAACCCCAGAGCAGCGTTTTCGTTTAGCTATAGAATCTTTAGGGCCTGTTTTTATTAAATTTGGCCAAATGCTGTCAACTCGCCGTGACTTATTACCATCCGAATTAGCCGATGAACTCGCCTTACTTCAGGATAAAGTAACCCCGTTTGACGGAGAACAAGCAAGACAACTAATCATTGATGCAATGGGCATAGATGTTTTTGAGCAACATTTTAAAGACTTTGATCTTGTCCCACTAGCATCTGCCTCCATTGCGCAAGTGCATACTGCAACACTACTGACTGCTGAGAAAAATGAGAATATCGTTATTAAGGTGTTGCGACCTAATATCAGTAAAACCATTTTAGCCGACATTAAAGTGATGTCATTGTTTGCTGGTGTCGTAGCGCGCTGGTTACCCGATGGTAAGCGTTTGCGTCCAAAAGAAGTGGTAGAAGAATATCGAAAAACGATTTTAGATGAATTAGATCTGAATCGTGAAGCCGCAAATACTATCCAATTAAAGCGTAATTTTGAACAAGGCAGTGAATACGATAAAGCGCTTTACGTGCCTGAAATTCATAGTGAATATAGTTTTGAAAACGTTTTGGTTATGGAGCGTATTTATGGCATTGGTGTGGGTGAGATAGAGACTCTTAACCAGCTTGGCGTGAATATGAAATTACTGGCAGAGCGTGGTGTAGAGGTTTTTTTCACGCAAGTATTTCGTGATAGCTTCTTTCATGCGGATATGCACCCTGGTAATGTTTTTGTTGATGCAACTCACCCAGAAGATCCTACTTGGATTGCGATTGATTGCGGTATTGTTGGTACATTAAATCGTGAAGATAAACGTTATTTAGCTGAAAATTTTGTTGCCTTTTTTAATCGTGATTATCGTAAAGTTGCCCAGCTACATGTTGATTCTGGTTGGGTGCCAGCCAATACCAGTGTAGATGAATTTGAGTTTGCCATTCGTACTGTTTGCGAGCCTATTTTCAACAAACCCTTGTCAGAAATATCTTTTGGACAAGTATTAGTTAATTTATTCAATACTGCACGTCGCTTTAATATGGAAGTACAACCGCAGCTTGTTCTACTGCAAAAAACCTTGTTGTATATTGAAGGTTTGGGTCGTCAGCTATATCCACAACTGGATTTATGGCAAACAGCAAAACCATTTTTAGAAAACTGGGTGAAAGAGCAAATGGGTGTTAAAGCCGTTTTAAGTAAAATTAAAGCTAACTTACCTTTTTGGAATGAAAAATTACCTGAGATGCCAGACTTAATTTACGACTACTTAAAAACAAGCCGTGAAAATCAACACCAACAAACGCAGATAATGCAAACACTGTTGGCGAGTCAGAGCAAAAATAATCAGCGAATTATCTATAGCATTGTTGCTGCAGCAATTATTATTGCAGGGGCGATTCTGTTAAGTCATTAGATTTACTGCTAGTGACTACTTACTAGTGGCAGACTTCTTTAAACTAAAGAGATAGATTACTCTTTAGTTTAAGATAGATAAGCAAGTAAACATAGCATGTTGGTTGGCTTTCTCAACGTGTTCTACGGTTTTCTTCTTTGTTACACCTAACTCCCAATAAACCACCGCATCATATTTAGCGTATGGATCCCCGCTCAGTGACTACAGGGATGACTGCTTTGACCTTGGTTGATATTAGCCATACAACATAAAGTTTCATTGGAGTATGTTATTTAATAAGTGTTGCTATTCCCTTATCAACACCATAAATATCGCTAGGATAAAACCCTAAGGTTATATGAAAGTCTTTATCAGGTAACATTAAGTGTTGACGGTAACTTGTCGCCTGTGGCGATTGAGCAACAACAAAATATGTTGTTTTATCTTTTATACTTACTCGCCCTAAGCCACTTAAAGATACAGACAAAATTGTCCCTATATCAATCTCTTTTGTGACCGATTTGTATTCGTATGGATTAATTAATGTCATGTGGAAAGTCTGATGATCTCTCTCACTTTGATGTTGTCGATAACGGGTAAAGTCATCACCTAGTATTTTCTTCATTTGTGATAAATACAGCTCAAGATCGGCTGCGTTTACTTTCCCTCCTACATAAGTTAATCCACTATTATCAGTTAATTCAACGATTTCTAATTGAATAACTAATGCCTTTTTTAGGGCTAGAACAGAATCAGACATAGGTACTTCTATAGGTTGATTATTGGTATTCTCAGCTAAAGACTCGGGTAGTGTATTAGCAGACAAAGTCGCTTGCCAAAATATTATAATAGTGAGTAAAACACCTTTGAAATTAGCCATGTTATTAATTTTTTTCATCTATTATCATCACTTAATTAGACATTAAATTTAGAGTTGATTGCATCATACAGTTAATTCGGCAGAGTAAATTAATACCAGAACAATTTCTTGAGCCTACATTGATATTTACATATTGTTCATCTGAAGAAATAACATTCAAGTTAAACCTTTCTAGTTAAAGCCGTAAACTTATTTTTTCGCTTCTTTAGCTTTAGCGAGTTGGGCACGTAAACCTGCCATGCCTTGTTGATTTGATTTCTCAACGTGCTCAACGGTTTTCTTCTTTGCGGCGCCCAATTCCCAATTTAAGTCATCTTGGGGTAATTCATGTAAAAATCTACTAGCTTCAGTACGAGACAATTCACCAAATTGCCTGCGCTCTCTAGCGTAAGTAAAAATTAATTCACGCTGAGCGCGAGTAATACCAACATAAGCAAGGCGACGCTCTTCTTCAACACTGCCTTCATCAATACTGGTTTGATGGGGTAATAAACCTTCTTCCATACCAATTAAGAATACATAGGGAAACTCGAGGCCTTTAGAAGCATGCAGTGTCATCAATTGAACTTGATCGTTACTGTCCTCTTCTTCATTTCGCTCCATCATATCGCGCAAGGTTAAACGAGTAACAATTTGCGGTAAGGTCATCGGCTCTTCGTCATCACTACCTTCAAGCATTTGTGTAACCCAGCTAAAGAGCTCGGTGACATTTTTCATACGCATCTCAGCTGCTTTAGCACTCATCGAGGTATCGTATAGGAAGTCTTCGTAATTAATTTGACGGATCATGGAGCGTAATACTGCGGCAGTATCACCTCGTTCGGCCTGATCAGCAATATCAACAACCCATTGTGTAAATGCTTGCATTTTCATTAAGCTGCGACCGGTTAAGGTTTGTTCTAAACCAAGTTCAAAACTGGCAGCAAACATACTAATTTGGCGCATGTTGGCGTAGGTGCCTAATTTCTCTAACGTCGCTGGGCCTAATTCACGTTTAGGCACATTCACAATACGTAAGAAAGCATTGTCATCGTCAGGGTTAACCAGTACCCGCAAATAGGCCATGACATCTTTTATTTCTGGACGGGAAAAAAACGAAGTACCACCACTGATTTTATAAGGGATACGGTTTTGCATCAGTGCTTTTTCAAGTAAACGTGATTGGTGATTACCACGATAAAGTACCGCGTAATCTTTATATTGACTGCGGTTCATAAAGCGATGACCAATGAGTTCGCCTATAACACGCTCAATTTCATTTTCTTCATTTTTCGCTTGTATTACTCTAAGTTCTACACCGTAGGCAAGTTCACTAAATAATGCTTTGTCATACACATGCGGGTTATTGGCAATCAGAACATTGGCGCATTTTAAGATACGACCACTCGAACGGTAATTTTGCTCAAGTTTAATTAATTTTAACGCGGGAAAGTCTTTACCAAGCAGTATTAAATTCTCTGGTTTAGCACCACGCCATGAATAAATAGACTGATCGTCATCGCCTACTACGGTTAAACGACCACGCTCACCAGTAATATTCTTAACTAATTCATATTGGCTAGCGTTAGTATCCTGATATTCATCCACCAATAAATAACGAATTTTGTTCTGCCAACGCTCACGCACTTCAGGATAGTTTTTCATTAACAGTGTCGGGATCAGAATCAAATCATCAAAATCCAATGCATTGTATGCTTTCATATGTTTATGATAGCGCTGATAAAATTCAGCATATTCACTGCTGTCAGCATCACTTGCAGATTTTAGAGCATCATCAGGTAAGAATAAGTCATTTTTCCAATTTGAAATTTTGCTTTGTAGTTTGCTCAACAAGTCTTTATCGCCATCAAGTTCATCAATGGTTAATTCCTTGAGTAATGCTAGGCTGTCTTGATCATCAAATAAGGTAAAGCCAGGCTTGTAACCCAGAATTTTTATTTCGCGACGAACAATATCAAGCCCTAACGAGTGAAACGTAGAAACCGTTAAACCGCGAGTTAGGTCTCGACCAAGCATTTTTTGAATACGCTCTTTCATTTCACGTGCCGCTTTATTGGTAAAGGTTACCGCGGCAATATTACGTGCTTTGTAGTCACACTTTTGAATGAGGTAGGCGATTTTTTGACAAATAACCCCGGTTTTACCTGAGCCAGCGCCAGCCAACACAAGGCATGGACCACTCACAAATTTTACTGCTTCATTTTGTCCGGGATTCAGTTTCATTAGTTTTATCGTTATTTAATTCGAATAAATTTTCATGTGGTAGATTTTACCTGTTTTTAGTCATGTGCAAAACAGTTACAATGCTAACAAGTGAAAATTGATGAGAAATTATTATGTTGAATGCAAAAAAGATTGAAGAAATTGCCAAGCAAGTCACAGAATCTATCCCTCCAGGCTTAAAAAGTATGGCGAATGATTTTGAAGATAAAGCGAAATCGGTTTTACAAAGTAAATTATCACAGCTTGATGTGGTAACTCGCGAAGAGTTTGATGTGCAAACGCAAGTATTGATCAAAACACGCGCTAAAATATCTGAACTTGAAGCTAAGTTAGCCGAATTAGAAGAAAAAATAGCTTCAAGCTAATGAGTCAAGTACGACCTGTTAAATTATAACCATACTGTTATTTACAATCATCCATACAATGCCAAGGACGAGATTATTTCATGTCATCTTCTAAAGTAGCCCTAACGTCGGGCCCTTCTGCAATTACTTGTTTCAAAGCTTATGATATCCGGGGAAAATTAGGCGAACAATTAAATACCGATGTTGCCTACCGGGTAGGCCGCGCTTTTGCTCAACATACCAAAGCAAAATCCGTAGTAGTAGGTGGTGATATTCGCTTAACCAGTGAAGAGTTAAAGCATGCTTTGGCGGAAGGTTTGATGGCAGGTGGCACTAACGTTATTGATTTAGGTTTAGCGGGTACAGAACATATTTACTTCGCGACCAGCCACTTACAATGCGACGGTGGCATTGTCGTTACCGCAAGTCACAATCCGATTGATTACAATGGCATGAAACTGGTACGCGAAAATTCAAAACCTATCAGTGGTGATACTGGCCTTTTTGATATTCAAGCGCTTGCTGAAAAAAACGATTTTATTGATGTTGAAACCGTAGGCACTTTAACGACAGTAGATATTACTCAACCTTATACAGAACATTTATTAACCTATATTGATGATAAAAATATCACTCCGTTGAAGCTGGTAGTAAACGCTGGAAATGGTACAGCAGGTCCTGCACTGGATGCTATTGAAAGTGCCTTTAAGGCGTTGAATGTTCCGGTTGAATTTATTAAAGTACATCATCAGCCTGATGGTAGTTTCCCTAACGGTATTCCAAACCCATTACTGATAGAAAATCGTGCAGCAACGCGTGATGCCGTAATTGAACACGGCGCTGATATGGGCATAGCCTGGGATGGCGATTTTGATCGTTGTTTCTTGTTCGATGAAAACGGTGAGTTTATTGAAGGTTATTATATTGTTGGTTTATTAGCTGATAATTTTTTAAACAAAATTGAAGGCAGTAAAGCCGAAGCCAAAATAATTCATGATCCACGTTTAACTTGGAATACCATTGATATTGCTGAAAAAGCAGGTGGTCAAGCCATTCAAAGTAAAACGGGTCACGCTTTTATCAAAGAACGTATGCGTAGCGAAGATGCTATTTATGGCGGTGAAATGAGTGCCCATCATTATTTCCGTGATTTCTTCTATTGCGACAGCGGTATGATCCCTTGGTTATTAATTGCGGAACTTGTTTGTTTGCGTAAACAGCCGCTTTCTAGTTTAGTTAAACAGCGAATAGCAGCTTACCCATCATCGGGTGAAATTAATAATACTATTGCTGACCCTAAAGCAGCTATTGCACGTGTTTTTGCTTTTTATCAAGAACAAGCACAAGTGATTGATAAAACTGATGGTATTAGTATGGAATTTGGTAACTGGCGCTTTAACTTACGTAGCAGTAATACAGAGCCTGTGGTTCGTTTAAATGTTGAGTCTAAAGCTGATGTGGCATTAATGCAGGAAAAAACAGAGCAAGTATTGGCTTTGTTATTGGCTGAGTAGTCTTTTTTTATGGCAGAGAGTTTAATGGCTAACAGCGAACGATTTTCGGACTTAAATCCAAGCTATGGCACGCTTTCATTGACTGAATTTGTTCATCAGTATGAAAACAGCCTACCTGAGGCGAGGTTATTTGAATTAACCCTGCCTTGGCTCGCTGCGACAGAAGAGTTTATGCTCCCTGAAAACAGCCAAGTAATCGTTCACTGTTTGTATCACACAAGGAAAGGGCAAGAGCCGGTATTAAACATCGCTTGGCCTTTGGTTCATAGCCTTGATAATAAGAATAAGTCATCTAAACAGCAGATCAGTTCACTGACTAGTTTTTATTCTTCGGTTGCGGAACCACTATTTTTAATTGCTCCAGCCAAAGAACAATTACAGCAACTATTTTCCTATATAGCGCAAGAGCATCACTGGCATAGTATGCAACTTGGTGCTTTTGAAGAGGGGATTGTTGCACAAGCATTAGTCGAATACTTTCCTTACCAGCGCATATTTTCTAAAACAGATAATGTTTATCAAACCGGGATCAGTGATTACGCTAGCTATTATCAACAAAGACCTAGCCAATTGCGCAACACAATAAAAAGGCGCGAGAAGAAACTGGCTAAAGCCCATCAATATCGCACCGAAATCATTACCGATATAAACGCATTTTCCGATGCGTTTACCGCTTATAAAATGATTTACCAACATAGTTGGAAAGGTGATGAATACAGCTTCAATTTTATCGAAAGAGTGTGTCTTGCCGCTTTAGCTGAAAATAAGTTACGTTTAGGGATTTTGTTTGTTGATGATGAACCAGCGGCTGCGCAATTGTGGTTTTTGCAATCGACTTACGATGATAATGCAACGCAGGGTAATAGTGGACAATTACACACAACCGCTTCTATTTTTAAGTTGGCATATACCCCGAAGTATCAACAGTACTCTGTCGGTTCTATTTTATCTCTAGCTTTGTCCGAACATGTTATTAGAAAAGATCATGTTAATAGCATTGAATTTGGTATGGGATCTGAGCCTTATAAAAAAGATTGGTTAACCGATAAAAGAACCAGACAAAGCTATCAGATTTTTAATCCCACTAGTATTTATGGTAAGTTAGCCATTATGCGCCATCTTGTACTACCGCGTTTAGTTAATCTATTCACAAGGAAAAGTAAGTAAATAATGACTTCTGCACAAGCTACCGAGAAAACTCTCGAACAAACCACAGCACAACTAATTAAGTTACTTATCGCTATTATTCCCAATTATGATGAAAGCTTTTGGAATGCCGATACGGAATTGTTTGGCGCCATAGCTGAATTTGATTCAATGGCATTAGTCACCTTAATTGGTGAGATAGAAGAGTTTTTTGATATTGATCTTGATGATGATGATATCAGCGCAGAGAATTTTGCTTCGGTTGCTAGTTTAACCGAATTAGTCCTTGAACAGAGTTAACCTTTTTTGACTATGATATCAACGGAAGTTGAATTTTATCAAGGCACTGTAGGCCCTCTCTTTCGAATCATTCGTACGCCAGAAAAGATACTTGCGCATTTGCTATTTATCGCGCCATTGTTTGAACAAGCTAATCAAACCCGTCATCACATTAGCCGTTCAGCCATTAATGCTTATCATCAAGGTATCGAAAGTATTGTTTTTGACCACTATGGTACAGGTGATAGTCATGGTGAACTGATTGATGCCAGCTTGGCATTATGGCAGCAGGATATCTTATGCCAGCTTAGAGATATTAAAACGCAGTCTTCACATGCTATTTATCTATCGTTACCTTTATCTGCAGTATTACTCTTATCAGATGAAATGCTAAGCTTGATTGACGGCGTATTACTTTTACAGCCTGACTTTAATGGTAAACGTTTCGTGCAACAGTTCAAACGCATAGCACTCGCGGCAGGGCTTACTAAAGATAATAATACTCAGGGCAACAAGTCTAAAAATACTGCAGCAGACGAAGATGAAACTGTTGAAATTGCCGGTTATCTAATGAACGCTAATTTATTGGATGAGTTGGCAGGACAGAATATCAATAAGTTAGCTGATTTTGACATCGATTTTCATTGGTTTGAATGGCAAGCTCAATCGGAAGAGTTGAGCCCTAGCAGAATAAAGCAGCAACAAGCATTGGCCAATAAAAATAATAAATTACTTGTACAACAAGTCGATGATGTAAAGTTTTGGCAAGCAACTGAATTACAAATTGCACAATCCTTTTTAGCCCAAGAACAGCTAATCTTTTCTCAGTTAGCGTTTTCGATTTTAGTTTTGTCTAAAACTGAGACAAACTGATGAATGAGCAAGGTGTTATTTTTAACAGTAATGGCAAACAATTAGTAGGTATTGAGCATTTGCCTGAGCCAATTCATCAAGGACAAACTAATAAAGGCGTAATCATTGTTGTTGGCGGCCCGCAAACTCGTGTTGGTAGCCACAGACTATTTGTTCATTTGGCTCGAGCTTTAGCAAAGCAGGGTATTGTGGTATTTCGCTTTGATTATAGCGGGGCAGGTGATAGTGAAGGGGCAGTTAGCACTTTTACTGAAATTCAAGATGATATTGAGGCCGCCATTCACACTTTTGAACAGCGCCATAGTGATATTACTGAGTTGGCTTTATGGGGGTTGTGCGATGCCGCATCGGCCATTTTGCTTTACCTCAATGAAAGGCCTCAGCAAGTCAAAATAAAGCAAGTCTTATTAGTAAACCCTTGGGTGAGACAAAGACAAACCCAGGCAAAAGCTTACCTTCGTTCTTATTATATGAAACGGTTCTTTAGTAAAGCGTTTTGGCAAAAATTGCTGTCAGGAAAAGTAAAAGCACAATCCGCATTTACTGAAATTCAAGAATTCCACCAGCAAAGCCAAAACAGTAATGATATTGACATGCAAGACAACTTTGTAACGCAAATGCTACAAGGACTTAATCAGTTTTCTGGTACGTGTGATATATTGCTGAGCGGCAATGATTTGACAGCAGATGAATTTAAGTTATTAATTAAAAGCAATAAGCATTGGCGTGAGGCAGTGGCTCGAGCTACTATAAATCAGCAAATAATTAGCCGGGCGGACCACACTTTTTCTCAACAAGATAAGCAAAGTCAGTTGATTAAATTAGTCTGTAAAGCTTTAGTAAAGTAAAGAGTTAACAAATAGTTAATAAATTTACTTAAGCTATGTTACTTGCATCCATAAATGCTTTACAATTACACAATAAAAAAGTTATCAGCATCAATTTAGACACATAAGGAAGCAAAATGAAAATAGGGATTATCGTTGGCACTCGCCCAGAAATAATCAAAATGGCACCCGTTATTCGTGAATGTAAAAAACGCGGTATTGCCTATTTTATCATCCATTCTAATCAGCATTACTCTCAAGAGATGGATAGCATTTTCTTTAAAGAATTGGAGTTACCAGCACCAGATTATAATTTGGGTGTTGGCTCAGGTTTACATAGTAATCAAACCGGTAATATTTTAATTGAAATGGAGCCCATCTTGTTGCAAGAAAAGCCTGATGTGGTTTTAGTGCAAGGAGATACCAATACAGTATTAGCTGGCGCATTGGCGGCCTCCAAACTTGATATCAAGGTAGGTCACATTGAAGCTGGCTTACGTAGTTATGATCGCACTATGCCAGAGGAAACTAACCGTATTCTTACCGATCACATGAGTGAATATCTATTTGCCGTTGGTCCAAATCAGCATGCTATTCTGGCGAAAGAAGGTATCGATAGCGATAAAATTTTTACTGTTGGTAATACGGTTTCAGATTCTTTGTTTCAACATTTAGATATCTCAGCTAGCACCAGTACCATCTTGGCTGATCTGGACGTCACTTCAGGAGAGTTCTTCCTAGTAACCGCGCATCGTGCTTCTAATGTTGATATCCCAGCAAACTTATTAGAACTGTTAGCATTATTTGATAAATTACATGCAAAATACAGCCAAACTATTGTTTGGCCTATTCATCCAAGAACTCAATCTAAGTTAAAAGAGTTTTCAATAGAATTACCAAGTTACTTAAAGCTTATTCCTCCTATTGGTTACTTAGACTTTATTCAATTACAAAAACATGCGCAGTTAATTTTAACTGATTCTGGCGGTATTCAAGAAGAAGCATGTTTATTAGGTGTACCTTGTATTACTTTACGTGAAAATACTGAGCGTCCTGAATCAATTGAAGTAGGCGCGAATGTATTAGTTGGCCGTGATGCAGTTAAAGCGTTAGCAGCAGCAGATAAATGGCTTGCTAGTGATGCAGCTAGCTTTAGTTGGAGTAACCCTTTTGGCGATGGTCACGTTGCTGAAACTATTTTAGATATCATCACTAATTCGGTGCCAAATACCCTTGAAGAAGAAATTATTGCTAAAAATGAAACGCTAAGTGTTATTGGTATGGGTTATATGGGTTTACCTATAGCGAGTTTGTTAGCTGAAGCGGGTTATAAAGTAACCGGTGTTGATTTAAATAGCGATAAAGTTAGTGCAATTAATGAAGCACAATGCCCTTTTGATGAAGCGGGTTTACCTGAACTCATTACTAAAGTTGTTTCACAAGGTTTTTTAACTGCCAGTACTGAAATCCCTTCAAGTGAAACGTATTTAGTGGCCGTGCCGACACCGCACAAAAATAATAGTTGTGACCGAAGTTATGTTTTTAGCGCAGTTGATGCTATCGCTAAGGTGGCCAAAAATGGTCAAACCGTAATTGTTGAATCGACCATATCGCCACAAACAAGTGTTGCTGTTGCACAACGGTTCGCTGATGCTGGTTTGACGATTGATGTTGTTCATTGTCCTGAGCGTGCAATTCCTGGGCAAACCTTACATGAACTTGTTCACAACGACAGGATTATCGGTGCAACGAGCATTGAAGCACAGCAGAAAGTTAAAACAATTTACCAAAGTTTTGTCAAAGGTGAAGTCTTCTTAACCGATCTAACTACTGCAGAATGTATCAAATTAGTTGAAAACACTTCACGTGATGTGGGTATTGCTTTTGCCAATGAATTATCACAAATATGTGAAGAGCTTGAAGTTGATGTCTATGAAGTTATTCGTTTAGCAAATCGCCATCCAAGAGTAAATGTATTAACACCAGGTCCTGGTGTTGGTGGACACTGTATTCCGATTGACCCTTGGTTCTTAGTTGAAAATACTAAAGCGGGTGAGTTTGTTCGGTTAGCACGTGAAATTAATGATAAACGCCCAAGTATAGTGGCAGAACAAGCATTAGCATTACTAGGTGATACTAAGGATAACTTAGCAGGTAAAAAGGTAGGCATCTTAGGCGTGGCGTATAAGGCCAATGTAGATGACTGTCGTGAGTCTCCTGCAGATGCAATCCTTGATCACTTTAAGAAAGCAGGTGTTGACGTTAATTACCATGACCCATTCGTACCAAATTGGCATTGTGAAAAACAAGAAACGATTACAGAGATTGATAACTGGGCAGATGTTCTTATTTTGGTAACAGACCATGAATGCTACAGTAATTTGAAGGTTTCAAGCCTCTTGCTTAATACACGAGCATAATAAAAAACCCATTAGCTTTGCTGTTAATGGGTTTTATTTTTTGTTAGCTTAATAATAATGATAACCGCAAAAGGAATTTTGACATGAAATTTGTAAAAGCCTCTCTCTATTTAAGTATCGCGCTGGCAATATCGGCTTGTGGTGAACAAGTCTCTGTTGAATCTCATTTAGAAAATGCAAAAAGCTATCTAAATGAAAACAAAGTTAATGAAAGTATTATTGAATTAAAAAATGCTATTCGAGCTGATACTAAAAATGCTGAAGCACGTTTTTTGTTAGGTCAAATTTATTTAAGTTTAGGTGATGGTCTTGCTGCGGTTAAAGAGCTGGAACGAGCGCAATCATTAAAATATCCGGATAACAAAGTTCTACCCTTACTAGCACGAGCCTATATCTTAACTGACAGTGATAGTGATGTAATCGCATTAAGTACTGCAGCTAAGGGACTCGCTGCTGAAGAAAGAAGTCAATATTTAGCCTACCAAACACTAGCGGCGCTACGTAGTGAACAACCAGACTTAGCCAAGCAAAGTGTTGAATTAGCGCAGTCAATTGCCCAACAAAGTCTTTATAGTATGCTGGCCTCGGCGTATCTTCAGTTATCAGAAAATAAATATGATGAAGTGAAAACACTTATCTCGAGAATTCTAACTATAGAGGCTAAGCAAGTTGATGCGCTGATGTTGCAGGGGCAAGTAGCTATGGTCACTGAAGAATATCAACTGGCAGTAGATAGCTTTAAGCAGTATATGGAGTTACAACCTCGATTTTCAATGGTGGAATTATTATTAGCTAATGCATTACTTAAAGCGGGCCATGATGAGGAAGCTGAACAACATGCAGATGCTATATTAGCTAAAGTTAATAACCAACCTTTTGCTAACTATATCAAAGCTATGGTGCGCTTTCAGGCAAAAGACTTTGACAAAGCTAGTGAGCATGCTGAGGCGGCATTATCGGCAGACTTTAATCAATTTAATTTAAAATTAGTGGCAGGAGCGAGTGCTTTTTATCTTAAGAATTGGCAGCAAAGCTATCATCACTTAAGTTCGATCATTAAGTATTTACCTAGTGATCACCAAGCTCGTCGTATGCTAGCGGTTACTCAGTTAGAGCTAGGATTAATCGATGAGATTAGTGCCACTATTGGCGACTTCGATGGCAATGATGAGGTTAACTCTCAATTTTTATCTTCTTTAAGTTATAAGCTATTAGAGCTAGGGGCGACTACAGAAGCTAAGAAATTACTTGCTCAAAATGGTCAAAACAGCACAAAGAATGCAGCACATAATGCCCGCCAGGGTATCTTAAAGTTAATGATGAACGATCCTTCAGGTATAGAGAATTTACAAGATGCAGTAAAACTCAACCCTGAGCTTATTGAAGCAGAATTAGCAATAGCATTTTCCGCATTGCAAAGAGGTGATATCGCTAAGGCCAATGCCATTGCTGAAAAATGGCAAAACCAATACCCGGACAAAGCTAGTAGTTTTAATTTACTAGCGAGTATTGCAATAAAAGAAGGGAAGTATGATAAAGCAGAACAAGCACTTAAGAAAAGTTTAAGTTTAGAGCAAGACAATTTTTTTGCACTGACCGAACAATTACGTATTGCACGCAAACAAAAGAATATTCCCTTAAGTAAACAACGTGCTGATTATTTAATAACCATAGCGCCTACAAATAATAAAGTATTAAGACAGTACTTTGGTGTTTATCGCAATGAAATGGCGCTAGCAAAACTGACCGCGGCTTATGAACTTGATAAAACAGATATTAGTAAGGCTATATTATTGTCTGAAGCGATGGTTAGTCTAGGGCAGTTAAAGCAAGCCGAAAATTTACTTGTATCAATAGCCGATACTGCAAAGTTACCTAAGCGTTATTGGCAATTATTGTTACTTACCTACAAACAACAAAAGAATTTCGAAAAAATACGACCCACGTTAGAAAAATGGTTGAAAGAGAACCCTTATCATATTGAAGCTGTTGTGTTGTTAACTGATTTCTATGCGAGCCAAAGAGATTATGAACGTGCTTTAACGGTGATTAAGCGCGGACTTGAAAACCATAAGGATAATTTGGTTTTACAGTTAGTTCAAATGCAGTTATTGCTAAACAACAAGCAAATATCTCCTGCGAAAAGTCTTTATAAAATTATAGTGAATAAAAATATTAACGACGCACTTAAGCAGGGCTTGCTCGGACGCATATATCTCCTCGAAGAGGATTATGTTCAAGCATTGCCTAAGTTAACCGTTTTTTATCAGACTTATCCGAGCACTCAAAATGCTATTTATTTAGCAGGGGCTCATTTAGGGAATAAAGATAATGCCAAGGCAGTAAAAGTGTTAGAGCACTATCTGACTATTGATGCAAATAATAACCGTATTGAAACAATGCTCGCGGGAATATACCTCGAAAATGATAGTGATAAGGCTATTGCTGTCTATGATGACGTTGTTAAAAAACAACCGAAAAATGTAGTTGCCCATAACAACCTTGCTTGGTTGTATTTAGAGCAAGATAATATCGATAAAGCCCTAGAGCATGCTGAAAAGGCATTCGAATTGGCGCCGCAAATTGCCAATATTGTTGATACTTACGGTAAAGTTTTGTTAGGCTCTGGTGATAAAAGAGCAGCCCTGAAATATGCAAGTAAAGCTTCTGAAATAGCCAAAGGGAAGGACGTCGATATTCAATTAAATTATGTTGAAGCACTTATTGCAAATAATCGAATTAATGAAGCAAAAAATTTATTAGGTAAAGTTGCTACGGCAACGGATGAACAGAAAAAGAAAAAATCAGAACTACTAACTCAATTGTAATATTACCTAAACTGTTCTAACAAACGACTGCAAGAGCAGTCGTTTTTATTTGGATTAAGAGCATTCTATATATGTGTTCTTGATTGCATAATCTATTTTATAACAATAAGTTATGAGCTTAAATTCACCAAGGGATTTGTCATGAATAAATTATTAATCAGCTCTGCCGTTGTCTTAGCATTTAGTATCAGTGCTTGTAGTGAACAACAAAACGCAGAGCAATTAATTAGCAGTGCATATCAATATAGTCAACAAGGCAAGTTTGCTAATGCCGTTATAGATTATAAGAATGCAGTCCGATTGGCACCTAAAAACGTTGAAGCACGTCTAGGTTTAGGCAAAGCCTACCTAAATCAAGGTAACTATGTTAGTGCTGAAAAAGAATTAGACAGAGCGGTAGATCTTCAAGCAAGTTATGCACAAGCAGCTACTTTGTTAGCACAAGTGAAAACTCGCCTTAATAAATTTGAAGAAGTTGAGCAACTTGTTGAATTAAGCGAAGAGCTTAACGATAATGACTATCTTATTATTTTAAGCTATGCGGGTATGTCATCTCTTGCTAATGGACAAATAACTAAAGCACAAGATTACTTTTCTCAAGCCACCGCTATTTTGCCTAATAGTCCCTACAGTAAACTTTCTCAAGCTTATTTATATTATATAGATAGAGGTTTTGCACAAGGGATACAAATTATAGATAACTTGTTGACTGAGAAGAGTGCATTTCCCGAAGCCTTTTTGCTACAGGGGTACTTATATTTTGCTCTAGCAAGTTTTGAAGAAGCAAGTGATTCATTTTCTCTTTATTTAGATAGTTATCCTCTTGATCAAAATATTCGTTTTTTCTTAGTTAATAGTTTAATTAAGGCAGGAAAATTTGAACGAGCGAATACTCTCACTGATGAGCTACTCGCTACTTTCAAAGGCTCAGCACTTGCCTTACAGTACAAATCTCAAATTGAATACCAAGCTGGTAATTATATAGAAGCCAAAGAATATGCAAGCCAAGCGGTTAATGCCGATGACAGTTTTGTCATTGCCCATATGATTGCAGGTATTAGCTCTTTCCAACTAGGTGAGTTAGAGCAGGCATACGATTACCTGATCTCTTTAGAGAATATTTTACCAACAACTCACCCTATTAATGCTATTTTGCTATCGATAAAAATAAAATTGGGTCATACCGATGATATAGCTTTATCTGTAGATAAACTAAAAAGATTAAAAAATAGCGATAGTGATGCTGATTTATTACAAATCAGCAGTTTAGAGCTATTGAAAGCAGGTGACCTTTCCGGTGCACAATCCTTATTAAATAAAGCGGCCCAAGTTTCACCTAACAATGTCGATTTGCAAGTTCGACAAGGCGCACTTTTATTAAGCCAACGAGATTTGTCAGGTGTTAAGTCGCTAGAACATGCTCTTAGCATTGATGCTAGTTTACACGATACAGAGTTTGCATTGGCTCGCCAATACCTTAGAAATAATGAGGTACCCAAGGCAAAAACTATAGCAAATAAGTGGCTGAAGTCTGAAGACCATCAAGTATCAGGTAATATATTAAGCGGCTTAATTGCCATGAAACTAGAAAAAGTAGATGAAGCTGAAAAGTCTTTCCAAGATGCCTTGGCAATAGAGCCTAAAAGTATTAGTGCAATCTATAATTTAGCAATTGTTGCTGCTTTTAATAAACAAATGGCAAAAGCCATCGATGGTTTTAAAGAGGTCATTGAACTAAGCCCTAATCATCATAATGCTATTCGTCGCTATACAATTCTGCAAACGAGACAAGGAAATTCAGCAGACGCAATTTCATTTTTAAATGCGTTACATGAGGAAAGTAAACTTAGTGATAACAATATTCATAAAAACTTAGTTATTGGTTTGGCACAAAATCTGCGTATAAGTAAGCAGGTACCTGCGGCCATTGAGTTGTTAGAATCGATGAAAACAGAAGAGAATTTATCGGCACGTTACTGGTCAGTATTAGCTAGTAGCTATACGCAAACCCGTCAATTAAAAAAAGCATTATCTACTTATGAGCTTGGTCTAGAAGAGGCGCCTAGAAGCTATATTCTAAACGTAGGCAATATTGCCACATTAGAGGTGCTACAGCAGTATCCACAAGCTTTAGCATTATCCAAAGTAGCGAATGAATACTTTCCTGATGATAATAACTTGATGACAACTTTGGCCTATTTAGAATTAGCCAACAATAACGTTCAAGCCACTAAACGACAACTCAAGCTGCTAAAAGACAAAGGTGTCTCTAATTATCTTATTACAGCTACAACGGCAAAGATCGCTATAAAAGAAAATGAATATCTTGAAGCAGTAGAACTCTATAGTGAGTTATATGAGCAAATACCCAATAGTAATAACGCTATTAACTTAGCAAGAGCTTTGCAGTTTTCCAAGCAAGGGGATGAAGCTGAGCTTGTTTTAGAAAATTTCCTTGATGAGGTAGTTAATGATAATCGAGTGAGAATATTACTTGCGCAGCTATATGTTATGAATAATGTGAATAATAATAAATCAGCTCAGATTATTAGCACCTACCTAAAAATTGTCAAAGGGCAACCGAATAATGTCGCAGCATTAAATAATCTTGCATGGCAACAATATCAGAGTAATGATATAAAAAATGCTCAATTGAATATTGAAAAAGCATTTGCCTTAGCGCCTGATAATGTGAACATTCTGGAAAGTTATGGCGTGATTCTAGTTGCGAACAAGCACTATGAAAAAGCTATATCGGTCCTCTCTGATCTTGAAAATAAAGGCTCAATGGATGTCAGCGCTAAAGTGAGTTTAGCTGAGGCGCACATAGCTGTTAACCAGTATAAGCAAGCCAAGATGATATTATCTAGTTTGGATGTCCATGATAGTAAATTGAGTATAAAAATAACTAAATTAAAGCAAGAAGTAGCTCAATATTGATTAAACGAGTAAAGAGATAGCCATTGTCAAAAAATTTTACACTCTGATATTCTGTGTTTAATACTTTGAATCGAAATATTCATTACTATATGTTTTTTATGATAAAAAATATATTTTAATTATTTGGCATAATAAATGCTTATATAAATTCAAATAACAAACTTTGAATGCCTAAAAGGAAATTTCATGAATTTATTAAAAACTTTTGCTACAGCTTCACTAATCGCTCTTGCAAGCTTCGGTGCTAATGCATCGCAAATTACTTCTGGTGGTGTTACTTGGGATCCTGATTTTGATAATGGATTTACTAGTGATTTTATTTCTACTGGTGTTTTTAAACAATATTATGTTGCTGGTACTGCACGCGATGGTATTGCTGTAGGTGACAAAATAAGCGATTTTAGCTTAGTAAAATTGGATGATACATTAGAAGGTTATGGCTTTTTAGAGACATTTAATGGCCAAAATTCATCTGAATACTGTGTTACATGTGATGTTTTAAGCTTTACTTTCACAGATTTTAAACTTGATAGCTTAACAGGTTTTGGTGCACCAGTATTCACTGGCGGTAGTGCTGCAATTTTTGCTAACTTAGGCGGTCTTCCAACTAGCTATGCTAGTGCATCTGATGACTTACTTTGGTTAGAATTAGACGCTGTTATTAATCCATTAGCTGGTGACGGTGTAGGTTCTACTATAGATGTACTTGGTACTGTTGCTGGTGCAGCATTTAGTAATGCATACTTTGATGTTATTGGTGGCGCTGCTGCAAGTAATTTTGATACTGATAGTGAATTGTTTGGTAGTGACTTAGCATATAGCTCTGCTCGCTCTGCTGGTCAAGATACAGGTACTTTTATTGTTAATGGTAACACTATCCCTGAACCTACTAGTTTAGCTATCTTCGGCTTAGGTCTTTTAGGCTTAGCTGGCGCAGCTCGTCGTAAAGCTTAGTATTGCTAAATAGCAAACTTTATTGGTTTGACTATTAATCAAGTTTTAGACAAAAAAACCTCCGTTAGGAGGTTTTTTTATACCTGCAATATAGGAATATGAAAGTGAAGTCATATTGGACCAAGGGTCAGTAATAACTAAAGGTTAGATGCTTTTGTGTTCTCTAGACTAGAGCATCAATAGCCACATACAAAAAAGCCCCAGTTTAACTAAGTTAAACTGGGGCTTTTTATAGGACTTGAAAAAGCGAAAGCTTATTTCATGTTAGCGTAGTAAGCCGCTAAGTTTTCCATGTCGGCAGGAGAAAGCGCCATAACCATACCTTTCATTGTAGGGTCGTTACGTTTGCCTGATTTAAAGTCGTTAAGTTGCTTTGTAAGGTAAGCTTCTTTTTGACCCGCTAAGTTAGGGTAAGTTGGTACAGCAGAAACACCAGCAGCACCGTGACAAGCTGCACACATTACTGATTTTGCTTTACCAGCTGCTGCATCACCAGCAAATACAGGAGATGCCATCATAACCGTCGCTGTTGCAACAGCAAACATAAGTTTATTCATAGTTTCACTCTCTTTGGTTCTAAGGTATTTGTAACCAAGGTCAAATGCAAGCATGATAGCTGAGTTACAAAGATAAAATTCTCTCTTGAGTATATGAAAATTAGAGGAACTTGTCGTGGATTTTTTTGTCAAAAGCCCTGATTAACATCAAACTTTAGTCGTATAATTAACTATATTTTACAAGATATGAACATTGGTGATTATGAACTCCGTTACAATTCCACAAAGTCTTGAATCGTTAACATATCAAGTAGACTACTTGAACGTAACATTTAAAAACGACTGGTACCAAGAAAATATCGCAACATTAATTGACCTGCTATTTTTACCTATCATGCCAGTTACTATGCAAGAGAAGATTATTGGCGCTGATCGAGAAAATATTCGCTTTCGCTGGGATAATAATAATTTTGTGTTGAACTTTGATTACTATAGTCAATCATGCTGGATCGAAGGGCAAGATAGTCCAAGTACAGAGCAATTAGCAACCCTTCACTTGGCTATGACAAAATAATGAAAATAAGTGAGCAACCCATTAATAAGATTTTAATCAGCTCATGCTTTTTAGGTGAGCGCGTTCGTTATAACGGAGTGGTGAAACCACTTGTGAACAAACTATTGCAGCAATGGCAAAAACAAGGTCGCTTAATTTCTATATGTCCTGAAGTTATTTCAGGGTTACCTGTTCCGAGACCACCTGCAGAAATAGACCCGAACACAAAGCAAGTCATCACGATAGAATCTATTGATGTCACTGAACAGTTTGATAAAGGGGCTAAAATTGCACTACATTTATGTCAGCAGCATAATATTCAATTAGCCCTATTAAAGGAATCAAGCCCCTCATGTGGTAGTAATACTATTTATGACGGAACATTTAGTCAGAAAAAGATTATTGGGGAAGGAGTAACAACCAAACTTTTACGAGTACATGGCATCAAAGTATTTTCTGAAGCTTCTATTGAAGAATTGGCTGCACAAATTGATAAGTAGTCTTTTTCAATAAATACATAATAAAATTGCTAGTCTAAATATACTCATTACCAATCAAGATGGATGTTTCAGAGTCCTGCACTTTGAATGATACCGGGTATAGTATAAAATGTGCTGCAAGGGAACTGAACTATATTGACGAGTAATGAATACAAACGAAGCAACTACAAACGTGAATAATTTACAGAGTACGCAGACCTATAAAGCTGGAAGTAAGGTTAAGCACTTTCATCAATTTTTTACTGCTTATCTTATTGTCATTTTTTTGGTTATTGTTGTTGGATTATCCACAATAGTGTTTTTTTTAGCACAGGAGTACAAACACTCTCAAACGTCAATAACTGAACAGCTTTTTTCATTACAAACACAATATCTACAACAAACTTACCTGATTAATGCTGATAAGCTTATTGATAGCATATTGAAAAATATCGATTCGAATGATTTGATCCCTCTTCAACAAGCACTTTCTCTACAAAGTAAAAAACTATCATTACTAAAATCTGAATATAAAAATAGTTATCAACAATGGTTTTCTAGTAATAATCTTGCTATGGACCTACTTACACGTATTGAATCAAGTCATACAAATAATGAATTAGTAAAATCTAAATCATTAATTCAACTTGATACTTTACTTGATGCCATCAACATTCAATTGAATAATCAACAGACAGACTCAAAGCAAGCTGTGCTGCTCTCTAAAGTAGAAAATAAACTCACCAATATAGTGGTAATGCTTAAACGCTTGAATTTACAAACGCCACAAATAACATTTGATCAGTTAAGTAACAAAATGGATGAAATGTTTGTTACTGACTATGCCAAGCAATTGGCAAATCAACAGGATGAAAATCAAGGAATGGCTGACATTGTCAGAGACTTCATTCGTTTTGAAGATCTCATATTAAAAGATGATTTATTGGCTAAGTGGCAAGATAACTTGCACTTAATAGAAAATTATAAACAACAGCTTCTTGCCCAGCAGGAACAATTGAAAAAGATTATTGATGAGCAGTTAGGAAGCCAGCAAGAGGTTGATTCTGTATTGGCAATTAGTGATTATGCAGGAATCAATAAAGAAGCTGTATTGTTTAGTTTATTACCGATATGGGTAGTTACTGCTATTACTGCTGTACTCGTAAGTAGTTCAGGTTTACTTTTGTTAATTCGAAGAAAAATAAAAGTGGCTAGCCAATTTAGTGTCAACTGTATTACTCGTATCATAGGAAGTGAAACTAGTTCATTGACAGCTGAAGAGAAAGATAGTTTCTCCCAGCTACGTAATCACGCCTTCTATAGTGCTGAAACTGAACAGTTAATAAAAAAAATTCAACAGATAAATTCCTACAATCACAATGAAGTGGAGTACTTAGCGCTTACTGATAAAAATCAAATGTTGGAAGAGAGAATCATTAAGTTTGACTCGTCAGAAAAATCCACATCAGAGCTCTTAGTTGAACAGCAGCGCTGTAAAGATCTTCATCTAGCTGCGATAAAGCAGTTAGTTTTATTAGGAGTTAGCTCAATTGCGACAAAGATAGGCGCTAGCAATAAAGATGATGCTGGCGAAGCAGATAATCACTTGAATAATGCTCACTATCAAGGCCTGGATTTAGTCAGACAATTAAGGCAAGCAAGTTATTATCGCTATTTACAAAGTAGTGATGCCTTGTTGACATTAAGTGATGTGAATCTTGTAGCCCTCATTCAGGCTGTTGTGCTTAACTCACGTAATGAGTTAATTCTCTGTAATAATAAAATTTCGGTGAATATTGATGAAAAAATTCTCCCTAAGGTAAACCTAGATGTAGCATTATTCAGTGAAATGTTTAGCATTTTTATCATGTTGCTGTTCTCTCAGCAAAAAAATAGTCAGTTATCGCTCAATTTACAGTTGGTTGATAAAAATAATGGTCAACAAAAAATATGCTTTACTGGCCAAATTCAAGATGAAGATGACATAGTCTGTTTGCCACAAGCGTTGCAAGCTTTCAGTGATGATAGTACCGAGCAAAGTGAGCTTGGAGACTACTTCTTTACTTTATTGAAAAACCAGCACGGCTATGATGTTAGCGCTAAATTAACCGAGCAAGCTTATAACTTTAGTTTCACTTTACCCATAGCTGTTGCGGATAATCAACAAGGGTCTCATTATCCCGTATTGTCATTACCGGATCACTTAGCTGATATTGAAAAGGATGTTGTAAAATTAGCAGCTAAATATTTTGTTAGGCCTATAGAGGTATTACTTGCAGTAACGGTACCTGAAAAGTATCAGCGTTTGCAGCAATTGCTGCAAGGTATGGGATTACAAATTACCTTTGTCAGTTGTGAATTAATGTTACAACAACATTGGCAAAGTGGTCGTTTCGCGGTACTGATAACAGAGATAGAATGTCAGCTCTTCACTAGATTTACGATTGATGAGGGAGAGGAACACTCTGCTATAGTCGCCATAACACGTGGAGTGTTTAGTTTAGAAAATCGGGTAGATATTAAAGCTCAATCTGAAAATTATCCTCTCTGGGTGTTGGGGGAGTTAAGTGCTGAAAGTAGCGTAAGTGAACTCGTTACGGCAATGACCCCTTGGATAAAAGAACAACGTTGTGGGAGTTATACTCCTGAAGAGCAAGTGACACAAGTTACTAGCAGTAGTAATAACATTGGCGCTATAGCTGAAGATGAACTTGCATTAACATCCTTAAATCAAGCGGATAGTTTTAACTTTGAACGTTACTTGAAACATCAGGGTTCTGCTGAATTGGCTATTTTCATGCTTGAAGAATATACAACTGAAAATATTGTGCTTGTAGAGGAATTAAGCCAAGCGTTTACGGTTAACGATGTTGAAAAAGTTGATGCTATTATCAAGGCATTATTGGTTAATGGTAGAATACTTGCTGCTGATCACCTATTGCAGCTTTGCCAGCATTGGCAGACATTGCTTACTACTCAAGGGGTAGATAACAATGAAAAGGTACAAATAACTTTATTAAGTAAAACGAAACAAGCAGTTGATGAAATTAGTCAACATGCAGTTACTATCGCTTAATTTAAGTGCATGGAAAAAGTATTATTATCATAAACTTCTAAGGACTATCTTGAGTAATCATAATAGCAATAACCAAATAAAACTAACTGACAGCCCGTGTGTACGTAATTGCTGCTTAGACAGTGATGACATGTGTCTAGGTTGCTTTCGTTACATTGATGAAATCACTTCTTGGCGTAGCTATTCTGATGAAGAAAAGCAGAAAATCACAACGTTGTGCCAACAAAGACAAGAAGATGAGCAGAGTAAATTAAATAGCTAAGAATGGGTAATAGACACTTTTACTTCTATCGTTTACCCTAATATAAATTTTTTGAAATTGAACATCTAATCGAATAAAGGACTTTTCGTGATTAATAAGAAAACACTCAAATCAATACTCTCTTTTACCGAACAGCAAAACCCCGCTCCTAGTTTTATTGTCATTTATATTCTCACTTGGGTTGTTTGGCATAATCAGCTATTTAGTTATTTTATAGATGCTCAAGGAGGTTTTTTAATGAAAGTTACCACTTCTGTGGCATCTCTTGAAAAAAACCAATACTTTGTCGTTTTTCTTTTAACTTGCTTGATTATTGTTGGGCGCTTGATAGTCGATTATTTTAGTTTCAAATCTAGAGAGCTGTTAAATTTAGCGGATGATGATTTTGTTAATGCGAGAGATGACCAAAAATTTGCTCAAAATACCGACATTGCTAATGTGATGGCGACCCTCACAAAAACACAACAACAACTAGCGGATAGTAAAGCGAGAGAGAAAAAAGTAAGCGCTGAAAAAAATGAAGCGATTAAAAAGTTGTTGAGTCTGCAGCACGAGTTAGACGAAGCTAAAGCTGATATAGATATACTTAATAAAATTACAATTAATTAATTCGTATATATTTTTATAGCGTTAGGCATCTCTAGGAAGACCTTTCTCAACAGAACGGATTAAGCGCAGTGTTAATCTATGGTTTTTAGCTTGCTCTGCTGCTACCTTCTCTGAGAGCATTTTTTTATCGCTTTGCTGTACAAGTGCCCAGTTAATATGTTCAACAACGAGGTCACTTGCTTCAGGTCTTTTTTCGGTTAATGCAGTTACAATAACATCACTATAGGGTGCATTACCTAATGCTACCGCAATATTTCGTAGCCAACTTTGGAAACCAATACGTCTTATGGGAGACCCTTGCAAAGTATTGAGAAAATATTCTTCAGACCAAGCGAACAGTTCTAGCAAGCTGATGTCATCCAGGTTATTTCTTGCTTGAAAGTCATCGGCAAGACTAAGTTTCGCGTACTTGTTCCAAGGACAAATTAATTGGCAATCATCACAGCCATAAATACGATTCCCCATTAAGGGGCGTAACTCTATAGGTATTGCGTCAGGTGATTCAATGGTGAAATAAGAAATACAACGTCTGGCATCAACTGTGTATGGCTCAACAATTGCTTTAGTAGGACAAATCTTAATGCAAGCTACACATGTGCCACAGTCATTCGTTTTTGTTTGTGTTTCAATGGCTTTGATAGCACTTTCACTATACTCATTTCGACTAACCGGCAAAGGAATATCAACAAAGAGCTCACCTAAGAAAAACCAAGAGCCAGCTTCTTTGTTGATTAATAAAGTATGTTTACCAGCCCAGCCCAATCCAGCTTTTTCTGCCAGTGGCCTTTCCATTACTGGGGCTGAATCAACGAAGGGTCGACAGTTAAAGTCGCTGCAGTGTTCTGCTATTTTTTTTCCTAATTGCTGTAAGCGTTTACGCATTAATTTATGGTAATCACGTCCTAGCGCATATCGGCTAATATAAGCTTTGTTTTTATCTTTTAAAATACTAGCAAATTTAGCATTATGTGGCAGGTAATCTAAACGTACGCTAATAACTCTAATGGTACCAGGCACTAATTCGGCGGGTCGAGCACGCATTAAGCCATGGCGCGCCATATAATCCATATTGCCGTGATAGCCATTAGCCAACCAACGCTCTAACATACTTTCATGTGCGGATAGATCGATATTACTGATGCCTAAATCAGAAAAACCTAATTCTTTACTCCAGCACTTGATTTTTTCTGCTAATTCTTGATAGTTAATAGGAGACATTGTCATAAAATAAAGCCAGTTTCAGCTCGTTTGTTGAACCATTGATTGAGGTTAAGCTAATACCATTTTGATTAAGTTTCTTCCCACTCAGCGAGAATTAAAAGGCTTAGAGGCAAGGCATTGATTGAAGAGAATGGTTATTCCCTAATCCAAATCAATAACGTAGCATGTAAACCTTTTAAACTCGCCCTTCGGGAGTTTGTCAGCGATTCGATAACCGCACTGAATTTCTTTCATATAGAATAACTATAATGTAAAAAAATTCAATTTGTTCTCAAACCGCTGACAAGCTCTGGGTAGGAACAAAGTTAGTCAAATTGGTATCACCATGAAATTATCACTAAGTTTATCACAAAAGCCACCCGTGACGTCTGTGTATACTGCTAATCAGGTCTTGAAAAACGAAGCGAATGTTGCGCGAAGTCAAGGTATAGCAATGTATGAACTTATGCACAGCGCAGGTGCTGCAGTTTTTACACAATTATCGCTTAGTTGGCCTAATGCGAAGCATTTATTAATACTGTGTGGTAAAGGAAATAATGGTGGTGATGGTTTTGTCGTTGCTAAATTAGCGCACCAAGCAAAGATAAAGGTGAGTGTTTTACTTACTTGTGATGTGAGTCAGTTAAAAGGTGATGCTTTATCGGCCTATCAAGCAATGATCTTCGCAGGAGTATCACTAATCGTTGAGGATACGGTGAATAAACATGCTGAGAGCTTAGCCATTATCAATGATTTTTCTGGAGAGGTAATTGTTGATGCCTTATTTGGCATTGGTTTTACCGGTCAACTAACACCGCGACTGCAAGAGTTTGTCACCAGTATTAATCATCAAAAAGCCAAGGTAATTAGTATCGACGTACCTTCTGGGCTTTGTGCAACAACAGGTGAAGTACAAGGGGAAAGCATTGAAGGACAAGCCATTATTGCTGATATAACGCTAACCTTCATTGTTTATAAGCAAGGTTTGTTAACGGGTCAGGCAGCTAATTTTGTCGGTGAGCTATTCTTGGCACCTTTGGCTATGAATAATGCTTTCACTAAACAAGTGCAAACCAATAATCACTATGCCCAATATAAATTGCCCTTGAACCAACCTAAGCGATTACCTAGCAGCCATAAGGGGGATAGTGGATTATTGTTGACTATAGGAGGAAGCGCTACAATGCCAGGGGCAATTCGTCTTGCCAGTGAATCAGCTTTGCGATGTGGTGCAGGTTTAGTTGCCGTGAGTTGTCATAAAAATAATCAAATGTTCATCATGAATGGTCGACCTGAGTTGATGTTAGCGCCAGAAACTAGTGCTCTATTAGAGGCATCAACCCAACTATATAAAGCAAAAGCGTACCTAGTAGGTCCAGGGTTAGGGCAAAGCGATCAAGCTAAACAGCTATTTGAGTTAATAAGTAAAACTAGCCAGACACAAAATAAAACTACGGTCATTGATGCTGATGCTTTAATACTATTAAGTGAGACCAAACAACAATGCAATCATTGGGTATTAACACCACACCCCAAAGAAGCCGCGGCTTTATTACAATGTGATGTGGCAAGCATTGAGGCAGATCGCTTTTCGGCAGTACGAGCTATCGCTAAACAATATGGCGGTATTTGCTTACTTAAAGGGGCGGGTACTTTAATTTCAGATGGTGAGCGCGTTGTTATCAATAATTCAGGTAATTCGGGAATGGCATCAGGTGGTATGGGTGATGTATTAAGCGGGATTATTAGTGCTTTAGTGATGCAAAGTGATAATAATTTTTACTCAACATGCCTAGCGGCATATATTCATGGTGCTGCAGCTGATATTATAGCCAATAAGAATGGTCAGCGTGGCTTGTTAGCAAGTGATTTATTTATACCATTGCAGCAATTGCTCAATGGAAAAGTGCCAAATCATTAACGTTGTAATAATAGTCGCAATAAACATAGAAAAGTAAAATGAAGCAATTAGAATATTTTTTAGCTGATGAAGCTGCCACCATTGCCATTGGTTCAGGATTGGCTGAAGTACTTAAAAATGCCACAGTTCAGCAAGCATTAGTAGTTTATCTTAACGGTGATTTAGGCGCAGGAAAAACGACCCTTACGCGAGGTTTTGTTCGGGGTATGGGCCATACAGGTAATGTAAAAAGCCCTACTTATACTTTAGTTGAACCTTATGAATTAGGGGAGTGGCGAGTCTTTCATTTTGACTTATATCGTCTTGCTGATGCTGAAGAATTAGAATATATGGGGATTCGAGATTATTTTAATAATGACTGTTGCTGCTTTATTGAATGGCCAGAAAAAGGTACAGGACTATTGGCTAAAGCAGATTTAATCATTAATATAGCTTATCAAGATGAACAAAGAGTCATCAAGCTGCAAGCCGAAACTGTTCATGGCGAACAAGTGATCACAGCGCTTGCAGAAATTATAAAGTTATAAAAATTGGGGTTAGTTGGATGTATCGGAGAATTCTCCTATCAATAGCAAGGCTACGTGCGCTTAGTTTTCTATGTGTTGCTGTATTAAGTTTACTTTCAGTGAATACCTATGCTGCAAATAGCATTGATGGCATTCGTGTCTGGCCCGCGCCGGAAAATACTCGTATTGTTTTTGATGTAAAGCAAAAACCAGATTATAAATTTTTTACTCTCAGTAAACCAAATCGATTGGTAATTGATTTTACCAATACAAAAAACACCGTAGCTTTAAAAAATCTTGCCGTTAACGATCCACGAGTAAAACTTTTTCGTTCAAGCGTGAATAAAGGCAAAACTCGTTTGGTATTAGAATTAACTAAATCTTATCAGCTTACCGTTTTCCCGCTAGCACCTGCGGGACAATACGGACATCGACTGGTGATTGATCTTTACGATAAAAACCGTAGTAAAAAGAATGTTTCTAAACCAAAAAAGAGTGTTGGCGATATCATTATTGGTATTGATGCTGGCCATGGTGGTGAAGATCCTGGTTCAATCGGTGGTAAAGGTACCTATGAAAAAAGAGTTACCTTAGCGATAGCTAAAAAATTACAAAAAGTAATCAACAAAGAAAAAGGCATGAAAGCGGTGATGATCCGCAGTGGCGATTATTATGTTAATTTGAATCGTCGCACTAGCCTAGCTAGGGATAAGCATGTCGATTTTTTAGTTTCAATACATGCGGATGCTTTTCATACTCCAGGACCTAGTGGTGCCTCAGTTTGGGTAGTAACGAAAAGTCGTGCTGAGTCAGAGTTATCACGATGGTTGGTAAATAGAGAGAAAAAATCAGAATTACTTGGTGGTGGCGGTGGGGTAATCAAAAACACTTCAGATAGCCACTTAGCATTAGCTTTAGCAGATATGAGCAAAGAGCATTCTTTAGGGGTAAGTTTTGGTGTGGCTAATAATGTTATAAAAGAGCTGAAAAAAATCACCAAAATGCATAAGTCAACACCGCAAAATGGTAATTTTGCAGTGCTTAAATCGTCGGATATTCCTTCAATATTAGTTGAAACAGGTTTTATCTCAAATCACAAAGAAGAGAAAAATTTAACTTGGTCTAAACACCAGCAACGTTTAGCGAATGCAATCCACGGTGGTATCAAAAAGCACTTTTTAGCGCACCCATTGACCGGTTCTTATTTTGCATCGGTGGGGTATAAAAAGCACAAGGTACGCAGTGGAGAATCACTATCGGTACTAGCCAAACGTTATAATATATCTATGAGCAAACTTAAATCTATCAATAAATTAAAAACTAATTCATTAAGAATTGGTCAAACGTTAAAAATTCCTCGTACTGGATAAACTCCTATGACTATTGCTATATTGCCTGCACGTTTGGCTAACCAAATTGCTGCTGGTGAAGTGGTTGAACGCCCCGCCTCTGTTATTAAAGAGCTGATTGAAAATAGTTTAGATGCTGGGGCAACATCTATACATATTGATGTTGATAAAGGAGGCATCAAAAAGATAAAAATTACTGATAATGGTCATGGCATAGTTAAAGAAGAGTTAACGTTGGCACTAAGTCGTCATGCAACCAGTAAAATTAAAAGCCTAAATGACTTAGAAGCTATTGGTAGCTTAGGCTTTCGTGGTGAAGCGTTAGCCAGTATAAGTTCAGTTGCGCGATTAACGTTAACGTCTAAGCCGCAATCTCAAGCAACTGCGTGGCAAGCTGTTGCTGAAGGGCGGGATATGTCAGTCAATATAAAACCTGCAGCTCACCCAGACGGCACTAGTATTGAAGTACTGGACTTGTTTTTCAATACTCCAGCTAGACGGAAATTTTTACGTACCGAAAAAACCGAATTTAATCATATAGATGAAGTAGTGCGCCGGATTGCACTTGCTCACTTTGAAGTTAGCTTTAGCCTAACCCATAACGGTAATACTGTTCGTCAATATCGGATGGCGAGTACTCACGCACAATGTATTAAACGTGTTGCTATGGTCTGTGGCCCAAAGTTTATTGAACATGCTGTTGAAGTAGATTGCCCGCATGATAATATGACATTATCAGGTTGGTTAGCTAAACCTAGTTTCTCGCGCAGCCAAAACGATCTTTGTTATAGTTATGTTAATGGCAGAATGATGCGGGATAAGTTAATTAATCATGCTATTCGCCAAGCATATGCGGATTTATTACCACCTGATACTTACCCTGCATTTGTATTGTTTTTACAGCTTGATCATCGAGAAGTGGATGTAAATGTCCATCCATCAAAACATGAAGTACGCTTTCATCAAAGCCGTTATGTTCATGACTTTATTTATTCTGTTTGTCATAAAGCGTTGACGTCAGCCTTAGCAGGTGAAGAACTATTTACTACAGCTGATAGTGATCTTGCCTTAGTACCAGAGCAGTCTTATTCCTCGTTAGGCGCAAACGATAGACAAGAAAGCCATTCATCCAATACTCCTACTCTAAATTACCCAAGTGCAGATTATATTAGACCATTACAGCATGTAAATGATGCAAGTAATAGTCAATCAACATCTAGTTATAGTGGCTACGGTCAACAACACAAAACTAATACTATTTCTAAAATTGCAGCGTCTAACTATCAAGCATTAATGACGCCTGATAAGGGGAGTTCAGCTCAAGTTCAAAATACGAGTGGCTCTGATCAAGCAAGTGCACAGAAGCATGAGACTACGACCCTGCAAAACTCTACTGACCAGAGTGCTTTTTTAAGTGTACACCAGCCAGGATATGCACTGTATAAAACAGAAAATGGTGTGAGAGTTTTATCATTATTTAAGTTAGCGAAAAGTACTTACGGTAAGCTGGTTGAACAAAGCTGGCAGAATAAAACCGAGCAATCAGATTGTCCTGTTGAATGCTTGGTCAGTCAACCGTTGTTATTACCTGTGATTTTAAGTCTTTCTGAACAACAGCTTAGTTTTGTATTAGCAGAGCAAGAAATACTCTCAAATGCGGGCATAGTGTTTATCCAACAGCATAAAAATAAAATACAAATCAGGCAATTTCCCGCGTTATTACGTGAGCAAGATGTAAGTAATGCGCTAATAATAATTATCGAAGAGTTGATCGAAAAACGAAGTCTTACCGAAGGAGAGGCTCTTTGTGAAACTGACTTACATCAAAGCATTGGTTTAGCAATGGTTTTGGCTGAGTATGATGAAACACAAGCTGATATTTTATTAAGACTTACGAAAAAACTGTTCCATGAACAACTTAGTCAGCAATTACTCTTGAATTCTATCCCTCTTGACCTCACATCACATATTAAGACGTTATTTTAGTAATTCTCAATAAGAGTTAAGTATTCGTGTCAGTTCAAAGCATCACAGAATCAAACCAGCCACCTGTTATTTGTTTAATGGGACCAACTGCATCGGGTAAAACCGCTTTGGCAATGGCACTGAAAGACGCATTACCTTGCGATATAGTGAGTGTTGACTCTGCGCTTATTTATCGCGATATGGATATTGGTACAGCTAAACCGACAAAATCGGAATTGGTGCAATATCCTCATCGACTTATCGATTTACGTGATGCGAGTGAAAGTTATTCAGCTGCCGACTTTTGTCGTGATGCACTAGTTGAGATTGCTGAGATCAGGAGTAATGGTCGAATTCCATTATTGGTCGGCGGAACTATGATGTATTTCAAAAGTTTGATTGAGGGGATTTCCCCTCTACCGACAGCAAATCCAGAAATACGCCAAGCAATCGAAGCTGAGGCTTTATCAAAAGGCTGGCAAGCAATGCATGATCAGCTAGCTGAAATAGATCCTGTTTCAGCTGAACGAATACACCCGAATGACCCACAACGTATAACACGAGCGTTAGAAGTGTACAGGTTGACGAGTAACACTTTGACACAATTGACACAAATAAAAGGTGCTAAGCTCGCCGGCGATGTTCTACAATTAGCTATAACTCCCAGGGAACGCAGCACGCTACATGAACGAATTGCACTACGCTATCAGCAAATGATAGATTTGGGATTCGAGCAGGAAGTGATTAAATTAAAATCACGAGATGATTTACACCAAGATTTACCTTCTATTCGTTGTGTGGGCTACCGACAAATGTGGCAACACCTTGAGGGTGAATTTGACCACGATGAAATGATTTTTCGTGGCGTTTGTGCAACCAGACAGTTAGCTAAAAGACAGCTGACTTGGTTAAGAAATTGGCCTGATTTACACTGGCTCACAACGGATGATAAAACCAATTTAGCACAAGTTTTATCACTGCTTGAGGCAAAGCATTAAAGGGCGCGCAAATATAAAGCAATAGTTGAAAATTGATGTATAATTAATTTGTTAGCTATTTTATATAACATTTTGTTATGTTGTTTTCATAGCAAGTTTTTCAGATACTTTATTACTGAGTTTTAAGTTTATCAGTAATGTTTAATAATAATAAAAGGGACCATATAATGGCAAAAGGGCAGTCTTTGCAAGACCCATTTTTAAATGCGTTACGTCGTGATCGCATTCCAGTTGCAATATATTTAGTTAACGGTATTAAGTTACAAGGACAAGTAGAATCGTTCGATCAGTTTGTAATTCTCCTTAAGAATACGGTTAGTCAGATGGTATATAAGCACGCTATATCTACCGTTGTACCTTCTCGCGCTGTTAATACAGCACCAGTACCTGGCCCAGACGATCAATCGTCAGATGCTTAAAGTTTTTTATTCTTTTGAGAACGATTAATCATGGTACTAGGGTTTAACGCTATTGTTTGAACGTTATCAAGCGGGTGAACAAGCCGTACTTGTTCATTTAGACTTTCCAGATGAAAGCAGTAGAGAAGACCTAAGCGAATTTAAAATGTTAGTGTCTTCTGCTGGTGTACAAGCGTTAACCGTTGTGACTGGTAAACGAAATACTCCTCACCCCCGTTTTTTTGTTGGCTCAGGTAAAGCCGAAGAAATTCGTGATGCTGTTCATTTAGTTGGCGCAAATGTAGTTCTGTTTAATCATAGTCTAACGCCGTCTCAAGAAAAGAATATTGAAACATTATGTGAATGTAGAGTGGTTGATCGCACAACCTTAATTCTTGATATCTTTGCGCAACGCGCTAGAACTCATGAAGGCAAGCTACAAGTTGAATTAGCACAATTGCGTCATATGAGTAGTCGCTTGATTCGAGGTTGGACTCACTTAGAAAGACAAAAAGGTGGCATCGGTCTTAGAGGGCCAGGTGAAACTCAGCTAGAAACAGATAGACGTTTATTGCGTGAACGTATGGTTAATATTCGTAAACGTTTAGGCAAAGTTGAAGTACAAAGGCAGCAGGGAAGAAGAGCGAGAACTCGGGCAGAGTTACCAACTTTATCTTTAGTTGGATATACCAATGCAGGTAAGTCAACGCTGTTTAATACATTAACACAATCTGATGTATATGCAGCAGATCAGTTGTTTGCTACCTTAGATCCAACGTTAAGAAAAATTGATTTATTCGGTGTAGGCCGTGTTATTTTGGCTGATACTGTTGGTTTCATTCGTCACTTACCGCATGATTTAGTTGCTGCGTTTAAAGCAACGCTTACAGAAACCCGTGAAGCCGAATTGTTATTACATGTGGTTGATATTTCAGATGATAGGCGCAGTGAGAATATTGAACAAGTAGAATTTGTGCTTAAAGAGATAGAGGCGAACGATGTGCCTCAGCTAATTATTTGTAATAAAATTGATAATTTAGATGATATTGAACCGCGAATAGACAGAGATGATCAAGGCATGCCAATTCGTGTTTGGTTATCTGCACAGGCAAATATTGGTACTGAACTGTTATTTACTGCACTCGCTGAACGTCTAGATATACAGGTAGTGAATCACCAGTTAAGTATACCGCCAAGTGCAGGAAAACTACGTGGTGAGTTATACAAGTTAAATTGCGTTACTAGCGAGACTTATGATGAACAAGGTCACTGTCACCTAGAGGTTAATATGCCGTCACGTGAGTGGGAAAGATTAATTTCAACTAAGTACAGTGAGTTAGTCGATTATATTGAACATTAATATAAATATATTTTAATTGTAGTGGCGATAATTTTACTTTCGCCGATTTTAGTGGAGAACAATATGGCTTGGAACGAACCGGGGAATAATGATAAAGACCCCTGGAAAAATAAAGGTGGCAAGAATCAAGGGCCACCGGATTTAGATGAACTTCTTAATGATCTTGGTAAAAAAGTTACCGGGATCTTTGGTGGCAAAACTACCAAAGGTGGATCTGGGTCAGGTAAAAGTTTTTCCAGTATCGGAATATCTATCCTTCTTATTGTTGCATCTGTGGTTTATGCGTTTAGCGGTTTTTATACCATTAAAGAAGCAGAACAGGGCATTGTACTAAGATTTGGAGAATATGCAGGTACTGTTGAGCCAGGTATTAACTGGAAATGGACCTTTGTTGATCGTATTATTCCGGTTGATATGCAAAGCACGCGTGATATGCCGTCATCAGGTTTTATGTTAACCAAAGATGAAAATGTAGTACGTGTTGAAATGCAAATTCAGTATCGTGTAGTTGATGCGCGTAAATATATTTTCAGTGTTACCAATGCAGATGATAGCTTAAATCAATCGCTTGATAGTGCACTTCGTTATGTTGTCGGTCATGCTAAAATGGATGACATTTTAACCAGCGGTCGTGAGTCTATTCGTCAGTCAGTTTGGGAAGAGTTAGATAAAATAATTGAACCTTATAACCTAGGTTTAATTATTGTTGATGTTAACTTTAAGGACGCTCGTCCACCAAACGAAGTGAAAGATGCTTTCGATGATGCTATTTCAGCACAAGAAGATGAAGTTCGTTTCTTACGTGAAGCTGAAGCTTATGCTCGAGGCATTGAACCACGTGCCCGTGGTCGTGTTAAGCGTATGGAACAAGAAGCTATTGCTTATAAAAGTCGAATAGTACTTGATGCACAAGGTGAAGTCGCTCGCTTCGAGAAAATATTACCTGAGTATCAAGCTGCGCCAAAAGTAACACGTGAACGTTTATATATTGCTACTATGGAAAAAGTGTATGGCAATGTAAGTAAAGTCATGGTTGATGTTGAGGGTGGTAATAATATGATGTACTTACCTTTAGATAAAATTATACAGCAACAAAATACCAGCAATAGTAGTGGTAAAACTACTTATGCGCCGGTAAATGATACTAATGTAAATACATCACCTACTTCATCATCAGGTCGCTCTGATAGATTTAATAATGGGGGCAACTAAGAAATGAAGAATTTTTTCATTGCTATAATATCACTACTTCTTATCTTAGCTGTATCGTCAGTTTTTGTTATTTACGAAGGCCAACGTGGCATCGTATTTCAATTCTCAAAAATTAAGCGTGATAGTGCTACTGATGAAATGATGGTGTATGAACCAGGTTTACATTTCAAAATTCCATTTATTGAGACAGTACGTAAGTTAGATGCACGTATTCAAACATTGGATGAACCAGCAGATCGTTTTGTTACTTCAGAGAAAAAAGATTTAATGGTCGATTCATTTGTGAAATGGCGCATTGTTGATTTCTCTACATACTACCTACGTACTTCAGGCTCTGTAGATAATGCTCGTGCATTATTAAAGCAAAAAGTGAATAACGGCTTACGTACAGAGTTTGGTAACCGCACCATTAAAGAAATCGTTTCAGGTGATCGTGACGCGATAATGAGTAAAGCGCTAGAAAGTGCTGCGAGTAGCCGTGAAGATCTTGGCATAGAAGTTGTTGATGTCCGTATTAAAGCGATTAACCTACCGACAGAAATAAGTCAGTCTATTTATGAGCGTATGCGTGCTGAGCGAACTGCTGTTGCTAAAGAACATAGATCACAAGGTCAAGAGCAAGCAGAGATTATTCGCGCTACTATTGATGCTAAAGTGACAGTAATGTTAGCAGAAGCACAAAAGAACTCTTTTACGGTACGTGGTGAAGGTGATGCACTAGCAGCAAAAGTCTATGCAGATGCTTACAGCAAAGATGCAGATTTCTATAGTTTCTATCGTAGTCTTGAGGCTTATGAAAAAAGCTTTAATAGTAAAAATGATATCATGGTGGTTAAACCTGATAGCGAATTCTTCCGTTTTTTGAAAGACGGCAGTGACGTTAAAAAATAATAATCATTGATATATAGATATTAGCCAGCATCATTGCTGGCTTTTTTATGCCTAAATTTAAGAAGGTAAAAATATGACAATAATAAAATATGTAATTGCTGTAATTGTATCATTGCCGATGGCGGCATCATTACTGGCAACAGAAGCCCCATTAGTTTCAATACAGACTCAAGATGATTTTTTTAACAGTATAAGGAAACATTGCGGTAAGTCTTATGAAGGTAAGGTGACCGTGGATAATGCTGCAGGAGGGAGCTTTGCAAATAAAAAATTAATTATGCATGTACGAAAATGTACAGACAATCAATTACAAGTACCGTTTCATGTGGGTGATGATGCATCACGTACATGGATTATCACTAAAACTGGCTCAGGATTATCATTAAAGCATGATCATCGTCAAAAAGATGGAAGTAATGATAAATCAACTATGTATGGAGGACATACTAATGATGCCGGTTGGGCTGAAATGCAATCTTTTCCGGCAGATCAGTACTCTAAAGAGCTTTTTGTCGACCAAGGCATTCCACAGTCAATCGGCAATACATGGCAAATGTATATATACCCAGAAAAATTTACTTATCGATTAATCCGTCAAGGTAGAGAGTTTAGAGTCGATTTCGATGTAACAAAGCCAATTAGCACTCCAGTTACCCCTTGGGGTTACGATTAATTTTTAGCTAAGTTGTTAACTTAATTGATTATTTTAAGCGCAGGTAGAAGATTAGCTCAAAAAGCTGCTTTTTTAACTTGGACTATAAATATTTATTTGGTAAAATCTTCGCCTAATTTTCTTACGAAATAGAAAAACATGGGCAAAAATGTAGTTGTTCTCGGCACTCAATGGGGTGACGAAGGTAAAGGTAAGATCGTTGACTTACTAACCGATAAAGCTAAATACGTAGTTCGTTATCAAGGTGGCCACAATGCTGGTCATACTTTAGTAATTGACGGTGAAAAAACCGTATTACATCTTATTCCATCAGGCGTTTTACGTGATAATGTAAAATGTTTAATTGGTAATGGTGTAGTGCTATGTCCTAAAGCATTAATGACAGAAATCACCATGCTAGAAGCAAAAGGCGTACCTGTACGTGAACGTTTGCTTATCAGCGATGCTTGTCCATTGATTCTTCCTTATCATAATGCTTTAGATGTTGCGCGTGAAGTTGCTCGCGGTAATAAAGCTATTGGTACTACAGGTCGTGGTATTGGCCCTGCATATGAAGATAAGGTTGCACGACGTGGTTTACGCGTTGGTGATTTATTCTGTGCAGAGACATTTGCGGCTAAACTAAAAGAAATTGTTGAATATCATAACTTCTCATTGGTTAACTATTATAAAGTTGAGCCAGTGAATTATGAAGAAGTACTAGCTGATGCACTAGCTGTTGCTGATACGATTAAAAAAATGACCGCTGATATCTCAGAGATCTTAGACCAAGCCCGCATAGCAGGCGAATCTATTATGTTTGAAGGTGCTCAAGGTACTTTACTTGATATCGACCACGGAACTTATCCTTACGTAACCTCGTCGAATACTACTGCTGGTGGTGTTGCTACAGGTTGTGGTGTTGGTCCTCGTCACTTAGATTACATTTTAGGTATCACCAAAGCTTACACTACACGTGTTGGTTCAGGTCCTTTCCCTACGGAATTGGATGATGAAGTTGGTAACCACTTAGGTACTGTAGGTCATGAATTTGGTGCAACTACAGGACGTGAGCGTCGTTGTGGCTGGTTTGATGCTGTTGCAATGCATCGTGCTATTCAAGTAAATAGTGTAACAGGTTTCTGTTTAACTAAGCTTGATGTACTAGATGGATTAGAAACATTAAAAATCTGTACAGGTTACAAAACTGAAGCTGGTGATATTATCACTGTACCGCCTACGGCAGCTGAAGGTTATGATAAAATCACGCCTGTATATGAAGAGATGCCAGGTTGGACTGAAAGCACTGTTGGTGCAACATCAGTTGATGTTTTACCTGAAAATGCCCTTGCTTATATCAAGCGAATTGAAGAAATTACCGGTATACCAGTAGACATTATCTCTACCGGTCCTGATCGTGTTGAAACGATTATTAAAGTGAACCCTTTTCTTTAAAGGATAACTTTAGTTTCCCTTATCTAATAAAGAAAAGGGAAAGTGATTTCTTAATAATAAAGTCCAACCAAGTGTTGGGCTTTTTTTTGGAAAATTTTTTAAGAATATCATGAGTGACAATCGGACTGATTTATTAGTCACTTAGCGATAATTAAAAGGCTTAGAAGCAAAGGATTGTTTGAAGAGAGGCTTTTTCAGAATAATTGCTCCTGCGTTATCTAATAGGGTACTTCCTGTACCGTCTGCATTCTCTAGAAAGTTACATCCGTGTACCGTGCTGATTAATATCAATAACGTCGTAAATAAGCCTTTTAAGCTCGTCCTTTGGGAGCATAATAGCAAACTGCTAACATCAAAGAATGAATTAAATATAGAATAACTATGCTTAATCATTCGTTTGATCTAAGCCCGCTAGCGTAGCGCTAAGTTGGTCAATTAATTAATCCGACTGATATAGGTATGTTAAGTGATCGAATGTCTAGATTAATTCACTTGTATTATCATAGTCCAATATATAAGACTTGTTGCTAGATAATGTACTTAAAACGGGTCTAAGCCTATTTGAACTTTACTAAGTGATATTTATACGACACTACTTAGTTATAAATAGCCAGTATTTATCAAATTGATATGATTTTATCGATCGCTAGCGTTACATTGGTTATAGCTTAGATGGAGGTTATATAGTAAAACAGACTTGAATTACTCTATCTATATGAAATACCATATAAGTAAGTAAAAGCTAGTGTTAATAACAATAATAAAAAAAACATGGCTATACTTGCAATAACAACAAAACTAACACTATTAATAACGCATTAGGAATTCTCATGACAGATCTACGCCAGCAAGCACTTGATTACCATGCATTGCCGACACCAGGAAAAATCAGTGTTTCATTGACTACCGCAGCAGAAACCAGCCAAGACTTGTCACTCGCATATAGTCCGGGTGTTGCTGAACCTTGTCGAGAGATAGCAAACAATCCAGACGATGTTTATAAATATACAGGAAAAGGTAATACTGTCGCTGTAATAACTAATGGCACTGCAGTATTAGGCTTGGGTAATATTGGTCCTATGGCCTCAAAACCGGTTATGGAAGGCAAGTCGTTATTATTCAAACGCTTCGCTAATATTGATTCTTTTGATATTGAAGTAAAACATAAAACAGTTGAAGAATTTGTTAATACTGTTGCTAACATAGCGGATAGTTTTGGTGGCATTAATCTTGAAGATATTAAAGCACCCGAGTGTTTCGCCATCGAAAAAGCGCTAATAGAACGCTGTAAAATTCCAGTATTTCATGATGATCAACATGGTACTGCTATAGTAACTGCGGCTGGTATGATGAATGCGTTAGATATTCAGGGTAAAGATATTAAACAAGCTAACATTGTCTGTCTAGGTGCAGGTGCTGCAGCAATAGCTTGTATGGAATTGTTGATTAAGTGTGGGGCACAGCGAGAAAAAATTTACATGCTTGATACTAAAGGTGTGATTCATACCCGTCGTGATGATCTTAATGAATATAAAAAATTATTCGCTAACAATACAGACAAAAGAACATTGGATGATGTGATTGAAGGCGCTGATGTTTTTGTTGGTGTTTCAGGTCCAGATCTTCTATCACAAAAGCAAGTAAAAGCTATGGCAAATAGACCAATTGTTTTTGCTTGTTCGAATCCTGATCCTGAAATAAAACCTGAGCTTGCTTTGGCTGCTCGTGATGACTTAATTATGGCTACTGGCCGCTCTGATTATCCTAATCAAGTTAATAATGTTTTATGTTTCCCGTTTATTTTCCGTGGCGCTTTAGATGTGCGTGCACGTACTATTAATGATGCTATGAAGATAGCAGCGGTTCATGCCATTAGAGCACTTGCCAAAGAACCAGTACCGGCAGAAGTGCTTAAAGCAAGCTGTGAGAAAGATCTTAGCTTTGGTAAAGACTATATAATTCCTAAGCCTATGGACCCTCGTTTGTGTGGCGCAGTTGCAAGGGCAGTTGCCCAAGCAGCAGTAGACTCTGGTGTTGCTGCGTTAGACATGCCAGAAAATTATATGGCTTAATGATCATGACTAACTAATTAGAATGGTGAATTCTCACTTAATCTCTATTAGTCTTTGATTATTTTGACAACAATAAAAATAAAGGTCATGGTATGAAAATTACCATGGCCTTTTTTATTGGACAATTATTATGAGAAAAACGTTAACACCAACTTTATTACTCAGTATTATGCTTACATTGGCTTTAACTGGCTGTTCTGAAACAAGTAATGAGAACATTCAAATACAAGAGACACTCAAGACAGGAGAAAGCCAAGTGGCAGGTAAAAAAGAACAAGCTTGGCAACAAGTCACCGTAAACTATTATGATTTTGAAGGCGGCTTTTATGGTTTAACTTCTGAAGCTGGAGATAAACTGTTACCCATGAATCTAGCTAAGCAATATAAATTACAAGGCACCGTACTGAAAGTGAAAGGTGAAGTCATTAAAGATATGATGACCATTCAACAGTGGGGCCAACCTTTTAGAATTATCGATGTTGAATTGATTAAGTTAGGTCAAAGCACTGGAAAAAATAAAGGAGCTGAGTATTAATACCAAGTCCATTAAGTTAGTTCCCACTCAGCGAGAATTAAAAGGCTTAAAGGCTAGGTATTGATTGAAGAGAATGGTTATTCAGGAGAATATGCTCCTGCATTCTCTAATAAGCTGCATCCATGCAGCGTCCTTGTCAAAATCAATAACACAGCATGTAAACCTTTACTTTTTATTAGGTACTCGCCCTTGGGAGCTTGTCAGAAAAGCAATAACTCTTCTGGCATAGCTCTGAGGTGGGAATAAATTTAATGGAATTGGTATAACCCCATTCCACTAAATTAAATGCTCAAAAATTGTGTAATAAAAGTTGGTATGGACAAGGCGTTTTATTGAGTAATAGCTGGCTATTAAGATTGAAAAAAACGCAGTTATCGTCAGTTTTAACCAGCAAGATTGATCAGATGGTTATGCGGATTGGTATAAGGTTATAGACAAGATAAAGGTTGGTTTAATAGAGTTAGTTGGCTTCTCCCTTCAATAAACTGAACTTGATAGAGCATTTGGTATTCTTTTTCCGTTAAGTCATCTACTTTTTGATTGCTTAGCAACTGAGTCAGTTGAGGGGTAGTATTGCTGTGTCCGACAATTAGAGCATTTTCTTTGTGATCTTTTAAATGCAAAGAAAACTGTTCAAGTTGTTTAGGGTCATAATTCTTGATAGCAATGTTTTGTCTGCTGGATAAAGGTGCTGCTGTCGACATGGTTCTTTGATAATTCGTACTATAAACAGATTTTATATTCGCTGTACTTAGTAACATTGCTAACTGTTTTGCTCTTTCTTCGCCACATTGTGTTAACGGTGGATTTTTACTATCAGCTTGCTTTTCAGCATGTCTCACAAGATAAAGAGTAAAGTTATCGCTTGCTAGGCAAGGTTGAGTCAATAATATACCGGCAATCATTAAACTGAATTTTTTCATAGTGTGCTTTTCTTCAAGTAAGAGGAGATTACTAGCGTGAAAAATATTTAATTATCACGCTAGTAAAAAGGGCTTTGTCATTTTTTAAAATAGACGATTTAAACCGTTCAAGGCTGCAACGCGAAATGCTTCTGCCATTGTCGGGTAATTGAAGGTTGTCTCAACAAAGTACTCAATGGTATTTCCACCATTTGTTTGTTGCATGATAGCCTGACCGATATGAATAATTTCAGCCGCATTTTCACCGAAACAATGGATGCCAAGAATCTCTTTAGTCTCACGGTGAAAGAGAATCTTTAAAGAACCAACCAAGTTATTAGATATTTGAGCTCTCGCAAGATGTTTGAACTGGGCACGGCCAACTTCATACGGTATTTTGGCTTCTGTAAGCTCCTGTTCAGTTTTACCAACCGAGCTAATTTCAGGAATGGTGTATATACCTGTAGGAATATCAACAATTAGCTTAGCTTTACTACTGCTATCAACCATTGCAGAAGCGGCTATTCGGCCTTGGTCAAAAGCTGCACTTGCTAAACTTGGATAACCAATAACGTCTCCCACTGCAAAAATATTGTCTACTTCAGTTTGATAACAATCATTTACTTTTAGCTGACCACGACCGTCTGCTTTTAAACCAGCAGCAGCGAGGTTTAGGTCGGCAGTATTACCTGTACGACCATTGGCAAAGAGCAGACAGTCGGCGCGCATTTTTTTACCCGACTTCAAATGGACTATTACAGCATCTTCACTGGATTCTACACGTTCAATTTCCTCACCATGTCGGATGACAACGCCGCTGTTCCATAAATGATAACTGAGTGAATCTGACATTTCAGTATCTAGAAAAGACAGTAAACGTTCACGAGTATTTATTAAATCGACTTTTACTCCTAGCCCTCTAAATATAGAAGCATATTCACTACCAATAACACCGGCACCATAAATAATGACATGTTGCGGAGCATGCTTGAGACTTAAAATACTGTCAGAATCATAAACACGAGCATGGTCAAAGTCGATATCATCAGGGCGATAAGGTCGTGATCCTGTAGCAATCATAATTTGTTTAGCTGAAATTTTTTCTACTGAACCATCTGGGTGCGAAATGCTAATGGTATGTGCATCAATAAATGAAGCTTGGCCTTGTATATGTTCCACGCGATTGCGGTTGTAAAAACCACTGCGTAAGCTAACTTGTTTTTGAATTACCGCAGAAGCATGGCTTAAGATATCTTGAAAGGTAAGTTGTTTTACTTGATCGTTTTGATTAAACAGTGGGTTTGAATTGTATTCAATTAAACGACTTACTGATTGACGTAATGCTTTTGATGGAATGGTACCCCAATGAGTACAACCACCACCAACTTGATGGTAACGTTCAATGATGGCTACTTTTTTCTGGCGTTTAGCAAGGTTCATTGCTGCGCCTTCACCACCTGGACCTGTACCTATGATAATTACGTCATAATCAAAACTTTTTTCCATCGTTTTGCTTGTCTTTGATTTAACCAAAAGTGAGCCCTCGTATTTATTTAATATAAGAATATAGCAATAGTTTATCAGAACTAAAACTGACAATATTGAGCTAATTCAGTATTATGATAATAATATTGAATTTATCTCATAAAGAGCCGGTTAGATGAGTGGTGTAAGAGCACAACAAAAAGAAAAGACCCGTCGTCAAATTATTAATGCAGCTCTAAATCAACTGAGTGCGGAACGTAGTTTCTCAAACTTAAGTTTACGCGAAGTTGCAAAAGAAGCGGGTTTAGCCCCGACATCTTTTTATCGCCATTTTTCTGATATGGATGAATTAGGTTTAACTTTAGTGGATGAAGCAGGTTTAACACTGAGGCAGCTGATGCGACAAGCAAGGCAGCGTATCGCTAAAGGTGGATCTGTTATTCAAATATCAGTACAGACCTTTATGGAATTAATTGAAAGTAATGGTAATATTTTCAGACTATTATTACGTGAACGTTCAGGCACCTCCGCTGCTTTTCGTGCTGCTGTAATTCGTGAAATTCGTTATTTTACAATGGAGCTTTGTGATTACCTTCAAAAAGCGAATCAGCTTGAAGCTGATGTTGCCTATATGCAGGCTAATGCTGCGGTAACCATTGTTTTTAGTGCTGGTTCGGATGCACTTGATATAGAAGATAAAGCGGAACGTGATCAATTAGCTCAACAAACAATTCAGCAATTACGCTTTATTGCCCGTGGTGCTCTTGAACTAAGTGATCGTCGTAAAATTTCAAGAAAATCTCGTTAGTTTACTTTCTTGTTAGTATTACACCTGTTTCAATATGGTCGGTGTAAGGGAACTGATCAAATAAGGCAAATTTATCAATTTGATGTGTTTCTACTAGAAGCGCTAAATTATCTTTCAAAGTTTCAGGATTACACGAGATATAAATAATTTTATTAAAACGTCTAACCAATTCAACACTGTCTCTATCTAATCCAGCACGAGGCGGATCTACTAACACGGTATCGTAGTTATAAGTGGTTAAATCAAAGTCTTCTAAACGTCTAAACTTTCGTTCACCATTCATCGCTTGACTAAATTCTTCACTAGACATACGTACAATATCTATATTATCAATACCATTTTCACTAATATTAATTTGTGCAGAACGAACAGAGGTTTTCGATATCTCAGTACCAAGTACTCGTTCAAAGTTTTCAGCAAGGGCGATACTAAAGTTACCATTGCCACAGTAAAGCTCAATGAGATCGCCTCCAGCATTTTGTGTTGCTTGCTGAGCCCATAAGAGCATTTGCTCATTAACACCCGCATTTGGTTGCGTGAAACTATTTTCTACTTGTTGATAAACATAGGTCTTACCTCCAACGTTCAAGGACTCCATTACATAATCTTTATCAACTATAATTTTTTGTTTCTTTGCGCGACCAATAATATCCACAGGGGCTATTGTTGATAGCTGAGCTTTTAGCTTTTCTGCCTCTATTTGCCAATTATCTTCCAAAGGCTTGTGGTACAGCATACTAATTAATAACTCACCACTTAGTGTCGATAAGAAATCGACTTGAAAAAGCTTAAACCGCAATTCACGTTGATCTTTAATTGTGGCGAGTAAAGCTTTCATCGCGTTGTTGATTAACTCGCTAGCAACAGGAAAGTCATCTACTCTAAATTTTTCCTTAGTTTTACTATCAAACATGATGTAATAAAGGTCATCACCTTCATGCCAAACCCTAAATTCTGCTCTTTGACGATAATTCAATGGTACCGATGGATATAAATCAGGAGCTGGTAGGTTGAAGTCACTAAATAACTTAGCCATATCTTGTTGTTTTTTTGATAATTGCGCATCGTAATTATCCGGATGAATGTGACTAAACATGGAAGTGCCTTGTATAAAGAAAGAGAGATTAGAATAACAGCGCGAATTTTACTATCGACTCAGCTTTTGTCTAGCTCTTAATCAGTCTATTTTATAAATAAGCCAATATTAACTAGTTTGCCTATCTATTAGCCATTGTTGCTGATTAACAGTTATAAGGGTAAACACCACTAGGTAACAAGGTTTATCCACTCAAGTAATTTATTAGTTAATGCCAAAGGAATATGAATAAGCAAGAATAACTTAAGTTCGATTACGTTAAATAAAGCAGGTTGAGCTATTGTAGAAAAATGCAGAAGAATCATTAGAAGCCTAAGTTAACGACTTGGTAGAATATAACCGTTCAACTTTAGATTTAGAGTAATAAAAAAGGCCGCTATTATAGCGGCCTTTTATTATATAAGTTGTAGCGTTAGTCGTCTTGATTGTTATCTTCAGTTCGCTCAGGGCGTTCCTTTGCTTCTCTTACTTTCAGTGTACGTTGCTGAAACTCAGTATCGTTCAATGCAGATATTGCTTTGTCTAAATCATCAGAAGCCATTTCAACAAAACCGAAACCACGACGTTTCCCTGTATGTTTATCTTTCATTAAACGTACAGAATGTACAGAACCATGTTCTGAGAAAAGCTCTCGTACTGAGGTTTCATTCGCTCTATAAGGTAAGTTACCAACATAAAGGGTTCTAACATCCTCATCCGAAGCTATAGTATTACTGGATGTAGATGAAGCTGTGTTGGTTGATGGACTACCAGTGAGTAAAGGTGCGAGAAATGCACTAACAAATACTAAACTGGCAATAAGTATAGAACTAGCCGGTACGGCAAAAGTGACAATATAAGCGATGATGGCAAATGCAACAGCAATGATGACTGTTTGTAACGTTGGAGACTTCATATAAAGATACCTAATTATTATTTTAATAAACTAATTTAACTGCTTGAATATAAGCAAATAGCAATTCTATGTTACGCAGCTTTTTATAATGTGCAACTATCAAGTGCAAAGTTTATGCAATTAATCTGTTATTAAAGAATAATTTTCAATAATTCCCCCTGTAATAGTTGCTTAAATGTACGTGTTGCCTTTTAACTGAGCGAACGATTCATTAAATGCAATTTTAAGTGGGAAAGGTGTTGACCAGAACTGAAAACTCTCTAC
>NZ_PJBA01000002.1:0-216600 GCF_002836245.1 Colwellia sp. Bg11-28
AGAAGCCCGATTCGAAAGAGTCGGGCTTTTTGCTTTTCTGAATATCTAATTTTCACTGCGATTTTACTGCTAATCGCCTATCTGCAATCGTCTATTTGTACTGATGTAATTCTGGAGTTTTATTCTCTAATGAGAAAGTTGTTATCTTCCCCTGTAAAAATGGCACTAAGTGATGCCGAAAATGCTTCATACCAAAATTCTTTAAAATACATTACTGAAATAAGCTTAAACCTTATTGCGGTTAAAGTGGAAAATAGACCTGAAGATTTTCTGGGTTGGTGTAAAGAGTTAATCGATGTCTGTCGTAATCGAATTAATATGGCGCTGCTAGAAGAGCATCAGCTACCTAGTTTAAAAAAGCTAGAACAAGTACTTGTGCTTGGTGCAAGTGTTAGTCAATTTAAAATGGCACGTATCGCTCCTTGGCCAATATTTACACTTTTTGTTGAACAACAAGCAACGTTACATGCATTGGAAGAAAGATTAGCGTTACTCGATTATATCGAAAGAATAAAAGTTAAACCTTTAAAAGAAATGACTGAAGTAGAGCGTCTTGCCTTTAGTGGTAAACATACCAGTCAGCATTGCCATACACAGTATAACTTTGATGTAGAGTGGTTTGCTTCAACCAAAGGCGCTAAAGTTTTTCATACTTTATTAGCACAACAGCCAGAAAGTTTTGATCTAGCCTTAAGCCATATTCCCGATACTGGTGATGTAACACCAAAGCAATATCAGCAATTTGTTGATAGCTACAAAAAAATATTTAATGATTACACTGTTGATAAAGAAGCAGGTGAAAAAGCACCGCTGGCAGCAGCTACTCGTTTATTAGCAATGAAACGTCCAGATCAATTTATTGCCTTAACCAATGCAAAAATAGATGTATTTTGCCAAGGTCTTTCGATTGCTAAGTTTAATGCTTTTGATTTTGAAAATTACTGGCAGGATATGATCGGCACTTTAAGAACTTTTGCTTGGTGGCATCAAGATGCACCTGAAGATGAACGAGAGTTAAAACTTTGGAAAGTTCGCGCAATTTTAGTCGACTTATTTATGTTTGCTGATGAAGACTTTGCTTTTACCTCTAATTATTTACGTATTCGTGATAAGAAGTTGAATAGCGTTGAAAGTAGCTACAAGTCAGGCCGTCGCGGTCGTATCAAGCTAACAGCAGAAGAAGTTGTTGATCAAGCTTTAGCTGAAGAGGGTGTACCTGAGTACATTCAAACTAAGCGTGATACCATTCTTAAGCAAGTTAAAGCTGGTAAGAGTGTTGAACACGTTATTGGTTTGATGAGAGCTATTTTCGGTTAGACTGTTTTCTAAATACAGGGATAAAGCATCTTTATCCCTGTATTATTACTTAACCCCACCTACAATTTCTTCTGACTCAAGCTGACACAAATAGTACAACTCCTTCTTCCACATATTTATTCCAGAAAGAATCAAATTCACTTCAATAATCATGTATAGCTTTAAACCATTTAACCTATACCTCTGGGATAAAGGAATTAAATAGCTTTTACAAAAATCACTCATGACTAAAATTATGTGATGAAAGAACATTCACATGTACATTTTAGTTACAAATGTATTGACAATAATTACACTTGTTATAAGATGACGAAACGTCAGTGACGATTCGTCACATTTATAAAAGTAGACATTATGACACCACCTAAGTTACTCGATAAAACAGCGCTTAAAGAAAGAGAGTTATTGATAATTAACTCAGCTGTGCTTCTTATCCAACAAAATGGTATTGAAAACCTCACCATGGATAAAGTGGTTGCCCAAGTGCCATTTTCAAAAGGTACCGTCTATAAACACTTTATTGGTAAAGAAGATTTATTGTTAGCTATCAGTAATTACTCAATCAAAGTACTTGGCGATCTTTTTCATCGCGCATATCAATTTAAAGGTTGTTCACGTTCGCGAATGCTTTTATTAAATTTCTCTTACCTTATTTATGCAATGTTATATCCTGCATTATTTCAAACGGTGCTTTGCTCAAAATCGCCTAACGTTGTGGGAAAATCAAGTGAAAAGCACATTAATGATGGAGAGCAATTAGAAATTAAATTAATGACCTCTATTCACGGCATAGTAGAAGACGGTTTAAACGATAATAGTCTCTCACTTCCTATTAATATGGATATACAGCAACTATGTTTTAGTAACTGGTCTATGGCGTATGGTGCTATCACTTTGCTTTCAGGTGAAGTTGAGCAGTGCAGTGGTAGAACGAGTTTAATTGTTGAACGTGAGCTTTTTAACCTGAGTAACATGTTATTTGACGGTATGGGATGGAAACCTTTTACAAAAGACAGAAGTCATTGTGCAGAACTAAAAATTGCATTGGCTGAATTATTTCCAGAAGAATTAGCGCTAATTAGTGCAAAAGGACGAGAGCTAAACTTTGATAGTTTTAGCTAAATAAATACAAAGGAAGTGCGGTGTATAGCCGCATTTTTTTGACCTATAAGGTGACGATTCGTCATCGATAAAACACTTCTTTTATAAAGATAAATAAGGACTTAACAATGAGAGACAAACTTTACAATTTTGTCGGAAAAAATCCATATTGGGTAATACTTGTTTGTATTACGTTTATGGTGCTGGCAGGAACGGGGGCACAAAAGTTAGAGTTTAAAAATGACTATCGTGTGTTCTTTAGTGAAGAAAACCCACAATTAACGGCTTTTGAATCCATGCAAAAGGTCTATAACAAAAGCGATAATGTTTCTTTTGTTGTTGTACCTAAAGATGGCAATGTTTTTACTGCTGAGCATCTAGCTGCGTTAAAAGTGTTAACTAAAGAGAGTTGGCAAGTACCATATTCAACCCGAGTTGATTCAGTTACTAACTTCCAATATACCTATGCTGAAGAAGATGACATGATCGTTGAAGATCTTGTTATGTCGACTAAAAACTTAACCAGCGATAAGCTCGAAAAGATAAAACAAATAGCTATCAGTGAACCGCTGTTAGTGAATAAAATTATCTCTCAAACGGGCCATGTTTCAATTGTTAATGTGACAGTGCAATTCCCTGGTATTAACCCAATGGCCGAAACGCCAGAGGTTGCAGCCAGCGTTCGCGCTATTAAAACCCAATTTCTAGCGGAACACCCTGAGCTTGATGTTTACCTTTCAGGCATGGCGATGATGAACACTTCATTTGGTGAATCTTCAATCAGTGATAGTTCAACCCTCATTCCTCTGATGTTTCTGGTTGTTATCGTTACTATCGGTTTATTACTGAGAACCATTACAGGTACCATTTCTACCGTACTTATTATTATTATGAGTATTGTGACAACCATGGGGCTTGCTGGTTGGTTAGGATTTTATTTAACGGGACCTTCTTCATCTGCACCTACCATGATTATGACGCTCGCTGTAGCAGATTGTATTCACATTTTAACCTCTATGTTTTATGAGATGCGTCAAGGCGCTGATAAACGTACCGCGATTGCACGCAGTATAAAAATTAACTTACAACCAATATTTTTAACCAGTATTACTACTGCTATTGGTTTCTTAAGTATGAATTTCTCTGATTCTCCACCGTTTAGAGACTTGGGTAACTTAGTTGCCATTGGCGTAATGTTGGCTTTTGTTTTTTCAATTACAATATTCCCGGCATTGCTAACCGTATTACCTGTACGCGTTAAAGTACAGCCAGAAAATAAAAAAGATATTATGGCAAAACTGGCCGATTTTGTTATTGCCAAGCGTAAAGTCTTATTGCCTTTAACCAGTGTATTTATCATCGCCTCTGTTATGTTTATTCCTAACAATCAGCTCAATGATGATTTTGTGAAGTACTTTGATAAAACAGTGCCGTATCGCGTGGCGACTGATTTTATGCAAGAGAACTTATCAGGCATGATGATGGTTGAAATTTCGGTTAAAACCGGTGAACCAAGCGGTATAAACAATCCTAAATATTTGAACAGTGTGTCAGATTTTAGCGATTGGTTGCGTGCTCGCCCTGAAACTGATCACGTAAATACTATTACAGATACATTAAAACGTTTAAATAAAAATATGCATGGTGACGATCCTAGTTGGTATAAATTACCGGACAGTCAGGAAATGTCAGCCCAGTATCTTTTATTGTATGAAATGTCTTTACCTTACGGCTTAGATTTAAATAATCAATTAGATGTCGATAAATCATCATCAAGAATTGTTGCTACCTTTAAAAATATGACCAGTAATGAATTGATTCATGTTGAACGTGACATGATCCAGTGGTTTAGCAAACATGCGCCGCAGTATGAAGTTGATTTCGCTAGCCCTAGTTTAATGTTTGCCCATATTGGTCAACGTAACATTACCAGTATGCTAATTGGCACAACACTGGCGTTAATACTCATTTCTATTTTATTAGGTGTAGCGTTAAAAAGTTGGCGCTTTGGTCTAATCAGTTTATTGCCAAACTTGGCACCAGCAGCTATAGGATTCGGTATTTGGGGATTATACAGTGGGCAAGTCGGTCTAGGTTTATCGGTTGTTATTGGTATGACGTTAGGGATTGTTGTTGATGATACCGTTCACTTTTTGAGTAAGTACCTTCATGCAAGACGTGACAAAAATGCCAATACCAAAGAAGCCGTACATTATGCTTTTGATAATGTTGGTAGAGCGCTTTGGGTGACTACTTTTGTACTCGTTGCAGGCTTTACTGTACTGGCACAGTCATCATTTAAAATGAATGCCGATATGGGATTCTTAACTGCATTAACTATCTTTGTAGCGCTTGTGGTTGACTTTTTATTCCTGCCTCCGTTATTGATGTTATTAGACAAGAACAAAAGTGAAACAAAAGAGAGTGCTGCAGTGACCACTGAAGCACCAACAATTAAAGCGGTTTAATAGAGCCGCTGTTTACCAAACAATTTTACCAATTTTTGATGATAAATTTTTATAAGGATTTTACATGTTAACTAAAAAAATACTGATCAGTACTTTGTCTGCACTCAGTTTGCTGCTTGTTTCAAATGTTTCTTTTGCCTTGAGTACCGAAGAGCAAAAGGGCTTAGATATTTCTTTAGAAGCTAAAAAACGTGATTTAGGCTGGCAAGATAGTACTGCTGATATGTTGATGTTATTGCGTAATAAGCAGGGCCAAGAAAGTATTCGCGAAATTAAGATGAAGTCACTAGAAGTTCTTGATGATGGGGATAAAAGCTTAACAATATTTAATAAACCACGTGATGTAAAAGGTACCGCATTTTTGAGTTTTTCTCATCCAATTGCATCCGATGAACAATGGTTATTTTTACCGGCATTAAAGCGTGTTAAACGTATATCATCACGTAACAAATCGGGACCTTTTATGGGCTCTGAATTTGCCTTTGAAGACTTAAGTTCTTTTGAAGTGGAAAAGTACACTTATAAGTTTTTAGGTGAAGAAGAATTAAATGGCTTAAAAACCTTTAAAGTTGAGCAATACCCAGCAGATGAGAACTCAGGTTATACCCGTCGAATAGTATGGATTGATACCGAAGAGTACCGCGTTCATAAAATTGATTTTTATGACCGTAAAGATTCATTACTAAAGACTCTATCGTTTAAAGGTTATAAGCAGTATTTAGCAAAGCATTGGCGTGCTGATATCCAAGAAATGATTAATCACCAAAATGGTAAAAGCACTGAGCTTAAATGGACTAACTACGCTTTTAAAACAGGTTTATCAGACAGTGATTTTAACCGTAACTCATTAAAACGAGCGCGCTAAGCTGATGTACCTTTCTTTAAATGAGTCTTTAAGTCAGGCTTTAGATAAGCCTTTAACTAAAGCCCTAAGTAATATGTTAGGTAATACACTAAAATTGTCTGTTACTGCCCTGGCAGTATGCGCAAGTTTAGTGCTTAGTAGCCCTCTATCTGCCAGTGAAGTCGCTAGCGATGTTGAATTTGAGGCATCGGGTAATCTAGCTATTGAACAGCGTTACTTTTTTAAAGATGCACTTTATTCTGAGCAATTGAGTCATAGCCAAACCTCTTTCTCGGTCGAACCTGAGCTTTATTGGCAGTGGAATGATGGCAGTGACAGCCTTGTCTTTACGCCTTTTTATCGCGTTGATAGCCATGATGACCAGCGAACTCATGGTGACATTCGTGAACTCGCTTATATTCATGCCAGTGATGATTGGGAATTGCGGGTTGGTATTCGTAAAGAATTCTGGGGCGTTACCGAATTTCAACACTTGGTTGACGTGATTAACCAAACGGATGGTGTGGAAGATTTTGATGGCGAAGATAAACTCGGTCAGCAAATGGTTAACTTATCACTAGTGAATGACTGGGGAATTGTTGATGTATTTTTACTACCAGGTTTTCGAGAAAGAACTTATGCTGGCGAAGAAGGGCGTTTACGTGGACCTTTAGTCGTCGATGAGGATAATGTCAGTTATGAATCGTCTGCGGGTCAACAACATTTAGATTTTGCCCTTCGTTGGGCGCACAGTGTCGGTGATTTTGATTTAGGCGCTTACTGGTTTCATGGTACCAATAGAGCGGCTTATTTAAGTCCATCACCCCAAGCGCCATCGTCGAGTTTAGTGCAATACTATTCTCAAATGGACCAGTTAGGCGTTGATGTTCAAGCAACCTTAGGTGATTGGTTATGGAAGTTTGAAAGTATCTATCGTAGCACTAGCCTTGAAGATTTTTGGGCAACGCAAGCAGGATTTGAATACAGCTTTATTGGTGTGTTTGATTCGAACCTCGACTTAGGTTTATTGATGGAACATAGCTGGGATTCTCGTGGTGAAGTTGCTCTTGGCGCGCAAGGCTCGTTAATGCAAAATGATTTGTTTTTTGGGGCTCGATTAGCCTTTAACGACATGCAGAGTAGCGAGGTATTGATGGGCTTTGGCAGTGATTTAGATCACAACGCTTTTAGTTTCCTTATTGAAGCTAGTCGTCGTTTTGGTGATAACTTTATTGCGAGTTTTGATGTGCGGTTATTACAAAGTAACGAATCGAATGACTTATTGTACACCTTAAGCAGTGATGATCATGCACAGTTGTCTCTAGCTTGGTATTTCTAGTAAATTAGAATTTTTACTTAATCTGTTAATGAACAATACTTCAAAATAAAAGCCAATAAGTGACATAACTTATTGGCTTTTTTATTGCGAGAAATCATTAAAGAATGACAGTTGAAAGGAAATTAGTTACCAATCAAACCATTAACATGAGCAACGACACTTCTTCCTAACGCACTGGGTGCATAACCGCCTTCAAGCACAGAAACAATTCTGCCTTTACCATATTCTTCAGCGATGATTTTAAGTTCATCGGTGATCCAACGATAATCTGCCTCTGTTAAGCTAACGTGTGACATCTCATCTTCAATATGGGCGTCAAAACCAGCCGAGATAAGGATCAGCTCAGGTTTGAATCTATGCAAGGCAGGTAACCAGTGTGCAGTTAATTTTTCACGGAACTGCTCTCCCTTAGTGGTTGCAGCTAATGGTGTGTTGATAATCGGTGGAGTATCACTCTCCTTAATTTCAAAGGGGTAGAGCGGATATTGATAGCTTGAGCAAAATAGATAACCTTTGTCATCTTCAGGGGTGGCATTAAAATGATTGGTTATAATATCTTCAGTGCCGTTACCGTGGTGAACATCAAAATCCACGATTGCGACGCGTTTTAAACCATACTTTTGTTTGGCATACGCGGCAGCTACAGCGACGTTATTAAAAAAGCAGAAACCCATGCCTTTATCGTGTTCTGCGTGATGACCAGGGGGCCTTGTGGCACAAAATGCAGCACCTAAGGTGCCTTCCATCACTAAATCTACAGCATCAACAGCAGCGCCTGCTGAATACATAATAGAAGTGAGGGTTTTTTCATTCATCACAGAATCTTCACCCACGGTAAAATTTTCTTCACCTTCATTTGGGGCATTATCAAAAACAAAATCGATATGTTCTTGCGTATGCGCTAAGGCTAGCAAGCTTTTATCGATAGGTTTAGAATCAAATTGACGCACCACATAATCTAAACCGCTTCGAATTAATTGGTCTGAAATAGCCGTTAAGCGCTTACCATTTTCCGGGTGATGCTCACCCATATTATGTTCGCCACATCGATAGTGGCCTATTATTCCTACTGGCATAATTATCCCTTATAATTTTAGTGTTTTTCAGTATCACCCGTTTCCGGTGTCGTTAACGTTAGCTCTAAGCTAACTTCATCAAAATCTTCACTTGGCTGGCGCACAAAACCTGCACGTTCGAAGACTTTTAACATAGAGCCATTATCTCGTCGCACACAGGCAACTAAACTATCAAGCTTACGAATTTTAGCGATGGCGATCATCTCACCCAATAGGGTACTTGCCATGCCTCGACCACGTAGACTCTCTTTAATAACAAAAGCCACCTCACCGCTATTCATACTTTCAATATAATAATATCGAGCAACGGCTTGTATCGATTCACCTAAAGAGTTTTTCTTGGTAAAACAAAGAGCAAGGTCTGTGTGTTGATTTACGCTGACCAAATTACAGGACTTTTCACGCGTCATCTGGGTAATATGATGGTTATAACGCATGATTAACGTTTCTTTATTATGAGAATAAAAGAACTCTTGTAATTTACGTTCATCAGCCGGCGCTAATGCCCTTAATGTGTAATTAATATCGGCAAAATTAAAGCGTTTCATTTCTATGGTGCCTAATTCAGGCACCGAGCTAGGAGAGCTTTCTTGATACTCAGGCACCCAATAATGTTTACGAACATCGTTAAGCAATTTATCTCTAAATTTAGGATGAGCGATACGAATCAGCTCTAGTGCGCGTTCGCGAATACTTTTACCTTGCAACGAGGCGATACCAAACTCGGTAACGACGAAAGCAACATGACCGCGAGAAGTCACTACGCCGCCGCCTTCAGTTATATGGGCAACGATACGAGAAGTTGTACCATCTTTGGTTGTGGAAGGTAGAGCTATAATTGCCTTACCGCCTTTACTTAAAGAAGCGCCACGAACAAAATCTACTTGTCCACCAATGCCACTATAGAATTGATAACCAATAGAGTCAGAAACTACTTGTCCGGTTAAATCAACTTCAATGGCGCTATTGATTGACACCATGTTGTCATTTTTGGCAATTTTTACGGGTGAGTTAACATGTTCTGAAGGATAAAACTCAATATGAGGATTACCATCAACAAAGTCATATAATTTTTGGCTGCCAATACAGAAGGTTACTACGGCTTTGCCTTTGTGGTAGGTTTTTCTACGGTTATTGATAACCCCTTTTAGCATGAGATCAATCACACCATCTGAGATCATTTCACTGTGAATGCCTAAATCTTTATGATTACCTAAATAGGTTAATACCGCTTCTGGGATCTTACCGATACCAATTTGTAAAGTAGCACCATTGTCTATTAGCATAGAAACGTATTGACCAATTTGTTCAGTACGTCTATCCATTTCAGGGGCAAAAATTTGTGGTAAATCTTGCTCTGCATTTATCCAACTATGAATTTGATTTACATGAACAAAGCTATGACCATTGGTACGTGGCATTTTAGGGTTTATTTGGGCGATGACATATTTGGCAGCTTTTACTGCTGCAGAAACAATATCTACACTCACGCCTAATGAACAGTAACCGTATTCATCAGGTGGACTCACCATGATCAGTGCTGCATCAAGCGGTAAACTATTTTCATTAAATAAACGTGGAACATCAGAAATAAAGCAAGGTGTATAATCACCACGCCCTTCGGCGATAGCTTCACGAATATTCTTACCGCCAATGAACAAACTATTTACTTTAAATAAGTCTTTATGTTCAGGTTTCGCCCAAACATTCTCAGACAAAGTTAAAATATGAACGGTTTCAATATCATGTAGCCCTTTGCTATTGGCTATCAAATCATCTATTAAGGCATTAGGTACGGCGGCATTAGAGCCGATAAAAATACGATTACCTGATTTTAAGTAATCACCCCATTTGACACTATCACGTTGCTCGTCTTGTGCTGTCATGAAATTTCCTTGACTAATATTTACTCGTTATGTGCTAGATATGTACTAGGTATATACCCGTTACCAATCAAAGTGCTGAATTTCAGTGGGAATTAAAACCACTTTAGGCTAGGTAAATAATTTAAGCATAGTCATTCTATGGTTTGATTATTTAACGCCGAATAAAGTGATTTTAAACCCATCAAAGAAGTACTTGAGCAATACCACTTCATCGTTGCTGTGAATTATAATGGAACAACCATTATTTCATCACAGCGCCTTGAATTGAAATTGCTCAAGCACTCTGAAAACTGCATCTTGAATGATAACGGGTAAATTCAGTATGCTCTCATAAATAAGGCATTTATTGATCACTGTCAATTGGACGTTTGTTATATAGATATTTGTCGATATTTATGCTGTCAATTATCTATTTTTAATACAAACTGACGTTCGTATTTCTTAAGGTACGTTCTAAAGGCACTTAATTGAACCAACTTTGCACATCAAAATTCAACAGCGCCAAACAAATAAGTTATAATCGCATGTTTTTAACGTGATTTCAGAGTGTTTTACTGCAATCAACTTTTACTTTTAAAGGGTTTAGCTTAAGTGTCGACAGAGAAAATTTTTATTATTGGTTTACCGAGAACGGCAACCACCAGCGTGTGTTTAGCAATGTTAGAGCAAGGTTATAAAACGGCTCATAATGCGTATACACAGGATTCATTTTCTCAAGCACAAGTGTTAGCTGATACGCCAATATTTTGTGACTATCAAACACTTGATAAAGACTTCCCTAATAGTCGGTTCATTCACTTAACGCGTGCTCCAGAGCTTTGGCTTCCTTCAATTAAGCAACTTTTACAACGCATGTTAGTTAACTTACAACGTACTGATGGAGGGTTTAATCCCCATATAAAGCGTTGTTACAGTGAAACCTTCTCTCCATTAACCGAAGAGAATATTAACAGTGATGAGTTCTTGCTAGATTGTTACACCCGTCATCAGCAAGGGATTACTGAACACTTTCAAGACAGACCTCAAGATCTGCTTACCATAGATGTAGGTGACGAAGGGAGTTACTTAGCCATGTTGTCTTTCCTTAATATTGAAAAAGAAAAAGCAAGAGAGGGCGGTTTTAAACAAATAAATATTGGTGGTAAAGTGAGAGCCTGGCAGCACCTTAATAATCCGCTAAAAGTAGAGTCTACTAATAAGGGCCGCATTGATAAGGTGCTTTATTAGCTGCGATAAAAGTAATTATTAAACCCCTCAGTGGTTAGCTATTGTAGAGTGAAAAGTTCACAGGTAAAATCATGCCAATTTCGTCAATTAAATTTCATTAAATAAATATATACCCGTTCCACTTGAAGATGCATGATTCAGCTGGAATTAGAAACGCCTTTAGGCATGGCATTGATTGAAGAGAATAGTTATTCTATTGTCGAAATCAATAACGTAGCGTAAAGCGTTTCTAAACCAGCCCCTTGGGGGAAGGCTGAGCAAATCATACTCAGCGTTACATTTATTTTTAAGGGAATGACCCTTAATAAAAAAATGCGCCTTGATTATGAATCGCTCAGACTTCCTGAAACGAGCATCTTCAAGTGGAACGGGTATAGTCTTAGAGAGTAGTAACTATGTTTGAATTAAAACACCACACTGGTCAAGATTGGGTTGATGCTGTAATGGCTGATTTTAACCGTTTTTTACAAGACCATGCGGCAGCGGAAAAGAAAGCCTCAGGTATGGCAATGGCAATGTTATCTCATTATCCAGACAAAGCTAAACTTGTCCGTGCTATGACTGATTTAGCTATTGAAGAGCTTATTCATTTCAAACAAGTACTAAAGTTACTTGTGGCTCGCGATGTTACCTTAGGTCAAGATAAAAAAGACCCATACATTACTCAAATTCGTGCCTTATTTCGTAACGGTACTAGCTTCTTTTTAATGGATAGATTGCTTGTTGCAGCAGTTATTGAAGCCCGTGGTTATGAGAAGTTCTGGTTGGTTTCACAAGCACTGCCTGAAGGTAAAGACAAAGACCTTTATGAAGCGATTGCTAAATCAGAAGAGAAGCATAAAAACTTATTTGTTGAGCTTGCATACGAGTATTGCGATAAAGCAGAAGTTGATCAGCGTTTAGAAGAAATATTAATCGCTGAAGCAGAAATATGTGCAGGTCTCCCTATCCGCGCAGTACTTCACTAGTAGTTATTCATCATAGTAGTGTATTGCATCATTAATACGTCTAAAGTGCTCATTGACTAACATCGAATGTTTGAACAATGAGTGCTTTCATTTTATATTTTCGCAGCACATCTTTAAACTGAAAACCTCTCTTTCTTTCTGAATTACTTATTAAACATCTCAAATATTACTCTACCGTATTCCCCTTATTTTGGTCAAAATCACCATATAATTGTATCTGTATCACTCGAATATTTCTTTGTGTTCATAACTTTTTGTATTTAAAGATAAATATTTTTGGCATTGTCGTTGCTTCTTTATTTGTTAGAGTGTTACTCATTTGTAAATAAGTAATCACGAAACTTAAAAAAACAAGGAAAGTAAAATGACCGTTACCCTAAAAGATAGACCTATTGAAACAGTACGTAGTGAAGTGATTGACCAATTGATCATGAATTATAGTCATGCTGAATTATCTTATGAGGCTTTTGAACGTCGTTTAGACCAAGCTATGGAATTGGCTAACCATCAAGACTTAGTTGATCTAACCAGCGACTTACCCTTAGCTGTTGATAAAGCATATGTAGAAAATAAAAAGCAGGATTTAGCGCCTAACTTTTTGCCAGGTGAGGCTGAAGAAGTTGATACTATGGTGAATATATTCAGTAGTAGTAATCGTGGTGGAGCTTTTAAGGTGGCGAAAGAAATACGCTACTTTAGTTTATTCAGCAGCAGTGATATTGACTTTACCGACGCACGATTTAGCCAAAATGAAGTACGAATTAAAATATTTAGTTTGTTCAGTAGTGACAGCATTTATGTGCCAGAGAATATTAATGTAGCTTCTAAAGCTTTTTGTATTTTTGGTAATATTGATAATTCAGCTCCAACTAGTAATGCTGCAATATCGGCACCGACCATTATTATTGAAGGTTTTTCTATTTTCAGTAGTGTTGATATTACAATTAAACGAAGTATGAAAGAGCGCTTTGTTGAGCTGGCAGATAGTTTGAAAAATATATTTTCGTAATAAGAGTTCAGTTTATCTCACATCAAACGTAAGACTTCTATATAGTTAAAAGGTGCTACTTTTAGTAGGGCCTTTTACATTTTTTTTAACATAGCACTGACTTTATTGGTGGTATTTAAATTGCGACCTGAAGCTGGCTGGCCTAGACAAGCTTCTATATTAGTGACTAGTTTAGAGCGGCCGATACCATGTGGGGCATGTAAATAAAATACCTTGTCTTTTACAAGGTAGACTTCTGATTCAGCGAGGTATTTAGTCATTTTTTCTTGGTTTAACTCGATGGCATTATGGCAAAAATAAAAGTGCACGAACTTACCTTCGAATGTTTGATAGGGGTTATTTGTCATAGCGCTACTAAATTCTGCTTCATTCAAAATGAAGAGTTCAGGAGAAAAGCCAAAATTGTCCATTACAAGTTTATGAATGACATCGGCTGGATTAGTTGAGCTTTTTAAAACCACATTACCACTTTGAATATAAGAAGATATCTCTTCAAATTCAGCTTCTTCTAACAGAGGAACAAGCGCTTTCATAGGTAATAAATTTTTACCCCCAACATTAATTCCTCTAAAAAGTATTACATATTTTTCCATGTCAGTACCTTAAGTGTTTATGAATGCTCATAGGTATGAGCATTCATATGTATGAAACCTACAGTATTATTATCTCTTAACATACCTTAAAGTATTTAATTTTTAAATCGTACTTATAGTTAGCATAATTTTTCGTTGGATCTCTTTATCAAGCTTTGAGTCATTAAGGTTATTGAGCCGGCGATTAACCCCCATAATACAGAGCTAATATCCCATAGTGACAAGTTAGACGCTGTGACGAGAAAGGTAATGATTGCCGCTTCAGACATTTTATCGTCAGAGAGCGCTTGCTGAATACTACTATTGATAGTGGTAAATAAAGCCATACCCGCTAATGAATAAATTAGTGCATTAGGTAATGATGCGAAAGCTTGCATCAGGTATCCAGCAGAAATGGCCATTAATATATAAAAGCCACCACCAGAGATTGCAGCCCAATAACGCTTTTTAGGATCTTTATCCACGTCTTTAGTCATACATATCGCTGCTGTTATTGCCGCTAGGTTTATGGCATAACCACCAAAGGGAGCGGCAAGCATATTCAAAAAGCCGGTAACACTTAATATCGACGATACCGGGGCTTTATAATTATGAGCTTTTAATACCGCAATGCCTGGCAGATTTTGTGCTGCCATCGTGACTAGAAATAAGGGAATGCCAATGCCTAGTATTGCGGATATATTAAATTCGGGAGAAATATAGGTAAATTCACTTAGCTGCCAAGAAAATGCAGTAAACGTCATTAACTTAAGTTGCCACGCAAGCACTACACTAATGATCAACACGAATAACATGGTGAATTTTGGCATCAATTGTCTACAAACTAAATAGGTAAAAAACATGACGATTACCAGCAGTGGCGCCTTATTCATTTGATTAAATACATCAATGCCAAAATTAACCAAAATTCCACCCAGCATTGCAGAAGCAAGTTGAAAGGGCAGTTTGTTTATTAATTTTTCAAACCAACCGGTAATACCGCACAAGAAAATTAGCAATGCTGAGAACATGAAGCCAGCTATCGCTTCGTTGAGGTTAAAATTTTGAGTATTTGCAATAAGTAATGCTGCGCCTGGTGTTGACCAAGCAATCAGTATTGGCACACCGTAATAAAATGAGAGGGCAATCGACGTTATGCCCATTGATAATCCTAACGTTAATATCCAACTTGATGCGAGACTTGCATCACCGCCTAAGTTAATAACTGTTTGATAGATCAAAGCTACGGAGCTGGCAAAACCAATAACAACGGCAACCAATCCAGCAACAGTCGCGCTTATTATGCGATTGACTAACATACCTATTTCCCTCACAATGATTTTAATGTGCGTTATAGCGCACAATGTACCACTATGCGTTATAACGCACAAGGGAAGTAATGAGTATAAATTTCAACAATGCCATAGGTAGTCAACTAAAATTGGCGAGAACCAATAAAGGTTGGAGTCTTGATATTGCAAGTAAGAACACTAACGTTTCAAAGGCAATGTTAGGGCAAATTGAGCGAGGCGAATCAAGCCCAACTGTTGCGCGTTTGTGGGATATAGCCACTGGTTTTCATTTACCGTTAAGCTATTTTTTTCTAGCGATAGAGGATGATGACGTATCTAAAAATATGTTAAATAGTGAGGCAGGTATATCTATCTCTACTTTATTTCCCTTCGATGTTGAAACAAAGAGTGAGGTTTTTTCCCTAACCTTAGCGTCGTTACACCAGCAAATTTCTGCTCCCCATAATGATGGAGTGATAGAGCATATTTTGGTGATAGAAGGAGATATGGAATATCTTCTCAGTGGGCAGTGGCACCATTTAAGCAAAGGTGACGTGGTAAAGTTCAATGCCAATCAAAAGCACGGTTATCGCAATGTGTCAGAACATCAGGCTGTATTTCATAATATTATTTGTTATACAAATGAAGATAAAACCACAAGATAAGTGAAAGTCCCCATTAATATGCGTTTCTTTTAGTGTCAATTGGATAATCATTTATCTCTTACTGCTTTTGGCACAAAGTGGCTGAAAAACCTCCCTAATTTACCATTGAATTTGGCAGAAGAGGTGATTAAACCTATACCCTTATAAGTCGGAGTATTAGCGCTAAAAATTAAGTACCGTAATAACTGATCAAACTCAATGCAATACCGTGTTCCCTTCTAAAATTTCTAATTTGGTTAAACTCAATAAAAGGTTCAACTTCAAAATATAGCCATGATTTATAGAACAAGTTTCTATATCGTAATGATAAATAATAGGTTTCATTTGATATATCTTGTTTGTTATTACTTTTATTATATTGAATACCACTTACTAGTAATTGATTTTTTTCTAACTTAAAAACATGAAATAACCCTACCTTTCTTCTAGATCTAGCCTCATGTTCGAGCTTTTGCCAACTTGCTGAAAAAGAGACAGTACTACCTTCGAGGTAATAGGCAATCGCTCCTTTTAAACCTGGACCCCAACCATCTTTATAAAAATAGTCAACTCGTGGGAGTAGCTCAAACTTAAACGTTTCACTTTTCCAATTTAAGCTCGCTTCGGTTCTTACGTATAATTGCTTACGACTAACGCCGACTCTGGTTTTTATATTGTTATTTTTGTTAAATTCTTTTGCATACTGAACTGCTAAGTTCACACTTTCTTGGCTGTCTTGAAAAGGGTCTGACTCATAATCAAGTAAAAGCTCATCTTCATTGTCGTTATCAATAATTAAGGCAAGTCTTTCATCCAAGTTAGGTAAATTAAAGGCAACTTTAAATTTGGCATCAAACTCATCTAAATCTGCTGTACGTGGTAACCAACCTAACTGTAAATACCCTTTTGCAGACGCGCCGCCCTCAGTAGAGCCATCAATATCATCTAACCAAGAAGCGGTATCTTGCATCATATTATTAAGTTTACTTTGAAAGAGGTCGGCTCTAGGTCGTACTTTATCCTCAAGATCTTTTGCACAGCAAAAAGTACAAAATACAAATAAAATTAAGCCTACCGTAGTTTTTAACAGCATTGATTTATTCCAATTTAATCGAAATTATACTCACAATTAATTGTTCTTTTTTTTTGAGTAAATAAAAAAATACAAGGAGGTGGATATCTCGAAAACGTCATTATTTAGCAAATATAACGTTAGTTGGAATCTAACACATTTCGGTCTACTCGTTAGTTTTGCCATCCAATAATTCGCTCCCATGTAATTAGGCGTATTCAGTTGCTTGTTTTTCGACTTCTAAGTTAACTCAATATAGAGAAAAGGTTGTTGGAGTTTTATAAGCTAGAAATAGTGTGTTTTGGTAGGTTATAGATTCAGCGGTGGCTATGAACCATCCGCTGAAACTATTTATTAACTACCAGTAATGGGCAGTACTCACACTAGAAATGTACGATGAAAAGCTATTTAGCACTAGGCAAGGTGCCAGGTATCAATTCAAAATCTATACTGAAAGTAGTCAACATATTTTTCAGTTCGTCATAAGGCTTTTTATTGCCTTTTAACTTTGCTTTACCTGCCTTAATTTTATCATCAAGGGTTGCCATGCCCATCATCACATCATTAAGTTCAGTGCGATTCATGGTTATGGTTAGGTCAGCTTTTGGCGACTGAATACCTTCAATATTGGTTAGAGCAGAATTGCTGAGTTCAACCAAGTATTTCTCATCATTATCTGGAGTAACAAAGTTAATGGTGAAATGCTTACCTTCCGTTTTACTAACGTCTAAACGTACGGCTAAAAAGTCCAACCATAACGCGGTAGACATACCACGAATTACATCAGGTCCAGCCGCTGAAGGGGATGCACCGCTTGGCATACCATGGCGTAATTCGTAAGCTGCAGCTAGGAAGCTGTTGCGAACGCTCGGGCTCTCTTTTTGATAACCTATTTGTTCATATACGTCGGCCAGTAAATCTTTTGCAGGCTGGTTGTTAGGTTCGGCATAAACTAACTTATTTAGAATTTCGATGGCGTGAAAATATTTCCCCTGATCATGCAGCTCTTTACCTTTCTTCATTATTTTCTTAGCACCACCCATCATTTCAACATACAAGGGAGATGAGTCTTCAGGAGACAAAGGCATCAATGTCGCAGGATTAGCATCCCAATAGCCTAAGTAACGGTTAATAACCGCACGGCTATTATGTTCTTCAGAACCATGGTAGCTATGTGCTGACCATTGGTTACGTAAGCTATCAGGCAATTTATAAACATTGTGAACTTGGTTAACCGTTACACCTTCGTTAGCCAAATGCAAAACTTGGTTATTTAGGTGGGCATAAGTATCACGTTGGGTACGCATAACTTCCTGAATACGCTCATTTCCCCAGCGTGGCCAACTGTGTGATGCAAACATAACATCAGCATCTTGGCCAAACTTGTATAGTGCTACATTGATTTGTTTTGACCATTCCAGTGCATCACGCACTAATGCCCCACGTAGAGTATAAATATTATGAATGGTGCCTGTGATGTTTTCGGCTGCCCAGAACGCTTTCATCTCTGGGAACCAGGTATTCATTTCGGCTGGTGCTTCGGTGCCAGGGGTATTTTGGAAGACCATTTTGATACCATCAACGGTCATGGTCTCAAAGTCTTTTTCAATAATGACATTCGGCGCAAGCAAGCCAGCATTGCCGCTTGCAATGTTTTTACCAATGGATTGATCAACATGACCAAATGGACTGCGGGGCAGAAGAGCACCATATTGAAAGAATAATCGTCGAGTCATGGCATTACCTGCCATTACGTTCTCGGAAACTGCATGATGCATAAAACCTGTTGATGCAATAACTTTCACCTTACCGCTTTTAACATCGGCTTCATCAACAACACCACGAGCGCCACCAAAATGGTCTCCATGAGAGTGAGAATAAACAACGGCAACAACAGGTCTTTCGCCAAGTTGTTCATTAATGAATTTAAGCGCGGCGGCAGCAGTTTCTTTTGTCGTTAGTGGATCAAAGATAATCCAGCCAGTATCGCCTTTAATAAAGCTGATGTTAGCTAAATCATAACCACGTACTTGGTATATTTTCCCCGGTAGAACTTCATATAAGCCATAAGCCATATTAAGCGTAGCCTGACGCTGTAGTGAAGGATGCATGCTGTCGAAGTTCTGTCCTTCTTTTAGGAGAAACTCATAACTACCCATGTCCCAAGCTACGTGTCCTGCTTCAGCCATTATTTGCTTGTAATCTGGTGCAGCAATAAAGCCTCTTTTTGCTTCTTCAAAATCACGTTTGTCTTCAAAGGGTAGACTTTTACGCTGTCCCTCTTGTAATTCAATGGTGAATTTTGATGGCATTTTACCTTTTACATCAAAATGCTTACTTGGATCGCTTGTTTTTATTTCTCCGCTACTGCTTGCGGCAAAGGCGGTGGAAAACGTTCCACTAATAAAGACGGAAGTCATTGTTATACAAACTAATTTTCTAATCATGTATTTATCTCCATATTGATGACTAAATTCAGTTAATACCTAAAGACAGGTAAAAACTGTTTGCTAAAATTTTGGTGTCGTGAACAAATAATTCTTTTAAAATCCTTATATATCAGTTTGTAGCGATCATTTTTAATGTGTTATTTACATAGTAATACTCTAACACTGGTGAATTTATATAGATGATAATTACTGTCCAATCAATAGATTTCAAAGTCTTCTTTGATTTAAAATAATAAAGACACACTATTTAATAAGACAAAAATGCTTAGCATTACCAGCCCATATGATAAAAAGCCCATATGCGTTCAATATTCATTGGTAGCCATTGTTGGTAATATTGCCAGTTTTCGTACTTAGGTAATTTAACCTGTTTTCTTAAGGCATCAGGACTGTGGACTCCAGCATCCATTGCTTTTTTAACTGCAGTCATTAAGTCTTCTATGTAAACGCGTTGCTCTTTTATTACGGAGGCAGGGTCAATGGCGGGTTCACTTTCTGGGCCATGAGCAGAGATAACATAATCAACATCCATTCTTTCAATTTCTTTTAAAGAACGTACCCACTCGTCAGGCCAAAAATCTGGCATGCCTCTAAAGGCAACTCTGCGTGGCGTTACAATATCTGTGACAAAAAGAATTTTTTCTTCAGGGAATCGCATCACAATAAGGCTATCACCATGATTAGGTCCAAAGTAAGATAGCTCAATGGTACGTTTACCTAACTTCACTGTGTAGTTATCGTCAAAAACAATATCAGGAGTTGGCAATACAGGACTAGGGTGGTCTTCAAGCTGCTTTAACATATTTTTGTGGCCAATATATTTTGCGCCTTCTGCTTTAAATACATTACCACCAGAGACATGGTCATGATGATTATGGCTATAAATAACAAACTTAACTGGCTTATCTGTTATCTTTCGAATTTCACTCTGCATTAGCTTCGCAGCCTTCGGGTTTAGGGGATCTGAAATAATCACGCCATCATCAGTTACCACAAAAAAATTACGATAAACCCACCAACGAAATACGTATATGCCGTTACCGACATGCTTAACACTGTGGCCAAATGTTTTACCCCCCATAGGCTCTTGTGTTGGAAATGTTGACGATGCCATGACAAGTGAAGAGATGAGCAAGCCAACGATTAACGTGACCTTTTGCAATATTGTTCTCATAAACTATTCCTTTAAAAATTAATGTAGATCTTTATTTGCTCCACCAGTGACTCTGAACTTGAGCAAGTGTGTAACTTTTTCGTTGTTGCATTCTTAAGTAGTAGGATGCGAGGCGTGGAAATATATTTTTATCTAACCAGCTGCTATAACCCAATAAATCAAACCTTGAGAGTGCTACCGTCCAAATAACATCAGCTACGGTGTAGGTATTACCCAGCAGAAAATCATTATCTTGCAATTGTTTTTCAACAAAGATAATTGCTTCTAATGCGTTGTTTTCAACTGTTTCGATATATTGTTTATCAACTCGAAATTTCTTAGTCTTTTCTGAGCGATTAGCACATACAACATAGTTAGCGCTAAGTTTAGGATGTTTTTCAGACATCAATAATGTTTTTTGTATTCTTTCATTCAATATTTCTTCAGATTTTTCCATCGATGGATGTCGGGCATAACTGAGAATATGCAGATCAATATCATCAGCTAAATCAATTAATTGATCCATTAATGGCCTATCACTTTCATCTTTGGGGAGCAAAGCGTTTCCTTCGGATAACGAAGCAATTGCCCGAATAATATGAGCAGAGTCAGTCAATACTTTTGTGGTTCCGTTTCTAAACTCTACTGTGGGAATTACTCCTTTTGGATTAAGTTTCAAATACCAAGGTTCAAGCTGCTCTTGCTTTTGTACAATATCGATAACACGTCCCGACCAAGCAAGTCCCTTTTCTTCGAGTGCCAGTCTCACTTTCATTGAGCATACCGATAAAGGATGATGGTAAAGCATGAATGATGTCATTGTGTTAGCTCCCGTAGAGTTAAATTTGAATAACCGTTAATAGTCTAATTAAACAACGATAAACTGCTTTTATACGCGTGGTTTAATTGGCAACATATGTGGCAATACATCGGCTTCAGACTTATCTATAAAACGATGTTTTAGTGCACCGGTAACATGCGCAAATAATGCTGTAATAAGTGTATAAACCAGTAAAAAATGCGCTTGTTTGGCTAATAGTCCCATTTTTAGTATTCATCACTACCTTTTAATCATATTACTGACAATTAATGTCATCTCTAACGAGTTGTTCCTAATTTCTTAACCACAGCTTATTGTAATTTTTGATAGTGATATATATGCTGGTGGTCAACTTATTGTTTACTCACAGGTTCTAATGTGAATATTTTAACATTGATGGAAACTTTCTCTGCGGTTGTAGAGGCAGGAAGTTTTACTGGGGCAGCTGAAAAGCTTGGACTCTCTAAATCATTTGTCAGCAAACAAGTCTCAACATTAGAAGTAGAGCTAGGGTGCCGTTTACTTTATCGCACCACGCGAACATTGAGCTTGTCTGATGAAGGTAGCCAATTCTATAACCATTGTAAGATAATTATGGATGAAGCAGAGAATGCTCGTGCTGAAGTTATGGATAGACAAGGGGCACCTCGGGGGAAAATTAGAATGACAATACCACAGAGTCTTATCATTTCAGGTTTTGGTCAGTTACTAATCGACTTTCAACTTCAATACCCTGAAATAAAACTAGAAGTTATTGCTAGTGGTCGTATTGAAGATTTAGTAAAAGAAGGGATAGATATTGCGCTAAGAGTAGGGCAACTCGAAGACTCAAGTCTTATATCTCGTCGATTAATGGACTGCACCTTTCAGGTTGTTGCTTCATCTGACTATATCAAAAAGTGGGGAGAACCTTCTCAACCGGCAGATTTGATGCAGCACAATTGTTTAATTTATGGCGATTCTAAAATAAATAAAGGTTGGCCATTTCGTTCTCCTAGCGGTGAATCAATTACTGTTAAAGCCAAAGGAAATTTTATAAGTAATGATGGTGGTTTGGTTGTTGAGGGCATGCTCAATGGGTTAGGTATTGGTTTTGGGCCAAGCTTTTTGTTCAATGAGCACGTAGAAAAAGGTCGATTAAAATTATTACTTAGCGATTACTATCAACCGCCCACTGCTATTTCTGCCCTATACCCGCTAAATCGAAATCTATCACGAAGGATTAGACTATTAATTGATTATTTATCTGAGCGATTATCTGTTTGATTTTACGTATTAAATTCTCTAAGGATACCTACTATTTATAGTGCCTAACTTCATTCTTATCGCACTTTTTAGTGCCGAACGTTGGCGGCTAATCCTAAAAACATTTTTTACCTAAAGTATCAAGACAGTCGGAGAATAAAAGAGAGGGATATAAGCCACCATTAACGCAATTTATTAATGGCGGCAAAACACGAAATAAGCCTTGAGGCTATCCTAACCTTAGATTAATACTGCTTTAACCAAAGTACGCCAGCTAGTCTTAATTGGTAGCTTGCTACGTTATTTTTAACTAAAGGCATTGTATCTAGCACGCTTTTAGCTTCTTCCTCAGTTTTAGCTTTGATAAAGAACATCACTTTGCCTACATCGCCTTTATGAACACTAACTTCGTCTTTTTTGTTATCTAGGTAGACGTTTTCTAATATGCCTTCGCCCCATAACTTTAACATTTTAGTCATTTGTTCGTTAATCGTATGCTGAAAAAGTCTAGTATCATTCGTTTCAATCGTCCATGTGACAGCATAGGTATTACGCATATCAGCTTCGCTTGCGTGTATTGATGTCATTGAAAAAAGACTCAATAAAACAAGTGAATAAGTAAGTAGTAGTTTTTTCATAAAAAATGTCCTTAGATAAAAATTAATGGTGATTGCTCTCCTTACTAATTTTATTGTATTTTAAGTAGCTGATATATACGCTAATCGTCAACTCATTGTTCACTCACAGGGGGGAATGTGAGTATTTTTTAACTCTTATGGAAAACTTTATCGACGTTGTCGGGATTGGGAATCTACTGCTGCGGCATGGAGTGTCGGGGGGAACTAAATCATTTCCTAGATCTAGTGGCTAAGTGGTTCGGGTCATTGGTTTATATATCCAACCTCGCAATAGGTGGGAAAGCGCTTTAGAGGTAATACTCTTTTTTATAACTATTGATAAAAACTTGGTGGCAGTGCGGAGTATATATTAAGATGAATTCAGGTCTAAATTAGGTCGTTTTTGTGGCAAAAGTGATCATGTTTCGATAGTGCTCTTTGCAAACAGTTTGACTCTCCTTAGGGTTTGGCTAACTCTCAGCAATAGAGCTGGAATAAATTTCAAATTCTTGTGAAATTATGAGGCACAAAGCACATTAAAAAATATGCTCACTTTGTGCGAACGAAAGAGGTTATCCTCAATTGTTCTATTTTCTAATGTAATGGTTAGCCATGATGCTCATAAGTATTAATAACATTCCTTGAGCATATTTTATGTGTTTTTGATTAAGTTAAAAATCTACTATCCTGATGTTTTACTTAATAATTCAGTGCAGTAATTTCATCGTGATTTATGATATTAAATTCATAAATTATGGAAATGATTGCAAAGTAATTGATGAAACCTAGTTAAATGAACCGGCTTTTCTCTTTGATATGCGTGTAATGTATGTACAGGCCACACAGGGCCGGTAAATTGCTCCATTATGTGAACCAGTTCTCCTGACTTTATAAGAGGTTTTGCTACGTTGTCAGGTAAGAGCACGAGACCCAAATGCCGAAGTGCCATAGCTAGTGCAGTAGAAAAAGTGTTTACCTTTGAAAATTGTGTAAGCTCAATCGTTACTTTCTCTTTATTCGTACTATTGTAAACTGACATTTTTTGTTTTTGCCAGCTGGTAGAAATCCATTTTAATTGTGCTAAATCTGATAATTTTTGAGGCGTAAAGTTTTTATTTAAATACAGTGGAGTAGCGCAAAATATTTCAGTGATAGTACCTATAGGTAGGGCGCGATAACTACTATCAGGTAAATCGCCGGCATGAATAGCAACATCTAAATTATTTTCAACTAAATCTAAGCTACTATCACTCACAATAATCTCAGGCTCAATTCCTGGGTATTCAATACATAATTGTTCAATGGCCGGCATCACCACGTTACTTTCTAAAGAATGTGGCAAGGTAATAGCAAATCGACCTCTTGGGTTCTCTTCAGCATTCACTATATCTTTGAAAATCAAATCTACCTGATCTTTTAATACCTGACATCTAGATAACAATTTTTGTCCTAAAGCCGTAGTTGATACTCCTCTGGTAGTACGGTTTAACACACGAATATCCATATCAGCTTCGAGTGATTTTATTTGTTGGCTTACGGCTGATTTCGTAATGCCTAATTGTTTTGCAGCGCCAGTAAATGAACCTTGTTGCACTACTTCAGCAAATATTATTAATCGAGATAGCTGTTTTATATTGTCCATAAATACTACACAGTGAGTTCATTGTTTCGGTATTGTATAGATTGGTTTGCCTCCATACAATGAACTTATCAACTGAATCACACCGGTTTAGTTAAAAATTAACCAAAGGACAAAATCATGACTGCTTATATTATTGTTGGATTAACACCAAAAGATGCGGAAAAATTACAGCAATATGGTGCAAGGGTAGCCTCTACACTTGCCAAGTATTCTGGTGAAGTTTTAGTTAAAGGAAGCGTTGAGCAATTACACGGGAAATTTGAGCATAAAGCACAGGTGATTTTAGAGTTTCCTTCAAGAGAGGATGCTTATAACTGGTATCACTCAGAGGAGTATCAGGCACTTATTTCAACACGAGATCTAGGGATGGACTCGCAATTTCAATTAATTGGCTAAGTTTATTTAAGCATTATTATTTTCCATAAATTAACCCTCTACAGGAATTATTAGCATGAATTTTAAATTACATACGCAAGAATCATCCCCAGAAGAAAGTAAAGCACAGTTAGACTCTTCATTAAAATCCTTTGGCATGATACCTAATTTACATGCGGTAATGGCAGAAGCACCGAACGTTTTGAAAGCATACAAATTACTGCATGATTTGTTTCAAAAGACGAGTTTTGATAATGAAGAACTAACCGTTATTTGGCAAACGATTAACGTAGAAAATGATTGTCATTATTGTGTGCCTGCACACACAGGCATTGCAAAAATGATGGGTATTGATGATGAAATTACTGAGGCATTAAGAAATAGCACTACATTGCCGACTCAAAAATTACAGGTACTACATGAAACCACGCTAGCTTTAGTGCGCGATAGGGGGCGTCCAGATCCCACGATAATCTCTTCATTTTATCAAGTAGGCTATGAAAACCGTCAATTGTTAGAAATAGTGCTAGGCATTTCTCAAAAAATAATGAGTAACTATATAAATCATTTATCCGAAACGCCTATAGATGAAGCTTTTAAAGAGTTCGCTTGGTCAAAGTGATTTATTAGCGTTAGCGATATAAGCTCTATTTCGAATCAAGATTAACTTTAAGGTGCTCAATTCTGCTCTGTGGCAAAAGAGAGCACCTTAAAAACATGACTCAAGCACTCTACATTAGTGACCAAAATTACTGCACCACTACAGTTGAACTCCTGAATTATTTTGTTAAAAAAATAAAGCAAGCACTGCGCGCAAGGCCATAAATTGTAGGTGAAAATACTTTGATAAAGTGAGTATATTTTGGGGTAATATTAAGTCTAGATTGTTAGGGTTTATCATTTTGTTCAACTATCAATTCTTGAGAAACCGCATCAATACCTGCTTTGATAAAAGAGCTTAATTGAAATTCAGGGTAATTCGCCATCATCAATTGCTCGAATGATTGCTTTTGTGTGTCATTTAATAATTGGTTACCCCTAATTATTGCAAGAAGATTAGATCTATAATGACTAATGTAGTCAATTTGTCTTTGAACTAATTGATGTGTGTCTCCTGGATCACCATGACCAGTAAACAGCAGCTTAACATCAGCTATTTCGGTTAGTAACTTCTGCAATACCTTCAACCATTGTGCACTATTACCATCATTCATAAATCCGTGCATGTTGTTGAAAACTACGTCTCCTACAAAAATAACCGACCGTTTTTCACCCAATGTAAAAAATAAGTCACTGCTAGATTCCGCAGCTCCCAGATCTCTGAAACTATAATCTAGGCCATCTAAATTGACTACTTCACTATCTATAACTAATTGGTTCGGTAGTATTTTATGCTCCGGCCAATCTTGACCAAAATATGGCTTCCACTTTACTTCTTTTGAATCAACGGTGTCTTGGATGCAGTCCCTTATTCCCTTGGTACTAATGATTGGAACTTCTTTAAAACCAGTAATAATCTCGGTGCCATTATAATGATCAGGATGCCCGTGAGTAATAATAACCGCAATTAATGGTTTATTAATGTTATCCATATATTGTCGCAATAATATAGCATCAGAATTAACCATTAGAGTATCAACAACAACGATGGAATTCTTCGTTTCTATAATATATGCATTAGTAAAAAATGTACGCTCGTTTGATGTCAGCATATGAATAACATACCCTTCATCATCATAAGCATAGTGGCAGTATTTCAATTTACTTTTTAGTTTTATAACGCTCATCAAATTTCCTATTATTCATGCACGTTGGCACTGTCTTGGTTAATAAAATGTTCAATAAATACCGCCTACAACAATGTGATTGTCCAATAACTAACACTGATTAATAGAGCAATAAAAATCATTACTACGAACTATACAAATTTAGACACATGCCTTTATTGAATAATCTACGAGTTAGCTAAGGTTGAAACATAGCTAAACTTAACTCAACATCACTCCCAAGCCAATATGCATACTCAGTATGATCTTGGAGGTTGTCACCGGTTAACCCATGCACTAATACACTTAACCCTTGACGGTTATCTTCAAGCCATGGAATAAGTTGATCAAAATTATTTGATGAAAAAGTTATTTGGCAACTCCACTTAGGGTGAGGTCCTATAGGCTTTTGATGCACCCTACCAACTTTCAAGGAAAACAAATCACCGGCCTTGATACATAAATCTTTAGCAACTTCTAAAGTTTCTTGGTCAAAATAAACATGAGCATGGTAATAGTCATGAATATTAACTGGAGTTTTCTGATTGTTCATTTATTTAGTTCCTTATTAATATCAGCACAGCAAGCAGTTTGAATTAATACCTAACCACAGGCGAGCGAACCGAAATTAGCGTTATCAATGTATTTACTGTTTAAACACGTTCAATGGCTTTATGTGCATGAGCTAAAGTTTGAGATTCATCTCGCCCAAGACCACTACTGTCAATAAAGGTGACATCGGTAATGCCAATAAAGCCTAATATATGCCGTAGATAGTCAGAAATAAAATCAATTTCAGTGCCTAATTTTGTGCCACCAGAAGCAATAATGATATATGCCTTTTTATTCTCTACTAAACCAACTGGCCCATTATCACCGTAACGAAAGGTTAATTTAGATCTAACAACTTGGTCAATCCATGCCTTAAAGGCTGCCGGTACACCAAAATTATAAATAGGAAGACCGATTACAATATGTTCTGCTTTATATAGTTCATCAACTAATATATCAGACGCGACCAAACACACTTTTTGCTCACAAGTTCGCTCATCAACATCAGTAAAATTAGCCTTAATCCAATTTTCATCAATCAACGGAATACCATCAGCCAAGTCCCTAATTGTTACTTCGTTATTTTTTCCACTTGTAAGTTGTTCAATTAACTTATCAGTTAAAATTCGGCTATATGAGCCTGTTTTTCTCATGCTTGCATCAAGCCTTAAAATGTTCATAATCATACTTCCTCTCGTTGTAATATTGAATAATATAAACACCTACCGTTCAGTTTAAGTAGGTGAAAAATATTTACATTGATTTCATTAAGACAAAATGGGGTTTATATTAATGCCGCCATCTATATTATATTCTCCACCTGTAATGAATGAAGCATCGTCAGAAGCTAAGAAGGTAACGAGTTTTGCAATATCTTCCGGTTGTCCAAAACGTTTTAATGGAATCCTATTCTGCATAGCAGCTGCAAACTCATTTAACTGTTCTTCTTGCATACCTGTTTTACCAAAAATAGGGGTATATGTTGGGCCTGGGTTTACTGAATTTACACGTATTTTTCTTGGCGCAAGTTCAGTTGCTGCTGTTCTAGTATATGAATTTAGTGCCGCTTTAGAGGCAGCATAAATAGCCGTATTTGGCATACCGGTATAAGCATTAATAGAAGAAAGGTTAATAATAGATCCGCCATCATTAATTATCGGTAAAAACTTTTCAGTGGTAAATACTGCACCTTTGAAGTTAATTCCCATTTGAGTATCAAACATTTCTTCAGTATTTTCCCCTATAGAAGCTGGACTGAAAATACCGGCATTAACAAATAACACGTCAACAGTGCCAAACTCATTTTTTACTTGCTCTACAAGGGCATCAATTGCAGATAAATCTATAACATCAGCAACAATACCTCTAACACCTAATGTAGCCGCCGCAGTAGAGATTTTATCTGCTGAACGACCTGTAATAATTACATTCGCGCCAGCTTCTTTAAAATATTTTGCAGTTTCATAACCAATACCACTATTACCACCCGTTACTACCGCGACTTTTCCTGTTAGATCATTCATTCGTGTATTCCCTTTATAAGTTTAAAATAATTCTGTACCGTTCAGTTCAGATGTTGACAATTTAAACCGAACGGTTCAGAATTGCAAGCATGAATTTTATAAAATGAGAAAATGATGATGACAGCAGGCCGACATCGCAGCTTTGATAAAGACAAAACACTTGAAAAAGCCATGTTGGTTTTTTGGAAAAATGGCTATCCAGGCACCTCGTTAACAGATCTAACAAATGCAATGGGTATTAACAAGTCGAGCCTGTATGCTGCTTTTGGCAATAAAGAAAATTTATTCAATCAAGCTATTGAGTATTATTTAAATAAACATGGTGTAGTGCACTTAGCTGAGCTTTTTAAAACAGAACTAAGCTTAAAGGAACGAGTCAAAAACTACTTATTCTCGATAGCGAACATGTTAACAAACCCAGACTTACCTAAAGGTTGCCTGATTAGTCAATCTACTTCAGAAATAGCGGGCTGTTGTTTACCTGAAAATTCGGCAATGAATATTAATGGCATTAATCAGCAAACCCTATTGACGTTGACTGAGTTTTTTGAAGAACAACAGGCAGGGAGGGGGATAGATGAAAACTCGCCAAAAGCAATAGCAAATTATCTTTTAACACTGCAATTCGGTTTAGCTATTTCTGCGAGAAATGGGAGTAACTTAGAAGATCTGAAAGAGACTATAAATGTGTCTCTCAGTCTTTTTAATTAATAGTTAAATACACAGACTAATAATAAAAAGTGAATGTTGCGTGTGATAGTCATAGAGTCATAAGATTTGTAAGGAATTCGACTAATTGCTCTTGCAACTTTATTATTTATTCTAGTTAGTTTCTTTTCTGGTTCATAGGGAGTAAATAGATTACTTCATCTGTAAAGGTTAGATATCTAGTACTATAAACAACTCTATGTAACCGTGTGTTTAACAGATTGAATTTATGATGTCTTCTGTTATGTTATTAAACTTTGAAGTGGGCGTTATTACTGAGACATATACATAATAAGCTGTTATGAGTCTAGTTCAAAACGGTGGTGCAGCTATCACAAAGGAAATCATTAAATGAATAAATCTCAAGAAAGTGTAGAAATTAATAAGCTAGGAGATTTATCATATGCTCTTGTTTCAACAGCTATGCTAATGCTCTTACTTCAGGTTGGTTTAGTTAGTGTGAACTATGATATTAGTGGAGACTCAATAATGAGTTTGTATTTACCTGCAATGGTTATTCTTGCTGGAATTTGGGTGCCAACATTGAAAGTTAGGCGTTTTGTAAAGCGACACAAGAACTCTAGTGCAAGCGATTTATAACGAGTCAATAAAGCAGGACTAAAAACAGTTGGCCATGCTCGTGCCTCGCTGATTTTAGCCAACAACTTTTTAGCCCCTTATTGGGGCGTTAGGAGCAAAGTAAACTATGGAGAATCCATCAACGTTATTAGTCGTTCATAACCTTAATATTTCAAAAGAGTTTTATGTGAATGTTTTAGGACTTGAATTGATGGAAGAGCATAACGACTGTTTAAAATTAAATATTGGTCATCATATAGTGTTTATGTTCCAGAGCGGGATGGAATCAATCGAATATGAGCATGGTTATAATGCTAATTCCACCTTGGTTTTTACTGTTCAAAATTTGGATGAAAAAATTAGAGATTTGAAGTCAAAAGGTGTTGTTTTTGTGCATGAATCACCAAACCAAAATAGATGGGGACGTTATTCGGCTTTTAAAGATCCATCTGGCATTGTTCATGAACTAATGGAGTTTTTCAGCTAACAAGAATTTAAAGCGGGACTGCTAACAGTTTGCTCAGTTTCGCTTCGATCAACAATTTGAGGAAATTAATAACAAAACCTTATTTGGGCGTTATAAACCATGGATAGTGTATGAGTCATAGCAAGGTCATTCTTTCTACTATTGATGTTATTACTAGAGGATTGGCAGCATTAATATTATTGAGAGCTTTTCCTTATCTATTTCAAAAAATCCTCTTTGGCACGTGGGATTATTTAATTTGGTTTTATCCAATTGTTTGGTTAGCATTATTATTATTATCCGTTCACCCTAATTTTATTGTGAATAAAATAAACCTACCAAAAATGACTTCATGGTTTATAGCAAGGATTCCTGCATTCTTTATTATTATTGTTGCTGCCTGGTTCTTTTTAAAGTCGGGGAGTTAGAGTAAAATGAATTATCACTAGCTGTTAAACAGGGACAAAATACAGTTGGCTTTTCTCCTTAGTCACTCATTTAAACTAACTATATTATTGTCTGTTAACAGGGCGTTATGTGCTTATTCAACTTTAGGAGATTGTTATGGTTAATATAAATCACCGAATTGGTATTAAGGCTTCACCTGAAAAAATATATCAAGCATTGACTACAGATGATGGACTAAAAAAATGGTGGACTAACGATATATCTGGAGCAGGAGTTGTGGGCTCAACGATTAAGTTTCGTTTTAACGGTGGAGGTCCCGATTTTAAGGTTACAAAACTCATTCCAAATAAAACTGTATGTTGGCAACATGCTGGGAATATGCCCGAATCATGGATGGGTACAGAGATTTCATTTCAGTTAGAAACTGTAGAGAATCAAACATTTGTAAGGTTTACTCATTCTAACTGGCATGAAACAACTGATTTTATGGCTCATTGTAATACTAAATGGGCAGTATTCTTACTTAGCCTCAAGGATGCGCTTGAAATTGGTAAGGGAACCCCCTTTCCAAATGATATACAAATTGATCATTCTTGATAAAAAATCACATAATAATAACTTTAAACGGAACAAAAGCAGTTGGTTAGGTTCCGCTTAGATCTTGTGCCACTTTGGAGAACAGTTATGTGTCATGGAGACTGCGATGTCTAAAAATACTGCAACATATTGGAATACTTTATCCGCAGGTAATGCCCATAAATGGGAATCTATAGAAGGTAGTGATGGAATGCTAGAACAGCTAACCGTTGCTATGGATTCAATTACAGGCGATTACACTAGGTTGACACGATTCAAAGCTGGAGCCGATACAAAATTATTTGGTGGTAAATCACATGCTTATCCTGAGGAAATATATATAATTTCTGGCCGACTTTATGATGTGGCATTTGATCAATGGTTAGAGGCTGGTCATTTTGCTAGTCGTCCCCCAGGTGAAATTCATGGGCCATTCATTTGTGAGCAAGACTGTTTAGTTTTGGAAGTTTCATTTCCAAGTCAGAGTGTATCTGCCACATAATAAGTTACTAAAGCAGGACAAATAAAGCTTGGCTTTTGTCAATGCATGCCAGATTTTTCCAAGTATTTATTTGCCTCTTAGTAGGGCGTTAGTGCCTATCAACACTTGGTTCACCAGAACTATAAAATCTTAAATCAATTACTTTAAAGCGTTAAAACTTTTGCTATGATGAGGCTTGTTATATTTAATAATAGTCAGAGAGCAATATGCGTTATTGGTTAGTGGGATTTTTTTGTGTGGGCCTGATCTCTGGCTGTGGTGGTGATGATGGATCATCTAGTGACAACCAGGGATCTGATGAAACTGTCTCTAATGATGAAAGCCCTGATGAGAGTACCGACTCGAGCAGTGACACAGAAAGTGATACCAATTATAGCAAAATCAGCTGTAACGATGACTTGATTGCCGTTTTGACTTTGATTAATGAAAAGCGTGCACAGGAACAAACTTGTGGCAGTGAAAGTTATGGCCCTGTAGCTGAACTAAACTGGAATGCTGTATTAACTTTGGCTGCACAAGAGCACTCGGATAATATGGCTAACTATGATTTTTTCAGCCATACAGGCCTTGACGGAAGTACAGTCTCGACCCGGGTTACAGCTCAAGGTTACACGTGGTCTTATGTGGCAGAAAATATTGCTGGGGGTCAACCTAATGCGCAGTCTGTAGTTGATGCGTGGATGGGTAGTGTCGGACATTGTAAGAATATTATGAGCGAAAACCCAACGGAAATGGGCTTAGCGTGTAGTGAAAACAGCAATGTAACTTATACCTATTACTGGACACAAGTATTTGCTAAACCTCGTTAATCGTAAACAGTGAAGAGCCTTTGATATTGCAGAAAAACACGGATAACTTATTAGAATAATTACTTGTGGTTTTTATAAATAGTAACGATTTCCACGATCATTACTGTTTACTAGATGAGATGAAATCTCACAGAGAGAATATGTATAAAGGCACTTAGCAGGTCAGTCAAAAGGACAAAACAGTTGTTTTTGCTCCGTCGTCTAATATTTAACCAACTATTTTTAGCCTTTAAATGAGGCGTTATCGAGACAAAAATAATCCGAATTCACTTTATACAGAGCAGATATTTATCTGGATGTTATATACATATTTCTGATATTAAAAATAATTAATAAGTCTTTATTTAGGTTGTGGCGACTAATATACGCTGCTACTTTATTACCTGACTATCAACGAGAGTATGAAAAACTATTGAGTAGCTTTTCATGTTGCGGAACGTAAATTTTGACTAAATATATAATCAATGTAATGAATTTTAAGCTGATTTTTCTCTTTTTAATCAGCTGGCAATTAGCCTTTATGCCTATAGTTTGGGCATCTATCGACGATACCAAAGAACCTATAAAAATAGGAAGCTATTTGATGCCAGGCTTACTTAAAGCAGATGGCACAGGCATATTTAATAAATTGAATAATGCTATATTCATGGAAATGAGTAAAGATGCCGAATTAACGCTAACATCTTTAAATAGGACGAGAAAAGGTATCAAAGATGGAACGTTTGATGTTTATTTTCCTGAATTGTGGGAGAACCTACCTGGAGAAAAGCATCAATATGTTGTTTCAAGACCCATTTTTTATAAACGCATAATATTGTTCACATTAGAAGGTTCTGGTTTGCTTGAACTCTCCGATTTTGAAAATGAACTTTTAGGTGTTGTTCAGGGGTTTTCTTACGGAAGAGAAATCAAATCAAATCCACGCTTACATTTCACCTCCCAAGAGGATGATATTGTAAATATTAAATTGTTGTTAAATAAGCGTATAGGTGGTGTTTTGGGGGGTTATCCAGGAACTGTGATAGCAGTAAAAAAGAATGATGCGGCCAATAAAATCCATTACAATCTAGATAAACCCGTAGCTGTTCTAGAAAGTTTTTATGTTTGTAAAAATGATGCCGATGGCATTAAGTTATGCAATGGTATTAATAAAGCCGTTGAATCGTTATTGCGAAAGGGAATATTAGAGCTGAATGATGACACTGGATTTAGTCGATTCAATCCTCAAGAGCATAACTAGTTGATGTGAAACGCTATGAGGTATTAGTCATTACAAGTTCACCAAGCTTATCCTTTAAATTATCACAGCGGGGGTACAAAACTTTGAAGTCCATTGTTGTTACATGGAGAAAGAAATTGAATTAAAAATAAGCTGTTCCTAGTCTTCTGTGGCAATAGTTACGGTTAGCCCCAATCTTACTCTTGGGCACAATACATCATATAGATCGTATCCCTTCACGTCATAAATCTTCCATTTAACGTTTGTTATTCTTTATTCATAATTGCTTTAATTTTATTTCAACTTACCCTCGTTAAAGCTAAATACAACTTGTATAGAGCTGTTTTGCATACGTATTCACATGTAATCAATTGTTACATTTTGTCTGATTTTTATTCTGATTTCTCACTGTTATGTATACATCCTCAACATCAATGTTAATGGGCTATTGGCTTATTATTAACCATGTAACGGTTACGGTTTTTATGTCTGTTTTAGTCTTTTTGTTATTACTCACGTATTTTTGAATACGTATGCAAAACATATCTAAAGAAAAACTCGCCCCTTATATTAAGTTGAAATTATAAAAACGAAGTCAGTTAGAAAACTGATGATAATAATATTTCAAGGATGAATATGAGGGAAAAATTATGCGTACATTTAAACCGAGTAAGCTCTCTATAGCCTTACTTTCCTGTGGTTTTATGGTGTCTTCTGGCGGGCTTTATGCTCAAGAAGCGGTGAAAGCCACACCCGAACCAGAAAACGTTGCCGCAAAAAAGAGTGATGAACAAGAGGTTGACGCAATCGAAGTGATTGAAGTGACTGGCTTTAGACGTTCACTTATTAAATCTATTAATCAGAAACGTTTTGCGGATACGGTATCAGAGCAAATAACTGCTGATGATTTAGGCGCATTGCCTGATGTTTCAATGGCTGATGCGTTAACACGTTTACCGGGTATTTCTGCCGTAAGAACAGGTGGGCAGGCCGCTGAGATTAATATTCGTGGTATGTCAGGCGGTTTTGTATCGACAACATTAAATGGTCGCGAGCAAGTATCAACCAGCGGTCAGCGTAGCGTTGAATTTGACCAATATCCATCAGAACTTATATCACAAGCCTCAGTATTCAAATCACCCAAAGTATCGCTTATTGAAGGTGGTGTGGCAGGTACGGTTGAATTAAAAACTGCCAGCCCTTTAAAAAATGAAGACAAGCATTCTTTTAATGTAAATGCTCGTGGGATGTATAACGATTTGGCAAGTGACGTACCTGATGCCACATCAACTGGTCATCGTTTTAGTGTTTCCTACCAAGGTAAATTTGCTGATGACACCTTTGGTGTCGCTCTAGGTTACGCGCGTTTATTTCAACCAAGTGCCACCACACAATTTGTTGGCCTTAACTACAGTAAATTAAGAGATGTAGACGGCTTAGCTGATGATACCAATGGACCAACCAAGGAAGAGGGGATTCACCTAGCTAAAGAATATGTTGGTGAAGGTTTTGAGTTGCAACACAAAGGAGGGGAAGAAACCCGAGATGGTTTTGTAGCGACCCTTGAGTGGCAGCCCGCTGATAACTTTAGTCTAAAATTTGATAGTTTCTATTCGAAATTTGATTCGGAAGAGTTTGCCCGTGGTTATCGAGTGAAATTTGATGGCAGCCAAGCGGCAATAGGTAATGCGACCATTATAGACAATTCAGTCATAGGCGGGACGTTCAATCGAACGTCTAACAGTTCAACGCGTGTTGAAATTGTTAATGATGACAACAGTGATTCTGATGAAGTACAAAGTTTCGGGATAAATGCCGACTGGCAAATCACTGATAATTTTAATATGGCGGTAGATTTATCGTATTCATCCGCCACCAGTGATTTTAGAAATGGCTTGATTTGGTCATTAGTTGCTGATGATGCTAATGCTGCGCAACCTGAATTTGATAATAATGTTTCAATAAATTATTTATTAAACGGCTTAGATTTACCTGATGTTAGTTTAAATCAAGCGGATGCTTTAACTGATTTAAATCGCGTTATGGTAACTAAATACGGTATTTATCCTTATGTGAATTCTGATGAAGTTATTGCTGCTCGTGTTGATTTTCAGTACTCCCTTGATTCAGATTATATTTCGTCTGTAGAATTTGGCGCACGTTATTCAGAAAGAGAATACAGCAGCGATCGTTCAGTATATGAATTTGGTAGCGATAGTGGTTTTAATTCAAAGGAAAAACCCTTAAATATTACTGAAGACATGGCTACCGTGGTGGACTGGAAGGGCGATTTTTCTTCTTTTCCAAGTTACTTAGCACTTGATCAAAACAAAGTATTAAATGCTTGGTTTCCTCAAGGTATACCTCAACCAGTGCAAACATGGGGCGGCTCTGCAAGCGGTGTAATTAATGGCGATCCATTAGGTAAAGATACAGCTTGGACCGTGAAAGAAAGTGGTCAAGTTTTTGAAGATATCTTTGCGGCCTATATCATGGCAAATATTGATGTAGAAATTGGTGATATTCCGGTAACTGGTAACTTTGGTGTTCGTGTTGTTAGAACTAAACAAGCGTCTACTTCATTACAAGATGTTGGTGAAACAAGGGTAAAAGATGCGTACGGACAAGACGCTATTGACGAAAATGGCGATGTTATTGTTCAAGCGAATGCAGATTTAGGTGCGCAGTTTATTACGGATGATGCTGGCCTAATCAATCAAAAATATGCACCGGGTATTATCGAAAATACTTACACCGATTACCTGCCTCAAATGAATTTAAATTTTCATATAACGCCGAACGACCAAATACGTTTTGCTGCGGCTAAAGTAATGAGTCGTCCTAATATTGACCGACTTGCTTCTAACAGCAGTGTGAGCATCAATAAAGTAACAACTGACAGTGGCACTTATGCTGAAATCAGTGGTAACGCGAAAAACAGCCCACATTTAAAACCGTTTTATGCCAATCAGTATGATATTTCCTATGAACGATATTTTTCAGAATCTGATGGTAGTTTCGTTTTTGCGCTTTTTTATAAAGACATAGAATCGGCTGGTATTGTTACGCAAACAATCAGTGAATATGACTTTGCTGGTAATGGCTTAATAGTGCCAGACGAATTTATCGATCCGTTAAGTGGTGTGCCATTAGAAATTCGTAACGGTAATTTTGAAACCGCGTTTAATGATGATAAAGGCGGTTATATAAAAGGGCTTGAAGTGAGTTACACCCAAATCTTTTCATTCTTACCTAATTTTTGGTCTGGCTTAGGACTTAGTACAAGTTACTCACATACCAAAAGTGAAATTCAACAAATTTCACAATTAGGACAGCAAGACTTACCTATTACACTGCCCGGCTTATCTGAAAATGTTTTACAAACGACACTTTTCTGGGGTTATGAGGGTTTTGAAACCCGCATTAGTGCGCGTTATCGAGATGAGTTTGTATCAGAGCAAGTAGCGGTTGAAGCACAAACGGTTAATTACGATGACGAACTAGTCATCGATTATCAGGCTTCTTATCAGTTTAATGACAATTTAGGTGTGGTTTTTCAGGTGAACAACGTAACCGACGAACCGACTAAAAGTTACTTTGGCGTACAAAGCCAAACGGGCACCATTCAGTACTTTGGTCGTCAATTCTTTTTAGGCATGACCTACGCGTTATAGCGGCAGTTAGTTTTGAGTTATTAACCAGTATTTATTAGTCAGGAGTTATTCAAAATGAATGAAATTAACTATTCAAATAAAAAAAATCTAATAATTTCCGTCTTAATTCCGGTATTAACTCGCCAATTATTCATTTGGAGTAAAAGTTATGTTTAGTCAAAAATCGGTGTTAAGAGTTATTGTCTTAGCATCAGTATCAATGGTACTTGTCGCGTGTGGTGGCTCAGAGTCTACCGAGCCAGGTGAAGTACTACTTAGTTGTGATGTGCCAATGGTTTCTGATGCTGCTGGCACAAGTTGTGTTGCGCCAGAGCCTATTGAATGTCCCGTTCCAACGGTGCCTGATGCATTAAATGAAAGTTGTGTTGTTGGTATAGATCCCAAGGCACCTGAGCCTATTATTTTTGCAGGCGAAAATCAGGCGTTGCTATTTTATAACCGTGCAGACGGTGAATACAGTGACTACAAAATGCATAATTGGAACAGTGCTGAATGTGATGCGTATGCGGCAGATTCTTTGGCGCCTTCTTGGGATAATGGCTTAGCGCATACCGGGGTTGATCCTGTGTACGGTGCGTATTGGTTATTAAATCTTAAAGACGATCATAACGAATGTGGTCACTTTATTATTCACAAAGGCACTGATGACGCAGGAAAAGAGTTTGGTGGTGGTGATTTTAAAATGCCACTGTTTCAGGATGATGAAACATACCAACGTATGAATTTCACCTTTTCAGGTGTCGCTTCTATTTTTGAATATCCTGTTGTAACTTTGGGTAAACAAGCATTAGCAATTAGTGGTTTTTCAGCACATTGGATTGATAGCAATACCTTTACATGGAATGTTAATTTTGATCTGGTTACATCGGTAAAATTACACCATTCAGCGACTGCAGGTATTGGTGCCGATGAAGCTAACGAAGACGTTATCACAGGGACGGTTGTTGAGTTGTCGGAAGTTGATTTAACTGACGAACAAAAAGCTGCGGCGCCTTTAGTTGCAGACTGGCCTGCTTTTTCGGGTAATTGGTCAATTGAAGAAGCAAAAGCGATTGCTAAAAATCAATTGGTTTTAGTTGGTTATAACGCAGAAGGGCTAGCGGTTGCTGCCACTAATGTGCAAGCTGATTTAGTATTAGATGATCTTTATACCAAAGGCGAAATGGATGCTAATGAAGCAACGTTAGGTGTTGTTTATGACAATGGAACCGTTAAAGTTTCTGTGTGGTCTCCAACCGCTCAACAGCTTAAATTGAATGTCTATAACGCGGATAAAGAAATGGTTTCAAGTCATGATATGACTGAAGACTCAATGACTGGTGTTTGGAGTTATACGGGTGATGCAAGTCTTGACCGTCAATTTTATCGTTTCGCGTTAACGCTTTATCATCCAGAAAATAAAGCGATTGAAGAAATAGAGAGCACAGACCCATATTCGTTAAGTTTATCAACCAATGGTGAATATTCTCAGTTTGTAAATTTATCTGATGAAGATCTACAACCTGAAGGCTGGGATGGTCATGCAGTATCTACCATTGAAAACTACGAAGATGCGGTAATTTACGAAGGGCATATACGTGATTTTAGTGCACAAGATGAAAGTACTTCAGTTGAAAATAGAGGTAAATTCTTAGCGTTTACTGAAATTAACTCTGCACCTATGCAGCATTTACAAAAGCTAGTCGCTAACGGTTTAACGCATTTTCATATGTTGCCTGCGAATGATATAGCAACTATTGATGAAGATGCAGACAAGATTATCGATTTGGATAGTACGGTCTTAGCGTTATGTAAAGTCAATTTCAAAGCACCACCTTGTTATCAGAATCTAGATGACCAAACATTGCGTGCTGTATTTGAAAGTTATTCTCCTTATTCAAACGAGGCAGTAAAACTAACAGAAGCGATGCGTGATACGGATAGTTTTAATTGGGGTTATGATCCTAAACATTTTAATGTGCCTGACGGTATTTATGCTTCAAATCCAGACGGAGTAAGCCGAATTAAAGAAATGCGTGCGATGATCAAATCCTTGCATGACATTGGCTTACGTGTGGTATTAGATGTTGTTTATAACCATACTAACTCTGCTGGTTTATGGGATAACTCGGTACTTGATAAATTTGTACCTGGCTACTATCACAGCCGTGATGTTACTACTGGCGCTGTTCAAAATAGTACTTGTTGTAGTGATACAGCCCTTGAACATCGCATGATGGACAAGTTGATGGTCGACTCACTTAAACAGTGGACTGAACAATACCAGTTTGACGGGTTTCGTTTCGATATTATGAGCCAAGGCTCTAAAGAACAGATGTTAGCAGCACGTGATGCTATTCAAGCGATAGACCCTGATAATCATTTTTATGGTGAAGGTTGGTACAAAGATTCTCGAGGTTTTGAACGCGCTGACCAAGAAAATATGGCCGGTACTGAAATTGCCACCTATAACGATCGTATTCGTGACGGTATTAGAAATGCGACTTTGTTTAACAACGAAAGTGATTCAGACTACCCGTTTGAGCAACAAGATATTGTTAAATTTGGCATGGCAGGCACGCAAACTGACTATGTATTGAAAACCTTTAAGGGCACTGACGTAGTCGGTAGCTCTGCAGGTATGTATGCCAAGGACCCTGCTGATATTATTAACTATGTTTCAAAACACGATAATGAAACCTTGTGGGATATCTTACAATTTAAGTTAAGCCCTGAAATGAATAATAGCGAACGTGTTCGTGCGCAAAACATTTCTCAATCAATCGTATTATTGTCACAAGGTATTCCATTCTTACAAATGGGTGGTGATTTCCTTCGCTCTAAGTCGTTAGACCGTAATACTTATGATGCCGGTGATTGGTATAACCTAGTTGATTTTACATTTGAGTTAAATAACTGGAATAAAGGTTTGCCTCTAGATAATGGTGGTCGAGACTACGATGACATAGTTTCTCTAGCGTCAAGTTCATCAAGTACTGTTTCAATGACGGATATATTATTCGCATCAAATGTGTTCAATGAGTTTTTGTCGATTCGTACAAGCAGTCCATTATTTAGATTGACCACTGCGACAGATATTATCAATCGCGTTGGTTTTCATAATATTGGTAAAAATCAAACGCAAGGTTTGATTGTGATGAGTATAGATGACGGATCAACTCTTACTGATATCGACCCAAATTATGATGCATTAGTGGTTGTGGTAAATGGTACTAATAGCGAACAAACACATACTATTGCCTCCGCAAGTAATTTTACCTTACATCCTTTATTAGCTGGTTCTGTTGATGGTACCGTTGCTAGCGCTACCTTTGAGCAGGGTACAGATGAAGGCAGCTTTACGGTTCCTCCGCTAACTACCGCTGTTTTTGTGAAAGTACAAGGTGAAAGCCAAGCAAGCGGTTTATCCGCTTATGTAACAGCAGGCGCACCTGATGTGGTTCCTTATGGCGATACCGTTGCTTACGTTCGTGGAGATATGAATGGTTGGAATCCTGATGATGCATTTACTTATATTGGAGATGGAGTCTACCAAGCTAAAATTACCCTTGCAGCAGGATCTTATGGTTTCAAGGTGGCAGATTTTGATTGGTCATCAAACATTAACTTAGGTGCTCCAGGATCAGGTGGTGAAGTATTAGAAGATCAAACTTTTAATTTATTACCAGGCAGTAATGACAATTTAAGTATTACTGTTGCGATTGATGGAACTTACTTCTTTACCCTTGATGCCTCTAATACCGACGCTCCTACTTTGTTAGTAGAAAATGAAGAGCCGTTTGTTGGAACACCTATATTTATTCGTGGCGACATGAATGGTTGGGGTGAAGATAACGAATTAATTTATATAGGTAATGGTAAATATCAAGCCACTATAACTATTAGTGCTTCAACGCCTAGCTTTAAAATAGCTTCCGCTGATTGGTCTACAGTAAATATGGGCGCACCAGCTGATGATATGGAAATAACTGAAGGTGAAAATCAATTATTGTTATCAGGTAGTGGTGATAACTTCAGTATGAACTTTACTGTCGATGGAGATTACACTTTTGTTTTTGACGCCTCTGATTTAGCTGAAGCAACGTTGAGTATTTATTCAGCTGAAATGTTTGGTGCCACACCGGTATTTATTCGTGGTGACATGAATGGTTGGGGTGAAGTTGATCAGCTTAGTTATGCTGGCGCAAGTAGTTATTCAGTGGAAGTAAACCTAACCGCAGGTGACTATGGCTTTAAAATTGCCTCGGGTGATTGGTCAACATTCAATTTAGGTGCGCCAGAGGATACTAATGTTGTTACCCTGGATTCTCCGTTGACATTATTACAAGACTCACAAGATAATTTGAGTGTCACTATTATAGATGATGGTGTTTATATTGTTACGGTTACAGGGCCTGATCCGACAACACCGACTATCAATATTAGCAAAAAACTGTAATGCCTACTGTCAGTTAATAGCAGTGGAATAGAAGGTTACAGTTAAACTGTCTCGACCTAGAATACGTTAAAAGCTCTCTACTTGTTAGGGAGCTTTTTTATAGGTAAAAAACTATTTGTATCGATTCTTATTGTATATGGAGATCCAAAAATAATAGCTACAGAAAATAAGTATAACCGGGCATCAATTAGAGTTAATGCTCAGTAATTGGTAAGAAACCTTGCTATAATAAGCCTTACTATTTTAGATATACATTTTACTTAAAGGCTTTTTATGCGCTTTCTTTCCCGTCGTCTTGTTATGCCCAACGATTTAAATTACGCAAACTCTCTATTTGGTGGTCGCGCACTCGAATGGATTGATGAAGAGGCTGCTATTTACGCTATCTGTCAATTAGAAACCAACTGCTTAGTAACAAAACATATAGGTGCAATTAGTTTTGAGTCGGCCGCTATGCAAGGTGATGTAGTAGAGTTTGGTTTAGAAACTAAAAAAGTAGGTCGTACCTCTATTACTGTGACGTGTTTAGTACGTAATAAAGTGACTAAAAAAACCATTTGTTTGGCGGATGACATTGTTTTTGTACAAGTTGATGCGAAAACACGTTTACCTATTCCACACGGTAAAACACTGGAATCACTAGATCAGTAAATTAGACTAAAGCTATTTTAAACTGAATCATGCCGTTTGAAGTTGTTCGGGTATAGCGTAAAAAAAATACCCTTAATCAGTAGTATTCCCTTATATCCAGCTATTGCTAAGCTTCGCGCTTAGCAATACACTAGTAATATAATTTATTTACCTTCTTATATTCCTATGTCCTCAGATCGCTTTGGCACAAGTGCCAACTACAAACAACAAGAAAAAGGTTATCGTGACCGAGCATTAAAATTATTCCCTTGGGTATGTGGTCGCTGTGCCCGTGCTTTTGAGTTTTCTAACTTAAGAGAATTAACCGTGCATCATATGGATCATGATCATACCAATAATCCAAATGATGGTAGCAATTGGGAACTATTGTGTATTTACTGTCACGATAATGAGCATGCTAAATATACTGACCATGCTAATTATACAACCGAAGTAAAAGCGGGCGATACCAACCAAGATACTGCCACGTATAATCCCTTTGCGGATTTAAAATCAATGTTGAAGAAATAACTCTTACTTCAATACATCTTCTTGCGTTAGATACTGCTGATAAGTCGCTATGCCAAAAAAGCGAATGGATTTTTTAATTTTTAATTTTTTGGCAATCAGTAATTCACCATAATAAATTTTGACGACCTGCTTTTCTCCATTACTATCGGTTTCATAATCATGTAGAGGATTGACTCTGAGGTTATCAAATTCAGTTTTCATTATGAGTTTCATTGCATCAGCACTCCGTCAATAATAGGTGAAGTTTGTACCTATAAGTTATGCCTATAATTTATAGCTAGTCTTATAGTTTACCTTTTAGATTACTTTAAAGTTTATTAATATCTTTTTGCACTTGGTAGCCTTCGTCGGTGACAATTTTTTCTAATACTTGTACGCGCTCGGTGAGTGCTATAATTTCTTTTTTTAGTTCATCATTTAGTGAGTCAGTACTATTGTTATGGCTAATCGTTTTCGCTTTAAACTCTAAATGTTTGTTATACATTTTATATAAAATACCGAAGACGACACAGACAATAACAACGACCATAGTTGTTCCACTCATAATTACATCCTTCTTTTTTTATTGATTTAAGGTTCTCGACCATAATACTTTAATTCGATTGGTATAAATTATAGTCTTAATTAGTTTTCAGCATATTCAATGTTAACTTTTTCTGATGTTTATGATAAAAACCAACCACAGTAAACAGTACAAGAATAAAGGGGAGACTCGTTATCACAACCCAGTGCCAACCCGCATTAAACAATACCCAACCAGCTAATAGAGAAGCTACTGCTTGAAAACCAAATAAGACAAAGTCATTGGTTGCTTGAACTTTATGACGCTCGCTGGCGTGATAACTCTCGGGTAATAAAGAGGTGCCAGTTAAGAATAAGAAGTTCCAACCAATACCTAATAAAATAAGTGCCCACCAATAATGCATCACTTCATGGCCTGATAAGGCTATCAGAGCAACTACAGCATAAATTGATATGCCAATGAGCATCAGCCCTTTTAGTTTTAGATATTTTACTAACCAAGGGGTGAATAATGACGGGATATACATGGCGGCAATATGGCTTTGTATGACCCATTTAGTTTCTTGTAAGCTGTGTCCTTGCATATGGTGCATGCTAATAGGTGTCGCGGTCATTAAATAACTCATTAATGCATATCCAATGGTCGCGGTACAAACAGCAATTAAAAATATAGGCTGTTTAGCTATAACCTTTAATTCTCTTGGTTCTCCAATGGTCTCATTTGCACTAACGGGAGGATTTTTAAAGGCTAACATCATTATCATGGCGCAAAGGATCAGCGCGGCTAAAAATAGAAAAGAGCCCGCATAACCATAAGGAGAGTTTAGCCAATCTTTTCCCGCTACAGCTACTTCAGGACCTAAAAATGCAGCAAAGACGCCACTTAGCATTAAAATAGATAATATTTTAGGGACATCTTCCTTATTCAAGCTACTCTCAATTGCTGCAAAGCGTAACTGTTGTGTGAAGGCTCCACCGATGCCAATTAACATGCTAGCAAAACAAAAGAGTTCAAACAGCGCTAGTTTTGCTGAAAATAACGCAACAATTACGGCAATTAAAGAACAACTTAATCCGGTGTAAACGGCAAACTTTCGGCCTTTATTTTTAGCTAACATAGCGGCAGGAATTGAGCCCGCAGCGACACCTAAAATCATTAAGGTAATTGGCAGGGTTGCTAGAGAAGGATCGTTGGCCATTTTACTGGATAAAATACCGCCAATAAAAACAATAATAGGCGATGCAGACATCACTAAAGGCTGAGAGATAAATAATATCCAAATGTTTCTCGGTAAGGTAAATACGCGAGAGAGAACAAAGGCTGTTATTAATAATAACGTAATAGTAATTAGGATATTCGTTAGCATATTCTTATCAGTTTAATTAAGATCTGGTTAGCTCAGCTCTATTATTGTTTATTTAGTTTAATTTAGTTTAGTTCAACTCAGCTTAAGTTATGGTCAATTAACGTAGGCATCAACATCAGTCTAACCAGAGTCCATAGCAAGAATAGCTTTTATGTTGATTGTTTCGCTATAGCGGATCATATTAACTTGTTGCTGCTTTCTAGCAAGTACTGCCATTCTATCTGCCAGTTCATTGCCTTCTATATTTGCGTGACCTTTAACATGGCGAATGGTTATTTTGGTATGCATGGTTTTATAAAGCGCATAACATTGTTGTATTAATGCTAAGTTTTTAATCTCCTCACCTTTACCACGGGTCCAGCCTTTTGCTTTCCAACCTTTCGCCCATTTTGTAATTGAATCGATAGAGTATTTAGAGTCGGATAAGATACAAATACTTTGCTCGCTGTTTTTATCGATAAAGTGTTGTGCAATTTGAAAAGCAGAAAGCATGCCGCTTAACTCGGCAGTATTATTGGTGCCATTAGGCAAATACAAACCGTAATACAGCGAGGTAACTTTGCCTAATTCATAAACCGCAAGGCCAGTGCCTGATTTACCTGGATTAGGAGAGCAAGCACCATCACAGTATATTTCAATATCGCTTGGACCATTTGGACTAACAGCGGTAGTTTTAGCGCTAGCACTTTTACTGGTTTTTTTGCTGGTTGCTGTGCGACTCGATGTAGGTGCAGAACTTGCTGTACCTTTCTTACTTAAAGAGCGTTGCATCAATGCTTTTGTGTAAGTTGTTGCGAAAGCTTGCTCGGCAGCACTTTTAGATTCAAAGCCCATATACTGAGCATCAGAGCGACCCGCAGTATGTTGCTGAACTTCTGGCCACGTGGTAAATATACCTGTTTTCGCGCCTTTCCAGATCACATAGAATTTTTTACTCATAACTTAATAGCTAGCTCTTATTTGAAGATATTTAATGATAAAGATACTTAATGATTAGCATTATCAGCAATAAGTTAATGCTTAGCTACTAAAAAATAGGAAGAAAGGGATTATATACCCGTTATCATTCAAGATGCATGTTTCAGAGTACTTGAGCAATTTCAATTCAAGGCGCTGTGATGAAATAATGGTTGTTCCATTATAAGTCAGAGCAACGATGAAGTGATGTTGCTCAAGTGCTTATACCCATGAAACTTCAAGATAGGATTTTCAGGATGCCCGTGCAATTCATGACCGAAGCACATTTTTTTATTAAGGGTGCTCCCTCAAAAAGAGAGGGGACATAGGGGAACTTTTTGCTTTTACCTTGGTTTGAATGTTTACGGCTATAAGAACTATTTTAACCCTTTCATCAAGCGCTTATGTATTAAGCGTGTGCCAACAAATACAATGCCAATGACAATAGGTACAGCAAAACCACTCACTAGTTCATGATTATATTCAACACCTAAGGTTGGTAATGAGGTGAGCATAGTTTCGAATAATTGCATGCCATAATAACTTATTGCAGCAACAGATAAACCTTCAACGGTTTGTTGCAAGCGCATTTGCACGTGAGCACGATGATTCATTGATTTTAATAAGGTTTGGTTTTGCTCCTGTAGTACCATTTCAACACGTGTGCGTAATAAATCACTGGCACGGGTCACTCTTTTAGAGATATCTTCTAAATGATTAGACGCTGTTTGACAGGTTTTAACTGCCGGGGTAATTCGACGCATTAAGAATTCTTGCAAGGTCATATAACCAGGGATTTCTTCTTCTTTTAATTCTTCCATTCGTTGCAATGCCACGTCGTAATAGGCATTTGTAGCAGAAAATCGGTAAGTGCTTTGGCTACGATAATCTTCCACTTTTGCTGCTATTTTAGAGACTTGTGTTAGTAGCTCTCTATCACTTTTTTCAGTACCTAACGCGATGTAAGTTGTCACTTGTTGCAGTTGGATGTCGAGTTGATTCAGCTCACTATTAATTGCTTGTGCTAGCGGTAAACCCAGTGTTGCCATTAAACGGTAGGTATCAAGCTGTAATAATTGCTGTGCTAGGCGCCCAAGCTGTGCAGGTGACAAGTCTTCTTGGTATATCAGAAAACGACCAAAACCATCTTCATGTAATTTAAATGAACTCCAGACTTTCGCCTGTGAATGTACGGGAGCACTGGCGATCAATGACATATTGTCAAAAAATTGTTCAACCTTGTGTGTTTTCGCTTTATCTATATTCTCAGATTCAATAATCAAATGAACTGCCGCGATAACTTGACCGGGCATTTGCTCAAACCAATTGCTGGGAACATAATCAATCGCATTTTTAACAAAAGGTTGGTCAGTTAATGGCGCTTGGTGGATAAAGGTATAGGTGGAATATTCTAAATGGCGCTCCCAGCGAAGACTGAATAAACCAAAGTCTTGATAGAAACATGGCATTGACTTAGCGGGAGAGTTTACTTGAAATCTATTACATAAAAGTGAGATGAAATCATGCTCTTGCTGCTTTAATTCCCCTTGATGCTGAATAGCAATATGCGTGAGCTGAGCGGGCGATGATATTGATTGAAAAGGTCTATTATGCAATTCGTTATAAAGTTTTTCACGTAACGGATGAATCGCTATTTTATGCAACGAAGATAAAGGTAGTACTGTATTTTCAGATAATTCATTAGATATTAATTTATTTAACAAAGTACAACTCTCGACGCTATTTGTGTTTTTGTATTGAGTATATGTTAGCCGTTATACCCGTTTAGTTATATCCCCCTTAGGGAGGATTTTAAAATTACTGCCAACGGACATAGTAAGTCATTTTTCAATAACGGGGGTATTTTGGCGCTGAATAAACGGTATATACTCTCCAGAAAGCTTGAAAGAAGGGGGGATAGTTACCTAAGGAAAAAACGAGGAACATTCCTTTAAAGCGAGTGAATACCTGAGCTGACGGATTAATCTGTAAATTTATTCTTAGTTGAGTATTGATCTAATACCATTTTATGGATTTCATAATCAGCAGCTGATTCTTACATCTACCAAACGTGAAATTAGCAATCAATCCAAGGATATTTTTCACTAGATGAAACCAATATTAACTATATCAGTCACAGCTTTAATCAGCTTTAACGTATCAAAACCGTCAGTACAAAGAGCATTACTTAACCCATTAATGAATTCGTTTAGTATTATTAACGAGTATGGCTAGCCACGTTAGCTAAAAGCTTGTTAAAATTGCGCCATTATAATAGTTACATTAGGATTTTCATGGCGATTAACTGGTTTCCAGGCCACATGCACAAAGCACAAAAAGAAATAAAAGAAATATTACCGCAAATTGATGTGGTGATTGAAGTGTGTGATGCGCGTTTACCCTTTAGTAGTGAAAATCCTATGATCACTGAGATCAGAGGTGATAAACCACTGATAAAGATCCTTAATAAAAGTGATTTAGCTGATCCTGAAAGCACCAAAGTTTGGTTAGATTATTTAGAGTCGCAGCATAATGTAAAAGCGATTGCTCTAACCACAGAGCAGCCGAGTGTAGCAAAGAACCTTGTCAACTTAATACGTAAACTTGTGCCGAATAAAGATGAAGAAGGTAAGCAAATTAACGCGATGATAATGGGGATACCTAACGTTGGTAAATCGACATTACTCAATACCTTAGTAGGCAAAGCAAAAGCAAAAGTGGGTAATGAACCCGCGGTAACTAAGGGTCAGCAACGTATTCGTCTTGAAGAGGGGTTATACCTTTTCGATACCCCAGGTATGTTATGGCCTAAAATAGCGAATGAAAATTCTGGCTATCGTTTAGCGGTATCAGGTGCGGTAAAAGATACAGCATTTGATCATGATGATATTGCTTATTTTGCTGCGGATTACCTACTCAAGAATTATCCTAAACGTATAATGGAGCGTTATAAACTTAGCGAGTTACCTGCACACGAAGAAGACTTAATTGAAGCGATTGGCCGTAAACGCAGTTGTATTAAAAGTGGCGGTCGCGTTGATTTACATAAAGCGTCTGTCATTTTGATAAATGAAATTCGTGATAAAACCTTGGGTACTATTTCCTTTGAATTACCGGATATCATTGATGCTGAGAACGCGCACTTCACTGAACTTGAAGAGAAACGCATTGCCGCTAGAGAAGCTAAAAAGGCAGCCCGTGGTCGTGGTCGTAAAAATAAACGTTAATTAGTTGTATAGTCAGTTTTTAACGGCAAGCTATTTAACGGTAAATTATCATAGTCAATTTACATAATATGTATTCATAACAAGGTATTTATAATGAGTGAAGTAACAACATTTAATTTACACCCTCAATTAGCAACAGATGGTATTGAGTTGGCTGATTTTCCTTTGTGTAAATTACTACTATGTAATGATAGTGCTTACCCTTGGTTTATTTTAGTACCTAAAGTTGCCGATATTAGTGAAGTGTTCCAACTTGAGTGGGACCAACAGCAACAATTGCTTAATGAGTCGAGCTTATTGAGTGAGTTATTAATGCAAGTCTTTGCTGGTGACAAAATGAATGTTGCTGCGTTAGGTAATGTTGTTGAGCAACTGCATGTTCATCATGTTGTACGTTTTAAAGATGATGCACAATGGCCGAAGCCAATTTGGGGCCAACAACCATTAACACCTTATTCTGATGAAGAAATAGCGACGCTCAAAGAAAAGTTATTACCGCAATTAGCGATTATTTTCTCTGATAAATAATTGGTCAGTAATTGGTAAATAGATAATGGTCAGTTAGTATGCAATGACTCAAAGCTAGTTTGTTATTCCATATATCACCGATGATTGTAATAAAAAGCCTCAACAAGCTAATTGCTTATTGAGGCTTTTTTATAATTAACTTATAACATTCATCTTGAATGAATATCGCTACAACTCGTTATGCTGCATTATTTGCTTGATTAATATTGGTGACTTTATCGCTGCTTGGCAGTTTCACTTTTTCCAAAGCTTGGGTTAAATCACTGATAATATCATCGACATTCTCTAAACCGACAGAGATCCTAATTAAGCTATCACTGATGCCCGCATCTGCTCTTTCTTCGGGGGTATAAGGCGAGTGTGTCATTGACGCAGGGTGTTGAATTAATGACTCTGCATCACCTAAGCTGACAGCAATTGAAAAAAGCTCCATTGCATCAATAAAGGTTTTTCCACCCGTCAAGTCGGTATTTAATTCAAAAGCAATTACACCACCTGCGGCTTTCATTTGATTACCCACAAACTTGTTCCCAGAGTGACTTTTAAGACCAGGATAGTAAACTTCATCAACCATAGGGTGTTGTTCTAAAAACTCTGCGACTGTTTGTGCATTACTACAATGTCTATCCATTCGAATCGGCAAAGTTTTAAGGCCGCGCATAATCAACCAAGCATCATGAGGACTTATGGTGGCACCGATATCTTTAAGGGTCGTCATTTTTATTTCGTTGATCATTTCAAAATTAGCACAGACGATGCCGGCGACAACATCACCATGACCATTAAGGTATTTAGTTGCACTATGCACCACAATATCAGCACCAAATTTTGCAGGCTGTTGTAATACAGGGGTAAGGAAAGTATTGTCTACTATCGATAATAAGTTGTGCGCTTTGGCAATGGCGCAAATCTTTTCCAAATCTAATACCACTAAGTTTGGATTGATGGGGGTTTCTAAAAAGACTAACTTAGTATTTTCCTTGATGGCTGCTTTGATATTGTCAGGCTCAGTCATATCGACAAACGTCACCTCGATATTAAATTTCTTCAGCATGTGATTCATTAGCGCAAATGAGCAACCATAAACCGCTTTAGATGAAATCATATGATCGCCAGCTTGCAAGTTAGTCAGTAACGCTGCTGAGACAGCAGCCATACCTGTTGCGGTTGCAGCTGCATCATCCATGCATTCCATAGCCGCAACGCGTTGTTCTAATTGGCGAGTTGTTGGGTTACCTAAGCGCGTGTAAATGTAACCTTCGCTTTCACCGGCGAAACGATCGCCACCTTGCTGAGCATTATCAAAGATAAAAGTAGATGTTTGATATAAAGGCGTAGCAAGCGAGCCAAACTGTGTATCATTAATTCTGCCGGCGTGAATAGCGTTAGTTTCAATGTTTTTGCTCTTAAACTGGGTCATAGTTTCTCTTCTATAAGTTGTAATTATTATTATGCTTTATTTGATGGAGGAAACATGGATTTCAGTGATATAGACAGAATGATTTGTTGCAGCTATATCACTAAGCAGCCATGTAGAACTCATGTTTCTTCTTAATCTATTGATTTCTTCATTCTTTCATTTATTCTTTATTTACTAGCCTGCAACTATGTTGCCAACTAAATAAAACGTTTATTTAACAAGTAGATACAGGCTTTTTAAAATAAACTTAAGAATGCTTGTACTAAAATAATTACAAAATGATAGTGTGTTTTCCTATTGCATCCACGAAGCACTAGTTATTCACTGTTTTAATGGGATAAATACAGCTTGTACTAATTTTATTACTATGTAATATTTGTAGTACACTATATCTGTAGATGTGTCATCTTATGCGTGTTGTTATTGAATCAAGCGATAGAATAGGTATTTCCCAAGAAATATTAGCTATATTTGCCAAGCAAGCTTGGAATTTAAAAACCGTAGAAATTACCAGCTGTTTTACCTATGTGCATGTTGAATATGCTGCGTTAACGCTTTCGTCAATTAGAGAATGCTTAGCCTCAGTTATTGGCGTTAACAGTGTAGAGGTGATTAATTTATTACCGAGTGAACAACGAGAGAGTCATTTACAAGCCTTATTAGATAAAATGCCTGAGCCTATTATCGATGTTGATAGTAATGGACTGATTTTGGCTATGAACAAGGCAAGTCATAAGCTTAAGCCGTCAAAGGATGCAACTGAACCTGAGTTGGTTACAACGGATTACTTGGGCAAGCCAATCGAAGCGTTTCTTGGGCAAATTAATAAAGCTATGCTCACCAATACCGCCACCAGCCAAGCCGTGACAATTGAAGGGAAGGCCTACATTCTTGATATAAGTCCCGTAGTATCGAGTAACAGCTCAACCTTAGAACAAGACAATACTGGGCAAGTAAGTGGCTCAGTGCTACTTTTTCGCTCAATGAACACTCTAGGGCGTCAAATCTCATTAATGCAAAGTCATCAAGATCACAGTTTTGATAGTATTATTGGCCAATCAAAAAGCATCAGTTTAATTAAGGCGCAAAGTAAGCGCTTTGCGGAATTAGATTTACCGGTATTAATCAGTGGTGAAACCGGTACAGGTAAAGAGTTAATCGCTCGAGCATTACATCAAGCGAGCTCAAGATCTAAAGCGCCTTTTTTAGCGATAAACTGCTCAGCATTACCTGAACATTTATTAGAAAGTGAGTTATTTGGTTATGCTAGTGGCGCATTTACGGGGGCCCAAAAAGGCGGTAAACCTGGATTAATTGAACTAGCTGAAGGTGGTTGTTTATTTTTAGATGAAATTGCAGAAATGTCACCGTATTTACAAGCAAAATTGTTACGATTTTTACAAGATCTCACTTATCGTCGTGTTGGTGGTACTAAAGAACTGGTTGCTAATATACGTATTGTCAGTGCCAGTCACCAAGACTTAGCCAAACTCATTAGTCAGAAAACCTTTCGAGAAGATCTTTATTATCGCTTAAATGTGCTGAGTATCGATTTACCACCACTAAGAGAGCGTATGGCAGACATGAGTCTCTTGGCTAACTTGTTTATTGAAAATGCGGCTAAACAAGTCAGTAACAGTCAACAAACAGATATTGCAAAGCCAAAACTTACTGCACAAGCACTTAGTTTATTACAGGGATTCGCTTGGCCAGGAAATATTAGGCAACTACAAAATGTTTTATTCAGTGTTGTTGCTTTGAATAATGGCGGTGATATTTGTTCTGATGACTTGTTACAAGTCCTCAATAAGCATGCTGGTAAACAACAGCTTAGTAATGATATAGATATTCAAACAATTAAAGATTGGTCTAGTGCTCAAGCTGATTTTGAAGCTAAATTACTTGAACATCTCCATCCGTTATTTCCGACAACACGAAAATTGGCTGAGCGTTTAAATGTCTCACACAATAAAATAGCGATGAAACTAAGAGAACATGGCATAAAATAATGTTTGAGTGTAGATTTAAATTTACTAAATCAGTAAAAGAAAAAGCTGAAATTTCATTCTAATCTTGTAGTTTAAAACAATAATCGGTAGCGTATTCAGCAAGCGTTATTTTCTTTTACTGAATATTTTTCTTACCCCATAACAATAGAAACAACTTGTGACTAATAAAAAATTACAGCATTTCTACATTGCCCAAGAGCAATCCATTTACTTACTCAGTCATAAAGATGCGACTAAGTTAAAACAATGGGTTGATCTTTGTCAGCAGCAATTAAAGCAACTCGGCTTTGAGGATGTTGCACTGTTAGGTAAAGGAGCCTATGGCTTTGTTTTCTCAGGTATCAAGCGCAAAGGTAGTTCAGCAGATCAATTGCCCGTTGTCTTTAAGTTTTCTCGCATTAATTTACCTCAACATGTGCAAGATAGGTTGGCAGAAGAGGCCGAGATTCAAGGGCAACTTAGCCACCCACAAATTCCAGAAGTAATTGATTATCAGAAAATAAAGCGACAATCAATTCTGCAAATGACGCGAGCCCCTGGCATAGATTTAGAGCAATTGTCGTTGCAAGTAGGGCCATTAGCACCAGAGTTGGTGGTCAGTATCGCATTGCAATTAGCCGATATATTACTGTACTTACGCCAAGCTAATAATCACCGACAGTTAAAACCTATTGTGCATGGCGATATAAAGCCTTCAAACTTGGTTTACGATAAAAGCACAGGCAAGGTACAACTTATTGATTGGGGCTCATCCGTTAGTGCACAACTTGATTGTGACAAGCAAAGCACTAGTACTAATGTGATGGACCTAATGAGCAGTGACTTACAACATAGCAATGCACGTTTAGGAGATGTTTATTTTATTGGGCCTGAACAGCTCAATGGTGGTCTATCTAGTCCTCGTTTTGATGAACAGGGCTTAGCAGCGACGTTATATGCACTCGCTTCAGGTCAGTCATGCCGATATGGCGTAAAAGTGATACCACCGAATGCCTTGGGTTTACCAAAATTACTGGCTCAAGTCTTAACGGGGATGTTAAGCGATGATGAGAAACTTAGAGCGCAAGCAGGTGATTACTTTTTTAATAATCTCACTTACCTTAAACAAGTTGTATTGGCAGATAAACCAACCAAGATTAACGCCATTGCACAAATTCCAGTTTGGGTAAAACCTCAAGGTGAGCAAATTGATACCGTAGTATATGGTTCACGAAAATCATTTTTACGCGAGCAAACAGGGCATGATAGTTTATCGAACATTGATGATGCTCAGTTGGACAAATACTATAAAAACTATCTTATGGGTATGGGGGATAATGAAAAAGCGTTCATTGCTGCATTAAGTCGGCTTGGTAATTTTCCTGTGGTAGGCGGCATTGCGATTCGTTGGGCGAAAGAGGGGGTTTACATTGATTCTAACTTAACGTTATTTGATGAAGCACTCAAAACCGCGTTTACTAGTGCAGTGAACAATATTATTTATTTGGCTCAGGGCATATTCCGTGTCGGTATGTTCAAAAGTTGTTTATTTAACGCCCGAAACACGCTTCACGTAGAACGTATTAAAGAAAATCAGCCCTTTGTTGCCGATGAAACTCAAGTGATACAGTTTGAAGTGAGTGATGTACCTGATGTTGATGATATAACCCGCTTACATTCTTATTTTGAGGATGGTAAAGATCCTGATGAATACTTACACCTGCCAGATGAGTTAATGTCTGTTTTGGCCGAGCTCAATTTAATTCATCATACTGGTTGTATTATTTTTGAAGTGCTACCCAAGCATTTAAAGATTCATAGCTATTTAATGTTGTTGAATCATGAGAAAGAAGCCGAGTTTACAGACTGTTTAGCGAAGGTACTGACATTGTTACCGACTATTGACGGTGTTGGCATTTCAGGTTTTATGAAACTTCCCTACAAAGATACCCGTTTTTTTGAACACATCAGCAGTATGCCAGACAAGTTTTATCCAAAAAACCCTAAACTTTAGCATTAGTTGGTTAAGTGAAATAGAGGGGATAAAAAAGCCAGCGAGGCAAGTTATGCAAAGCTGGCTTATTGTTTGATTTACTAATTAACGTTAGAAGTTATATGAAGCTCTTACGTAATATTCACGTCCTGCAAGAGAGAACGGGAAACTAGTCCAACCATATTTGAAGCCAAGGTCAGTAAATGGAGAACCATTTGTGCCCCATTCATCAGGATATTCATCAGTTAAGTTAAGAACACCACCGCTAATATTAATATTATCGGTAACTTCCCATTGAGCCGTTACGTCAAATAAACTTTTAGCACCCCAAGTATTTTCAGGCGTACCGTAAGAAGCTGAAGTTACTTCACCGTAATAAGTCATGCGACCTGTTACCGACCAGGTGTCCATATCAAACATGGCTGATAAAGAGGCTCTGTCTTGAGGTTGTGCTTTTTCTACTAATAGTCTTTGTGCGTTATCAAAAACAACTTCATTTGGTACGATAGAAGAAGAAGTATTAATAGCACTTACTTCAGTGTTGTTATGGTGATAAGAAAGCTCATAAACAACATCCATACTGCTCAGTTCTTGCGTATATTGGTTTACCCAATCAAGACCAAAGGTTTCACTATCTATTGCGTTGGTAAATATTGAGGCATTTTTTACGCCATCTAACGAGTCACCAGGACCAGAGTGACGATCGAAGAAAGCATCAATCTCATCGTTAATTCCGCGAGAAATATTACCTGAATAAACAATACGATCATCGATGTCTATTTGATAAACATCTAGAGTCGATGAATAGTTACCATTAGTGTAAATAACACCAACCGAGAAGTTAGTAGAATTTTCTTCTTTAAGGTCAGTAAAACCTAATTCTTCAGCCAATTCTTCATTTGGACGTAAAGTTACTAAATCGGCAAGTTCACCATTATCTAACGAAATTGAACGTTGAGTGAAGTTAGCTTGTTGCATACCTGGTGCACGGTAACCTGTCGATGCTGAAGCTCGAATAGCAAGATTCTCTGTTAAGCTTAAATGGGTCGATAACTTACCAATAACCGTGCTACCAAAGTCATCATAGTCTTCATAACGAACGGCTGCAGCAACTAACCAGTCTTCAGTAACTGCTGTTTCAGTATCAAAATATAACGCAAAACTATTTCTGTCGGTATCTATTGCCATTGCAGGGCTATAACCTTGGAAACCTTGCATACCAGGTGTAGTGATATCACCACCCATACAACCAGTCATTAATGGGTCGCCCGTTGGGTTTACTGATTCAGCACAAAGGGTATCACCACGTGCATAGGTGACCATATCACCAGCTTCTTGAGCAAAACCATCTATACGAAACTCAGCACCAAAAGCTAAAGAGGTTTCATCAAAAAATCCTAAGTCTACAGCGGTTACTGCATCAAGATTAAAAGTGGTTTGACTATAAATTAGCGCGCCATCATAAGCTGATGTTGGGCTATCTGGACCATAACTTGCGTTTAGAGATTCTAAGTTACTAAATTCAAATCTATTTTCACCCGTTACTACACTGGCATCTATATCCCAGTCTGCAACTTGTGTTTTAAAACCAACAGCGACTGAATAATCTTCTGATTTTGAGCCAAGCTTAGGTGTTACACCTTCAGGGTATAATGAACTCCATACGCGGTTATCATCGGCAGGACGATAAAAGCCTAAAGATTCACCTTCTTTAGTGGTGAAACCACCAAAAGCGTATAATTCACTGCTTTCGCCTAATTCATAAGAAAAGTTTGCCCAGAGGCTAGTCATCTCTGTTGCTGCTTCACCAACAAGTAATAATTGGCGAGGTTCGTCAATTGCGTCAAACCATGTGGTTGGCGTTGCTCGGTTCATCTCTCCATTATCAGCATATTCAAACGTTAAGTTTAATGTGCCTTTATCACCAACGCCAAAGCCATAGTTGCCACCAAATTCAGTTGATTCACCATCGCCTTCACTTGTTTGGCCATATTGTGCCCAAACACTACCGCCTAAATCGTCTTTTAGTACGATGTTAATAACACCAGCAATAGCATCAGAGCCATACTGTGCTGCAGCACCATCACGTAAAATTTCAATGTGTGAAATAGCTGTCATAGGGATAGAGCTTAAATCTGTACCTGCACTACCGCGACCAACATTCTCTTGTACTGCAACTACTGCTTGTTGATGACGACGCTTGCCGTTGATTAATACTAATACTTGATCTGGCCCTAAGCTACGTAATGTAGCGGGACGCATTAAATCTTGTCCATCAGACGTGGTGGTATTATTCATATTAAATGAAGGTGCCAACTTTCGTAACATATCAGGCGTACTGGTTGCGCCTGAATTTTTAATTGCTTCTGATGAAATAATATCTATTGGAGAAGGGCTGTCGGCAACAGTACGGTTAGATATACGTGTACCAACACTGACTATACGTTCAATGTCAGCATGTTCTGCGCCAGCAGAAGTGTCCTTTTCCGCTGCAAAAGTTACTGTGCTACCTAAAGATAGGCAGACAGACAGTGCTAGCGTACTGTAGTTAAAACGTTTTTTCATGTTATAGACCCTTAAGTATTTTTATTAGGCTTGCTTTATAAGTGATAAATATTCATTTTTTGTTACTCATTAATCTTTTATGAGTTGTTCTATTTGAATTTATTATCGCAAGTAATGTGTAACATAAATGAAAACTTTCATCGGCGCAATACTCATAGTAGTGAATTATTATTAAGTCATACTGAATGGTTATTTAGTCAGCGATACGTTAGTGCATAGAGTGTGAAATTTTCATTACAGCATCTGGTCTGATCTGATCGGTATTTTGTGTGTGAGTGACGTTAAATGTTAAATTTAGAAATGAATGCATAGTGAATAACTAAACAAAGTGGGCTGGATATACTTGTTTGTGCAAATTAAGTTGAAGCTTGATAGCTTTCATCTGTCCGTATGAGGATGGCTGTGTGGATATAGACCTATGAAAGCAATGGTGGGTGTTGTGATTATTGTGTAACGATATTATTCAAATTAAGGAGGGAAACACTTACAGGTTATTATTTACTCAAACCAATAAGCACAACTAACGCTAAGTGTTAATCTTGCTGATAGGAGGTAATCAAACTGTTGTATGTTAATGTTTACAATTGTGTGGGGAGTAAAGTTTACAAAGGTAAGTTATTTGTATTTATATTGTTTTACATCAATGAATTTTTCAGGTAAAATGCTTACGATTTTTAGTTGTGAACTAAAAAAGCCAGTAGTGCTACTGGCTTTTCAATTATATAGATCAGATTTTTGTACTTTTCTAGCTAGGTTATAAAAGTTAAAGCTTACTTAACTTCTTCACCAGCAGCTTGTTTATCAGCATGGTAGCTCGAACGAACAAGTGGACCACAAGCAGCGTGTTCATAGCCCATTTTCTTTGCTTCACGTTCAAACATAGCAAAGTCATCAGGGTGAACGTAGCGCTCAACGGCAAGGTGATCTTTACTTGGTTGAAGGTACTGACCAACGGTAAGCATAGTTACACCATGATCGCGTAAGTCTTGCATTACTTCTAAAATTTCTTCGTTAGTTTCACCTAAACCAACCATCAAACCAGATTTAGTGGTTACGTCTGGGTTTGCTTCACCAAAACGTTTAAGTAAGTCTAATGACCATTGGTAGTTAGCGCCTGGACGAACTTTAGTATAAAGTCGTGGTGCTGTTTCCATATTATGGTTGAAAACGTGTGGAGGGTTTTGATTCAGTATTTCAAGCGCACGGTCCATACGACCACGGAAGTCAGGTACTAATATTTCGACTTTAGTATTTGGCGCTTGTTCACCAATTTCTTTCACACAATCTGCAAATTGCTGTGCGCCACCATCACGTAAATCATCTCTATCAACTGAAGTAATAACGACGTACTTTAAGCCCATATCTTTAAGGCTATTGGCTAACTTTTTTGGTTCATCACTTTTTGGAGCCAGTGGACGACCATGGCCAACATCACAGAAAGGGCAACGACGCGTACAAATATCACCTAAAATCATAAAGGTGGCAGTACCATGGTTAAAACACTCAGATAAATTAGGGCATGATGCTTCTTCACAAACAGAATGAAGGTCATTTTTTCGTAAATTAGCTTTGATGTTATCAATACGTTCACTAGATTTTGGTAACTTGATACGTAACCAACTTGGTTTACGTAACATGGTCGCTTTTGTTGAACTAACAACTTTAATAGGGATGTGAGCTAATTTATCTGCATCGCGAAATTTTTCGCCAGCAGCACGGTTGGCTGTTTTTGATTCTGATGTTAAGTCGTTACTCATGATACTTATTATTCTCGTTTGGTAAGCCTACTTGATGGCTAACATTATTAGCTTTAAGCAAGTTTATTAAATGTTTCACTAACGCAGTACTTGCACTAGCGGTATCTTTCGGGCCTTGTAAATCGGCAGTTTGTACCATTTCTAGACCAGCATAACCACAAGGGTTAATACGAAGAAATGGTGATAAATCCATATTCACATTCATAGCTAAACCATGAAAAGAGCATCCTTTGCGAACTCGTAATCCTAATGAGGCAATTTTTTTCTCATCAACATAAACACCTGGCGCGTCAGCTTTAGCGTAAGCGGCGATATCATAATCGGTTAAAGCGGACACTATACTGTTTTCGATCAAAGTTACTAATTGTCTTACACCAATTTTTTTACGGCGTAAGTTAATCATAACGTAAACCACTAGTTGACCTGGTCCGTGATAAGTTACTTGACCACCTCGATCAACTTTTACCACTTCAATATCACCTGGTACTAATAAGTGTTCAGCTTTACCTGCTTGCCCTTGGGTAAAAACGGCAGGATGCTCTACTAACCATAGTTCATCGGCAGTAGTGTCATCACGATTATCGGTAAAATCTTTCATGGCGTGCCAAACTTGGCTGTAATCCATGGTATTTAGCTGACGGATGACCAATGAATCAGCAAGGCTGTTAACACTTTTTTCGATTGTTGAATTTGAGTGCATTCAGCAAACCTCGTCAATCTAGATTTTCAAAAATTAATGGTATTAAACGGGGTTATAAAACGTATCGAACCTGATCAATAGCGGTTAATGTTTTATAAATAGTTTCAATATGCTCTTTGCTGGTAACTGTTACGGCAATAGAAACAGAATGATAGGTGCCTTTTGAACTTGGTTTTATTTTAGGTACGTAATCACCAGGTGTATGCTTTTGTAGTTCAGCTATGATCAAATCAGGCAACTCGTCACAGGCAACCCCCATGATTTTAAAGTTCAATACTGTAGGAAATTCTAATAATTCGTCAAACTTGGTATTCATTTTATTTACTTCTTTTAGCGCTAGGTTGAAACGTAATAGCGGCATTTTATCATTAAAAATTCAGGGCTGATATTATTTTGTTTATAACTCTTTATTACAAAATATAAAAAAGCCTCAATAAAGAGGCTTTTTTTGATGTGTTTTTAGCTTTTTTTAGTTAGCAAACTGCAACTTAACATAATCTACTAAACGGCTAAATAAGCTACCTTCGTTAACTTCTTCTAATGTTACTAATGGGTACTGAGCTATATCTTCATCATCTAGCTGTAGAAATAATGTTCCGACAACAGTTCCTTTAGCTAGTGGTGCCGTCAGCTGCTGGTTTAACTCAAAGTTAGCTTTTAAGTTTTTACGTTGGCCACGAGGAATGGTAATTGGCGTATCAGAGATAATGCCTAAATCTACATTCTCTTTGTCACCCATCCAAACTCGATTAGCAATAAATTTTTCACCTGCTTTATAAGGTGTAATAGTTTCAAAAAATCGGAAGCCATAGTTCAACAATTTTTTACTTTCTACTTTTCGAGCTCGCTCACTTGCAGTGCCCATTACTACGGTAACCAAACGCATGTCACCTTTTGTTGCTGAGGTAACTAAGCTATAACCCGCATTAGAAGTGTGACCAGTTTTCATGCCATCAACATTTAAGCTTTTATCCCATAACAAGCCATTACGGTTATACTGCTTAATGTTGTTATATGTGAACGATTTCTGTTTATAAATTGCATATTCTTCAGGTACTTCGCGAATAAGCGCGATAGCCAGTGTTGCCATATCTCTTGGTGTAGTCATATGTGAAGTACTGTCTAAACCATGGCTATTTTCAAAAAAGCTGCTAGACATACCTAATTGCTCAGCATGTGCATTCATTAAATCAGCGAAAGCACTTTCACTACCGGCTATATGCTCAGCCATTGCAACACAAGCATCATTACCAGAGGCAACAATAATCCCTTGATTTAATAGGCTAACAGGTACTTCAGTACCTACTTCAATGAACATTTTGGAAGAGTCAGGGAATTTTTTAGCCCAAGCCTTTTCACTGATCATTACTTTATCAGTATTTTTAATATTGCCATTTTCAAGCTCTTTACCAATAATATAACTGGTCATTATTTTGGTTAAACTTGCAGGAGCTAACTGGGTGTCAGCATTTTCTTCAGCAATGATTTTACCCGTGGTGTAGTCAATTAAGATAAAACCCTTGGCATTGATTTGTGGCGCATCGGGGATAATAGTAATAGCGTGTGCGGCCGGTATAAGTACAATTGCTGTGCTAAATAGAGCGCCAGTAAAAAAGGCAAATACTTTATTGGTAGAATATTTGCCAGAGAATTTTATTTTTTTAGTCATAGTGTTAGTCGTATGTGGGGAAATTAAGGAAAATCAACTGGACGAAAGTATACCACTTCTAAAAAACTTGGCTATGGGCAAAAAATAGATATTGTGCATAATTTCGCAGAAAACACGTTAAAAATGTAACAACGTTTATAATATTTGGTGTTAATCGACGCTATTGCCTTCTCTATTGGATATTTGTGCTTGATGTTTATTTTGGAGAGGTTCGCGGGTAAGCATTAGGGTAGCCATTTTCTTTTAATGACAGCAATAAGGCATTCAATGTTGCAATATCTCCAATAGGACCGATTTGAATGCGGTAAAGCCCTTGATGTTCAGGGTAACTGGTCTGTTGTTTATACTGAATTTCTAGTTTTTTAGCTGTGTTCATAGCAAGCTCTTTTTTGCTAGTTGCCAATACTTGAATATAGGGGGTAGTAATACCCATAGTAGTCTCTTTTTGGAGAGCACTTTGTTTTGGAATCGCTGATTTAACAAGGGCAGGGGTTACCGAACTAACTACAGAGGACGCTGGTTTTATTGCTGGAACTATAACCTTGCCTGTTTTTTTATCAAAATCAGTTATTGCGGTGATTTTTACTTGTGCAGTACCCGTTTTTAACATATCAAGTTTGTAAGCAGCACTATAGGATAAATCAATAATTCGTGATTGATGAAAAGGACCGCGATCATTGACGCGTACAATAACTGATTTATTATTCGCGGTATTGGTGACTTTTAAATAGGTCGGTAAAGGCAAGTTCTTATGAGCGGCGCTCATGGTATACATATCATAAATTTCACCATTAGAAGTGAGATGACCATGAAATTTTTTGCCGTACCAAGAGGCCGTACCTGTTTGTTCAAAACCTTGTGCACTTGCTAATACCTTATAAGGTTTGCCAAAAACACGATAGTCTTTATTACCACCGCGGCTATGTGGCTCTGCGCGGGCAAGGGCATCTTTTAGCTCCGCTTGGCTTGGTGTACGTGTCGGTGTGCTGTCATGTTTTTGTTGATAACGATCAGAGCTACAAGCACTTAATAAAGAAATCAGCACAATAAAATACAGGTGTTTAATAGCTTGGTTCATAACGTTCATAACTTTTATAAGTTTCACAATAAAGAGTAAGGCTTCAGTTGAATAGACCCGTTTATTTTAATCTAAACATGGAAGCGTCGATGCGTACTAATAGCCATTAATATGCCAAAACCTAACATTAATGTCACCATTGAAGTTCCACCATAACTAACTAAGGGGAGCGGTACGCCAACCACAGGTAATAATCCAGACACCATACCAATGTTAACAAAAACATAAACAAAAAAGGTTAGGGTAAGGCTACCAGCGAGTAATTTTGTGAAGGCATGCTGAGCATTGACCGCGATCCACAAGCCGCGCATTACCACAAATAAATACACGGCAAGTAAGGCAGCAACACCAATCAAACCAAATTCTTCACTAAATACTGAGAAGATAAAATCGGTATGGCGTTCAGGTAAAAATTCTAATTGTGATTGTGTACCTTGCAACCAACCCTTACCTTCAATACCTCCAGAGCCAATAGCTATTTTAGACTGAATTATATGGTAACCCGAACCAAGGGGGTCTTGCTCAGGGTTTAAAAAAGTAAGTACGCGTTGTTTTTGATAAGGTTTCATCAAAAACATCCATAAAATAGGAACGAATGCAGAGGCCAAACCAACACAAGCAGAAATCAGTTTCCAACTTGCTCCAGCAAGAAAAATAACAAAAATACCTGAACTGGCAATAAGCAGAGAGGTACCTAAATCAGGCTGTTTGGCTATAAGTAAAGTGGGTAGTAGCACTAGGATAAAAGCAAGTACTACCGTGGATATTTTTACAGGTAAGTTATCTTGGCTAACAAACCAAGCAATCATAATAGGCACTATGAGTTTCATGATCTCAGAAGGCTGAAATTTTATAAAACCTAAATCAAGCCAGCGTTGAGCACCTTTACCAACATGACCAAACAGCAATACACTTACCAGCATTAATAAACCTAATACAAATACCGGTACTGCCCATTTTCGATACACTAATGGTGGTATTTGCGCCACAATAAACATGCCTAGCAGGGCAACACCAATGCTTCTAGCCTTTCGATAAACAACGGCTATGTCTTGACCACCTGCGCTGTACACAAGAAACAGCCCTAAAGCCAATAATGTTAATAGACCTATTAATAGAGGAACATCGATATGAAGTCGTTGCCAAAGGGTGTGGATTTTTTGTTGGTCTTGTCCGCTACTGCGCATCAGTCAGCCTCTTGATGTTTGGTTGCTGTGGCTGAATTTACTTTTGCTTTAGCTTTATGTGTTTGGCTGGTAATGACTCTATCACCGAAATACTGATCCATCACTTGCCTTGCTACCGGACCAGCATTGGTTCCACCACCACCTTTAGCTACATTTTCAATGGCAACGGCAATAACAATTTCAGGTTTATCAAAAGGTGCAAAAGCTATAAACATAGCGTTATCGCGTTTATTTTCCGAAGTGGTTTTTGCATCATATTTTTCATTTTGTTTTATGCGTGCAACCTGCGCTGAACCGGTTTTACCTGATGCATCATAGGTAGACCCTTTAAATGGCTTATATGCGGTAGCACCAAATTTTTGTACGGTATTATGCATAGCATGTAACACAACATCCCAATTTTTATCATCTTTAAGCTTTAATGGCGCACGTGGTTCATAGATTGTTGGCGTAATTTGGTGATAAGCGTTACCACTACTCTCAATGATCAATTCACTATTGGCTTTTAATAAATGTGGCACCTTGCGCTCACCATGATTTACCAAGGTGGTTAGCGCTTGGGTTAATTGTAGTGGTGTAACCGTCCAGTAACTCTGGCCAATACCAACAGAAAGCGTTTCGCCTGTGTACCAAGACTTATTGTATCGTTCACGCTTCCAAGCAACGCTCGGCATTATAGCTTTACTTTCTTCGTGGATATCGATGCCGGTATAGTCACCAAAGCCAAACCTTTCCATCATATTACTGATTTTAGTGATGCCTAATTTAAAGGCCAAATCATAAAAATAGATATTACAGGATTGCTCTATAGCCTTGGTTAAGTTAACCATGCCATGTCCCCAAGGCTTCCAATCTCGGTATTTATTAGGCAAGCCATCTAGTTGATACCAACCAGGATCGTAAATTTCGGTAGTTGGCGTAACAACATTTTCTTCTAACCCTGTTAACGCGAGAAAAGGTTTAACGGTAGAGGCTGGAGGATAGCCTTGCACACTTCTATTTATTAGAGGTAAATCTTTTGATTCAAGTAATTTTTTATAATTTTTACTACTGATACCGTGCACAAATAAGTTACCGTCGTAGCTTGGGTTGGAATACATGGCTAAAATTCCACCTGTACGAGGATCCATTGCTACAATTGCGCCGCGCTTACCTGATAAAGCACGTTTAGCAATCATTTGTAATTCAATATCTAAGGTTAGTGTGAGGTCTTTACCTGGCACTGGCGGAGTATAATTGAGGGTACGAATTATTCTGCCTTGGTTATTTATCTCAACCTCTTGATGGCCAATGGTGCCATGAAGCATATCTTCATAGTATCTTTCGATACCTAGTCTACCAATGCCATAAGTCGCAGCATAATTTTCAGATTTACCTTCTCGTTCTAATTTATTAGCATCTTTTCTGTTTATGCGAGCTACATAACCTAGGTTATGCGTGGTTAAGTCGGAAAAAGGGTAATAGCGCTTTAAGCGAGCGCTTACAAAAACACCAGGGAACTTATGCTGATTAACTGAAAATAATGCAACTTGTTGATCACTTAAACGCGAGTGTAATTCTACCGGTTTAAAACGACGTTTACTTTTCATGGATTTGAAAAATTTAGCTTGTCTTTCCGGACTAATACTGAGTAACAGACTGACTTGCTCAATGCTGGCTTTAATATCATCAACATCTTCAGCGATGACTTCTAAACTATATACCGGTTTATTGTCGGCGAGTAAGACACCATTTCTGTCATAAATTAAACCGCGATTTGGCGCAACAGGCAGTAACTTAATTCGATTAGAGTTGGAGCGTGTTTGATATTTTTCGAAAGATTCAACTTGTAAGTTAAATACATTGCCAAAAAGCACTAATATGACCAGCACAACGCCAGCAAAAGCGATGAAGGTACGTCGAGCAAATAAATTTGCTTCAGCGGATTGATTTCGAATAACAATGCGACGTGGAGACATTAGCGCATTCTATTAAAAATATTTACTAAAAGTATGGCTAAGGTAGTCATTAACAAAAGCTATTCTCTATGATAAGGGTGGTTAGTGTTTACGCTCCAAGCACGATACAAGCTCTCAGCTATGAGTATTCGAACCATTGGATGAGGTAGCGTAAGTGCTGATAATGACCACTTTTGCTCTGAAGCTTTAATACAAGCGGGCGCTAAACCTTCGGGTCCACCAACAAGTAATGCGACATCTCTGCCATCAAGTTGCCACTGTTCAAGCTGTTTGGCAAGTTTTGGTGTTGTCCAGGATTGCCCTTCAACTTCAAGGGTAACTATACGATTTCCCTTAGGAATTGCAGCAAGTAATAACTCACCTTCTTTAGCGAGTATACGGCTGATGTCAGCATTTTTACCACGTTTTCCTGCAGGAATTTCAACTAAGTTAAAACTTAAATCGCGAGGGAAACGACGGCTGTATTCTGCAAACCCTTGGCTAACCCATGCAGGCATTTTACTACCAACGGCATATAAAGTGAGTTTCATAAATCTATGTGAACTATTAGGTTTATTATCATGAAAGGTTTTTGAGCTACTTAGCCGATTGAAATAAGTCGATTTAAGTAACTAGGTTGAAGTTGACTAGATCGAAATTTTGATAAAATAACGAGAGCAGGGGCTATAGAGGAGTAATCGTCTATTTAGATTTACACCGCACTACACTCGTTTTATTATTAAACAATGTTAACAAGTAACTTATTCAGCCCAAAGCTGCTCAAGGTTATACTTATCACGTTGTTCGTCAGTCATTACATGAACGATGATATCGGCTAAGTCGACTAATGCCCATTCACCAACATCGTTACCTTCCATGCCACGTGGCTCAGTACCTTGAGCACGACACTCCATAGCAACTGATTGGGCAATAGATTTTACATGACGGTTTGAATTACCTGAACAAATAATCATGTAATCAGCAAAGCTTGCTTTGTCGCTAATATTAAGAGCGATGATATCTCTGCCTTTCATGTCTTCAAGTTTTTCTATGACAAATGCTTTAAGTTGTTCAGTTTGCAAGGTGTTATTCCTATCGTTAATCGTAACTTTTGATGTGCTCTTTATCGAGCGACTATAAATAATAGTGCGATATTAACACTTTTTGCGCGCAGGGTTAACGGTAAAGATTATTTTTGTTAATAAATTCTGAAATTGAAGGGAGTAATTGATGATTACAACTTTGTTTTTGCACCAATTCTTGACGAATATGTGTTGATGAAATATCAAAAAAACATTTATGGACAAAATATATCTTACCTGATTCATGTTGCATTAATTCAGTCATGTCAGTTGTTTGATGATTATTCAGTAATGCCTTTGTTTCATCATTTAATCGTTCAACAGGATAATTTGGTCGAGTATTAACGACCAGATGACATAAGGACAAAATTTCTTGATATCGATGCCAATGAGTAAATGACATCAGAGAATCCATGCCAATAATAAAATATAAAGGCTGATTAGGATATTGCTGTTTCAGTTCATTGAGCGTATCTACCGTGTAAGAGTGTCCCGAACGCTTTAATTCTCGTTGGTCACAGGTAAATAATGTACTATCTTCACAAACAATCTCAACCATAGCTGCACGTTGCTCGGCACTTGCGTGGGGGACTAAGTCAGGTGAAATTTTATGGGGTGGAATGTGTGCCGGTATTAATAGTACTTTTTGTAAATCGAGCTCATTGGCAACGGCTTGAGCTGATCGAGTATGGGCTAAGTGAATAGGATCAAAGGTTCCACCTAAAATGCCAATACCTTTATCTAGGCCAAGTTTGTCTAAATTGTTTTCTTTACTTTTATTAGCCATTTTTCGATTCGTCATCATCTCTTTAGCTATATCTGCATTTTATATTGTGGCATTAGCCATAATTAAGACTAAAGGCTGCTGTTTTTTCACCGTGATACAAGGTGATGCACAAATCAGCTAATAGAATAAAAATATTAAACTCGCTGCTGGTTTTACTTAATAAGTCTATATCAGCAATACGCATCATGGCTCGCTTTACGTTATCAAGTTTGATGTGTGTTAAGGCATGTTGGTACAAAGGTTTACGTTTATCCCATATACGGTATTGTTTATAAATATTAGCAATACTTTCACCTTGGGCTAACTGATTTAACATGGCGTATAACTGGTTTATCTCTTTATGGAACACCCAAATCAGTTGTGCGGGCGCCATGCCTTCTTGCTGCAGTTGATCGAGCATAGTGATACATTTAGCACAATCACCACGCAATAAAACTTCGATGACCTGAAAAGGATTAAACTTCGCTTGTTTAATGATTAACTGCTCTGCTTGTTCAACACTAATTGTTTGTGAACCAAAGAGTAACACCAGTTTATCTAGCTCTTGGGCAAGGGCAAGTAAATTACCTTCAAACAGTTCAATAAGTAGCGCGTTTAATTCGGGAGATATATTAAGTTTCAACTGTCTGGCTTGATTATTCAACCATTGAGGCATGAGCTTTAGCTCGATATCATACAAGGGTAAATAACAGCCTAATTGGGTTAGACTTTTAAACCATTTTCTATTTGCACTAGCTGCATCAAGTTTTGCGCCATGGAATATAAAAATAACATCCTGTGGAACATGACCGCTATTAATGTCTTGCGTTAAGCGCTCAGCCAAAGCGAGTAAAGCCTTGTTTCCTGCATCGCCAACTTTTACCGTTGTTAACTCTACTTCAATGATACGTTGGCTGGCAAAAAGGCTTAGTGATTGATATTCATCAAGCAACTGCTGCCAATCAAAAGCAGTATCACTACTAAAACGAATGATCTCACTAAATCCTTGGCTTTTAGCATTATTTTTAATGGCAGCTAAGCTGTTATCTTTTTGCCATGGCTCATCACCAAAAACCAACCACACAGGTTTAAAACCCTGTCGTAGCGTATTGTCTAGTTGGTTATGGTAAATTTTCATGAAGGCCTTTATTATCTATAATAACTTGCTATAAATTTTTTACAGTGAGTTGTAAAACTAATCAAAATTTAATGACTTTAACTAGGGTCTGTTGATCTTTCTCGGTTAAATTTTGTTCGAGATAAAAGCGTTTTAATCGCGGCGAGTAGTGTGTAGCCTAGTTACTCTAAGCAAATACTACTCAACAATGAGTAAGACGCTTTTAGTCGAATCCATCGGACAGCGTTTGTTGGACATTTTTACGGCGTCATCGCCTTTTTATGTGGAACAACCACATGACAAAGGCTCTGCCTTGTATAAATACCCAACAAACCACTGCAAAAACAATCTCGAAAGGTCAATAGACCCTAGCGTTGAATTCTTGCTAAATCACGTAATATTTTATCGGCAGCCGATGTTCTCATTTCACTTAACAATAAAGATAACTCTCGGCTTTTTGCTAGAGCGATATTAGGATCATCTTGATAATCGCGATAAAGTTCAAAGCGAAAATCTCTCGCATCTTCACCAGTAAAACGGACCTGATAATGCACTGAATAGATCAGTTCATACTCTGCTACTTGACCATTAGAAAATAACGATAACGTTCGTCTATCTAATTTATCAGAAAGAATACGCAATTCAGGAACGTCAGCTTTTGAATGCTTTAATACGTTAACTTGGTTGCGTGTTAAATTGAGTTTAACTAGGCGCGTTAACTCTCCATGAATATCACTTGAGCTAACATAAAGCGTTTGTAAGTCATCATCGAGCAAGTAATCACCACGTAGTTGAAAACCACAAGCGGACAATAAGCTTGTGGTCAACAATGCGATAATTAAGCTTTTAATGACAAGGCTTAATTTATACATTTATCTATAACCTGTTAGTTGCTGCATACGTTAGTTGGCGACAATATTAAGTAATTTACCTGGAATATAAATAACTTTGCGTATGGTGTTACCATCAGTAAACTTCAAAACGCTTTCATCATTTAAGCCAAGTGCCTCAACATCTTCTTTACTCGCATCGGCGGCAACAGTTATTTTTGCACGTACCTTGCCGTTAACTTGTACAATGATAAGTTTTTCATCTTCAACTAAAGCACTATTGTCGACGACAGGCCAGCTAGCATCTTCAACATTCTCATCACTACCGCCAACTAATTGCCATAAATGGTGACATAGATGTGGGGTAATTGGCGTTAACATTAATACCACTGCGCGAACAGCTTCTTGCATTACCGCTTTATCTTCATCACTGTTTACTTTAGCTTTGCCCAAATGATTCATTAACTCCATAATGGCAGCAATGGCGGTATTGAAAGTATTGCGACGACCTATATCGTCGGTCACTTTCGCAATGGTCTTATGTAACTCACGACGCAGCTTTTTATGATCAGCGTTTAATGTTAACTCAGCAATATCGACCACGGCAGAGTTATTGGTACTTTCAACAAATTCATGCGCTAATTTATAAACACGTTTCACAAAACGATGTGCGCCTTCAACACCGGCATCAGACCATTCTAAGGTTTGCTCTGGTGGTGAAGTGAACATGATAAATAAACGTACCGTATCAGCACCGTATTTCTCGATAACTTCTTGTGGGTCAATACCGTTGTTTTTCGATTTAGACATTTTGCTCATACCTGCAGATAACACAGGTTGGCCGTCAATTTTACTAATGGATGAAGTTATTTGACCTTTTTCGTCACGCTCAACTTCAACATCCGTTGGTGCAATCCACTCTTGTGCGCCGTTGTCAGCTTCACGATAGTAGGTTTCAGCTAACACCATGCCTTGACATAAAAGCTTTTTAAACGGTTCGTCACATTTAACTAAACCGACATCTCGCAATAACTTATGGAAGAAGCGAGAGTATAATAAATGTAGGATTGCATGTTCGATACCACCAATATATTGATCTACTGGCAACCAGTAGTTTGCTTTGGCAGGATCAATCATTTGGGTGTCGTCATTTGGTGAACAATAACGTGCGTAATACCAAGAAGATTCCATGAAGGTATCAAAGGTATCGGTTTCACGAAGGGCTTCTTCACCGTTATAAAGGGTTTTTGCCCATTCTGGATCTGCTTTAATCGGTGAAGTGGTGCCATTCATTACCACATCTTCTGGCAATACTACCGGTAATTCATTTGTCGGTACGGGTACTGACTCACCATTGGCAAGGTTAATCATTGGAATTGGCGTACCCCAATAACGTTGACGAGAAACACCCCAATCACGTAAGCGGTAGTTAGTCGTCGTTTTACCTTTGTTTTCGCTGATTAACTTGTCGCTGATGGCTTTAAACGCTTCTTCAAAATCTAAGCCATCAAATTCACCAGAATTGATTAAGGTAGATTTTTCAGTGATAGCAGCCTTGTTAATATCATCAGACTCTTGCCCAGCAATAACTTGCTCAATAGCCAAACCATATTTAAGCGCAAATTCATAATCGCGTTGATCATGTCCTGGTACAGACATTACAGCACCTGAGCCATAATCCATTAGCACAAAGTTAGCGGCCCAAACGGGCACTAATTTACCAGTAAGCGGGTGAATGGCTTTAAGGCCGGTATCAACACCTTTCTTTTCCATTGCAGCCATATCAGCTTCAGTGGTTTTACTGTTTTTACATTCATCAATAAAAGCAGCTAAATCTGCATTATCCACCGCGGCAGCTACTGCTAAAGGATGCTGAGCAGCAAGCGCAACATAAGTAACACCCATTAACGTATCAGGTCGAGTGGTGTAAATATCAAAGCTTTCAGTCGAGTCAGCAACGGCAAAAGTCATCTCAACACCTTGAGAGCGACCAATCCAATTACGTTGCATGGTTTTTACTTGCTCAGGCCATTCGGTTAATTGATCTAAATCATCAAGTAATTCTTCGGCGTAATCAGTGATTTTAATAAACCATTGTGGAATTTGTTTACGCTCAACAAGCGCACCTGAACGCCAGCCTCTACCGTCAATCACTTGTTCGTTTGCAAGTACAGTTTGATCGACTGGATCCCAGTTTACCGTGGCATTTTTCTTATACACTAAACCTTTTTCGAAAAGCTGGGTAAAGAACCACTGTTCCCAGCGATAGTAATCAGGTTTACAGGTAGCTAACTCACGGCCCCAGTCATAACCAAAACCTAGTGATTGTAATTGATTACGCATGTAGTCAATATTTTCATAGGTCCACTTCCCTGGCGCTGTTTTGTTTTTAATCGCAGCATTTTCAGCGGGTAAACCAAAAGCATCCCAACCCATTGGTTGCATGACATTTTTGCCTTGCATACGTTGGTAGCGAGAAATAACATCACCTAAGCTGTAATTACGTACATGACCCATGTGCAATCGACCACTTGGGTAAGGGAACATAGCTAAGCAGTAAAATTTTTCTTTGTCTGGGTTTTCAATAGCTTGAAAAGTGTTGTTATCAGTCCAAAATTTTTGTACTGTTGCTTCAATCGCTTGGGGATTATAAATGGCTTCCATTAAGACTTTCTCTAATGCTTTTAAGATGTTACCGAATTGCCTGCTATGCGACATAAAATTGTATAAACAGCGGCCAAATCGATGTTAGATTATCGCTGTAGAATACCTTATATAACTGGGTAACAACAAGCATAATTAAGCGTAAACTATAACTTTTCCTATACTTGAACCTATAGTTAAAGTAATACTCTTAAGGGAGAATACTAATGTCACAACAAAATGATTACTTTGCCGATATTTATCAAAAGCTGAACGACTGGTTGGTCGAGATAAAAGTTGAGCAAAAGCCACATATTGACGAGTTTATCAAGCAGGCTAAGTTATATGCGGGTGCTGCTGAAACAATGTCAGAGGAAAAACTGCAACAATTTACCGATAATTTAAAATATGATTTGCATGACTTTTATCAATTAAACCGAGCACAAGCCAAAAATTCGGTCTATTTAGGTTTATTAAATGAAACATTATGGGATAACCTCGCTCAATTAACTGATAAATCCCAAGTGGAATGGGCAGAGCTTGTTGATGACTTTAATCATGACGGTTTATACAAAAGCGGTGATTTCATTGGTTTTGGTGAGCTGCAATGTGAACAATGTGATGAAAAAATAACAATTATGCATTTTAGTGAAATTAGTGACTGTGTTCATTGTGGTTCAAAAGAGTTTGTTCGCCTCCCTCTCAAACCTTAACTTTACAATTACTTGTTAGCATAAATGTTAGCAAGTACACTAGCGCCAAAATTTCGATGCGCATATTTAGAAATGTTAATTTCGATATGCTAAGTTCGATTCTTTCATTATTAGGAGCGTGACTCATAACGCTCTTTAAAGGATTTATATGACTAAAATGCCTACTTGCCTTGCAGATCAAACCCGTCTGGGTATTGATGATCTCACTTCTTCTTTGTCAGCTTCATTATTTTCCGATGGGATAAAACCAGTCAATAAAGGCAATGAATTTGACGCACAGGGATTTGTCGGTCATGAAAGAGCAAAAGAGGCTTTAGAATTTGGCTTATCTATGTCTGCTATTGGCTTTAATGTTTTTGCTATGGGGGAACATGGCACAGGCAGGCAAACATTAATTAAACAAATGTTAACTTCGCTCGCTAGTGCGAAAACGGCACCAGATGAATGGTGTTATACCAATAACTTTGACGAAAGTCATATTCCGTTAACGTTGTCGGTTAAGCCTGCTGATGGTAAAAAATTATTAGTAAGCATGAATAAATTTATTGATGGCTTACTGAGTTTATTTCCAGAGGTTTTTGATAATCCGGGCTACCAAAGACAAAAATCAGCCATTGATCGAGAGTTTAATCAAAAATACGATCAAGCTATTTCAGTGGTTGAAGAGCTTGCTCTAAAAGAGAATGTGGTTCTGTATGAAGAAAATGGCGAAGTAGGTTTTTCACCTTTAGTTGAAGGCAAGCCATTAAGTGATAAAGAATTTTCTAATCTAAATGAAACAGATAGAGCTAATTTTTATAAATCATTAAATGAATTAGAAAACGTGCTGTCTGAGCAACTATTAGAGTTACCCTTATGGAAGCGGCTTTCTTTTGACCAGTTACGAAAACTTAAAAGTGATACCGCCGAGAGTGCCATCAAACCTTATATAACTGAATTAGAAAAAGAGTTTAGTAATAACGAAGGAGTACTAAGCTATTTAGGCAAAGTGAAAAGCCACGTAGTCGATGCCGTTTTAGAGATTTTAGTAACCGAGTCTGATGATACCCCTACAGATAAAGAATTACGTAAATTAATGGTTGAACGATTTTTACCAAACCTACTGGTACCACGAGATAACACACAAGGGGCACCTGTAGTTTATGAACAAAACCCGACTTATCAAAACTTATTTGGTCATGTCGACTTTGCTAGTTTTCAAGGGAGTAGCTATACCAGTTACCGCTTGATCAGACCAGGCGCATTGCACAAAGCTAATGGTGGTTACTTACTATTAGATGCTGATAAAGTGTTAAGCCAACCTATGGTGTGGTCACGCTTGAAGTTAGCGTTAAAAACTCAACAGATCACCATTGAAAATCCTTATTCAGAATATAGCCCACCTAGCGGATATAGCTTACAGCCAGAAAAAATCCCGCTGCAAGTTAAAGTAGTACTGCTTGGTGATGCAGAAATTTATTACACCTTACAAGATTACGACCAAGAGTTTACTGAGTTATTTAGAGTCTTAGCCGACTTTGACCGCCATCTTGATAAAACAGATAGTAATTTAATTGCGTTTGGACAATTAATCAGACAACGTGCTGATAAACATAATTATCCTGAAGTGAGTGATGATGCAGTTTTAGAACTAGTTCGTTATGCCCTTAGACGAGGCGAACATAAATATAAAGTGTCAGCAAATATTGTACAGGTGAATGATTTACTCGACGAAGCAAATTACTGTTGGCAAAAGCAGGGTAGCGAAGGCCCATTAAAGGCTCAACATATTGCTTTAGCACAAGCTGCTAAAAAACGTCGTATCGGTCGGTTGAGCGAAACATGGCTCAGTGAAATTAAAGAGCAACAAGTACTGATTAATACCGAAGGTGGCTTTATCGGTAAAGTGAATGGCTTAACGGTACTTGAGATAGGAGATAGTGTTTTTGGTACTCCTGCACGTATAACTGCAACCGTTTATGCCGGTAGTGAAGGCGTTACAGATATTGAACGAGAGGTTGACTTAGGTAAGTCTATTCACTCCAAAGGTGTTTTACTGTTAACGGGTTATTTGGGCCACAAGTATGGACAAACATTCCCTGTAAGTATTTCTGCCAACATTGCCATAGAACAATCTTACGGACATATAGACGGTGACAGTGCTTCTATGGCTGAACTCTGTGCTCTTATTTCTGCTATTACTTTATTACCAATAGATCAAAGTCTTGCGATAACTGGTTCCATTAACCAACACGGTGAAGTGCAATCAATTGGCGGTGTAAATGAGAAAATAGAAGGCTTCTTTCAGTTATGCCAAGATAAAGGTTTAACAGGAACACAAGGAGTTATTATTCCGAAAACTAACGTCATTAACTTAATGCTTAATGATGAAGTGATTAATGCTGTAGCTCGCGGAGAGTTTTCAATACATGCCGTTGAAAGTATTGATCAAGCACTGGAGTTATTGATGAATGTGGATGCTGGCATTATTAGTAAGACCGGTCGTTATCCGCGTAAATCTATTCATGGCCTGGCGCTTGATAAGTTGGAGAATTTTTCCGATATACTTAATGGCTCTGAAGAGTAATATTATAATCTTCAGTTATGATTGATAAGTAGGCGCAAATAGTTCGAAAATTGCTCTTGTTAGTGCTTTTGTTTATAATAGTAAAACAAAACAACAAGTAGCATGGAATTCAAGTGGAATTTTCGACGGAAGAATTGGAATTTTTCAACAATATCTTTGCTGAAAAATCAACAGATTGTATGACTAGTGACTCACATCACAAGCTTGGTGTGAAATCAGGTGTGCCTCAGAATTTAAGACAAGTTTTAGTGGGTAGTCAATTAACGCTATTAGCAGAAATTAGTCATTACCAATTATGGTTCCCTATCTCTCTATCAATAAATGAGCAAGGTGATTTCTCACCTAAATTAGGTACTCCTGAAGTTATTGATATAAGAGGGCACGAGCGTAGCTGGCGAATAAAAACGCCTAAAAATGTAGCCGTTATTGATATTTTTCATGATCAAAAAATTGAAATTTTGTCACTTTCGGCCACAGGGTTAACGTTAAAAGTACCTAACTCAGGTAACAATTATATTGATCTACAGCAGTATTCGTTTGAAATGAGTTTAGCAGGTGAAGAACCGCTGAAGCTTGAGCTAGACTTAGTCAGACGTGATAAAAATATTGTTGCAGCTAAATTTAAAGATTTACAAGAGGGGAAGGAAGCATTAAGAAAATTCCTATTCAACTCACATCAACTGAAGTACTCCAACCTTTATCAAGACGTTATTTAATAAAGTTCTTGTCAAATAGCAATATCTCTGTATAATGCGCGCCTCGATAACAGGTTGAATGAATTTCAGCCAAAGTTAGTCCAATAAGCGACTTACTTATACTAACTAGCAATAGTTTAATGGATGTATAAGTATATTGAGATGAGTGGGGTTTTACCGCCCAATAGACTTCCCAGCTAATTCGCCCCTAGAATTAGCAAGAAATATAGCGTCAATAGAACGCTATGCGCCTTAAGTCTTCCTGGTGGTTTCCTCGTATATATTTTACGCAGGTTAAGACTTAGCAATTTAAATCAAATGCTATTAAGTGCAGCTAATTAACACCCGTTAATTTGGCGGCAGCTTTGTGATTGATTTTTATAATTACGGCCAAGTAATTATGCTCAAGTAATGCGCCTGCCTTGCGAAGATGAAAATTATTTATGACTGATCAAAAAACTGAAACTGTAACAGAACCTGAAGCTGTAGCTTTTGCCTCTTTAGGCTTACCTGAAAACTTATTATCTGCCGTTCTTTCTATTGGCTTTACTTCTGCTACCGATATTCAAGCACTAACTATACCACCATTACTTGCTGGTAAAGATGTGTTAGGTGAAGCTCAAACAGGTACAGGTAAAACTGCTGCCTTTGGTTTACCTGCATTAGCAAAAATTGATACTTCAATTAAAAAACCACAATTAATGGTTTTAGCACCGACTCGTGAATTAGCAATGCAAGTTGCTGAAGCAATCGAATCTTTCGGTAAAGACATGAAAGGTTTACGTGTTGCTACATTATACGGTGGCCAATCTTATGGACCACAATTTCAACAACTAGAGCGTGGCGCACAAGTTGTTGTTGGTACTCCTGGTCGTTTAATGGACCACTTACGTCGCAAAAGCCTTAAATTAGATGAATTACGTGTTTGTGTGCTTGATGAAGCAGATGAAATGTTAAACATGGGCTTTTTAGAAGACATCCAGTGGATTTTGGATCATATACCAAAAACTGCACAAATGTGTTTGTTCTCTGCGACCATGCCACCAGCGATTCGTAAAATTGCTAACCGTTTCTTAAAAGATCCTGAGCACATTAAAGTTGCTGCTGTTAAAAAAGCAAAAGCTAACATTACTCAGTACGCATGGAAAGTTAGTGGCATCACTAAAATGACTGCGTTAGAGCGTATTGCTGAAGTAGTTGAATACGATGCAATGATTATCTTTGTTCGTACTCGTAACGATACTGTTGATATTGCTGAAAAATTAGAACGTGCCGGTTACCCTGCATTAGCACTAAATGGTGATTTGAACCAAGCACAACGTGAACGTTGTATTGACCAAATGAAATCTGGTAAATCATCTATCCTAGTTGCTACAGACGTTGTTGCTCGTGGTTTGGATATTCCTCGTATCTCTTTGGTAATTAACTATGACTTACCGGGCGATAACGAAGCATATGTTCACCGTATTGGTCGTACTGGTCGCGCTGGTCGTGAAGGTATGTCAATTGCTTTTGTACGTCCACGTGAAATGTACTCAATTCGTCATTATGAGCGTTTAACGAATGGTACTGTTCTTAATTATGATTTACCAAATATCCAAGATATTGGTAAAATACGTATTGAGCGTACTCGTGTTGAAGTAGCAAAAATTGTTGCTGATAAAGATATCTCAAGCATGCGTGAAATTGTTGAAGGCATGGCTGCTGAATCTGAAGTTTCTATGATTGATCTTGCTGCAGCATTGCTTTTCCAAAAGCAAATGAAGCAACCACTTCAACCAAAAGAAGATCCTAAGCCTCGTCGTGATGCGCGTGAACGTACTGACCGCAATGACCGTGGTAACGATCGTAATAGCCGTGGTAATGATCGCAATAGCCGTGGTAATGATAGCCGTAGTGCTGGTCGTGATTCACGTGGTGGTGAGAACCGTAGCAACCGTGATGAAAAACCACGTAAAGCTAAAGTTAATCGCAGTGATGTTGATTGGCAAACTTACCGCCTAGAAGTCGGTAAAGAGCATGGCGCTCGTCCAGGTGATATTGTTGGCGCTATTGCTAATGAAATATCGCTTGATAGTAGCTACATCGGTGCTATTAATTTACATGACAAACATAGTTTTGTTCAGTTACCTAAAGGTATCCCAACTGACTTGTTTAACCAGTTGAAAGGAGTGCGCGTTCGTCGTCAACCTCTTTCTATCACTACTTCAGATGAAGCAGTTGTTAGCCAACAACAGCGTCCAGCTCGTCGTACTGAAAAAGCACCACGTCATACTTAATTGATGCGATAGCTTTATACCATTGCACATAAAAGAGTGAATACTTTTTTATGTGAGATGGTGTCACTTTAAAAAGCGCCTTATGGCGCTTTTTTTGTTTTTCGCAATGATAAAAGCTGGTTTAGGGCTTTTTATGCTAAAAAGTGTAAGTTTTTATCTCCGTCGCCTTGTTTGCCTATTGCTTTATCTATTACTATAGAGCCCAAAGTACAATAAAAATAATTCTAATAGTAATGTCTGAAATAACATCCCAACCAAACGTTGAATCAGCCCATCATTTCGCAATTCGTGTCTATTACGAAGATACCGATGCCGGTGGAATTGTCTATTATGCGAACTATTTGAAATTTTTTGAACGCGCGCGAACAGAGTGGCTTAGAAAAATAGGCATAAACCAAGAAGTATTTTTGCAACAAAAGTTGGGTTTTGTGGTCAGAAAGGTTGAAATGGACAATGTTGCCTCGGCAAAACTTGATGATTTACTTGAAGTGAGTTCAACCATCATAACGCTGAAGCGTGCAAGTTTAGTGTTTCAACAACAAATTACCAACCAAGAAAAACAAGTATTGTGTACTGCTAAAATACGTATAGCGTGCGTTGATTTTAGTCAAAATAAACCCTGTGCTATTCCCGAATTAATACTAGGAGCGTTTAAACGTGTCAGCTGAAATATCTATTTTCCATTTGTTTTTAGAAGCAAGCATATTAGTGCAATTTGTAATGCTTGTTTTGCTTACTTTTTCTATTGTCTGTTGGGCGATGATATTTCAACGTAGAAAAATTTTACGTACCGCCGCGGCTGAATTGAAAGCATTCGAAGATAAATTCTGGAGTGGGGCTGATTTAAGTAAGCTTTATAGCGAAACTTCTGCAAAGTCACAAATACAAGGCATTGAAAGTTTATTTATAGCAGGCTTTAAAGAGTTTGCCCGTTTGCGAAAAAGCCATATTGATAACCCTCAAATTATTGTTGATGGTACGCACAGAGCTATGCGTGTTGCTCTATCACGTGAAGTAGATAGTCTAGAAACGCATTTACCTTTTATGGCAACAGTAGGCTCTATTAGTCCTTACATTGGCTTGTTCGGTACAGTTTGGGGCATCATGAATTCATTTATTGCTCTAGGTGCGGTAAAGCAAGCCACGCTTGCTATGGTTGCTCCAGGTATTGCGGAAGCATTGATTGCCACCGCAATGGGGTTATTTGCTGCCATTCCTGCGGTAATTGCCTTTAACCGTTTTAGTCATAAAGTTGAGAAGTTAGAAAATAGCTACGGTAATTTTATGGATGAATTTTCGAGTATTTTACAACGACAATCAGCCGCCGAGCAATCTACTAAATAGGGTATTACTATGTACCAAAGAGTTAGACGCCGCAAAGTGGCTGAAATAAATGTGGTTCCGTATATTGATGTAATGTTGGTATTACTCATTATTTTTATGGTTACCGCACCTTTAATAACCCAAGGGGTTAAGGTTGATCTACCGCAAGCAGATGCAGAGCCGCTTGATGAAGACAGTAAAACACCTCTGGTTGCCAGCGTAGATGCGCAAGGGCGTTACTATTTGACCGTTGGAGCCAATGATAAAGAGCCAATGTCTGCTGAAGAAGTTGCGATATTAGTTAAAGCACACCTAGCTATTGAACCAGGTACTCCGGTAGTTGTTAATGGCGATGGCGCGGTATCATATGATGCAGTTATACAACTGATGGTGATGTTACAGAACGTTGCAGGTGTTCCTTCGGTTGGTTTAATGACAGATTCGGTGGGGGAATAGCGTGGTCCAGCAATCAACTTCTCCTTTTAATATGAAGTCACCTTATTTTAAAGCTGTGTGGCTAAGTATCGCATTGCATGTTGTTTTACTCGTTGGTTTATTGTCAGGAGACTTTTCTTCAGAGCCTAAACCATTACCTACGCCAACAAGCCAATCAGCTGAGCCAATTAAGGCAGTAGTTATTGATAAGGCAAAGTTTGAGCAAGCAGTAAACAAAATTAAGAGACAGAAAATTAATGAGCGTGATGCTGAGAAAAAGCGACTGAAAGCCGTTGAAAAACGTGCGTCAGATGCTAAAAAGCGTCGTGTACAAGAACAAGCACGCATTAAAAAATTAGAGAAACAACGTAAGCAAAAAGAACAAGAAAAGATTAAGGCAGATAAAGCGGCTAAATCATCAAAAGCTAAAGCAGCTAAAGCTGAAAAAGTACGTAAACAAAAAGAGCAGGAGAAACAAGTTGCTGAAAAGGCCGCTGCTGCTGCCAGAAGTAAACGTATAAAAGAAGAAGCGGATGCCAAAAAAGCAGAGGATTTACGCCTTAAAAAAATTGCAGATCGAAAACGTCAAGAAATAGCAGCAAAAGAACAAGCTATTCAAGATGCTATGTTAGCAGAGCAAATGGCTGATGAAATGGCGACCCGTAATAAAGCAAGACACCAACAAGTGATGACGGAAGTACAACGTTATTCAGCGTTGATTCAACAAAGTATTAATCAACGTATGATTACAGATCGCAGCACTATGGCAGATAAATCTTGTCGATTAACGCTCACGCTGGCACCTTCTGGCTTCGTTATTGATGTAAAAGTAGGGCAAGGCGATAAAGTGGTGTGTGATGCCGCCAATATAGCCATTGGTAAAGCAGGTACGTTACCAGTTTCTAAAGATCCTGAAGTATTTAAAGAAATGCGAGAAATTGCGGTTACGGTAGAACCCAAATTTTAACTGATATTATTTATCAGTATATTTTAATAGAGATTATAGGACCGTGTTTGGCTACATGGTTTTATTAAAATATTAAACCAGTTAATTTAATAGCAATACCTCAAGCTATTTAAAGGAAAAGTATTAAAAATATGAAATTATTATCAAACATTGTATTTGGTGCCTTGATTGCATTCACTTCTGTTAAGGCAATGGCGGCATTAGAAATTGTCATTACCGGGGGCGTAGATAGCGCAAGACCAATAGCTATAATCCCTTTCAATTGGACTGGTACCGGCGAGCGACCAGAATTATTATCAAAAGTTATTAGTGATGATTTATTACGTAGTGGCAAGTTTAGCCCTATTGCAATAGATAGATTTCCGCAAACTATCTCGGATGCTAAAGCAATTGATTACAGTGCTTGGGCTAACTTGGGTGCTGAAGCCGTATTATTAGGTAATATCAACGAAGTTGCACCAGGTCGTTATCAAGTCAGTTACCAGTTAGTTGACGTGATACGCGGACAGATCACCGGCGGTGAAACCTCAATGCTCAGTAATGGTGAATTAGTTAATCCTAAGGATCATATATTGGCGCAAAGTAGCGCTAACATACAACTGAATCAAGCACGTCGTTATGCACACAGTATCAGTAATGTTATTTATGAAAAACTTACGGGAAGTAAAGGCGCATTTTTAAGCAAAATTGCCTATGTTATTGTTCGCGATCAAGGAAAGTATCCATACCAACTCGCTTTTGCTGATTATGATGGTTTTAATGAACATGTATTGTTAAGTTCTAAAGAACCATTAATGTCACCATCTTGGCATCCTAATGGTGACCAATTAGCGTATGTTTCATTTGAAAACCGTCAAGCACAAATCCACAGTATTGATATTTATACCGGCGTGAGAAAATCAATTAGCTCATTTAATGGTATAAACAGTGCCCCACGATTTTCTCCTGATGGAAAGAGCATGGCAATGGTCTTATCAAAAGATGGTAATCCAGATTTATATGTTATGGAGTTAGCTACCATGAAATTACGTCGCATAACACGTAATCGAGCGATAGATACTGAGCCGAGTTGGACTCCAGATGGTAATTCATTGATATTTAGTTCAGAACGGGGTGGAAAACCGCAGCTATATCGCGTAGATTTAGCCGGGGGGAAAGTAAGACGTTTAACTTTTGATGGCGAGGTGAACCTAGGAGGTTCAGTAACACCTGATGGTAAACAACTGATTATGGTCAACAGAACGCGTGGTAAATATCGTTTAGCGAAGCAAGAATTATCATCTGGTTTATTTCAGGTGTTAACCGAAACTCGTTTAGATGAATCGCCAAGTGTGTCACCAAACGGTGGTATGATCATATACAGTACCTTACATAATAATCGACAAGTATTGGGTTTAGTGTCGGTAGATGGTCGCTTTAAAGCTAGATTGCCTGCACTTGATGGTCAAGTGAAAGCACCTGCTTGGTCACCATTTTTATAATAATAAGATATACAAATAACTAATTGAATTTTAACTTATAATTTTAGAACAAAGGAAAATAAAATGCGCTTTAATAACATAGTAAAATGCTTAGCAATTGCTTTACCTCTTACCATTCTATCTGCTTGTAGCTCAAACTCTGACACCGATGAGCAAAGCCAAGTCGATACTAATGCCCAAATTACTAAAAATGCGGAAGATGCTCAAAAAGCTCAAGAAGCAGTTCAAGTTACAGCGGCAAAACGTGCTGCAGAAATTGAAGAACAAAAACGTCAAGAATTAGCGCAATTACGTTCAGAACACATCATTTACTTTGATTTTGATGTTTCTAACGTAAACGACCAGTTCTCAGCTATTTTAGATGCACATGCTAAATTCTTAAATGCTAACTCAGATGTAAAAGTATTAATTGAAGGTCATGCCGATGAACGTGGTACACCTGAATATAATATTGCACTAGGCGAACGTCGTGCTAAATCAGTAGTTACTTATTTAGAAAACATGGGTGTTGCTGCAGGCCAACTTACTGTAGTTAGCTACGGTGAAGAAAAACCAATGGTTAAAGATCGTAGCGAAAATGCTTTCTCTAAAAACCGTCGTGCCGTACTAGTTTACTAATACTTACTAATACTTACTAAGACTTAATAAGTCTCAACTAAGCAGGTAACTGAATGAAACTGAATAAAGTTTTATTTGGCATGATGTTTACAGCTAGCGCCGTTAGTGCGTTAGCTGTAGCTCAAGCGCCAGTCATTGATGTTAACGCCAATTCTATCGACTCTTCAGCGTTAACAGAGCAATTAACAACCTTGTCACGTAAGTTAGACTCACGTAATAAGGCACAAGTGAATATACAACGTCAGTTGGATCTTTTACAAAATGAAGTGAATGAACTTCGTGGCGTGACTGAATTGCATACCCACAAATTAAGTCAAGTATTAGAGCGTCAACGAGAGCTGTATAAAGAAATTGATAGACGAGTTAATGAAGTACTTAAATCAACAAGTAAAACTGCTTCAGTTACTACGAGCCCAGTTGCGACGATTAGCACCGCAGGCAATGCAACTAGTTACAGTAATAACTTAACTGAAAATGAAACTTATGACCATGCACTTAATCTCGTTTTAAAAGATAAACGTTACCAGCAAGCTATTGTTGAATTTAGAGCCTTTAATAAAAGCTTTCCAAATTCAAGCTATGCACCTAACGCCCATTATTGGTTAGGCCAATTACTCTTTAATCAAGGCGAACTTGCACAAGCTGAACAAGAGTTCTTAATTGTTGTTAACAAACATAAAGACTCAACTAAGCGTCCTGATGCACTATTAAAGCTTGCTATGGTTGCTCAAAAGCAAAATAATGCTAAAAAAGCGATTTCAACCTATCAACAGTTGATAAAAGAGTACCCAGAATCAACAGCGGCAAAACTTGGCAAGCCACGTTTAGCCAGTTTAACTAAGTAAAGTATTTATAGGCTATTGGCACTAAATTGCTTTTTGTTGATGATAAAACTAGCGCATTGCTGACAAATTGCTCGAACAGTAAATTATATTAAGAAAAACGAAGTTTATTGTTGCACTTAAATAAATTATGAGTATTATATGCCCCGCATTGAGGCAGTGACTCAATGCATGTCGGCCGTTAGCTCAGTTGGTAGAGCAGTTGGCTTTTAACCAATTTGTCGAAGGTTCAAATCCTTCACGGCCGACCAATTTCTAAGGTAAAATATTCGCTTGTTGAAGTGATGTTTTATTTTGAATAAAAAGTCTCTTTATCGTAATCGATTTATCGTAAAGATAAGGGAGCAAGTAAATTTATAATGTAACTCTTGAATCGGCCGTTAGCTCAGTTGGTAGAGCAGTTGGCTTTTAACCAATTTGTCGAAGGTTCAAATCCTTCACGGCCGACCAATTCAAGAACGATTAATATTTACTTATAAGATAAAACGGCCGTTAGCTCAGTTGGTAGAGCAGTTGGCTTTTAACCAATTTGTCGAAGGTTCAAATCCTTCACGGCCGACCACTTTCTAATTCAAAGTAATAACTTTGAGTTTGAATTAAAAGTCTCGTTATTATAATAGATAATTGAGCATGTAAATCGAAACAAATCTTGAATCGGCCGTTAGCTCAGTTGGTAGAGCAGTTGGCTTTTAACCAATTTGTCGAAGGTTCAAATCCTTCACGGCCGACCATTTCAAGAAAGTAAAAGTGTATATTATTAGGAACGGCCGTTAGCTCAGTTGGTAGAGCAGTTGGCTTTTAACCAATTTGTCGAAGGTTCAAATCCTTCACGGCCGACCACTCCTAATCTAAAGAACAGCAATAAGCTTCATCATATTTCTACAGTGATATAACTTCTTAGAATTAAAGCTAAGGCTTTTAACCGTTTAAGCTAAATTTATTCAAAGCTTAAAATTCTTCACGGTTGACCAATTCAAGAACATTTATCATTTATTTATAGTTAGGAACGGCCGTTAGCTCAGTTGGTAGAGCAGTTGGCTTTTAACCAATTTGTCGAAGGTTCAAATCCTTCACGGCCGACCACTCCTAATTTAAAGAATAACGATAAGCCTCATCATATATTTATACAGAGATATAACTTCTTAGAATTAAAGCCAAGGCTTTTAACCGTTTAAGTCCAATTTATTCAAAGCTTCAAATCCTTCACGGCCGACCACTCATAATTAAAGAATAACGATAAGCCTCATCATATATTTCTACAGAGATTTAACTTCTTAGAATTAAAGCCAAGGCTTTTAACCGTTTAAGTCCAATTTATTCAAAGCTTCAAATCCTTCACGGCCGACCACTCCTAATTTAAAGAATAACGATAAGCCTCATCATATTTCTACAGTGATATAACTTCTTAGAATTAAATCCAAGGCTTTTAAACGTTTAAGCTAAATTTATTCAAAGCTTCAAATTCTTCACGGCTGACCAATTCAAGAACATTTATCATTTAGTTATAATTAGGAACGGCCCTTAGCTCAGTTGGCAGAGCAGTTGGCTTTTAACCAATTTGTCGAAGGTTCAAATCCTTCACGGCCGACCACTCCTAATTTAAAGAATAATGATAAGCCTCATCATAAATTTCTACAGAGATATAACTTCTTAGAATTAAAGCCAAGGCTTTTAACCGTTTAAGTCCAATTGATTCAAAGCTTCAAATCCTCCACGGCCGACCACTTCTAATTTAAAGAATAATGATAAGCCTTATCATAAATTTCTACAGTGATATAACTTCTTAGAATTAAAGCCAAGCCTCAAACCCTGCACAGCTATCCACTTTTAATTCAATCAGTAATTCAATAACTATTCTAAATACCCTTTAAGATTCACATAACTCATAACCAAAGCGTTTAACCGTTTAAGCTGACCATTCTCCACTACACATTAGTATTACTTTCCCTTATAATTACCGCGTTTTTACGTGTCCTGAATTAGAGAGAATCCATGAGTATAAGTAATACTGCGGTAGATTTTGATTTTCAATTTCCAGCCAAACCAAAACCTTTAGCCAATGATGAAAAGGCACAATACATAGAGAAAATTAAACTGCTCTTAATTGAAAAGAATGCCGTATTGGTTGCGCATTATTATACTGACCCTGAGATTCAAGCTCTTGCGGAAGAAACCGGTGGTTGTGTCGCTGATTCTCTAGAGATGGCTCGTTTTGGTAAACAGCACTCGGCAGAGACCTTAATTGTTGCTGGTGTGAAGTTTATGGGCGAAACGGCTAAAATTTTAACACCAGAAAAAACTGTTTTAATGCCTGAGCTTGAAGCGACCTGTTCGTTAGACTTAGGTTGTCCTATTGAAGAGTTTTCTGCTTTTTGTGATGAGCATCCAGACCATACGGTTGTTGTTTATGCAAATACCTCAGCAGCAGTTAAAGCTAGGGCTGATTGGGTGGTAACATCGAGTATTGCACTAGAAATAGTTGATATGCTTGAGAGTGAAGGTAAGCCTATTCTATGGGGGCCAGATCGTCACTTGGGTTCATACATCGAAAAAGAAACAGGTGCCAAAATGCTGATGTGGCAGGGCGCTTGTATCGTTCATGATGAATTCAAAGCAAATGCACTTCGTGATCTCAAGCTACAATACCCCGAGGCAGCAGTACTTGTTCACCCAGAGTCACCTGCTAACGTTGTTGAAATGGCCGATGCTGTAGGCTCAACCAGCCAGCTAATTAAAGCAAGCCAAGACATGCCTAATACCCACTTTATCGTCGCAACGGATAAAGGTATCTTTTATAAGATGGAACAAGCTAACCCTGGAAAGACCTTTGTAGCCGCTCCTACAGGCGGTAACGGTGCAACCTGTAGAAGTTGCGCTAGTTGCCCTTGGATGGCAATGAATGGTCTTAAATCGATTCATGATGCGTTAGTCAGCCCTGTTGGTAAAGAAATCAACGTTGATGAAAATCTAGCTGCACAGGCCTTAATTCCTTTAAATAGAATGCTTAACTTTGCCGCAGAAAATAAATTAAAAGTAAAAGGTAATGCCTAGCTTTGTCGTGTAATTCATTCATTTTTAATATTTATGAATAAATAAACAGCACTTAAACCATTTTTTAACGATAAAATTAAAATAGCCTTGCACCAGCAAGGCTTTTTTTCTACCATAGCGCCTGTTGACGTTAAGGTACCTAGCTTAATGGTTAGTATGGTGATTTTACATGTATAACGTGTATATCAACTGAGTACTGAATTGGAAGCAATGATGAAGATAACATTTTAAATATCATACAAAATTTGGTGAGCTGGCCGAGTGGCTGAAGGCGCACGCCTGGAAAGCGTGTAAAGGTTTATCCCTTTCGAGAGTTCGAATCTCTCGCTCACCGCCATATTCTATAGATAAGCCTCTGTTTTACAGGGGCTTTTTCGTTCTTAACTACGGTAAAAATTCTGCCACATAACTCTGTCACAAAAAAGACAAGTTATATTGCTACTTCCAAATTACTTAGCTCAATCCCCACTCATCAGTAAAGCATACATCTAAACCTAGATGGGCATTTCAACGTTCATTTAAACGATTGTTTGTTGACACCCATCATATTAATAACTGAACTAACTTGTTATATTGTATAAAAAAGGATTTAGCCATCGGTGGAAAAGGGCTTTCTAAATAAAATATCCTTAATATAGTTCTCTTATAAAAAACTTATCTGAGTGAAAGATATTTATGAATGTTCATCGAATAACAAGTATCGTAAAAAGCATTTCAGACATCAATAGTGATAATTTTTTTGATGAAATTTGTTTGTCACTAAGTCGTGCCATTGATGCAGATTTTGTTTTTATAGCGAGTATTGATGACTCCAAAACCAATGCAACCTCTATTGCTGTCGCTAATAGAGGTTGCATAGTTGACAACTTTACTTATGCACTTAAATCTTCTCCCTGTGCTGAAGTTTCTAATGAATCTATTTGTACCCATCGTTGTAATATTCAACATCTGTATCCAGATGACCTCTTACTCAAAGATATGAAAATTGATGGTTATGTAGGCATTCCTTTAAAAACGAGTAAAGGGCAAGTTAGTGCAATTTTGGTCGCTTTGTTTGAAGATAATATTAGTAATGTTCTGGAAGTGGAAACACTCTTTATGCTTTTTTCTGGTTTGATAGAGAAAGAAATACATAAAAGTAGCTACTTAAAAAAAATAGAATTTTCTAATAATATCATTGCTAATACTCACGAAGCTATCATGGTGTGCGATAAAGACAAATTTATAACTTATATTAACCCGTCATTTACGCGTATGACTGGGTACACACAAGCTGATTTGCATGGCAAAACACCCAAAATTTTAAATTCTGGAAAGCAAACTAAAGCCTTTTATCAGACCATGTGGGCAGACATCAATAAAATGGTCACTGGCAAGGTGAGATTTGGAATAAATGTAAAAATGGTAGTGAATATTTAGAATGGCTTTCTATTACTGCTATTGTAGATGAGTCTAATGAATTGACACATTACACCGCTTTTTTTTCTGATATCACAGAGCAATATATAGCGAAAGAAAAAATAAAATTTCAAGATTCATATGACGATTTAACCAAAACAGCCAATAAAAAAACATTATTCACCTTTATCGAACGGTCAATAATACAATACTCAAATCAGCTTGAATGTACTACTCCTGCGGCCTTACTCGTTATAGATATTGATTTTTTTAATAAGTTTAATAGTCTTTATAGTCATGCATTCGGTGATGAAGTACTTATGCAAGTATCTAGTAGGCTCCAGTCATTGATTAGATCAAGCGATATTGTAGCGCGTACTAGTGGCGATAATTTTGCATTATTTATTAACCACATAACTAATCAGGATTCGATAGTTTATTTTATCGACAAAGTGACGCATGCATTCTTAAAACCCTTTGTCATAGAAGGTATTAATATAAAAATAACATTGAGTATCGGTGTTGCTTGCTTTAGACAAGATACACAGGATGTACATCGGTTATTTGAAAAAGCAGAACAAGCTATGTTTGCTGCTAAAGACAATGGCCGAAATTCTTATGAATTTTATAGTCAACTGCTATCTGATAAAGCAAATAAAGAAGAACAATTAAAGCTATCGCTAGAGTCCGCTATTGAAAATAATGACTTTTGTGTGGTTTACCAACCTATCGTATCACTGAAAAATAAATCGGTTACTAAATTTGAAGTCCTAATTCGATGGAATATGCATGGCAAATGGGTTTCTCCTGTAGATTTTATTCCGACAGCCGAAAAGTTTGGTTTGATATCGAAAATAGGAGACTTGGTTTTAAATCTAGCCTGTACCGAATTATGCAAGCTCAGAAAAATGGGCTTTAGTGATATCGTTTTTAATGTAAACCGATCTATCTATGAATTCACTTCTGGTCTGAATGATATTTCATGGCTTGATACGATAAAAAAATATGACCTTAACCCTGAAAGCATATGTTTTGAGTTAACTGAAAGTGTTCTTGCGCCTGAAAATGATAGATGCATAACTTTACTCAATAAACTGCAAAACGCGGGTTGTACCATCGCATTAGATGACTTTGGTACTGGCTATTCATCCTTAAATTATTTACGTAGATTCCCAATCGACACTTTAAAAATAGATAGAGGTTTTATTTCTGAAATGACAAAAGTAGAAGGTGATAAAGTGCTTGTGTCAGCTATTATTTCAATGGCTAAAGCACTTGGTATCTCTGTTGTTGCCGAAGGTGTCGAATTAAAACAAGAAGTTGATATTCTTGTCTCATTAGGTTGTGATTATATCCAAGGTTATTACTTTTCAAAGCCATTAGCACCTGAGTTACTTCCTCAGTACTTAACTGACTTTGAATATGGTAATCAGTAGGTTTTAAGTTAATAGGCTTTAAGTTTGGACGTTTAAAATACTAATTATTGAATACTTTTAGCACAACCACGGCCATTTGATTTAGCAGAATAAACCCCATCATCAGCAGCTTTCATCAGATCTTCAATACTTGTCATTTGTGCGGTTTTTGTTGCAACGCCTATACTGGTGCTTAGTGAAAGTTGGCTGTCAGATATATCAATACTTAGCGACTCTACTTGTTCATTTATTAATTCAGCAATAAGCAAACCACCTTCGAGCTCCGTAGCGGGACAAATTATAAAAAATTCATCGCCACCTAAACGACAAGCAATATCGTCCGTTCTTATCGCATGTTGAAATACTCTGGCTAATTCAATTAACACCACATCGCCTATATCATGACCATGGGTGTCGTTAATTTGCTTAAAGTAATCAATATCTATCATCAAGCAGCTAAGTGGTAAATTATTATTTACTGACTCTTCCCATAACAAGGTTAACTGTTGCATAGCATGACGACGGTTTGCCATGTTGGTGAGAGGATCCGTTAATGATAATATCGCTAACTCCTTATTACGCTCACTTAATTGTTGGGTGCGTGAAATAACTTTGGCTTCAAGGGTTTTATTAAGCTCCATTAAATCTTTGTTTCTTTCGGAGATTTGAATAAATAGTGCATTAAGTGCTTCAAGTAATGGCTCTGTAGACTTGTCTTTAATCCTTTCTTCAAAGTCATAAGCATCGCGTGCTGAGAGCCCTCCTTGTATTGCGTTCATTTGTTTTGCCATATTCATATCTGTGCCCAGAATATGATAAACAAGCCAGTGTATAATAAGGTCTAAAATGTAGCGTGCGATAGATAACTTATCCGTCACTTGATCAGACAATAAGGTAGATATTTCATCAAGAATATCACGGTGTAATTTTTCGTGATGCGTGATGTGACGAGTATCTAAACCCACACTGCGCATCAACTGTTCCTCATCCTTAAAATGAAATTTGGTGTAATCAATGAGCTTATTCAGTGTTAGTTCGATATCCGTTTCGGTTGTTGTATTGTTTGCTAATAAGTGACTATATTCATTAATTATTTCGACGAGACATTGGTGTTGATCATCAACTTTAGCAACACCTGTTTCGTAATTACTATTCCAAATAAATGTTTTCATAAAGACTGTAAATATTTCATAATTAATTAAGTATTTTAGTATACATACAAACTAAAAGTTAACGCTGATTTAAATCAACACTTTCAAATTCCTCCTAAAACATTGACTTAAATCAAAAACGTAGTGAACGTTAATTTAAGTATTTATCTAGTTGTATATAATGTGCTCAAAGACATTATTGGAAGCAGCATGACACAGGTAATATGGCAGGATAGTTATTCTATTGGTATTGATATGATAGATACCCAACACAAACAGCTCTTTGACATAATGAATAAGATTTATGTCGCTTCTGAAGAAGACAGTGACATAGACGTTATTATGCCTCTATTTGATGAGCTTCAAGACTACACAAAATACCACTTCGATGAAGAAGAGCAATACTTTACTACGTTATCTCAAGGGGGGATTGAACAGCATAAAAGTGAGCATCAATTTTTTATCGATGAGCTTGATAAAATAAAGCAGCAATCATTAAGAATAGGTACTATTTCTTTGGAGTTACTTTACTTTTTAAATGATTGGTTAGTAAATCATATTCAAGTTGAAGATCCCAAATACCTTGACCATGACAATATAAGTTAAAAGCTCAATTCGAATATTCCTAATTTTTTTGCAGTGCTGCCATCTAAAATGATAATTGGCTGAACTAACTCTTTGGTAGGAAATCACCGCAATTTATTAGAATCTACTTCTTAGATATTTTCTATCAAGTAAAGCTTACAGTGGTTAATGTTACTCACCAATAAGGCAGTGGTTTAAACCCACCTTACTGGTTTAGTGTAACTAATGTAAACTCATCCTAGTTGATAGGTGTTACTTCTCAGTGATTTCAGCAACCTGATGGACATGTACATCGCGTTGTGGGAATGGTATTGAAACACCTTGTTTATCAAACTCTTCTTTAACTTGGCGAGTAATATCCCAATAAACATCTAAGTAATTTTCTGTTTTCACCCAAGGACGACAAACAAAGTTAACTGACGAATCAGCTAATTCATTAACTTTAACGACAGGAGCCGGGTTCTCGAGTATGAGTTCATGCCTACTTACTACATCAAGCATAATCTTTTCAGCTTTAACCATGTCATCGCCATAACCTATGCCAAATACAAGATCAACACGGCGTGTTCTACTTCCTGTCACGTTAACAATAGTTGTACCCCAGATATTGTTGTTAGGCACCACCAAGTGTTGGTTATCAAATGTTTTGATAGACGTAGATAATAAGGTCATAGAATGAACGGTTCCAGTCACACCATCAATTTCAATGATATCACCGACATCAAATGGGCGATAAATTAGAATGAGCATGCCGCTGGCAAAGTTACTTAGCGTACCTTGTAGCGCTAAACCAACCACTAAACCTGCGGCACCAATTAGAGCTAATACCGGGGCGACATTTATTTCAATTAAAGTCAGTGAAACAATAAAACCTATAATTAAAATTACTCGACGAACAGATACTTTGATAAATAATTTTAGTAACGTTGATAAATTACTATTACGATTAAGTGCTGCATCAGTTATTTTTCCGGCGGTTCTAGAAAGTATGTATATAAAGAACAATGCTAAAGTGAATTTGATGATATTTGCTAACCAACGTAAGCCACCATCTTGGGATAAGAGCCAGCCTTTAATCGTTAACCAAGCTGCATCACTATCAGTTAAATCAACGTTTGTACCTGATAGTGCGTTGGCATATAGGTGCAACTCAGTGCCATCTCCACCTTTGCTTTCCCAGCTACTAAGCACCAATTGAAAACGCTCTAACGCATCATTTTTCTTTTCTCTTAATTGAGTAAGATTTTTAATTAACAACTCGCGCCTTTTTTGCATTTTATGACTGTACAAGTCTGCTTTTTTGGCGAGCTGGTTGAGAGATTCAGGTGTTTTTGATAGTTCATCTACCGCTTTATCTGCTTTTTTGTGCTTTATATCTCTGGCAAGCGATTTAATTTCATCCAAATCTTCTTTTAATTCTTTCGCTGCCGCTTTATCGTTTTTACTTTTATCAAGTAGGATTGCACTTTCAGTGCTGATATCAGAAATCTCTTGGGCAGCCAAAATCTTTTTTTGTTTTTGACTAACTAGAATTTCTGCTTCACTAACAATAGTGGCTCTTGCTTTTAAAATGGCTAACCAAGCATCTACCTCTATCGTTAATTCACCTTTAGTTAAAGGCGTAAGGGAAAACTCTAATTCGCCAAGGTCAATATTGGGGTTTTCAGTGGTAACCGCGAGGTAATCTTCATCATTATTAGCGGCCAAAGTACCTGGCACATTGACACTTAATAAAAGGATAACCACGCTAAATAAAGTAAAAAATAGCTTTTTAAAACTTTCTGAATGGGTGATTTTTATCATAATGTGAGCCTGATGATGTCCTTGATTTATTGAAGGGTTAGCCACTTAAACGAGGTATTACCTTAATTGAGAATATAGTAATTTTAATAAAACTTGTAGCTAAGGTTACAAAACCTTATTAATTATTTGAGTTATAAAGTTAGTCAATGGCCTTTTACTGTTGTTAATAACGTTTTAGTAGTGTGTTCAATAACGAGTAACTAATGTTAGATGATACATAACGACAGTTGTCACCGATGTTGAATTAAAAGCGTTTGATGTCCATTTTTGTTAACAGTGAACAAAGATTTTAACGTTATTATTTATTAAATTCCAATTGTAGTCCTATCGCTTTTTATATAGTATGATTTTAAGTCACTTATTGTATTAACGGAATAATAACAATTACTTACTTCAAGCTATATTTATTTGTCACCATTTTCACCCTCACTGCCGCACCTATACCAAGTTTGGCCCTGCCTGTCGAAGAATGCATGGAAAAACAATGTGTCGATTATTTCAATAAATGGCAAGTTATGGCTAAAGGGAAGAGCGCTGATGCAATGTCGATGCTAGCTGAGCTTTATTATCAAGGTCATGGTACTAAAAAAAGCCTCGAGAAATCCATTCAATACTTTCGTAAAGCGTCAATATACCAATCTGCTTATGCACAGTATCGAGTAGGAATTTTTTATTTAATGGAAGAGGACTTTATTGATACGGATAAAGGCATTAAGTATTTAAGAAAAGCCGCTAAAAATGGCAATGTTGAATCAGCCTTTTTATTAGGGGCTATTTTTGGCACAGGCGAACTGGGCATTAAAGACGTAGGTGAATCGGACAAGTGGCTGGTAAAAGCGCTTGAAGATAAACACCTGCTCGCACAAAAATATGCTGCTTATTTGTATAAAACGGGTCAGGTTGATAAAGAACATTATATTAAAGTCAATAAAGTTATTAGTAAATTGTCAGTTCAAACTATTAAAGATGAAGAGTTTACAGAAAGGTTATCTAAACCATCGACCGAAATTCAATGGTTAAACTTGCCAAATAGCACAGCCAATAGAATGAAAAATGATTCACTTGAAAACGTGTTTAATTACACTTCATTTGATATAAAAAAAGTCATCGCTGAGGATGATATTGTCATTGAATCTAGCAAAATTAAATGTGGAAAGATATTTACCTGCTATCAAGTTAATAAAAACAACTTTAGGGACTCTGCTACTTCTCCGTTTACTGCTCTATAGGCAGTCAGCACTGGTAAACACAAGCGTAGTTAATTACTGGTGTTTACCGTCACTCTAAACGTTTCTAGGCTATTTGTTCAATTCACTAGAAAACCAAGTGACAATGGTTGTTTCTAATGCCTTATCACTATCTAGTAATGGATAGCCGTGCATGCTGCCCTTGTAAGATATCATTTTACTACTAGGATTTTTCGCGGTTGAAAATAACTGTTGAGCACTGGTGAACGTTCTACCATCATCTTCTGAGGCGATGATTAAGGTAGGCGTATCAATAAGTGTTTTGCCGTAGCGAGCAATGTTTTCATCTCGTTGAGAGGAAGAGAAAAAGCTGATCGCACTGATGCTTTCTTTTTCTGCTAAGTTGATAGCTTGGCTTCCTCCGCAACTAGCACCGATGATGCCTACTTTACCGTTGTTACCCACTTTCTCTTTTAAATAATTAAAAGCTAATTGTACGTCTTCAGGCCAGTGTGATGACATATTAGACCAAGCTTTTCCTCGTTCTGCTTGTGGTAATTTCCGAACGTCTGCAACATTAAATTCGCTACTTATACTCTCACCAAAACCTCTAAAATCTAGACTCAAGGCATGGATAGATTGTTGAGCTAGCTGAGCACCAATATTGTCATACATAGTGCGGTTGTAATTGCATTGATGGAGCATCAACACGGCACGCTTAATAGCGGGTTTTACGCCATTGTTACTGGGATAATAATCAGCTTTTAAAGCGAAGTTATCAGGGGTGGTTAGCGTGATTTCAGCAGCAAAGCTATTTGCGGTAATAAGCAGGCTTGCGAATGATAAAGTAGTTATTAGACGTAACATGACAATTCCTATTGTAGTTATTGGTATTAATCCGTTTGGTATAAGACCATAAAGCTATCTTTAATCTTTCGGTAATGACAGCTTAATACGACCAGTTGCCTACTTAATGCGCTACACACCCGTTTATACCAATTGCACTAATTAATTGGTCAACTTAGAGTTATATTTGCGAGCTTAGAACAAGTAAAATTACTTAAACATAGTTATTCTATATTTCATTCATTCTGTGATGTTATCAGCGTGCTAATAAACTCCCGAAGGGCGAGTATCTAATAAAAGGTAAAGGCTTACATGCGGCGTTATTGATTTTGACAAGGACGCTGCATGGATGCAGCTTATTAGAGAATGCAGGAGTATATTCTCCTGAAAACCATTCTCTTCAACCAATGCCTTGCTTCTAAACCTTTTGATTCTCGCTAAGTGGTCAATAAATTAATGCACTTGGTATTAGTCATTGTTACTTAGGTATTACTTTTATTCTGCTTCAATAAAGTCGGTAGGGTAATGATGACTTTAAGACCGCTTGATTCTTGATTTTGTGCAACTATGTCACCCTGGTGGAATAGTATGGCTTGTTGGGCTATTGCTAGGCCTAAACCTGTGCCTCCGCTACTTCTTTCTCTACCATCGGCTACACGAAAAAAAGGAGTGAAAAGTTTCTCTATCATTTCATTCGGTACACCAGGTCCTTGATCAGAAACACTTAATATTATCTGCTCATTTATCTGACGTAATTCAACTGTCACTACTTGGTCGTTTGGCGAATATTTTACTGCGTTATTTACCACATTACTGATCGCACTGCTCAGCAGTTTACTGTCAGCTAAAAGAGCACAGTTAGCTTGAGTTTTGAGATCGATAGTGACATTTCTGCTGGTCGCAAAGTATTGACAATCATTAACAACTTGAGCGACTAAAGTACTGAGATCAATATCATCAGCAGCAAAAACATTTTGGTTATGTTCTAGTCTTGAAAGGGTAAGCACATCGGCTATCATTTCATCTAATCGCTCAACTTCAGTTTCACAGCGGTTCAAATGTTTTTGTTGTTCAACGTCATTGCCCATATTTTTTTCAGCTAAGGCAACGGCAAGTTGTAAACGAGTTAATGGCGATCTAAGCTCATGAGACACATCACCCAATAAACGCTGATGCGCAGTAATATTATTTTCTAGTTGCTCAGCCATTTTATTAAAGCTACGTGCAAGGGTACCAAACTCGTCAGAGCGCTGGTCAAACTTTGTTATACGAGTCGCTAATTTGCCTTCGCCTATACTCTCACTTGCTTTTTGTATGGCTATTAATGGATTAGTAAAGCTTTTCGCTAGTAACCAGCATGATAGGAAACTAATCGTTAATAACATCAATAAACGCAAAGCAACAGGTAGTTGATTGACCAAACTCACTAAACGTTTACGGTGAACTTCATTGGCAATGAACAGTTGGAACTGCTCGCCATTAATTATTATGGGCTCAGAAGACGTCACTTTGGTAAAAGCAAAATCAACAGTGACGGGATTTTCGAGCGGATGCTTTGTTAAATAATCTCTTACTTCTGACCAGCCTCGTTTTCTTGGTGTATAAACTTTGTTGTTACTTATTTTTTTTATGAGTAAATACTGGTGATATTTACGGCGGAAGTTCTCCTGTACCTTTTTAAGTCTTACCTGATCCTTATCTGCTAGTTTTTGCGTGTATTGCTTTAATAGTTTTAATTGTTGTGGGTTAGCTTGTTCTTGGATAGGACTATGACGAAACTGCATAGTAACGAGGTAACTAATAAGCACAGAGGTAAGTATAACTAGCCAGAAAGCCAAAAATAGCTTTAAGCTAATGCCTAAGGAAAATTTTTTAGACCATGCCGGTGGTAACTTGAACATACCTATTCTTCTCCTTGTAAAAAGACATAACCAGCCCCACGTACCGTTTTCATCTTATCTACGGGATCAATAACGAGCAGTTTTCTACGAACATTGCCCACGTGCACATCAACAGTTCTATCGTATGGGCTGAGTTTACGTTGTAGTACTTTTTCAGATATTTCAGCTTTACTGATGATTTTACTGTGATTTTCAATCATATAAACCAGCACTAAATATTCGGTACCTGTTAATTCAAGTAAACGCTCTCGACAAGTTATTTCACGGGTTGCTTGGTTAACTTTGACCTGATTAATGGTAAGTTGTTTGGTTGGGGCATTTACTGCTAATGTGCTTTGACTTTTAACAATGGAGATACGTCTTAATATCGCTTTAATACGTGCTAATAATTCACGATGTTTAAACGGTTTTGCTAAGTAGTCATCAGCGCCTAATTCAAGCCCCAAAATTCGGTCATTATCATCACCTTTAGCCGTTAACATCAAAATAGGCGTTTTATGATTACCGCCTAGGGCCTTTAATACCTCAAAGCCATTTAATATTGGCATCATGACATCGAGTAAAATCAAATCGAAACTATCGTCAAACGCTTTTGCTAAACCACTAGCACCATCTAAACATGAAGTTACCTTGAAATTTTCACTATCAAGGTACTCGGTTAATAATTCGGCAAGTTCAGCATCATCATCAATTAATAAAATGTGTTTAGTTTGCACTGTGGATTGTGTCATATGAGTGGCTGCTTTTTAGAAATAATAAATTAATTTTGCAATTGCTTAGTAGTAACTACCAGCTAGTTTACGTGATTATAGTGAAGCAGAGAATAACTTTACATAGCTTTACATAGTCTTGCACTGCTTTGCACAAAGGCTCGATATACTAACGCTGAACTTAATTATTAGTTAAAAAACAATATACCCAAAAGGAACTATCAAATGAAAATCACATTCAAAAATATTGCAGTAGTCACTTCACTTTGTTCAGCATTGGTTTTAGCTCCTGCCAGCTTCGCAGGTCATAACGGTGTTAACTATCAAGGTGAGCGCGATAATAGTTATCATCAAATGAGTGAAAAAAAATTCGCGAAGCTCAGTCGTAAATTAGATCTGTCAGAAAGCCAACAAGCCGATATTAAAGCACTGAGAAGCGAAGAGAAAGCGCAGATGGAAGTCTTAAAGCCGGCGATGAAAGCTTTTAGAGAGCAAGTTAAAACGTTAATGTCTGCTGATAACTTTGACGAGGAAGCTTTTGTGCAATTACAGGCAGGCAACCAAGATGTTTTTGCTGCGATGGCGTTGACTAAAGCAAAAAGTAAATTTGCTATGAAAAGTGTATTAACTGAGGAACAATTAGCAAAATTTCGTTCAATGAAACATAAACGTTCACGTCGTTAATTAAAAAGTCACTATTATTATCAAATTTTGAGATAAGAACAAAAAATCCGATTCAGTATCGGATTTTTTATATGCTAAATTTACCATCAACTTTATTTAAACGGTAGGTATTACTTTACCAATATAGGGTAGGTGACGATATTTTTGTGCGTAATCAATACCAACACCAACGACAAATTCATCGGGGATTTCAAAGCCTATCCATTTAACCGCAACATCTTCTTCTCGGCGAGTAGGTTTATCTAATAACGTACAAATTTGTATAGAATTTGGTCCACGTAAATTTAAGATCTGTAATACTTTACTTAAGGTATTGCCAGTATCAATAATGTCCTCTACCAACAAGACGTCTTTGCCTTCGATGTTATCATCAAGGTCTTTAAGTATATGAACGTCACGAGAGCTCTCCATGCCATTGCCATAGCTCGATGCCGTCATAAAATCAACACTATGATTAACGGTAATGACTCTTGCCAAATCAGCCATAAAAACAAATGAGCCGCGAAGCAAGCCGACCATAACTAAGTTATCGCTGTCTTGATAATGCTCACTAATTTGAAGCCCTAATTGTGCGACACGTGTTTTTATTTTTTCTTCTGAGATCATTACTTCAATTGTATGTTTCATAATTGCTTCTTTTAAGTGAGTAATTAAAACTAATAAAAGGCTATACCTAAGCATCTTCAGGTAGTTTGGTTATATAGGATGTTTAGACGAAAAAAGCCTTTGCTAGCAAAGGCTTTTATTCATAATAAACATAACTTGTGCTTATTGTATCTTTAATTTAAAAAGATGAACTTAGCAACAAATAATACCGTTAACGCCCAAACACCGTTAGATACTTGGCTAGACTTACCAGCACCTACTTTTAACACAGTGTAAGTGATGAAACCAAAGGCAATACCATTAGCGATAGAGAAGGTGAATGCCATCATAACCGTAGTACATACTGCAGGAGCATATTCAGTTAAGTCGTCCCAATCTAAGCCTCTAAGAGAGCTCATCATCAACATGGCTACATAAATAAGTGCACCATCAACAGCAAAGCCAGGTAGCATTTGTGCTAGTGGTAAGAAGAACACACCAGCAGCAAATAACAAACCGATAGTAACGGCAGTAAGACCAGTTCGGCCACCCGCAGCAACACCTGCAGCAGACTCAACATACGAGGTAACAGGAGGACAACCAAAAGCGGTACCGATAACAGATGAAATAGAATCAGCTTTTAAAGATTTGCTTAAACCTTCAATTTTACCATTTTCGTCTTGCAAGTTAGCACGCTCAGCAACACCCATTAAGGTACCTGCAGTATCGAAGATGTTAACAAATAAGAAGGTGACGATGACAGGAATTAAAGCAACTTCAAAAGCGCCAACAATATCAGCTTTCCACAAAATAGGTTCAAGCGCAGAAAACTCAGGAATGGCTAGTAGTCCTTTATAGGCAACAAAACCAGAAGCGGGGGCAAATGATTTAGCCGCTTCAGCAACAACGAAGAAATCAGTAGGGAGTACCCAAGTCATCGCAAAGGCAATGAACGTTGTTACTGCTATACCGATGAGTACCGCACCAAATACTTTACGGTAGCTTAAGATAGCGATTAATAAGAAACTTAGGAAGCCTAATGCAGGGGCTTCAGGTCCAAATTGACCAAAACCAAAATGTGTCATGTCAGCTAATGCAACAACATTGTCAGGGTTCGCTACAACAATGCCGGTGAAACGTAAACCTATGAAACCTAAGAAGAGACCAACACCTGCAGTCATGGCAAGGCGCAAACTCATGGGGATGCTATCAAGCATCCATTCCCTAAGTCGAGTGACACTCATTAAGACGAAAATAACACCAGAAAGGAATACTGCACCTAAGGCTATTTGCCAACTGTAACCCATGGAACCAACGACTGAGAAGGTGAAAAAGGCATTTAATCCCATGCCTGGCGCAAGACCTACCGGCCAGTTAGCGTACATCCCCATTAAGATGGTTGCAATTGCAGCACCTAAACACGTTGCTAGAAATAATCCATCAAATGGCATGCCAGTTTTAGACATAATGATTGGGTTTAAAAACATAATGTAAGACATGGTCACGAAGGTGGTAAGACCGGCCATGAGTTCAGTTTTTACAGTGGTTTTATGCTGTGATAGTTTAAAAAGACGCTCTAACAGACCGACGCCTTCAGTTTGCTCTTCAGCTTTATTTTCGTGAGATTTGCTAACCTGTTCCATAACTACAGTTCTCTAGTTGATTTATATTTAAGGTCGTTTATTTGTGTTTTTTTAAGTTTGACCTGCTTGTAATAATTTTAAAACTTATCTTTCCTATCGCTGTTCTATCAATTAAAGCCGATAATGCCAGCGGTTGCTAATTCATTGAAAGAGACTGTGTTGTATCCAACCTCAGTGAAGCTGATTTATTAATACATAAATACTAAGCAAAGTTAACAAGTAAAACACTTTGTCAATTCCATATAGTGAAACCTGGGTAGATTTTAAGATGTTTGCTATATCTTATAAAATTAGAGGTAACTAGAGAAAATGGTGAAAGGTAAAATAGTCAAATTTTACCTCGTAAGACCTTGTTAGCTTTAATTATAAGTAATCTAAAGGTATCCGTACAGCTTCCTTAATCGTTTTACTTTACTAATATTTTTATTGGTATTTAATGTGCCTAACTAATGAACAACCCAGTAATCCTATACCTAAACTAGAAAACTTGTCAATAGTGTCAAGAAATGGTTTTTAGTGTACAGTTAGTGTCTGGTTCTCTCTTGAGAGGTCGTAACAATTGTTGAATGTTTTTAACTGAATATTTTTATAGCACTTGTAATTTCGACTAAGATATCTAGCACTTAATACCTGAAACAGGATTAATAGTGCCATTAACTAAAACATTTAAATTAGGTAACCATGCTCTCTTTATCACATTTTAATCGACAAACAATTAAAGGCGACATTTTTGGTGCAATAACATCAACAATTGTTGCTTTACCTTTTGCTTTGGCTTTCGGGGTTACTTCGGGCGCTGGTGCAAGTGCAGGAATTTATTGTGCAATTTTAACAGGGTTATTCGCCTCATTATTTGGCGGAACAAACCAACAAATTTCTGGCCCTAACACCGGCTTAACGGTTGCCATGGTTGCCATTTTAACTAGCTTTGTAGCGCAGTCTCCTGATAACGGCATAGCGGCGGCATTTACCGTGGTGAGTTTGGCGGGGCTATTTCAAATGCTCTTCGGTATTTTTAAGCTAGGAAAGTACTTTATTCTTGTTTCCTACCCGGTTATTTCAGGTTTTACCTCGGGTATTGGCGTATTAATTATCCTTTCCCAGCTAGAGCCATTATTTGGTCATTCATTACCAGAATTGCAGTTGTCATTAAGCACATTAACAAGTACCAATACTTTATTGGGGCTGGCTTGTTTGGTCATTTTGTTTTTATGGCCACAACGATTTAGCCGTATAGTACCTGCCAGTATTATTGCAGTTACAGGGGCAACGATATTTTTTGTTTTTTCGGGTGCTGAAATGCCTGTAGTTGGTGCTATTTCCAGCGAACTACCTTCGTTTAATATGCCTATTTGGGACAATGTCTTAGCCAGTGAAATGATTAAATCAGCGTTATTAATTGCGACCTTAAGTACCTTAGATTCATTAATGACTTCGTTAACAGTTGACAGTATTACCAATGAATTACATGACTCTGACCAAGAGCTGGTTGGTCAAGGCATCGGTAATATTGTTGCGGGCTTATTCGGTGCCTTACCAGGTGGTGGCGCAACCATGCGTACGGTAACCAATTTAAGGGCTGGTGGTACTACGCCGTTGTCAGGCATTCTTCATGCTATTTTTATTTTAGCCATTGTTTTGTGGGCAGGGGAGTACACTGCGTATATTCCTGTGGCTGTTTTAGCCGCTATTTTGACTCATGTGGGTATCAGCATTATTGATTGGAATTTTCTTAAGCGACTTCATCAAGTTCCGTTGTTTAGTGCTGGTTTGATGCTTTCGACTTTAGTTATGTCAGTCGCTTTTGACTTAGTTACAGCAGTATTAGTTGGCGTGTTTTTAGCAAACTTAGTAACTATTCGTCGCTTATCAGAAATACAGCTTGATAATATTAAGTTGTGCACGGCTAAAGAAGCGGAGCATTTATCAGCCCCGGAAAGAGAATTACTTGCTTCAATGGACGATAGCGTTTTATTGCTCAATATCTCTGGACCTATCGGTTTTGGCGTAGCTCGCGGATTGAAGCAAAGCGTTTCAGAGTCGGATCAAAATAAAACCTTGTTGATCGATTTAACGGATGCTCGTTTTGTTGGCATTACCAGTACCATTGCCATTGAAGAAATTATTGTCAGCTATCGAAATCAAGGGCGGGACATTTTACTCTCAAGCGTTTGCGAGCGAGTGAAAGCTGATTTCGATAAATTGAAGTTACTCGATAAAATATCAGCAGAACATGTCTTTTCTACTCGGTTAGAGGCACTGACTTATTTATCAGAGCAAGCAAAAAGTTAAAAACCTAAGTTAATTGCTTACGATTGATTAAATCGTAATTTTGAGACATAAAAAGCACCTTGGAATATGATTACAAGGTGCTTTTTTGTTGAAGGTGTTGCTGCTTATCGACCAAATGTAAAATAAATATCACTTCTTTGACTGTTATTTAGAAAATTAATACAAGTTTTCCAAGACTATTGCGGTAAAAAATCCGATAATTAGCGCCATAAAGCTCAATACGCCGATTGGCCGTAAATAACTGTGGAAATTATTCAATGGAAATCAAAGTTAACTTTCTCGACAACCTTAGACTTGAAGCCAAGTTTGACGATTTTAGTGTCATCGCTGATCAGCCTATTCGCTATAAAGGTGATGGCTCAGCACCAGGTCCTTTTGATTATTTCTTAGCGTCATCAGCTATGTGTGCCGCATACTTTGTTAAGGTTTATTGTAATTCTCGTGATATTCCGACAGAGAATATTCGTTTATCACAAAACAATATTGTTGACCCAGAAGACAGACATAACCAAATCTTTCAAATTCAAGTTGAGTTGCCGGAAAGTATTTCTGAAAAAGACAAAAAAGGTATTTTAAGATCAATTGACCGCTGCACCGTGAAAAAAGTAGTTCAGCAAGGGCCAGAGTTTAAAGTTGAGGCTGTTACTAGCCTTGAAGACGATGCCCAAGCAATGTTGATGCAACAACCTGATGACGGTGTTAGCACCTTTATTTTAGGTAAAGATTTACCACTAGAAGAAACCATCGCCAATATGTCAAAGTTATTGGCTGACCTTGGTATGAAAATTGAAATTTCTTCGTGGCGTAATATTGTACCTAATGTTTGGTCTCTACATATTCGTGATGCCGCATCCCCTATGTGTTTTACTAACGGTAAAGGCGCAACGAAAGAGAGTGCACTTGCTTCAGCTTTAGGTGAATTCATTGAGCGCCTTAATTGTAATTTCTTTTATAACGATCAATTTTTCGGTACTGACATTGCCACCAGTGATTTTGTGCATTACCCCAATGAAAAATGGTTTAAAGCGGGCGCAGATGATGCACTACCAAGCGATATTTTAGATGATTATTGTTTAGCTATTTACAACCCAGACGATGAACTACGTGCTTCAAACCTGATTGATACTAACTCAGGTATGACTGAACGCGGTATCTGTTCAATTCCTTATGTGCGTCAATCAGACGGTGAAACGGTTTATTTCCCTTCAAATCTTATTGAGAATTTATTCTTAAGTAATGGCATGAGTGCAGGTAACAACTTACCTGAAGCACAAGTGCAATGTTTGTCAGAAATATTTGAACGCGCAGTTAAAAAACAAATCATTGCTGAAGAAATTGTTTTACCTGATGTACCTAAAGACGTTATCGCTAAATACCCAGCTATATTAGCAGGCATTGAAGGTCTAGAAGCGCAGGGCTTTCCTATGGTCGTAAAAGATGCTTCATTAGGCGGAAAATTCCCAGTAATGTGCGTTACTTTGATGAATCCGAAAACGGGCGGTGTTTTTGCCTCATTTGGAGCACATCCAAGTTTTGAAGTAGCGCTTGAACGCAGCTTAACTGAGTTATTACAAGGTCGAAGCTTTGAAGGTTTAAACGATGTACCTAAACCTACCTTTAATAGCATGGCAGTGACTGAGCCTGAGAACTTTGTTGACCACTTTATTGACTCAACGGGTGTAGTTTCATGGCGTTTCTTTAGTGCTAAGCATGATTATGAATTTGTTGAATGGGATTTTTCTGGTACGAATGAAGAAGAAAATGCCGGTTTAATGGACATTTTAAAAGATTTAGACAAAGAAGTGTATATAGCTGAGTTCAATCAATTGGGCGCTACCGCATGTCGTATTCTAGTTCCTGATTATTCAGAAGTGTATCCAGTAGAAGATCTTATTTGGGATAATACCAACAAATCATTAGATTACCGCGAAGATATCTTAAATCTTCATCGTTTAGATGATGAAGCATTAACAAGTTTGTTTGACCGTTTAGAAGAAAGCCAACAAGATAACTACATCGACATTCGCACGTTAATTGGTATTGAGTTTGATGAAAATACTGTTTGGGGCCAGCTTACTATTCTTGAATTGAAAATTCTTATTTGTTTAGCTTTAGGTGCACTTGAAGATGCGACTGAGCTAGTGGGTGAGTTTTTACAATATAATGATAATACCGTTGAACGTGGTTTATTTTATCAAGCCGTACATGCTGTTCTTGAAGTCACGCTTGATGAAGAGATGGAACTCGAAGACTATCTGGGTAACTTTAATAGAATGTTTGGTGCAGAAAACATGGAGCAAGTAGTTGGCTCAGTATACGGTGAGGTTAGATTCTATGGTCTAACGCCAACCAGCATGAAATTAGAAGGTTTAGATAAACACTTAAGATTGATTGAAAGCTACAAGAAGTTGCATCAAGCACGTAAACTGGCTGCACAAAAGTAAAGGTTGAGCTAATCAAAAGCTAATTTCAACTATTGTTATTAGCTTTTAGTTTCCAATAAAGTGTCTTTGCCATTATGGATATAAGCTCGTTGCTAATTAACGAATCTGTTACAGCGTTTCTAAGTATATCGAGTAGAAACTATCTGAAATTGAGCTTTATCATCATAGATGAATAAAACTCGACTATTATTAAGAGTAGCTTGCCAAATCTAACTTCATTGACCATTTGATATTGCTTTGAATATTGGAGTATGTCGGTGATGTTTCATTTTATTCAAAGGTCAATATCTTAAGCCTAACTCAATTGATTATTATAAGGTTTACTTCATTCTTATGAGTAGTTCTCAAAATAAAGTGCTGAGTTTCTTTGCATTGTTCTTTATTTTAATGGCCATAATTTCATTAATCGCTATTCAAAAGTTGGAATATTCAGCCTCAAGAGCGCTTGCCTCAAGAACCGCTGAAGTTCTGGCTTCAGCTATAAATCAAGCAAGAGTTTCTTACAGTGTTAATGCTGCTGCCAAAATAAGATTACACCCCGATATTCACGTTCAAGCTAATTACCGTGACCATAATCTAGCCATTCCTAACCCTGCTACTTTTGCTATTGAGTTAGGTCAGTCAATATCAAGGCCAGATGAAGGCTTCATTCTCAGTACTTACAGTAAATATCCATTTAAAGGGCGAAAAAATTCAGCGGGTCCACAAGATGACTTTCAACAAGATGCACTCGAAAAATTATCAACGAAAAACAATGTTTTTGAACGAGTAGAAACACTTAATGGGCTTCCTGTTTTGCGTCGCGCTGAAGCTATCTTTATGAAGGAAAGCTGCATAGGTTGCCATAATAGTCATTTATCAAGCCCAAGAAAGGATTGGAAAGTAGGTGATGTACGCGGTGCTCTTGATATAACTATTCCATTAACCGCTGATACTGATGATGTTGCTATGACTGTTGGTTACGCTTATGTGATGTTTACCTCTTTTTCTGGGATTGGTTTATTTTGTATGTTTTTTACCTTAAAGCGATCAAATAACCTCACCAAAGAACTTGAACTGAAAGTGGAAGAAAGAACGCTGCTACTCAACGAATTAGCCTATAAAGATGCGTTAACAAAAATTGCTAACCGACGGTATTTTGATGAGGTTAGTAAGGCAATGATTAATGATGTAGATCCGATACTGCCAATTGCTTTGATTTTTTATGATTTAGACTATTTCAAGGCGGTTAACGATTGTTTTGGTCATGATATTGGTGATGAGTGTTTAGTCGCTGTTGTTAATGCTGTTTCGAAGGCGCTAAGACAAAAAAGTGACTTCCACGCACGTATTGGTGGTGACGAGTTTGCTATTATTTTGAAAAATGTATCTAAGGATGAATTAGAAAAAATAATAGTACGAATTCTCGATAACATCAGATTGGTGAACATACCCAATGAGCCAACGCTTTCGTTAACATGCAGCATAGGTTCAAGTTTTATCACGAAATTTAGTGAAGGGACAACTATAAATCAAGTGTTAAAAGTGGCTGATCAAGCGCTATATCAGGCAAAAAGTCAGGGACGAAACCAATGGGTAAACAAAGAATTTAGCACTATTACTGTGGATTAAGTCTTAAGGTTTGTCATTTTTCTTTCATCGTTAAGTCATTATTCTGCCATGTAGATTACCTAGTCTTATCTCATTTAAGTAATGAGATAAGACTGAGGCAACAAATGTTTAAAAATAATAGCTATAAAGTAGGCGTGTTAGCGCTGGCGTTATCAATGGCATTAACCGGCTGTGTTAGTGACGGTGATGATGGCGAACAAGGATTGAAGGGCGAGCAAGGAGCACCAGGTGTTGTAGGTGTTGATGGCAATGACGGTAAAAGTTTACCCCGCGATCTGAATGTTGAAGTTGTTGGCCGTTTTGCTACGGGTATTTACGGTAAAAGTGCCGCAGAAATAGTACAGTTCCATAAAAGCTCAAACGCTGCTTTTGCCATTAATGGCGCTTCCAATCAAATAGAAGTTATTAGCTTAACTAACCTTTCAACAACTGCAGTCGGTAATCCAGTTGCTGATGAAAGTTTGACTTCAAACGCTTTTATTTTTCCACTCAATGTGTCAGTAACAAACAGTGCTGGCGTTGAAAAAGACATGTCACTAGGCGCCGTTAATTCCATTGCGATTAAAAAAGACTTATTAGCCATAGCTGTTGAAGGTGAGATTAAACAAGCGCATGGCGCTATTTTGTTTTATAGCTTGAATGAACTAGGAGAAGGGACTTTTATTAAAGCGGTAGAAGTTGGTGCTTTACCTGATATGGTGACTTTTACCCCTGACGGTAGTAAAGCATTAGTGGCTAATGAAGGCGAGCCAAACACTGATTATACCAATGACCCTGAGGGCTCTATCTCCGTTATTTCTGTTGTTGATTTAATGCCTGCTAATGTTGCCAAAACAATTAATTTGAGTAAAGACATCGTCTTTAGTGATGATAACTTAGTGCCCGAAGATTTTGATACCGATGCAAAGCGCTTGGCTATTTTGTCTAAAGCAGGTGTTAAGTTTGCAGGGCCAGCGGGCAATACTGTCGCTAAAGATTTAGAGCCAGAATATATTACTACCTCAAGTAACAGCAAAATGGCTTATGTATCTCTGCAAGAAAATAATGCCATTGGCATTATCAACCTTGAAGAGTTAACTATTGAAGTGAAAGCCCTCGGTTATAAAGATTGGGGTAAATACCAACTAGATTTTAGTAATAAAGATGAAGTGCCTGAGTTTAAAAGTATTCAAGGTCTTTATGGCATGTATCAACCTGATACGCTTGCATCATATACTTGGAATGACACAACATTCATCGTTTCAGCAAACGAAGGCGATGCTAGAGACTATGACGGTTTCTCTGAAGAAGTTCGCGTTAAAGATATTATTGATACTGACGAATTAAACCAAACACTCTCAAGTGAGTTACAAAGTCAATATGACGTTTCAGGGGGTAAAAATTACCTAGGACGCTTGAAAGTTACTACCGCATTAGGTGATGAAGATCAAAATGACGAATTTGAAAAGTTATTCGCTTATGGAGCTCGTTCATTTTCTATCTGGGATAAAAATGCTAATTTAGTTTTTGATTCGGGCGATGATTTCGGCAAAATTTCTGCAGCAATAATGGGAAATAATTTCAATGCTGCTCATACAAAAAATAAAGGTGATAACCGCTCTGATGACAAAGGTGGCGAGCCTGAAGCCATTGATGTTGGTGAAATAGCAGGGAGAACTTACGCTTTTATTGCGCAAGAGCGAGCGGGTGATTTATTTGTTTATGATATCACTAACCCATTTAAAACAGCTTTTGTCACACATTACAACAACCGTGACTTTACTGTTGATTACGAAATGGATGATGATTTAGCTGACCCTTGTGATAGCAGCGAAGGTATGGATTGTACTAAGGTAAACAGTGCGGGTGATTTAGGCCCTGAAAGTATCAAGTTTGTATCGGCTATTGATAGTCCAACGAGTAAACCATTATTAATTATTGGTAATGAAGTATCAGGAACGGTTACGGTTTATCAAATCACAGAGCAATAGGTCATATAGCCGCTACCATTCAAAGTGCAAGATTTCAGTGGGAATTAAAATGACTTTAGCCAAGGAGAATAATTTAAGCATAGTCATTCTATCGTTTGATTATTTAACGCCGTATAAAGTCATTATAAACCCATCGAAGAAGCGCTTGAGAAATATCACTTCATCGTTGCAGTGATTTACAATGGAAAAACCATTACGTCATCACAGCGCCTTGAATTGAAATAGCTCAAACACTCTGAAACCTGCATATTGATTGGTAACGAGTATATAATTACCAACGAGTAGTGCAAACTATTGTAGATAAAAAGCCTGCTAAATGCAGGCTTTTATTTGGGTGAAAGTAAGTTAAGCGACCGTCATTTATAATGTGAATAAAATCAATGGCCCAGACCATTAATTTGCACCATAGAGGTGCTTTTGCCTCAAAATAAACCGCAAACTAGCTCATCGTTGTATAAATCATTTTTTAAATAGTCAAAAAATAAAAAATGTTATTGTATTATAAGGATATTTTAATTTTCTTTACCTGTTTTTTTTATGGTCTGTAATGTGCAAGATACTAATAAAAAAATGAATTCATCAATTTTTTTTCGTCGACATAAGCATTGATAAATTATTGATGTAACTTTTCAGGTTAACTTCAGGAGACATAATGGACTCTATTCTTGTAATCATCGCCATATCACTGACAATTGCTAGCGTTATAAATATTATACTAACCAAATTTTCTATTTCTCATATTATTGGCTACATTATTACGGGCACTGTGGTTAGCACTCTTTTTGACTTTAATGGCAGTAAAAATCTTCATTCCCTAGATCTCATTGGCGAATTTGGCATTGTTTTTCTCATGTTTACTATTGGTTTAGAAATGTCTTTTTCTAAATTGGATAAAATGAAAAAATTGATATTTTATAATGGCTTTGTGCAAATGGCATTCAGTGCCTTAATTATTTTTATCATAGCGCTTTATGCTTTCACTCTTGATGCGGTATCGTCACTCGTTATTGCGCTTTCATTTAGTTTGTCTTCAACGGCGATAGTATTACCTTACCTTAAAAAATCAAAAGATATTGTTACCCCTTACGGTGAAAGGTCTGTTGCTATTTTAGTCTTTCAAGATTTAGCTGTTATTCCTATTTTATTGCTGATGAGTTTCCTTTCGAATAATGAATTATCACTGACAGATGTCTTATTAAAAACATTGTTATATGCCAGCGGCATTATTATCTTCATGTTCACGATAGGTAAAAAAATTATTGCTTGGTTACTTCATTTCTCCTCTAAAGCTCGAATGGAGGAGTTGTTTTTAAGCTCTGTTTTTACAATCGTTTTAGGTGCATCATTATTTGCTCATGAAATGGGCTTTACCTATTCACTAGGCGCATTTATCGCAGGTATGATCATTGCTGAAACTAAGTTTCACATAAAAGTAGAGTCTGATATTTCTTCTTATAAAGATTTACTCTTAGGGGCTTTTTTCTTTTCAATTGGAACAAAAATTAATATTGAATATTTTATCAGCCACTTACATTGGGTGTTGGGGATTTTAGTATTGGTTATGATGATCAAAGCGATCATCATTTATATGCTGATGAGAAAGCAGCTGAATAAAAGTGACTCAATTAAGTCTGCGGTTGCTTTATGCCAAGTAGGTGAGTTTTCGTTCGCTATTTTTGCTCTGGCAATGAATCAAGATATTATTGCCGATGAATTAGGCAGTTTCCTGATATTGATTACAGTGTTATCGATGATTTTAACGCCTTTCATGGTTAATAATATTTATAAAATAGCATCAGTTTTTGTGGTCGAATACTTTGAAGCAGACAATATTGCCACGGTAAAAACTACTAATCATACTATCGTGTGTGGGTTTGCAGTTTTAGGGAGAATTGTCGCTAAAGAACTATCAAAACGTGAGGCTAAATTTTTAATTATTTCTGATAATTTACAACATGTATTACTCGCGAGAAAGCGTGGTTATGATGCCTATTTTGGACATTTAGATAAACTCCCCGTATTGGAATCACTCAATGTAGATCAGACCAGTAGTATTATTATTACTGTTAACACATTAAAAAATAAGCAAATAATTTGTGAGTCTGTGCTTGATTACTATCCTGATGCTAATTTAGTGGTTAAAGTGAATACGATTGAAGAAAAGGCTGCTTTGGCAGATATAAATATTAGATCTTTCGTTCATGCTCAACAAGAAACTGCTGAACTTTTGGTTAAGCAAAGTATTGTTGAATTCTAAGTACTCATTTTCCCTTAAACTTTTATGAGGGTGAGCAACTTTTCATGGCTTGCATTGAAAACTTTTAAATCAAGTGCTTATTATATTGGGAGTCGTAGTTTCATTAAAACCATCTAAGAGGACTCTGTGATGATATTAAAGGTCAGTTTTTAATTCGGCTGATTGGCCTCTACTGATCGATTGAAGAAGAGTAATGGTCAGTGTAGAGTAGAATAAATGGTTTGGAGATGTAGTCAAAAATATCATCATAAAACAATACGATAATTTGATTTATCTATGTTATTATCCTGTTAATTATTAATGTTATCAAGGGATAAGATGAATCATAAAACACTAATGCTAGCAATGTCGGTTAGTCTAATATTTACTGGCTGTGCAACCGTTGAGAAAAAGGAAATCCACACAACACCTGTACAAGCCCCTGCTATAAGTAAAACAATCACAGCAACTGCCGATCAAACTAAATATCTCAAAAGAAAAGTAGCGATTGGTCGTTTCACCAACGAAACAACCTACGGACAGAGCTTTTTTATTGATAGCGATAATAATCGTATTGGTAAACAAGCAATGGATATTCTTTCATCTAAATTATTTGAAACAGGTAAGTTCATCATGCTTGAGCGTGCTGACTTAAGTAAAATTGAAAAAGAACTTTCAATGTCTGGCAGTTCGGCACTAAAAAATGCCGCTGACTTTATAATTGTTGGTTCAATTACTGAATTTGGACGCAAAGAAGTTAGCGATGTCGGGGTTTTCTCTCGTGTTAAACGTCAAGAAGCCAATGCTACTGTGAACATTCGCATTATTGATGTATCTACAGGTCAAATTATCTATTCAGAAAAAGGTAAAGGCATCGCTTATTCAGAAGCCGGTACTGTGCTCGGTGTAGGTGACAAAGCGGCTTACGATAGCTCATTAAATGACAAAGTAATAGATGTTGCTATTACAGATTTAGCCTCAAATATTGTTGAAAATATGTTAGGTAAAGCATGGCGATCTTATGTTCTTTCTTATGATGAAGGTAATTTAATAATCTCTGGTGGTAAGTCTCAAAATATTAAACCAGGGTCAACTTTTGAAGTAGTCAAGTCAGGTAAAAAAGTTAAAAATCCACAAACAGGTATGTTTATCACCTTACCCGGTAAAACGATTGCCAAAGTTAAAGTGACTAGCTCATTTGGTGAGACACCAGAATCAGAAGTTTCATTTAGCCAAATAATTGAAGGCAACTTGGATTCTTATATCAAAGCAAATGATTATACAAATTTGTTTATTCAAGAAATTATTAAATAACAACATAAGGACATTAAAATGAATATCATTCGGACATTATTTATATTTTCACTTCTGGCCATTACATCAGCTTGTAGTAGCTACAATACTTATAGTTCAGGTCAAACGACGGCTGAACCCGTATCCTATCTTTATTTTTCAGGAAATATTACCGGCGCTGAAGTTTCTATTGATGATGCCCCATCATTTATAGTGACCAAAGCAGGCCCTAAGCAGCAATATAAAGTAACACCAGGTAAGCATACAATTATAGTGACTAAACAAGGCAAGGTAGTTGTTCAACGTAACGTATTGCTTGGTGATGGTCATGAGAAAGAAATAAATATTCCTCAATAAAAATACCAATAACAATAATTATAATCATCATAGGATCAACATGAAATTAGTATTAACACTTTTGATATTTACCGCTTTCCTTAGTGGCTGTAAATCAACACCACCAATGTATATGTATGAAAATTACTCTGAAAGTTTTTATGCCTTAAAAAAAGAAAGTGGTCATGAAAGTGATGCTCAATGGCAGAGTTCATTAGAAAGTATCGTTCAAAAATCAAATGCGAAAGCGGTAAGAGTTCCACCAGGAATTTACGCGAACTTAGGTTATATTCAATTAAAATCAAACAATTACCCAAAAGCGATTGAATTTTTTGAACAAGAAAAAAGTATTTACCCTGAATCAAGCCGATTTATGGAAAACTTAATTAAAAAAGCAAAAGTGAAAGGGTAATAGAAAATGAATTACATTGAAAAAATAAAAACTTCACTACTAATCCTATCTATATTATTTCTGAGTGGCTGCGTAGCGCCAACCTACATAACAAAAGGGGAAGAGTTCCCTAAAATGTACGAAGAAAAGCCACGTTCACTGCTTGTTATGCCGCCAATAAATCTAAGTACTGATGCTGAAGCAAAGGATTATTATTCAACGACTGTTGAAATGCCTATTGCTTTACATGGTTATTATACTTTTCCTTATCAACTTACTGCTGATGTATTAAGACAACAAGGGATTTATGATAGTGAGTTAGTTTATGATGTACCGCTAAATAAGTTTCATGAATACTTTGGTGCCGACGCAGTGCTTTTTACAAAAATTGTTAGTTGGGATACGTCATATACTGTTTTAGCCTCAACACTGACTGTTTCTATCAATGCAGAGATAAAATCAACTAAAACCTCAGAGGTTTTATGGCAATACAATGGTACGGTTGTCGTCGATTTAGCAGTAAATGGTGGCGGCGGAATAGCTGGCCTTCTTGTTAGTGCAATAGCAACAGCAATCAATACCGCAGCAGCGGATTATACTACTTATGCAAAACAAGCGAATGGTAGATTTATTGGTAGTATGCCAGTTGGGCCATATCATCCAATGTACATGAAAGACCAACAAGTTAAATTGTTAAAACAAAGCAAGGCATCGGATTCAGATAAAACAGCAACGACAGAATAGATTACAATGCTATCAGTGGACTTGTCATCGTTCGATAAGTCCACTGTATTAATTAGAATAATTCGAAAAATTACAGTTGCCTCAATACAATTACATTCACTTCTTATGTTTCTATTACTCTCAACTTAAAACGCAGTTATTAATACAAAACCTATTATTTAATGCTAACTCTGTTCGTATTATTGACTATTTCCCGTTATTTTCGCCAATGGTATGAAATTATATAGAGTCAACTTCCATAACATTAGGATCTATTCCTAAGCCGCTTTCTTCTCAATAAAAACCTAATTAACACCAGTAACGAATACGAATATTATCCCCTATTAATTAAGTTCAAATATATTGAACTCAAAGAACAAATCATTGCGTTATTTTTTGACTTAGATTTCTTTTAATATGCCTCCATCAAATTGATACCACTTAAAACAAAGGCGTTATGCCCTTAGGTTAAATAAAATGTTAAATAAACTTTGGAGAAAAATAATGAACAATCAAACTATCTTAATTATTGGTGCTGCTGGTAACAATGGTATGGCAACTATCGAGTCTTTAGTAAGTAAACAACCTAAAGACACTATTGTTGCCGCAGTTCGTAGTACTGATAAAGCAACGCTATTAAAGAAAAAATTCCCATCAATCAAAACAGTTATCATTGACCTTGATAAACCTGAAACATTAACCGCGGCTTATGAAGGTGTTACAAAAGTATTCATGATACCGGGTAATGTTGAAGAAAGAGAACAGCATGCTAAAAACGCCATTGATGCCGCAGTACAAGCGGGCACTGTTAAGCAGTTTTTATTCTATTCTGTTGTTGGCGCTGAATATGAAGCGATATTATTTGCTCAACAATTTAGAGCGGGTGAGAAATATTTAGAGCAATCAGGCCTTAACTGGACCCACTTACGCACTATTTTCTTTCAAGATAACTTTTTCGGTTGGGCTGATGGTGTTAAACAAGGTGGCTTATATTTTGGGATCCGTGAAGGTAGCTTCGCTCCGTTAAATGTTGCTGATATTGGCGAAATGGCAGCGAATATTTTAACCACATCAGGTCATGAGCATAAAGCTTACAATATCACTGGCTCAGAATTATTAAGTGGTGAAGAGATGGCGAAAGTATTTTCCGATGTTACAGGGAAGACCGTAGCGTATATTTCACCTACAAAACAGCAAACTTTAGACTCACTTTTATCGACAGGTTGGCCACAATGGCAAGCAGAAGGTATGTTAGAATTATTTGAAGTATTTGCAACGAATCAAGCGGCTGTTGTAAGCCCTGATGGTGAGCAATTATTAGGTCGCCCATTAACCACATTAAAAGATTTTATTGCCAGTAATAAAGCGGCGTTTGTTTAAATTCGTCGAAATAATTTAGTTGTAACCTAAAAACCAGTCTATAAATATAGACTGGTTTTGTAATATATAAGAATGCTATGTTTACCATAATTCCATCAGATTAACTTAACAGCCATTTGTTGTATATTGCTAACAAACCATGCCAGTGCTTTACCTTGATTATCATTACGCCAAGCCATACATAATTCGCTATTTCTGTTTTCGGTAGTTTCTAAAGCTAAGATAACGAGCTGCCCCGATTCTAATTGTGATTTAATGCGATGAATCGGCAGGAATCCTACACCTAAACCTAGCAGCTGTGCTTCTATCTTTTTTTCAATACTTGATACCGTAATACGCGATTGTCCATCCAGTAGACCTGCAGAACGACCTGGTAGATTTCTTGAGCTGTCGGCCACCACTACAGAAGGATATTTTTTTATTATTTCATTTGAAAGAGGCTGTTGCTCTTTAATTAATGCATGATCTTTTGCTACGACAAAAACAAAGTCCACATTGCCTAATTTATAAAGAGAAAAGTCACTATTGTATGGTTCACCTGTGGCACCAATAATAAGATCAGATCTGCCAGCAACCAATGCATCCCATGTACCACCAAACACTTCTTCTGTTACACGGATATTAATCCATGGGTATTCCTGCTGAAATTGTGCGATTAAGGTGTAAATGGGTTGAAACAGTAAAATGCTATCAATACAAATGCGTAGTTCCAGCTCCCACCCCTCGGCTGATTGTTTTGCCATATGAGTCAGCTCGTCGGTGGCTTTTAATATCAGTCTTCCTTGCTCTACGAGCATAATGCCAACAGATGTCAGCTCTGCTTTGCGCTTACTGCGATCAAATAATGCGATACCAAGATCGTCTTCAAGTTTATTTACTGTATAGGAAATGGCTGACGGCACTCGAAATAATTCATCGGCAGCAGCGGCAAAACTCTTTTTACGCTCAATGGCATCAAGCACCTTTAAAGCATCAAGTGTTATCGGGGAAGTCATACATCAATCCTTTTGAACTAATTGTTCAAATTTAACCGTTATTATTCGTTATAGCCTTTAAATATAATAGCTTCATTAAACAAAAACAACGAACTTTAATAACAAACTTTGGAGAATACAATGAACACCTCTTTTATAAAAACACTTATGACAACTAATGCGGGTTTTGCTGCGTTAGCCCTTAGAATTCCAACCGCTATTATTTTTATCGCTCATGGCGCACAAAAATTATTTGGCTCATTTGGCGGTTATGGTTTAGAAGGAACCGGTCAGTGGATGGCATCAATAGGGCTTGAGCCAGGATATCAATTGGCGTTATTAGCCGGTAGTGCAGAGTTTTTCGGCGGTATTGCTTTATTAATCGGTTTACTGGTTCGCCCAGCAGCGTTAATGCTTAGCGTTACCATGGTAGTCGCCATTTTTAGTGTGCATTTTGCCAATGGTTTATTTATGACGAATAACGGTTATGAATTTGCGCTTGCCTTATTAGCGGTATCATTTTCATTAATGTTTAGTGGTGCAGGTAAGCTTTCTCTAGATAACTTATTAGCGGAAAAGTTAGCTTAATTCACTAAAAGTAGTGAATTAAGAGACCATCAGTAAAGTATAAATTTAGTATCTAGGGTGGTGAATACTACCCTAGTGCACGATTAAAGTTATTCAGGAGCAAAAAATGATTGTAGTAAATAAAGTCAATTCACAACCAACACAAGATGGCGATGGCGTCAAAATTTCACGTATTGCTGATTTTACTGGTAAATACTTTGACCCCTATTTGATGATTGATGAGTTAAAGTCTGATGATAAAAATGATTTTATTGGTGGCTTTCCGGCACACCCTCACCGTGGTATTGAAACCTTTACATATATGATCAAAGGTGGCTTTGAACACAAAGACCAACTGGGTAATAGCGCTTTAATTACAGCGGGTAATGTTCAGTGGATGAGTACCGGTTATGGGGTAATTCACTCTGAAATGCCAATAACTGATGAAAACGAAGGTATGCACGGTTTTCAAATATGGTTGAATATGCCAGCGAAAGACAAATTACGTCCTGCACGCTATCAAGATTCAACAAGTTTACCGAATTTAACCAATACAACAGGAGCAAGTCTTAAATTAATGGCGGGTCAATGGACGTTTGGTGGAGAAACCGCTTCATCGCCGCTAACTGAGTTGGCTGCAAATGCTGCACTCGCAGATTTAACGCTTGAGAGTAACGCTAAAGCTGAGTTTGATTTATCTGATGCCGAGCAAGTATTAGTTTATGTGCACAGCGGGCGTTTTTCTAGCCCTCGTCTAAACGCAGGAGAATTAGCGATTGTGGATGCCCAGCAGGCATTAGCGATTACAGCAAGTGATGACGGTGCAGGTGCACTTATTTTAGTTGGCAATAAAATCAAAGAAAAAATTGTTCACATGGGACCTTTTGTGATGAATACCGAACAAGAAATTCGTCAAGCGGTAGAAGATTATCAGCAGGGCAAGTTTGGCAGCATTGCTTAATCTTACTGTGAGTATTAAACAGTAATGTGAATTAAAATTTTATACAGGTAATTTTACAAATACAGTCAGGTCAGAATAACCGAATCTTACCAGGGTAATATTCGATTATTCGGCCTTATGAAATAAACCGGAGTTATTAAATGAGTAATGTAGCGAATATCGAGCACTCGTTCTTTGCGGCTAGTCAGGAATTTGAAAACGCATGGGAAAACCCAAGAAATACACGTTTTGAATTACCGGCACCTGATGTTAACAAGGTACTAAGTGAATGTTATGAGGTTGGAAAACCTGTTCACCTTACGGGCAATATGGTCTGGGATATGGAGCTTAAGAAGGCGTGGAACCCTGCTAACTACATTCCATATGTTGTCTCTCGTGACCATGCGTGGGGTCGTTATTCTTTCGACGATGACAGTGAATATTTCGTGAGAGAGATAGAAGCAAAGGCTTGGATAATTGAAGATGCGATCGGACCAGTATTTGAAGAAGTTTTCATTAGTCACAAAGAACGACGAATGATTTTTCTTGGTCGAGATAAACTGACAACTGAGACTGGAAAAACTATACGTACCAACGAATACCAGCCTTTATTCCATGTTGAACATGGCGTCGCAGGTACTGAAGATGCTCCTTTAAATACTTGGCGCATTGTGATTTTGACCGAGAATAATGATCCACTATATCATCAGCCATTCGAGGAAATGGTCAAAGCAGGCGGGCTGCCAGGATTCCTAGAAATATATATTAATAGAGACCTAGACGCTCAATTAAGTCGGAAATAAAGAAGAGTTTTCAGTTAAATTTAGCGACATAATCGCTCAGATTAGGTTTTTAATTTTGAGCACTGACAATAGAGATAGAAATCGCAGACACAAAATAAAAAACTTTATAAGCACTGGGTATGTTTATAAAGTTAACTACGTACAAGGTATATGAGTTTGACTACTTATATCTCGTAGGTAACTTACCCAAACTCCCATCAATAATTCAGCTTGTGCGGCTTTTTCAAGGCCGTCTAAGCCAGCCCGCAAGATACCAAACACGGCTTCTGCTACTCGTGTATTGAACCTCAGTTACTCCTGTATCGTTAGTGCTTTGCTTTGCCATAAGTATCAACTCGTTATTGGCGGACTTGTTCAGCGCTCGCGTTTACCGTATTAAAATAACTTGAGGTCAAGGCTCTTCTTAGCTTACGTTCAGTATCCTATACCTGTAAGGCACTAAATGTCATTGGAGCGGGCTTTACATCAATATTTTTGAACTAATTGTTCAGATTTAACCGTTATTATTCGTTAGAGTCTTTAAATATAATAGCTTCATTGAACAACAACAACGAACTTTAATAACAAACTTTGGAGAATAAAATGAACACCTCTTTTATAAAAACACTTATGACAACTAATGCTGGTTTTGCTGCGTTAGCCCTTAGAATTCCAACAGCTATTATTTTTATCGCTCATGGCGCACAAAAATTGTTTGGCTCATTTGGCGGTTATGGTTTAGAAGGAACTGGTCAGTGGATGGCATCAATAGGGCTTGAGCCAGGATATCAATTGGCGTTATTAGCCGGTAGTGCAGAGTTTTTCGGCGGTATCGCTTTATTAATTGGTTTACTGGTTCGCCCAGCAGCATTGATGCTTAGCATCACCATGGTAGTCGCCATCTTTAGTGTGCATTTTGCCAATGGACTATTTATGACGAATAACGGTTATGAGTTCGCACTTGCTTTGTTCGCTATATCAATTTCGTTGATGTTTAGTGGTGCAGGTAAGTTAGCACTAGATAACGTATTGAAACAGCGCTTAGGTTAATAAAGCAAATAATTCCTTTTAATATTTATTCACATATAACAGAGAGATACTACAATGAAATCAGTAAAAAACAGTTGGAACAGCAGTATAAAAGATGGTGAATACCAACGTAAAGAATCACAGTTTAGAAACTGGATCACCACTGATGGCAGTGCTGGCATAACAGGACGCGGTGGGTTTCAAGCTGAGGCTGGCCGTTATCATTTATACGTATCACTTGCTTGCCCATGGGCACATCGCACATTGATTTTCCGCCAATTAAAAGGGCTAGAAGATTTAATTACCGTAAGTGTGGTTCATCCAGATATGCATGAAAATGGCTGGAGTTTTAAGCATGATGAAGAGTCCGCCAAGCTCTATGGCACAACGGGAGATAATTTATATGACGGAAAATTTATCTCTGAAAAATACCTAGCCCAAGATCCTGATTACAGCGGTGTTAATAGTGTTCCTGTGTTATGGGATAAGAAAGATAAAGTGATTGTAAATAATGAATCATCTGAGATCATTCGTATGTTTAATAGTGCTTTTAATGACATTACGGGTAATACACTAGACTTTTATCCTGAACACTTACGTGAAAAAATTGATCATGAAAATGAGTTGGTCTATCACAAAATTAATAATGGCGTGTATAAAACTGGCTTTGCGACAACACAAGAAGCCTATGACAAAAATGTAAACGAATTATTTGCCGCATTAGAACAGATTGATGAAAAGTTATCAAAACAACGTTATTTAACAGGTGATGAAATCACCGAGGCTGATTGGCGCTTGTGGGCAACATTAGTTCGATTTGATTCGGTATATCATACGCATTTTAAATGTAACTTAAAATTGATCAAAGAATTTAGCAACATCTACAATTATATGTTGGAACTGTTTCAAGTACCTAACGTCGCTAAAACGGTAAATGAAGCGCACATTAAACGTCATTATTATGCGAGTCATGTGGCGATTAACCCTTATGGCATTGTTCCTATTGCTCACCAGCAAGATTGGACCGCCCAGCACAACCGAGATAAGCAATTTAGTTAGTTTGTTATTTAAAGAATTTTTGTGCAGTAACAATAAGCTTATAAATCAACCCAACTTACGTCAGTTAACCGTGACGTAAGTTTTTTTGCTTATCCATATCTGGCCCTTGCTGATTTTAAGTTACATTTATAAGCGTATCGTTACTTTAACGTGTTAAGAGTCTAGCGGTTCATTTTGATTGGCAGTGGGTATTGGCTATAGAAGATGATGTAATGCTTATGTGTTATTCAAGCGTTTGATTTTGTTTGCTTTTAATTTGTTATTGAACTCAGGCATTACATGGGGTGCTGTTTATTCGTTTATAAGACATTAGCGGAATCAAATAAAGCTGTTGATAGAGTATATAAAGCAAGGTTACCATAATCTAAATCATTATATTTAATGCTATTAATCAAACAAACTTTATTAAACTTCGAATTGAGCCTAACGATCTTATGATAAACATTACAAATTTTGAACACACCAAGTTAGCGATTAAAAACTGGCAAGTACTTGAAAATGAAAGTTGGTGTATTTTGGGGCGAAATGGCTCAGGAAAACAATACCTTGATCAGCTTTTAACGGGTACTTTACAGCCAGATTCAGTCGATGAATTTAAAATACCCCATGCAGATAAGGTTGGAATGGTTTCTTTTGAAAGCCAACAAGAGGTTTATGAGCATGAATTAAAAATGGATGCTTCTGATTATACCGATGCCAATGATATTGGTACTAAAGCTAAAGACTTTTTACCTAAAGATAAACTTAATGATGTGCTGATCAGTGAATTTGGTTTGAGCCACCGACTTGAAAGTGGTTATCGACAGTTAAGTACAGGTGAGGGGAGAAAGCTCTTAATCTTACAGGCGATATTTAATGGCGTAGAGCTTCTTGTATGCGATAACCCTTTTGATAGCTTAGATGAAGCTTCCTGTATCGCTTTGTCAAATGCATTAGAACGCTTATCGAAAACAGGCATTAATGTGTTACTGATGCTAAATAATCGACAAGATATTCCTGCGTGGTGTAACAATATCGCCTTTATTGAACGAGGACAGTTTGATGTTGTCGGCAAACTAGAAAGTGACGAAACCAAACGACAGTTAGACGCATTGTTAATGCCAGTATCTGACAATGTTAGTTGGCCAACTAACATGCAAGAATTGTGTGACTTCAAGCACGACTATCTAGTAAAACTATGTAAGGGTAAAGTTCAGTACAAAGGGGTAAGCGTTTTTGAAAATTTAGATGTTTACATCAAACCATTGCAGCATACCTTGATCACAGGTCCAAACGGCAGTGGTAAATCTACCTTAATGCAGTTAATTACTGGGGATTGCACCCAATGTTATAGTAATGACATTCATGTTTTAGGCTATAAACGAGGCTCAGGTGAAAGTATTTGGGAACTCAAGAAAGACATGGGTATTGTCAGTGCTGAATTACACCGACAATATCGCGTAAACGGCGATCTGCTAACGGTAGTTCTTTCAGGTTTTTATGATTCTATTGGTCTTTATCAACAAGCTGATCAGCATAAAATTGAAATAGCTCGACAGTGGTTAGAAAAAATTGGCTTATTGGCGCACCAACATAGTTCTTTTCGCAGCTTAAGTTATGGAGAACAACGGTTAGCTTTAATTGCTAGAGCTTTGGTTAAATCTCCCTATTTATTGATATTAGATGAGCCAACGCAAGGTTTAGATGAGCTTAATCGACATAGAGTACTTAATTTTTTAGAACACTTATCCGAACAAAAGCACAGTACCATGTTATTAGTGAGTCATCGTAAAGATGAGTACCTATCAATTTTTGAGCAGCATATAAAATTGTAAGTTCTGCATTCACTAGTTAGATCCAGAACGAGTATCTGTTAGCGAGAAAGGTAAGGGAGTAATCACTCCTTTACCTTATATCTTTATGTTATTGGAATCACAGCATAATAACTATCGAGTCGTTAACGTAATATTTCCGCTGTTGGTTTTGTACTATCATTGCTTTGCGCAACTGAAGCTTGATCTGAATAACGTGGATAATCGGTATAACCACGCGCATCGCCGCCAAATAATGTTGATGGGTCAGTAATGTCGTTTAATGGTAGATCATGTTTAAAACGATAAGGTAAATCTGGGTTAGCTAAAAATTTTCGACCATAAGCAATAAAATCGACTAAGCCAGAATCGATTAAATCCGCGCCTGTTTTTGCTGTGTAATTACCTGCAACAACAATGCTACCGTTGAAGTTTAACCGTAAAGCCTGTCTAAATTCATCACTCACTAGCGGTGCATCATCCCAATCTGCCTCAGAAAGGTGGATGTAAGCTAAGCCCAAATCATTAAACTTTTTACTAGCAAGTAAAATGGCATCAATTGCTTCAATATCATGCATACCACGTTGAGTAATAAATGGGGCAAGACGAATGCCGACTTTATTTGCGCCAATTTCCTCACTCACCGCTTCAACAACCTCCATAACAAAGCGTAATCTATTAGTAATTGAACCGCCGTATTCATCGTTACGTTTGTTTGAACTACGACGTAAAAATTGATCAATCAAGTAACCATTCCCGCCATGAATTTCAATACCATCAAAACCTGCTTCTATGGCGTTGCTTGCAGCGAGACGGTAATCTAGAACAATATCCTTAATATCTTGCTTTGATAATTCACGTGGAATGGGGCAATCTACCATGCGTCCTATTCCATCCTCACCCACAACCCATACTTGTGCATCAGGCGCAATTGCAGAAGGAGCCACAGGCAGTCCATCAACATGAAAGGAAGCATGAGACATACGGCCAACATGCCATAATTGAGAAACAATATGGCCATCAGCTTGGTGAATTGCTTGGGTTACTTTTTTCCAACCAGTGACTTGTTCAGGGGTAAACATACCAGGCGTAAATGAATAACCTTTTCCCTGAGAAGATATTTGTGTTGCTTCAGTTATAATAAAGCCTGCGCTGGCGCGTTGCGCATAATACTCTGCCATTAAATCCGTTGGCACATCGTCAGGTTGAGCAGTACGAGAACGTGTCATTGGCGCCAATACAACGCGATTGCTCGCTTCAAATGTACCTAGTTTTTTTGCGTTAAATAGAATTGAGTTTTTCATAATATTTTGCCTCCTAAAAAATCAAAATTTTCGTTAGTTTCATAAACAAGAGTTTGTTTTTTCTCTGTTAGTTCCTGATGTTCGTCAAGTGGGAAAAGCATTTCTACCGTTAAACCATCAGGGCCAATAATAAATAGCTGTCGTTCGTTTGAAATAGGCAGAGCTTTTTCGGTATAGGAATAAGCGCTATTATCAAGTCGTTTGAGTAATGCGTTGTAATTAGCCCCTTCAAGAGCAACATGGGCAATTGAACCATTACCAAAGGCTGAAAAGGGTTGCTCTGCAATATGTATAAGCGGATTGTCATCGCTATATAGCCATAGACCATTAAATGGAAAAGGTGGCCGCTTTCCTTCGTGTAAACCAATCAGATCTACCCAAAAACACTCCATTGCTCTAAGGTCTGTCGTTAGTACTAATACGTGATTAATATTCATGTAATACCTTCTTAAATGCTCGTGATGAGTTTTGTTAATGAAATAATAGGTCTTGCCCATAAACAAAACAATTGCCATAATTATTAAAACATTCTTCCTTAATTCGGAATAATATGAGCGGTATAAAATAATATGGATAAACTCGGTGATATTGAATTATTTGTGCGGGTCATAAAAAATGAAGGTTTAGCTGCAGCAGGTAGAGAAGTTGGGCTTTCACCGGCAAGAATGACTGCGCGTATAAATGGCTTAGAAGAAAGGTACGGCGTTAGATTGTTAAACCGAACAACTCGCCGGATTTCACTAACCGATGAAGGACGTAAGTTTTACGTTTCCTGCGAGCGAATTTTAGCGGAAGTAGAGCAGGCCGAAACTTCATTACAAACGGGTCAAACAAGCTTTACAGGCGCACTACGCATAACTGCACCATCTGATCTTGGACAACAACACATAGCACCCGTGTTATCAAGGTTTGTAGAAGAGCATCCTAGCATCACACCTTATCTCTTTCTTTCTGACAGTGTTGTCGACCTAGTAGGGAACGGTTTTGATTTAGGGATCCGCTTCGGCAGTTTGAAAGACAGCACGCTGATAGCACGTCGATTGGCGAGTAATCGTCGAGTATTGTGTGCTTCACCTGATTATCTGAAGCGTAAAGGCATACCTGTGCTTCCTGAAGAGTTAATACAGCATGATTGTTTGACCATGGTTCGTATGGCTGAACCACTAACTACTTGGCATTTTCAAGGTACCGCTGGTAACAGTTCAATTTCAATTCAAGGGACGAGAGCGTCCAATGACGGTGCTTTGATTAGGCGCTGGGCCATTGAAGGGGCCGGTATTGCATTAAAATCATATTGGGATATTGCTGAGGATCTAAAAGCAAAACGCTTAGTGACGGTTATGGATAATTACCAATATGACTTTAATCGAACAGGAACCACCGGAGGGGCTGATCTCCATGTTATATACCCGAATAGAAAGTTCATTTCACTAAGAACCACCGCGTTTATTGAAGCTTTGAAGCAGCACTTTACTTCGGTAGACAGTTAATTTATTAAACTAATGATTAATCTTCTCTAATCGAGATTGGAAATCTACTAAAAATCAGTGATTTAATTCAATGGAAAATATAATTTTAGACATCTCTACTCTAATTATTTAAATACAATACCAACCTGTACCTAACTTGCTTTGCTATAAACACTACTATTTACGTGTGTGTTTTGTACTACTCGAATTTTCTGCTATTTTTAGTATATTATAATTATACATATGGGGTTGAGTGAACCTTTTATGCTTAGTATAACTAGTTAGTATTCATTGTTGATAAGTCGTAGCTTTGGAGATACAAGCTAAACCCCATTAACGAGGACTTTTTCAGAATGATATCTTCTAAATTAATAGATTGTTACTAAGGGAAATAGTTATGAATTATTACGATAAGTTCCAAGGAATAAAGCAAACCGATTCTTACGATGAAAAAACGTCGTTGTCTTTAGCAATCGCATGTGATTTAGCTTATGAAAAAGATGAAAATAAAATAGCTTCAGTAGTCGAAAGTTGGGGGTATCAATTTAATGGTGCAATTGAAATTGTAAAAAAACCAGATGTAGATACTCAATGTTATGTTATGTCGAATGCAGATAATATTGTAGCGGTTTTTCGAGGTAGCGACGCCTTAAAAGACTGGTTTGCAAACTTTCAGGCTGTTTATGACCCTGGACCTTTAAAGGGTACTAAAGCTCATGAAGGTTTTCAAGATTCCCTATTTCCTGCGGTTATAGGCATTACCAACTTGCTAGATAGTGTGTTATCAAAAAATAAAAAAATATGGATCACAGGACATAGTCTTGGTGGCGCATTAAGCTCTCTTTATGCTGGTATGTTGATAGAAAATAAATATAGAGTATATGGGATATATACTTTCGCTAGCCCTAGACCTGGAAATGAAGCTTTTAAGGTGGGTTTAAATAATAAAATTATAGGTCCTCATTTTAGAGTCGTAAATTTTGGTGATGTTGTTCCTCATATACCACCTGAACCATTTTATAGCCACCCAGGTGCTCGGGTAATACTGAAAGAAGAGGTGAGAGAGCATTCTGATGAATCATGGTTCTCTCAGCGAATAGAGGCTCTAAGAGTATTTATTTCTAATGCAACTGAAGTCTTAGATGTTGCTGATAATCATAGGCTTAGTGCTGACGAAGAAAGTTACATACCTAGACTAATAAAAGATTTAGAAAGGTCTGATAATGAATAAACATCCTAATAATTAAATTTTATATAACCAAAAAAGCACCAATAAATGATGCTTTTTGATTCTGACTTTAGTTGTTTTTTTATTTCGCTAATTCTAAATACTCAGCTTCTAAGCTTGTAGTTGTCCAGTCGATATCTACTTCAGCAGTAATTCTAACCTTATCATCAGATGATATTTTTATATTTCTAAAGTCTTCATCATCAATTTCTATTTCTATTTCTACTTCACCACTATCATCTTTAAAAAGGTAAAGTTCATTCTTCAATTTTTTAACTAAATGGCCTTCTACTATCACTCTACTGTCGTCTGATAATTCAATAGCATTTTTAATTGTTGTAACTTCAGCTGTACCGCCTTCGCCTATAAACTCAGCATTAGCAGTTAATGATAATAGTAAAGTAGTACCGATTAATTATATTTTCATTCTAAACTCGTTATATACGTTAGTTAAGATATGAGTATTATATATGTAACAAGTCTATAGTTTGTATTTGAGTGTGTGTGGTTTTTATTTAGTGATATGGCTAATGTCGGTACTTAATTAAGAGGCTAGTCCTGAAAGGCAGGCAATAAAAAGCACCAGTATGAATGGTGCTTAATGATTTACTTGTCTTTAGTGGGTAAATCGGGGTCTAAAATAGCTTCTATTGCTATTTTTTGAATCTACGTGATGCTAAACCCATAAGAGCTAATCCGAAAATAGCAACGGTAGCTGGTTCTGGGACAGCAACTAACTCTGCAATCAAGGAAGCATTATCAAAGTTCCATACTCCAGTTCCTGGATCTGTAGCAAATAGAAAGCTTAAAGTGTTAGTTGAATCAGTACCAATGAAGTTATAGGTTGTCGTATTCCACGAGGTAGTTGTAACTACGGAGAAAATATCGCTATCAATGCGAAACTCCATCTCATTACCTAATATCTGGGATGCATAAGAGTCAAAAGTTAACTCATAGCTATAAAGAGAACTAGTTGTAATCTCTTGACTAAGACCACTCAAGCCATTATTGTCAAATGTCATAAAAACACCACTTGATGCTGTTGCGTAATCTGATGTTGGAATGGTAGTCCAGCCGGTTAAATTGTTGGTCAAAAAGTCACCATTTGTAATCATTCCCGCATTAGCAAAGCTACTAGCAGACAAAACTAATCCGGCAACAGCCGCTTTTAACATTTTCATTGTTTTTCCCTTGTAATACATTTCCGAAAATAGAAAGGTATCTTTAGTCATTGTTATTGTTACTTTTGTTTACAGCATTAATTATACCATCTTTTTTTAGTTTTTTATTTTAAAATTGTTTTATTTACATTAATTAACAAGTGTGAGTATTATCCTCTAAGAAAACATTCTCGTATAACCCTGCAACCCTGCAACCCTGCGCATTAAAAAATTTCCTTAGTACTAATTGCTATTAATAATTGAAAGCAGTTAGGTCATTAATTATAAAGCTGTAAGTCTTAATAGTGATCTAGGAAGGCGTTTGAGTGATATTCACAGGTTTTAGGCAATAAAAAAGCACCAGTTAATGGTGCTTTATATTTTACTAACCTCTAATCGTAGAAGGTTGTATGGAAAATTAGCTTACTATTTTTTGAATCTACGAGCTGCTAATCCCATAATGCTTAAAGCGAAGATAGCAAGGGTTGAAGGCTCAGGGACTGCTTGTACGTTAGATACGGTTAAAAATGAATCAACAATCGAATCTCTAACATCAAGAATACCTACTCCGTAGTTAAGTGTACCAGTTGATGTTGCTAACCACGAAAAAGTGCCGCCGCTATTATCAGCCGTACTTGTATCTGCAATTAAGCTAATGCCATCAAGATCTAGTGTTACAAAAGCAAAGTCATTATAACTTGAAGAGTTACTCTCATTTGAATCCCAAACCCAATCAAATGAAAATATTTGTCCAGCATTCACATGTATACTGTTACCAAATGCAGAACCAGTTGTTGCATTTCCTGTAGACAAAACATCTAGAGAACCAGCTACCAAAGACAGAAAAGATTCAATACTTGAATCTGTAGTTGTAGCACCATTACCACTAACCGTAGTTATTGTATAACTACCGCCTCCATTATCAGTGAAGTCACCAGTAGTAATTAAGGCAGCATTAGCAAAACCACTAACAGATAAAACTAATCCAGCAATTACCGCTTTTAACATTTTCATATTCATCGTATTTTCCCTTGTAATACATTTCTGATAATAGAAATGGACTTTTAGTTATTGTACATTTGTTTAAGCATTAATTGAGCCAGCTATATTTAATTGTTAATTTTCATTACGATAGATGAGTATTTATTGAGCGCAATTTCCATTGTGTAAAAAAAACAGACATTATGATGCGCATAAGTTGTTGTTTTAAAGTTGCTTTATTTACATTGGTTTAACAAATACGAATATTACCATCCAGCAAAAATTATTATGAATAATTCCATGCATTAAAAAATTGCCTTAGCTGTCACCTTGATTTTGTGATAGTTCCGACTGTAGACAATTCGATCCAAAACCAAAAAACCAGGTTATACATTCCAGCTACAATGTTCGAAGCGCAACATTTCAGTAAGCTATGCTTCAAATAGAGCTTGCAATTTAACAGCTTATTGTATTAATTTTGAACAAGCCATGTCAGAAAAAATTATTCATATATATACTAAGGAAATTCAAATGAGAATAGGTATACCCAAAGAATCTTTTTTAGGTGAGCGTCGGGTTGCAGCAGCACCAAGCTCGGTTAGTGCATTAATTAAATTAGGTTTTACTGTGCAAGTACAAAAAGGTGCGGGTACTAAGGCGAGTTTTACCGATCAAGAGTTTAGCGATGCTAATGCAGCAATTGTCTCGAAGAAAGCCTGCTGGCAAAGCGAAATTCTCTTTAAAGTAAACGCGCCCACACTAGAAGAAGTTGAGTTAATGAATGATGGCTCAACACTCCTTAGTTTTATTGCGCCAGCGCAAAGCTCTGAATTATTAGAAGCCCTGCGAAGCAAGTCAATTACTACCTTAGCCATGGAAATGGTACCTCGGATGACCCGTTCTCAACCAATGGATGCTTTGAGTTCAATGGCAAATATTGCGGGCTACCGCGCCGTTATTGAAGCATCTCACCATTTCGGTCGTTTTTTTACTGGGCAAATAACCGCAGCTGGTAAAATGCCGCCAGCTAAAGTGATGATAATTGGTGCAGGGGTTGCCGGTCTAGCCGCACTTGGTACCGCAGGTAGTTTAGGTGCCATTGTACGAGCTTTTGATACACGTCCAGAAGTTAAAGAGCAAATAGAAAGCATGGGAGCTGAATTTCTTGAACTCGACTATGAAGAGCCAGAAGATACTGGCTCGGGTGATGGTTACGCCAAAGAAATGAGTAAAGCATTTATTGATGCCGAAATGGCGTTGTTTGCAGAGCAAGCCAAGGATGTTGATATAATTATTACCACCGCGATGATTCCGGGTAGACCAGCGCCGAAATTAATCACTGAAAAAATGGTTGAATCAATGAAGGCAGGCAGTGTGATTGTAGATTTAGCTGCTGCAGGTGGAGGTAACTGTGAATGTACCGTCCCTGGTAAAGTTGTTGATACGTATGGTGTAAAAGTGATTGGTTATACTGACCTAGTGTCACGTTTACCTAATCAGGCTTCACAGCTTTATGCTAATAATTTAATGAATCTAACTAAGTTATTATGTAAGAACAAAGATGGAACGCTTGATATTGATTTTGATGATGTAGTCATTCGTAATATGACAGTAGTTAAAGAGGATGAAATTACTTTTCCACCTCCGCCTATTCAAGTAAGTGCAGCGCCCGTGAAAAAAGCAACAGTTGAAGCTGCTGAGCCGATTGAAGAAGTCGCTTCTCCAATTAAAAAATATGCTTTTATAGGGGCTGGAATAGCGTTATTTGGCTGGGTGGCTAGTATTGCTCCTGCAGATTTCCTTACTCACTTTACTGTTTTTGTACTTGCTTGTGTTATTGGCTATTACGTGGTTTGGAACGTCAGTCATTCGTTGCATACACCTTTGATGAGTGTCACCAATGCGATTTCTGGCATTATTATTGTGGGGGCATTATTACAAATAGGCTCGGACAATATTGTAGTACAGATACTCGCCACATTAGCGACTTTAGTGGCAACTATCAATATTGTCGGTGGCTTTAAAGTCACTAGTCGTATGTTAAAAATGTTTAGTAAGTAGGGGAGTAGTATGGAATCTACACAAATAGCGTCTAATGGCTTCATTAGTGCAGCATACGTGATTGCTGCTTTATTATTTATTTTCAGTTTAACAGGTTTAAGCAAACAAGAATCGGCTCAAAGGGGGAACTTATTTGGTATGGCTGGTATGGCTATCGCTTTACTTGCCACCATTATTGATCCAAGGGTTTCTAATGTCTTTATCATTATTATTGCGATGGTTGTTGGTTCAGGAATTGGACTAAGATTAGCGAATAAAGTTGAAATGACACAAATGCCTGAGCTTGTTGCAATCTTGCATAGTTTTGTAGGTTTAGCTGCCATGTTAGTTGGTTTTAATAGCTATTTTGATTCGGGGCATAGTGTTGTGCTTACAGCAGCCCAGCACACCGCTATGAAAATACACTTAAGTGAAATTTTCATCGGAATATTTATTGGTGCTGTGACTTTTACTGGCTCTATTGTCGCTTTTGCGAAACTACGTGGAACGATAAGCTCTAGTGCCTTAATGTTACCTCATCGTCATAAAATGAATTTAGCCGCAGGGATTTTCAGCTTTTTATTGCTACTTTCTTTTGTCAATCATGACGGTTCAAATATAGCCTTATTCTTAATGACTATTACGGCTTTGGTATTTGGTTGGCATTTGGTTGCTTCAATTGGCGGTGCAGATATGCCAGTTGTTGTCTCTATGTTAAATTCTTATTCAGGTTGGGCAGCAGCTGCTGCTGGTTTTATGTTAAGTAATGATTTACTCATCATTACGGGGGCTTTGGTTGGCTCGTCAGGGGCTATTTTATCTTACATTATGTGTAAGGCAATGAATCGCTCTTTTATCAGTGTCATTGCCGGAGGTTTTGGTACAGACGTTGTTATTGATAACGATAAAGACTACGGTGAGCACACAGAAGTGCATGCGGAAGCGGTTGCTGACTTATTACGTAATGCCAAATCTGTCGTTATCGCCCCAGGTTACGGTATGGCTGTTTCTCAAGCGCAATATCCTGTTTATGAGCTGACCCAACAACTCATAAATAAAGGAATAAAGGTTCGTTTCGCTATACATCCGGTGGCTGGTCGTCTACCAGGACATATGAACGTATTACTGGCTGAAGCAAAAGTGCCTTATGATATCGTTTTAGGTATGGATGAAATCAATGATGATTTCTCAGAGACTGACGTAGTATTGGTTATTGGCGCGAATGATACCGTTAACCCCGCTGCTGCCGAAGACCCAACTAGCCCTATCGCAGGAATGCCGGTGCTTGAAGTTTGGAATGCTAAAGAAGTTATTGTGTTCAAACGCTCAATGAGTACGGGTTATGCTGGAGTGCAAAACCCATTGTTCTTTAAGGACAATACTCAAATGCTGTTTGGTGATGCTAAAGATAGTGTGGAGCAAATATTTAAAGCACTTTAATACGAGGTGCATTAATAAATACACCAGTTTATATTTATTCTACGGTCTAAACTGGTGCGTTTCATTTTTCAGCGAATGAAAATAAAGACTCAAATTGCGCTGTGAAAATGGGTTTTGTATCTCTTGACTGCCTAAACTAATTCAGCCGTTGCTTTGCAGCGGAAAAGTCACTATAGCATTTCAATAATACTTCAGATTTTTTTCAGTATAATCAATACACTCAAACGAACCGACCAAGTTCGCCGTCTTTGGCTTACTTGAACAATGGTCTAATTAAGTGTTGTCGAACAATGCAATTGACTGATGCTTTGTTTGAATAGTTTTCTAGCATAACTGGCTTATTGGGTATGAGTGATAAGCGTAAGTTACTGTCGAAGTAGTGGTTTGAGCAAACGATTAGGGGGAATTTAACTAAATTACAGGCAATAAAAAAGCACCAGTATCTATGGTGCTTTTTTTAAAAGTGAGTAGTTTGGCTTATTGTTTCTTAAATCTTCGTGCAGCTAAACCCATAATGCCTAATGCAAAGATCGCAAGGGTAGAAGGCTCTGGGACTGATGTAATCCCAGTAGTGCTTATTTCATACGAACCAGGGGCACTTAAAGTAGCTACAAGTAAAGTGTAAGTGCCTGTAGAAGATAAGGATAAATTAAACCGTGGATCTCCAAAAGGACCTCCAAACGAATCATTTTCCGTATCATCCTGAGTATCTATTACTGTTAATGGGCCAAAAACACCATTTGATACAAGGAGCCCATTGATTAAACCGTCAGGGCTAAGTGAATCGACATCCAACCCTGTAACATCACCAAAAAATAGAGTAGCAATTAAATCTGGTGATGCTTCAGTTCTGTTAATATCAATATCAATTATGTCACCTGCGGCTCCATTAAAAGTCCAATAATCACCGAGTGAAGCTATAAAACTATCATCGTCACCGATGACAGTACCAGAAAATACAGTACCATCTTCTAAGTTACCTAATGGAATAACTCCAGCATTAGCAAAACTACTAACAGATAAAACCAAACCAGCCAAAGCCGCTTTTAACATTTTCATATTCATCGTATTTTCCCTTGTAATACATTCCTGATAATAGAAATGGATTCTAGTTATTGTACCTTTGTGTAGTATTAATTGAGCCAGCTATATTTAATTGTTAATTTTCACTATGATAGCTGAGTGTTTATTGAGCACAACATCCTTAGTGTAAAGTAATCGGACACTATGATGTTTGTAAGATGTTGTTTTAAAGTTGCTTTCTTTACATTGTTTTTACTTGTACGATTATTACCATCCAACAAAACATTCCTGTATAATCCCGCGCATTGAACAATCGCCTAAGCAAACACCCTGAGTTTGCAATAAAGGCGTTAAAACCACCATTTATGACGCTGCTCTTCTCTTGATTAGATACTTGAAAAAGCACCTGTTACAAAAAATATAGAGTAAGTTGAGAGCAATATGACCGTAGAACAATTCGACCCGCAAACACCAAAGAAAAGCAGTAATTCTGCAGAAAGCCAAACAACGACTTTAGATATTCCCTCTAAAATGATTGCAGAGCAACATCAAGCCGTTGTTGACTCAGGCGCATCAAAAAAAGGTGCAAAGGTAGGCTTCGTAAGTCTGGGCTGCCCAAAAAACTTAGTTGATAGTGAGCGTATACTTACTCAACTTCGTACTGAAGGTTATGACGTAACCAATAGCTACGATGATGCGGAATTAGTGATTGTAAATACTTGTGGTTTTATTGATAGCGCAGTACAAGAATCTTTAGATACCATCGGCGAAGCGTTAGCTGCAAATGGTAAAGTGTTGGTTACTGGTTGTTTAGGCGTTAAGAAAGATGAAATTATTGAGTTACACCCCAATGTATTAGGTGTTACTGGTCCTCATGCTTATGATGAAGTCTTGGCTCAAGTACATGAACATGTCGCTAAACCTGAACATAACCCATTTATTGATTTAGTACCGCCGCAAGGGGTTAAGCTTACGCCTAAGCATTATGCTTATTTAAAAATATCAGAAGGCTGTAATCACCGCTGTACGTTCTGCATTATTCCATCAATGCGCGGCGATTTAGACTCTCGTCCAGTGGGTGATGTATTAGGTGAAGCAAAACGCTTAGTTGATTCGGGTGTAAAAGAGTTATTAGTGATCTCACAAGATACTTCTGCTTATGGCGTTGATGTAAAACACAAAACAGATTTCTGGGATGGCATGCCAGTTAAAACTCACATGCAGCAATTATGTGAAGAATTAGCGAAGCAGGGCGTTTGGATACGCCTTCATTATGTTTATCCGTATCCACATGTGGATAAAATCATTCCATTAATGGCGGAAGGTAAAATACTGCCATATTTAGATATTCCATTTCAGCATGCAAACAAACGCATATTAAAATTAATGAAACGTCCTGGTAGCTCAGACCGAGTATTAGAGCGTATTGCCAAATGGCGAGAGATTTGTCCTGAATTAGTTATTCGTTCAACCTTCATTGTTGGTTTCCCAGGTGAAACAGAAGAAGAATTTGAAGAGTTATTAAACTTTTTAGAAGAAGCACAATTAGACCGAGTTGGTTGTTTTAAATATTCACCTGTTGAAGGTGCTACCGCTAATGCGTTACCTGATCATGTTTCAGATGAAGTAATGGAAGACCGTCTGCAACGTTTTATGGCAGTGCAAGCGAAAATCAGTAGCGATAAATTACAAGCACGCATTGGTCAAGAATACCTTATTCTTGTTGATGAAGTGAATGGTTTAGGTATTGTAGGCCGTTCATATATGGATGCACCAGAAGTTGACGGTAAAGTTTATTTGTCAGATGATTATGATGCCAAACCAGGTGACCAAATTTGGGTACAAATCATTCATGCCGATGAACATGATGTTTGGGGCGTTCGCGTAGAAGATTAATCGTATTAAGTTAGGCTTAACTCAATTTAAGCCTAACTATTATTGCCACTTGTACTAATTGAAATACTCCAAAGCCGAGTTGATCTAGAGAGAATGGATTCACTTTAATAATTTATTGATGTCGTAGTGTATAGTTAATTTAAAATACGGATAGACAATAAATTTAGGCATCAAGATATTGATAAGGCTACTATATGAAAGTTATAGCGTTTATTAGAGAAAAGAGAAAAAATTTACAACACCAAAATGATCAGTTTATCGCCAAGTTAGAGCCTAAATTTAAGAACTTATCAAATTTATTCAATAACAAAATCACTATGCCTTTTAGAAATACGCTAAATAACCCTTGGTTCTCTCAATTTAGTCCTGTAGATGCGGAAGAAAGTAAACCCGAGGAGGTATTGATACAAGTACCACAAGCAGAAAAAACCTACAAAAGCCTGCTTGAAAAAATCGATACAGTAACATTTGTAGGTGATTGGCATGAGGTAGAGCAAGAGTGTATTGATCAATTTGCCGAAGTCACAGGTGATAAACAATGGATTCATACCGATCCTATTCGTGCAGCGAAAGAGTCGCCCTTTAAAGCGACAATAGCACATGGGTTTTTAACCTTGTCATTAATTCCCAAGTTAACTAATTCAGTAGATTTAGATAGTAACCCTTATCCAGAAGCAAAGATGGTTATTAATTTTGGTTTGAATCAAGTGCGCTTTCCTTATCCAGTTAAAGCGGGTACTCGTGTTAGGGCCAGTATTAAATTAGTCAACTTAGTACCTATGAAGCGTAGTATTGAAGTTGTTAATGAGGTAAGTATTGAAGTTGAAAATAGTAAGCGTTTAGCCTGTGTGGCTGAAACCGTATTACGTTTATATTTTTAGTACTTCTTTTCAGAATAAGAGTTTGAAACTTCAATAGAGTACGTACATTTAAATGCCAAGTCGGGCTATCAAATTTTGCTACAAATCATTCATGCAGACGAACATGATGTTTGGGTCGTTCGCGTAGAAGATTAATTTTATAAAATTTTAGGCTACAAAAACACTGTCTGAGAAATCAGACAGTGTTCAATGTTTAATGACTTGAAAGTTGAGCGTGTAAAGCATGCTTATATGCTGCTATTCCTGGCAACAAAGGCACAATCAATGTTGCGATAAATATCATGGAGATTAACCACATCAATTCCATGGTAAAAATATCATCACTTAAAAACAAACCAAATTCAGCAGCAAACCATGCCTCAAGACTATAAAGTGCGAGTGTTAGTACTACTATTGACATGATGATTGCTAGGCTTACTAAAATAACGGCTTCTAACAAAATTAGCAGTAATAGGGTAACAGGACTAGCCCCTAACATGCGTAATACTGCTATTTCTGTTTGACGCTCGTTCATTGAGGCCAACAACATAGTTGTGAGTCCAAACAAGGATGAAATAAGCACTAGCACCGCTATGGCGCGCAGCAAATTTTCAACGGTTGCCATCAAACTCCACAGCTCTGTCATGGCAACACCAGGCAAAACTGCCATTAATCTATCTGTTGGATAGTTATTAATCTCTCGCTGTAATCCAAATGTTGATAATTTACTTTTTAGCTTAAGCATAACAGCCGTAATACTTTTAGGTACGGGTGGTGTTTTTTCTGGATTTATTAGCCATTTTTTTAATGCTGATGGCGGTAAGTGGATCGCTTCAATGGCACCTAAACTTACGTGAACACTTTTATCAACGGGCGTGCCAGTGCTTGCTAAAATACCACTTACTACAAAAGCTGTTTGCTCGTGTTTGGTAAAGCTTGTATTGCCAATACCATGAGCAATAATTATTTCATCGCCCAAATTATAATTAAGTTCTTTTGCAACATCGGCACCGATAACTACGTCAAATAAGGATGAAAATTTACTGCCATGTTCAAATTGCAATGACTGTTTTTTACCATAGCGATAATAAGTAAAATAGCTGTTATTTGTGCCAATAACTCGAAAACCACGATGAGAATCGCCAAGAGAAATAGGGATAGCCCAGTCAACTAGTTGTCGCTTTTCGAGCATGGTAAAGCTCGTGTACTTAATGTTATTGGCAGGGCTGCCCATTCTAAAAACAGAATATAACAATAAGTTTAATTGACCACTAGGCGCGCCAACAATCAAATCTACGCCTGATATAGTACGATTAAAACTTTCTTTTGCTTGCAGGCGAATATGTTCGATACTTAGCAATACTACAATGCTGATGGTTAATGATATGAAGGTCAAGATGGCCGTTTTTTTTCGGCTTAATAAGCTGTGCCAGGCAACAGAAAGTAATATCATAATGACATGGTTTCCTCAGCTTTACTCAATGTAGTAATGTCGAGGTTACTATCAAAATGATGCAACAAGGAGGCATCATGACTGACAAAAATAAGCGTGATTTTAGTGTTGTCACAGATCTGCATAAGTAAGTCCATAAATGCATTTTTTGCCGATGCATCGAGTGCCGAGGTAGGTTCATCAACTAATAATAATCGTGGATGATTAATCAGAGCGCGGGCAATTGCGACGCGTTGCTGCTGTCCAACACTCAATTGGTTAACTTGTCTGTGCATAATATTACTGGGTAACTGCAATGCGTTAAGCAACGTTTGCACGTCAGAATTCACATCAGGCCTTGAATTTTTGGCGAAGTAGGCTGCGAGCTGAATGTTTTTAAGCACCGATAGATACGGGATAAGATTAAATTTTTGAGATACCACGCCAATATTTTTTGCTCTAAATAAGTCCCGCTGGCTGTTTGATAACGCACTGATATTATGATCGAATAGACTAACGCTGCCTGACGTTGGTAGTAAAATTCCACACAATAAATTTAAAAGCGTGGTTTTCCCGGAACCAGAACTTCCATGTAAGAATACACGTTCAGTGATATCGACTTGCCATTGAGCAATAGATAACCCAGCATAACTGGCAGGGGTATCTTTATAATAGTGGTGTATATTTTGTAAGTTGATAGCAAGTGTTGACAAATCTTATTCACCTTCGATAATCACAGCATAGGTATTCCTATCCGCTTCTGTTTTATGTTATGTTATGTTATAACATTGATGGCTAAGGTGGAAAGAAAATTTGTGATTTGGATAAAATGAATAGCCGATGTGTTTTATGCTCAATAATCCTTGTGCTAGTGGTATTAATATTTAGTTTAACGGTAAGAGCACAGGTTGAGTATACCGACATAGAATGGACCGAATTAATCCCGGCTGATGATTTAGCGGTATTACTTAATCCGCCAGACTTTTTGTTTGATATAGAAGATCAATCAGAAAACGATAATATGGAGTCATTAAAAGGAGTTAGTTCAACCGATGAAGCAGCAAAAAGGTATCAACAGGCGCTAGAATCAACAAGGGTTGTAGAGACATTTGATGGTAAAAGCATTCGACTTCCAGGTTTTGTCGTGCCTCTAGAAACAGATGAAAAACAACGGGTAACGCAATTCTTTATTGTTCCCTACTTTGGAGCATGCTTACATATGCCACCACCGCCGCCAAATCAAATTATCTTCGTAAAATCGTCGGCGGGCATTGAAGTAACCTCTTTATACGACGCGTTTTGGTTTCAAGGGGTTTTAAGTATTGATACAACAGATAGCCTCCTAGGAAAATCAGCATATAGTTTGCAGCTTAATAAGGCTTATCTTTACAAAGATTAAGGGTACGTAAATTTTAGATACTCACTATTATCACTAGCGATAACGGCTTGCCACTTAATTACTAATTCATTAGATCAATCTCTCATTAGAGCAATGCCATACAATTAACCTTCAAGGTTCTCTCAAAAATAAAATAACTAGATTGGTTTAGTGTTATAATATCACAATAACGCTTTATTAAGTAATTGTGATGTTATAACATAATAGCTTAATGTCTGGATGGTTCTTCTAGTCAATTTTAATGATTTACCCAAGCTACTTGAATATGCGTGTTTCAGGGCACTTGAGCGATTCATGATCAAGGCGTCTCATTTTATTAAGGGTTATTTTCTTAAAAAAGGAGACAACGAAGAGCATGGCTTGCTCAGACGTCCCCGCAGGGCTGGTTTTTAAACGCTTTTTGCTGCGTTATTGATTTTGACAATAGAATAACTATTCTCTTCAATCAATGCCTTGCCTAAAGACGTTTCTAATTCCAGCTGAAACCTGCATCTTCATGTAGTTTGGGTATAAAAACAGAGAGTGCTCTCATGCTTCACAAAAAAAAGTTACCGGTTACTGTTCTATCGGGTTTTCTCGGTGCCGGAAAAACCACAGTACTAAGCCATATTTTGAATAATCGTCAAGGTAAAAAAGTGGCTGTCATCGTTAATGATATGAGTGAAGTCAATATCGATTCAGCTACGGTTGCTAACGAAGTATCTCTCAACCGCAGCGATGAAAAGCTTGTTGAAATGAGTAATGGCTGTATCTGTTGTACATTGCGTGAAGATCTTCTCTTAGAGGTTACGAAATTAGCACAAGATGGACGATTTGATTACTTGGTTATTGAATCTACGGGTATTTCTGAGCCATTGCCGATAGCCGAAACCTTTACTTTTTCCGACGAGGACGGTATTTCATTATCAGATGTGGCAACACTGGATACTATGGTTACGGTTGTTGATGCGGTAAATTTTTTAAAGGATTACGAAGAGGCATCTTCTTTACAAGAAGTAGGAGAGTCGTTAGGGGAAGAAGACGAACGTAGTGTCTCTGATCTACTCGTTGACCAAGTTGAATTTGCCGATGTCATCTTGATTAGCAAAACCGACTTGGTTGATATTTCTGATATTGATCGCCTAATAGCAATACTGAAAACGCTTAATACCCATGCCCGAATAAGCCCTATTACTCAAGGTCAAGTCGATATTGATGCAGTGCTGAGTACTGGTTTGTTCGATTTTGAACGCGCCCAGAGCGCGCCAGGGTGGTTGAAGGAGATGCGAGGTGAACACATTCCTGAAACCGAAGAATATGGTATTAGTAGCTTTAGTTTTCTTGCTCGCCGTCCGTTTCATCCTGAGAAATTTTATCACTTTCTTCATGACACTGAAAAATTTGGTAAATTAATTCGTTCCAAAGGGTATTTTTGGTTGGCCACTCGTCCCCAATTTTCAGGTCAATGGAATCAGGCAGGTGGCATTGCTCATTATGGTTTTGCTGCTATGTTCTGGAAATCGGTGCCCAAAAAAGATTGGCCTATCGATGAGGAGTCATTGAACGCTATAGAGAAGCAGTGGGTTGAGCCATTTGGTGATATGCGTCAAGAATTAGTGTTCATTGGTCAGCAACTAGATCAAGGGGCTATGACTAATGCACTCAATGAATGCCTGTTGACAGATGATGAATTACTCAAAGGGAAAAATTACTGGGCAACACTAAGTGATCCGTTTCCAGAGTGGAGTGAAAGCGCGTGAATACAATAAATACTATTAATGAAAGTCAATCAACAAGTCTACTCTTACCTGAAACACTGACAAAACGTGCCAGTGAAAGTGACTCACCTGAGGCATTTACCGATATTTATCGAGATGACACCAATATTGCAATTTGGCAACGTAAATTGTCTGACAAACTAGTACTGGCTGTGGATGAGATTTTAAAAACGGGTGTAAGAGTTAAAATTGCAGAGGCAGTTAGCGTAAAAACTGTCCATGCTACGCTTTGTAATGCGTTAGGTGAGACGATCGCTGTGAGGAGGTTGAGCGATGACATAACACTATTGGTTGATATGTTTTGCTGTTTGTTTGATCTCAAAGAGGTTGGATTACGATTAACAGCACTCGACCGTGCTATGTGCCCCAGATTTCACTTTGATCGAATTCCGTGTCGACTAGTAACAACATATCATGGAATTGCCACAGAGTGGCTTCCTCATCAGTTGGTTGACCGCAATAAATTAGGTGCGGGAAACCAAGGTAAATCAGATGAACAATCAGGTCTTTTTGATAGCTCTGATGATATTCGTCAACTGAGCGAAGGTGATGTCGCCTTACTCAAAGGTGAGTTTTGGCATGATAATGAAGGTGGCGGTTTAGTACATCGCTCACCCGTTCAGCCAGAAGGTTTACTAAATGAACGTCGTTTATTATTAACGCTTGATTTTATTAACGATTAAATATTGTTAGTGAAGGGAAGTTTAAAAATGAAAGTACAAAAGTTAGTATCATTTTTGTTAAATATAATACTATTAAATGTCTTTTTATTAGGTCAAAACGTTCATGCAAAAAATCAGCACGAACAAGGCACTAGCTTAAATGCCCATGTACATGGTTTATCTGAAATGACGATGACGATGGCGATTGAAGGAGGAATTCTGGATATTCAGTTGATTTCTCCAACGGTCAATCTCTTTGGTTTTGAGCATAAAGCAAGCAACAAAGAAGAGATTACGATTGTTAATAATGCTAAAGCACTATTGAGTAATGCCGCAGCACTTTTTTCTTTCTCAGGTGGTGGTTGTACGCTCATTAATACTGCGATTGATGTATCAGGTTTAATAAAACTTGATGAAAATAAGCATGAACATCAGCCGAAATACAACAAAAAAGCACATGATGCTCACAGCGATCAAGATACAAGTCATGAAAATCACAGCCAAGTAGTTGCAAATTATCGCTATCACTGTGAAGAAAAATCAACGTTATCAGCTATTACTGTACTTGCTTTTGAACAGTTTTCAGGAATTCAGAAAATTCGTGCGATGTGGATAACAGATACAAAACAAGGTGTCGTGACACTGAGTGCTGAACGTAAAATAATGCGTTTATGATTATTAAAAAACAGATTATAAAAAAGACCTATAGTGGTCAGGAAGTTAAAAGATGATAAAAATAGAAAATGTTACTGATAAAATGGCAATTACGCTATCAATTGCTTGCGCTATTCATTGTTTAGCTTTGCCTTTACTATTGCTATTACTGCCAAGTTTTATGGTATTACAACTCAACAATGAAGCGTTTCATACTTGGATGGTAATAATTGTTCTTCCGACAAGTGTTTACGCACTATTTATGGGGTGTAAGCAGCATAAACGTTATAGATTACTATTTATTGGCTTTTTGGGATTAATTTTATTAGTTCTCGCAGTATGGATAGGTAACGAATTTTGGGAAAAGGCACTTACCCTAGTGGGATCGACGGTTATTGCAGGCGGTCATTATTGGAATTACCGCTTGTGTCAGCAACACACCCTTTGTCACCGCTGTGAAGATTAAATAATATAAACTAAATTTTTCATCGTGATGGTTAGAATTTAGAGCAACATAGTGCTAATTTTACCCCTTTCAATTCCCATAATTTAAAGCACAAGTCTAGATAAGCGGTGAATGAGAATAAATATGATAGGGATGAGTCGGGTTGTTTGAGTGTTCAGGGGACATAACAATCAATACATAGTAGGCAGGGTCTAGTCGAGCTTGAAGAAATGAATTTTATATTGAGGTAAGGTTGAATACCTTAAAGAAGTTTTCTTGGTAAGCTCGAGATAACCTTAGTTCAGTTCCTGATCTTAGCTGTAAGGTATGATCACCTTTGCTAATGGGAGTCACTTGAATAACTTCATTAATATTGATAACGTGCGAACGGTGTATGCGTACAAAAATAGTGGGGTCTAACTGACTCTGTACGCCAGTTAATGTTTGTCTGGCAATAAATGCCGTTCTTTCAAGGCAAATTTTTACATAGTTACCCGAAGATTCAATCCATTGAACTTCATCTGCTTTCGCTACTTCAATTGAGCCTTCAGCTTTAAATAGTAAAGTTTTTGGGTAGTGCTGGTCTGTTCGGTAATCTTGCACAAGCTTTGGAATATCAAATTTTTGTGTTGTTCCAGAAAATTCACGAAAGCGATTAAGTGTTTTAGCTAACCTAGCTTTGTCATAGGGTTTAAGGAGATAGTCAACCGCATTTAACTCAAATGCACTTATCGCATATTCATTAAAACCAGTCACAAATACAATGGAAACTTCTTTGTTAAACTCTAAATTACTGGCGACAGAAATGCCATCCAGTTTGGGCATTTGAATATCTAAAAAGACCAATGATGGGGTAAACTTATCAATGCACTCTAGTGCTTCCACGCCATTTCTTGCTTCTGCAACGACGTCAAAATCACTGTGTTCTTTTAGAAAGTGAATAAGCTTTTGACGTGCAGCAGGTTCATCATCTACAACAAGTACCTTGTACGAGCTAGAGACTTGAGCGAGTTCTGACATGTTATTAACCTATAAAAAGAGTAGGGCATTTATATCCTATCCTATCCTAACAAAGACAATTACTTTTAGCAGTGTTTTTAATATGCCTGTTAGATAAGCTATGTCGGGTTTATTGCATAGGTAAAGTCAGTGTTAATATAATGGAGTTGTTACCTTGTTGAACAAGTGAAACGTTTGCCGAATCACCATATAGCAGTTCGAGTCTTTCTTTGGTATTTTGTAAACCAATACCAAAAGAAGGTTGTTGGTTTTCATATTCGAGTAATGGATTCATAATAGTAATACAAAGCATCCCATCTTCACTATAGGCTTTAAGGTGAACTTCGCCCATATCATCAGAAGGCTCAATACCATATTTCACGGCATTTTCGAGTAATGGCTGTAGTAACATTGCAGGGATCAAAACGGACTCTACTTGTGGTTCAATTTCTATTTTTGTAGATAATCTATCACCAAAGCGTAACTGAGCTATTTCTAAAAATGAAGTCATAGCCTGTAACTCATCATTAAAGGTTACCCAAGGCTTTTGTTCTGCAGCTAATGAATAACGCAGTAGATTTCCTAAACGCATAATAATTGAATCGGCTTTATCAACATCTTGATACATAGTGCTAGAAATAAGATTCAAGGTGTTAAACAAAAAATGAGGCTGTAATTGATTCCTTAAAACAGCTATTTGTGCGGTGAGTAATTGCTCGTTGAGTTTTGCAGCGTGAATTTGTTCTTTTTGGTATGTTTCAAAATAAACTTTAGTGTAAGCGCCGAATACTATGGCACAATAGAAGCCTATCGTTTTAGGGTATTCATAGATATACCTTGTAAGTAAATCACCGTTATCCCAAAGCCTACCCTCAATTAATAAATAGGCTAAATGCCTTGTTCCGATCATTAGTGAGATAAAAAGGAAGGTAAATGGGATATACAAAATCGCCACTTTTAGCATTGATTTATATCTATGCGTTTCATCTAGTGACCACTTTTTACAGCAAAAAATAATGATTGGACAAACTAGGCCATAACAATAAACAGCGCTGTACTCTAAAAGCCAAGGTTCCCATGATAGCGAATCTTTACGATCGGCTATTGCGGTTTGTGTGATAAAAAAAGCGACGATAGAAAGTGAAACAAGCCCTATCAGAATCTGCTTAGCGGTAATGGTGGAATAAAAATGTAGCAGCGCTTTTAGAGTTTGCATATTTTACAATGACTCGACTGAGTAGTTAATTAAAATAATACACCATTTATTAATGGCATGTTTCCTTGTTAACACGTCCAAAGACCCACTTGTCCCTTAGTCATTTATTTTTTAGCTCTGTTTTTCTATTCTCAGCATAAATGAGCAGAGGATAAAATCAAAATGACAACACAAGTACTAAATAAACACCTGGAAAATAATCTCGGAAGCCGACTGTATTTTTTAGATTGGATCAGAATACTAGCCTTCGCATTTTTGGTTTTCTATCACAGCGCATTAATGTTTGTTGATTGGGGTTTTCATATTGAAAGTGGCTATAACAGCACTTTTTTGAAAACTATCATGATACTTAGCTCTAAATGGCGACTTGATATTCTGTTTCTTGTTTCAGGTGTGGCAATCAGTTATATGATAACTAAAATGCCACTTAAGTCTTTTACCTGGCAAAGAATTGTTAAGTTATATCTACCACTTCTCTTTGCTATTGCTATTGTTGTAGCCCCACAATCGTATTATGAAGCGATTCAAAAAGGTGTTTTTGAGGGAAACTTCTGGCAGTTTTGGAGTTCACATTATTTTACCTTCGCATGGGATAAGCGTATGAACGCTCCATTTCCAACGTATAATCACATGTGGTATGTGTTGTACTTGTTCCACTATACCGTTTTGTTGTTACCTCTTTGTGCCTTTATTAATAGTGAAAAAGGTATAGTAATACTGCAAAAAATTGAAAAATTCCTTACCAAAAGTTCGCGTGTTATCTGGTTACCACTAACCATTTATTTTGTTATTTTCTTCGCCTTCAATAACCATGAAGTCACTCATACTTTCTACGATGATTGGTATGGGCACGCAATCTTTCTTTTTGCCGTGCTCATGGGATTAATTTTTGTCCGAATGCCGAAAATATGGCTATCTTTTCAAGAGAATCGTTTTATATCTTTAGCAATAGGCCTAGCGAGTTATTCTGTTTTATTAACACTCTTCCTTTTACCTAATGAGATGTTTCCATTCGATACTGGTTTAGTTTGGGGGATAGTTGAAATATTAGTTAAATGGTCTTGGATAGCGTTAATTATTGGTTTTGCTAGAAAGTACCTGAACTATACCAATAGCTCCCTTAAGTATTGTAATAGCATTGTTTATCCATTTTTTATTTTGCATCAAACCGTCATCATTATTTTTGGTTTCTACGTGATCGATTGGGGCATGTCTGGAACTCTTGAGTTTTTGACCATAGTGGTGGGTACCTTTGTTATTTGCGCCTTACTCTATGAGCTACTTATTAAAAGGGTCAATATTTTAAGGTTATTATTTGGTATGTCATGGCAGAATAAAGAATCAATAGTTGATGATTTCTGCTCTAAATCGATTGTTATAAACAATGACAAAATAAGCTAAGTCGAGAGCCATATAGGGAATAATGCTAACGTTATAAGGTCGCTTGGAGATTATTCACCCTGTCATCCAAATACAATGCTTTGATGACAGTATAAATAAAAAGCCCCTTGCAGGATTGATAATATATTTTCAATACCTTAGTCATTGAGCTGCTCAAGTTAAGTAATATGTGCGTATCACTTTTGAATCAAGTAGGTGCTTAGGCAACTATAATATCAATTGTAACGGGTATATAACTCACAGATAGTCCAAATTTAATCATTAACTCTTTAAGGTATTGTCATGCTAATACAATTTAAAAAGATGAGAAATGCGCTTATTAGAGATGGTAAGTTTGGTAAGTATTGTCTTTATGCCATTGGTGAGATTTTTTTAGTCGTTACTGGAATTCTCATTGCCCTTCAGGTTAATAATTATGATTTAGCACAGCAAAAAAAAGCAATCGAACATCACTATTTGTTAACTATTAAACTCCAATTATCCGCAGATAAAGAAAAACTTTCAGCAGAAATATATGGTATGAATGAGCGAATAGATGATTATCTAGTTGGGATGAAATTAATCAATGAAAATGATCAGGAAAATCTTGAGGTCCTAGCAAGTAAAGTTATTCGCTTGCTCGAATATGGAGATTTTAGGCGACAAAGCAGTGTCTTCCAAACGTTAGTTTATAGTGGTGAAATCAAATACGTTAATAGCAAAGAAATCATTGAAAATCTGCAAGAAATTGAACGTACTTATGAAATTACAGAACGACTTGAAAATACTCAGGCTAATCTTGTGATGATTCATGCAGCACCAGCAGTTAATAAGAGTATGGATTTTGAATCTGGAAAGATAATCGCCCCAGATATAGTGTTTACCACTATGTTCAAAAATAATTTCTCTATTGCTATTCGCCTGGTGCAAGAGAAAAAAAGTGAATTTGAGCATGCGTTATCAGTGATTGATAACACCATTAAAATGATTGATTCACAAATAAATAAAAATGAGCATAATTAACTTCTGAGCTATTCGGAGGTTGTTACTTTTATATCATTTAGTTATAATTTTCAACGTGATGGTTCGATATCAACGGCGTAAAAGATGTTAAATTTAGCAGTATTTTACATGGGACTCATACCTTAATTGATTAACTCTAAAGCAATTATTTACCAGTAAACCTTGTATTCACTATTTTTATCCTCATTTTCAAAGTATCTAATGTATTTAGTTTTATCCGCAATAATATTTTGTAGTACGGTTTTTGTGCTAGTTCAACTTGGTCAATATTCAGTTCTATTGTTAGAACTCAGTTAGACAATGAAAAGTAAAAGATTGGATAAAACTTATTTTAGTTTCGTTATTGCTTTAAATGGCAGCGAGCTTAATCGATTTAATCTAGGTTATAAATATGACGTTAAATGAAAGCATACCCGCAATAAGAGCACGGGTAAAGTTAAGTATAAAAGAAGATATTCCGGCAGAAATTATCAGTTTTACTGGTCTTGTTGATGATAAAGAACATATTGCCATAGTATTTAAAAGCGCAGACAAACAGCAGAAATCTCCTTTAGTAAGAGTTCATTCTGAATGTTTGACGGGCGATCTATTCCATTCTTCTCGATGTGATTGCGGTGAACAGTTAGACGAATCAATCAACATAATGAAAGATAATGGCGGGATAATTTTATACCTGAGACAAGAAGGGAGAGGCATAGGTTTATATAACAAACTAGATGCATATCTTTTTCAAGAGCAGGGGATTGATACTTATGAGGCGAATAGAAAACTAGGCTTCAATGACGATGATAGAAACTATGATGACGCAATAAATATGCTCAAAGCACTGAATGTTTCGAGTCTACATCTATTAACGAATAATCCATTAAAGATAGACGCTATTGGCAAAGAAATATTGATTGAGTCGATTCAAAATACCAAAACTTATTTAAAAAAAGATAATAAAAATTATCTTTTAGCTAAATATGAATTATCAGATCATCAATTAGAATCGTCATTAATTTAAGGGGTTATCAAAGGTTAAGTTTTACCTATTAGAGTAGAGGTCTACTAAAATTATTTTTGGTGATGGATAAATAGTAAATTTACCTTCTGGAACCCCTTCGGATGCGAATGTATTGGTGTTATTTACTGCTTTATTGGCAGATAACTAGTTTTAATTTTCAGTCATTGAGCCAAACCAGTATGGCAAAAGAGTTTGGGGATTAAAAGCGGAAGAGGATGATGTTTAGTCAGATGTCAGTTTTTGTTATCCAAAGAATTTCAATGCTAAATATTTTTAAGGCTTTGCGCATATTGATTAAGCGATCGCTTGGATAATTGAGCTAATTCGTCAATCATAAGTAACTGTGAAGATGTCAGTTTATTATCTTCAGTGTTGATTTCAAGTGTGTGACAAAGTTGGTATAACCGAACCAAACCTAAACCGATGGCAGCGCCTTTAAGTTTATGTAATTTTGCGTGTTGATCAATGGCCGATAAACTTGAAAAATTACTATATTCGTTATCTATTTGTTGACAAAATAACCGAGTAAGTTGTATTACTTTATCACTGCCCAAGTACTCAATATCTTGGTTGGGAATATCGGCATCAAATAATAAAAATTCACTAAGCTCCTGACTTTCAACTAGAGAGTCCTTATTCGTTGAAGCAATGACTACGGCTTCAGGCATTTCAACTTTTAGTTCAAGACAAGGTTCCGTTTCTTGCTCAGCCCCACCTTCGACTTCCTGATTAACGAATCCTCTAACATTAAACATTACTTTGGCAATACTTGGTTTTAATTTTTTCATTTGCACGGGTTTGGCAACAAAACCATCAAAGCCTGACTTTATAAATTTAGCTATATCTTCATTAAAAACATGAGCTGACACTGCAATAGTTTTGAAAGGAGTCTGCTTTTCTTTCGCAATAACCTTGAGTTGTTGAGATAAAGTCACGCCATCAATATCAGGTAGATTGATATCGAGTAAGGCTAAATCAAATCGATTGTTGTGCATACATTTCAGCGCGCTAGCACCATCTTTGGCGGCTGTTACTTTATGACCCAGTTTTTCAACCAAGGCACAGGCGACATCAAGGTTTATTTCATTATCCTCGACAATAAGCACCTGATAATATTGAGATAACGCTTGTGGTGGCAAAAATAGTACTTGCTGTGCGCTAATCGCTTCTGCTGAAGCTCGAGCTAATGGAATCGTAAAGGCAAAACAACTGCCACGATTTTCTTCACTTTCAAGGGATAAAGTGCCTTGCATTGCACTGACAAGTCGCTGGCATATTGCTAGACCCAAGCCTGTGCCGACAGCACTTTGAAGATTATCTACCTGAGTAAACGCCTGAAAAACGTCAGCTTGCTTGTCTTTAGCAATACCGCAGCCGGTATCAGTCACTGAAAATGTTACCTCTGAATCTCCAGAACTACTTTCATCATTAACGTCTATTGATAAAACAATACTGCCCCGTTGAGTAAACTTAATGGCATTGTTAATCAAGTTTATTAATATTTGTCGTAACTTACCTAAATCAGCAACGCGCCAGTTTTCAATATTTCCTTTTTTTTCAAAGTGCAGCTGCAATGATTTATTCTGCGCTCTTGCTCGCATTAAATGCACGACATCTTCCCCTAGCTTGCCTAAATCAATGGCACGGTAAGAAAGCGCTATATGGCCTGCTTCAATTTTTGAATAATCAAGAATATCATTCAGAATATCTAATAAACTTTCGCCTGAATATAAAATAGTTTGAGCATACTTTTGCTGCTCTGACGTGAGCTTGGTATCGGTTAACAACTCTAATGTGCCGATCATGCCATTCATTGGCGTACGTATTTCATGACTCATGCTCGCTAAAAATACCGATTTAGCTCTATTGGCTTCGTCTGCTTGCTGCTTTGCTAAGGCGTGCGCTTTAGATTCACTGTTTAGCTTCTCATTGGTAAACCTTAACTCTTGCGTTCTAATATTTATCAATTGCTCAAGGTTTTCTTTATGCAAACGTAATTCTTGCTCTGTTTGAAGCTGCTCATACTCAAGCTGTTGCTTTTTAATCGCATGCTCTCGAAAAACATCGAGCGCTTCAGCTAAATGTTTTAACTCTTCATCATTTGATGACTCGACCGTAATCTCTAAATCACCAGCGGCTAATCTTTCTATTGCGTCGGTATGCTTTTGCAGCTTAAAAACAATACCTTGATAAACCACCTTCCACATCACAAAGACAATGACAATAAGGGATAATAAGGTGGTAATTAAAAATACGTTCTGGGACCAAGAAACCAATTTTTGATGTTGTTGACTGGTTTTTTTGGCTAACTCACCTTGCTTTTCAACCAGTGACAATATTCCTTGGTTTAATTGCGTTAATTGATTAGAAATATGTTGGTGAAGTAAGCTTTGTTTTTGATCCAATTCAATGGCTCTTTGTTGATTATCAAGCAAGTTATCAAATAAATTAAGCTTAATAAGTGCGATATTGGCCAAGTTAGCTCTGTAGGGATCAGTAATTGAATCCACTAAGTTTGATATCAGCAACACTAGTCTGTTTTTATTGTGGGTTAGCTCATTAAGCGGCTGGTACTGTTGTGTGGTAATAACCAAGTTAGCAATTTGCTCTAACTCCAAAGCATTTCGCTCTAACGCGGCCATTTTATCAAGTAAATTAAGGTCTTCATCAATGATTAAATCAATATCTTGTTTTGCTTGTAGCAGATTACTTTTCTGCTCAATTAAATCATAAAGCCCTGATAAACGAACTAACGCAAAGGTACTCGCATTAGCTACCTGTGATTGAGATAAAACAGAAATCTCATGAACCGATGCTTTCACCACAGTAAAGGCTTGATCACGTTGTTGTTGATTGGTGATTTTATTTTTGGCATAGAGATCAAGTTGCTCAATGCCTTGGTTAATATCTTTCTTTAAACTAATTAACGAAGGTAAATTTTTCTTGTTGAGATTGAGTAACTCAAGAGCAATAAATTTATCTTCAACCGCCAAATGTAGCAATGTTAATGTCTGACTGATTTCCTGACGCTGTTCTTCATCGGTGACATTTTTTAATAACGTCGTCTTATGGGTGATTTGCAAACTAAGGTTCGCTAGTTCTCTTGCACTTGAAAGGGTAGGTAAGGTTTGTTGAGTAATAATATCACCAGTGCTGGCAATAAGGCTGAGACCATTCCAAGCGACAATACTCACAAACAGCAGTAAACCCGCAACAAAGCTAAAGGCAAATAATAGTTTGTTACCTATACTTCGACGAAAGTGCAATGTAATATCCTCTTTTACACGGCCCGTGTATTAATTTTAAATAGAGTTTTTTGTGAAAATACTTTTAGTGTTACTACTCAACATTGTTTATTGTTTGTTTTTCTTATCAACGGCAGTCGCAACTAATCAAGACCAGTTAAATAACAATCGTGCAACGAGTACAATAGCAGTAAGCGAGCTATCAACAAGTAAAGTATCCACAGGAAAAATTAAATTATGTGCGGTCTACCCTCATCTAAAAGATTCTTATTGGCTTAGCATCAATTTTGGCATGACTGAACAGGCAAAACAAAGATCAATTGAATTAAAAGTCCTAGATGCCGGAGGCTACCAGAATAAGGATGAACAGTTAAGACAAATTGAACAATGTATTCATTGGCAAGCAAGCGCAATATTAGTAGGCTCGGTTAATTTTGAGGCATTAAATCAAAAACTTGCACAAGTTAACAAGCATACGCCAGTTTTTGCCTTAGTAAATGAAATAGCCACGAACAATATTAGTGGCAGAACGGGTGTCTCTTGGTATCAAATGGGTTATCAGTTGGGAGAATATCTGGTTAAGCACCATCAAAATAATTTCAATACTACACCAGCAACACTTGCTTGGTTTCCTGGCCCTAAAAGGGGAGGGGGCAGTTTACAATCTACCAAAGGTTTACAAGCCGCACTTGTGAATAGTCCTATTGAAATAATCGCTATCGAGCACGGCTTAAATGAGAAGATAACTCAGTTTTCTTTGCTCAAAGACACCTTGAAAAAATATAATAACATCGATTATTTAGCGGGCAATGCTGTGATGGCTGAAATGGCAATAAATGAGGTCGGAAGGTTACCTAAAGAACAACAACCTGAGATCCTAAGTCATTACCTTAGCCATGGCGTTTATCGTGGTATTAAGCGTCATAAAATATTAATGGCCAATTCAGATCAAATGGTACTGCAAGGTAAAATGGCCATTAACCAAGCCGTTGATTACCTAAAAATAGGGAAGGTGAAAACTTTGCAGGCACCTACAATTATCACGATAGATCAAGCGACTATAAAAAAACTAAAGACTGAATTGTCATTGTCACCAAGTAACTTTAAGCCTATTTATAGTATTAAAGCTACTGAAGTAAAATAAGCGCTAGTAGTATTTAAGCTTGATCATTGATGACATCAATTATTTGTTAAGCTAGGTAATATCAGCGGCGAATAAATACCCTTCACCATGAATCGTCGTGAAAATCTGTGGATCTTTCGGATTATCTTCTATTTTGTGACGTAAACGACGAACCAGCACATCGATGGTTCTATCATTGGGTGCATCAACTCTATGCTCAATTAAATTAAGTAATCGATCACGGCTGAGTACTCGGCTAGGGTTAGCGACAAAAGCCACTAAAATATCGTATTCAGCTTTAGTTAGTTTTATTGGAATATTATTTTTGAGCAACTTTCGTTTTGGAATATCAAAGCTGCATTGACCAAAATGAAATAAATCGTCATCTTCCTCATTTTCTGTAGCTATAACAGATTTTTGCTCGGTTAATGATATGCGCCATAGAATGTTTTTAACGCGAACTAACAGCTCTCTTAGCTCGAAAGGCTTAGTAACATAATCATCAGCGCCCATTTCTAAACCAATAATTTTATCGATAGAGTCAGTTCTCCCGGTCACAAGCACAATGCCAATGTTCGAATGGCTGCGCAGGTTTCGAGTGATCATCAAGCCATCTTCATCAGGCAAGTTAATGTCTAACATGACTAAATCAATGTGATGATTTTCCAATACCACCATCATTTGGCTTTTATTTTCCGCTTCACTAACTCGATAACCAGCATGTTGGAAATAACCCACCAGTTTGGCTCGTGTTATCGCTTCATCTTCTACCACTAAAATATGTTTATCGTTCAAGCTTTATTCCTATCCTACTGTTATCAGAAGTAAACCAACACCACCAAGTAACAGACTATCAATAAGTCATACCAAATCAAATAATTTTCGCTGAGTGAGAATAACTTAATTGAATTGGTATTTATGCATTTTTACATATTGTGTTCATTTAACCACACAATGCTGTTCATAACTGAGCGATACAATAACGCCATCAAAAATAGTTTATCTGATTTATATCAATTTTGGAGTTCTAAGTTATGAATAAAGTAATAAAAACAGCAAACCGCGTACTAATTGGCACAATGTTACTATCTTGCCCTTTTTTAGCAAGTAGCGAACAAAGTAAAGAAGAACTATTTAATGGCACTTTCAGTGGTTCACTAGAAATGGCAACCGATTACGTATTTCGTGGTGAATCGGAAACAGGTGATGGCGATATTCCAGCCATTAAAGGTAGCTTTACCTGGACTCATGAAAATGGTGTTTATGCGGGCGTATTTGGCGCAACCAATAAGTTTGAATCTACCCCTGACATTAGAGCCGTACTAGCGCCGTATATTGGCAAATTTGGTACTTTTGGCGACAGTGATATTAGTTACAATATTTTTGTCTTTCATTATACCTATCCGGGCGTAGAAGACATGGACTATACCGAACTTTGGATGAAGGTTGCTAAAGACTTTGGTCCTGTAAAAATAGAACTTGAAGTAACTCCAACCCTAAATGATTGGTTTGGTGTTGATGGCTGGAGCGGTATTAACTACGCTGTTCACCCGAGCAAAACGTTTGATAATGGTATTAAACTTTCTGGCTCTATTGGTTATCAAGAACTATCAGGAGAAGGTGCTGAAGGTTGGGCTCATTGGAACTTAGGTATAAGTAAAAACGTTTATGGCCTTAATGTTGATGTGCGTTATCACGACTCAGATGTTGATAGCTCACATAAAGTTTATGGCTCTGAACAAGGCCAAAGAATCTTCGATGAACGCTTTGTTTTTAGTGTTAGCAAAAGCTTTTAGTCACCTTTTTTAACCATTTACTTAAAGTCATTTTCTTTAAATAAATGGTTTTAAGTTAGCTAATTTAAGCAACTTAGCTTAAGCAATAAATAAACAAAAGAGAGAAGGGCAGTGAAGCTTAACAGTTTTGCTGTTTTTATCATTTTACGGTTATAAAAATTATCAGTACTTAAAGCTCTTCAGTTGCTTAGCTTATGTCTCTTCAAGTCGCTCGAATATAAACATTTCTGTTCATATCTTTTCACAACTTCACGCAAGCTGTCATTTCCTAGTTCATGGTCATTCACATTCTTCAACTATAATTAGCTCATCAAAAAACTTTGAATGAAACGATAAGTCATTCAAAAAACATCCCAGATATTGATTAAGCGAGGAGTTTCGACATGACCACGGAACAAATAAACAAAGAAACAGGTGAAAAGAAAAAGCGTAAAGAACTTAAGGCATTAGGATTCATTATTGTAGTGCTATTTCCCGTACTCAGCGTATTCGCTATTGGTGGTTACGGCCTAATTATTTGGTTAATTCAGGCATTTGGCGGCGTAATTCCTCATTAGGAAAGCCACTAGCATTCTCTCAAACAAAGTAAAAAATTAAGAATAACGAGGATTATCAACATGAAATGGCTCAAAAACCTTTGGCAAACACTTAATACGCCAGCCAAATACTTAACCTTAGGCTCCATCAGTTTAACAGCTTTCATTATGGGCGTTGTTTTTTGGGGTGGATTCAACACCGCTTTAGAGGCAACCAATACTGAAGAATTCTGTATTGGTTGTCATAGTATGGAAAGTAAACCTTATCAAGAATTACAAAAAACAGTGCATTGGTCTAATCACTCTGGCGTACGTGCCACTTGCCCAGACTGTCATGTTCCACATAGCTGGGGTCGTAAAATTGCTAGAAAAATGGAAGCATCCAGTGATGTTTGGGGTTGGGTTTTTAACACCGTTAACACCAGTGAAAAATTCGAAGATAAACGTTTAGAAATGGCGTCACGTGAATGGGCTCGCTTCGAGAGAGATGACTCGTTGGCTTGTAAGAATTGTCACAACTATGACTCGATGAAATGGGACACCATGTCTAAGTTGGCGCAAAAACAAATGAAGCGTGCCGCCGAAAAAGATCAAAGCTGTGTTGATTGCCACAAAGGGATCGCACACATATTACCCGATATGGGAACCGCAAGAGCACCGCAGTTAATTGCTGAAGTAGGCACTGGACCAAGTAAATTCACCAATGAACAATACTACTTCAGTGCATTGACCAAGCCACTATTTTTTAGCGCTAAAGGTGATGTAGAAGCAGGCACGTTAAATGTCGCAACCAAGGTTAAAATATTAGAGAGCAAAGAGAACAGAGTTAAAGTTTCAATTAGTGGTTGGCGTAAACAAATTGGTGCTGGCCGAGTTATTTATTATGACTTTGGTATCAATATGTTAACAGCACAATTATCAAAAGAAGCGGCAAAAACTGAAGGTGTCATCAATGGCTTTGAAGAAAAAGAAGACGAGATGACCGGTTTGAAATGGCAACGTGTTGAAACAACATTATGGACTGATGCTGAATACCTAATTACCGAGCAACAGCCACTTTGGGATTATGCTCGTACAACCTTTAGAAGCAGCTGTAGTGTTTGCCACACGCAACCAGACGAAGCTCACTTTGACGCAAATACTTGGCCAGGCATGTTCCAAGGCATGATAGCTTTTGTCAACATGGACCAAGATACCCAAGCATTAGTACAAAAATATCTACAACAACATTCATCAACTTTTGTTAAAAAAGAACATTAATCGGAGCTAAGTATCATGAAAAGAAGAAATTTTTTAAAAGGCATTTTAGCGACATCATTTACCGTAATTAGCACTGCTTCGGTTTTGACACCATTGACCGCTTTAGCAAAAATAGGAGCTAAAAACCGTGACGATTGGCTAACAACAGGTTCTCATTTTGGTGCCTTTAAAATGAAACGTAAAAATGGTGTTATTGATCAAGTAAAACCATTTGATTTAGATAAATATCCAACCGATATGATCAACGGAATTAAAGGCTTAGTTTATAATCCATCACGTATTCGCTACCCTATGGTTCGCTTAGACTTTTTATTAAAAGGTCATAAAAGTGATACCAGTCAACGCGGTGATTTTCGTTTTGTTAGAGTCACTTGGGATCAAGCATTAACCTTGTTTAAACAATCACTTGATGAAATACAAACAAATTATGGCCCCTCTGGTTTACACGCAGGACAAACAGGCTGGCGTGCCACCGGGCAGTTACACTCTTGTACTAGCCACATGCAACGAGCTGTTGGTATGCACGGTAATTTTGTTAAAAAAATTGGGGATTACTCCACGGGTGCAGGTCAAACAATTTTACCTTATGTTTTAGGCTCAACCGAAGTTTATGCCCAAGGCACATCATGGCCATTAATTTTAGATAATGCTAAGACAATCGTATTATGGGCAAACGACCCTTATAAAAACTTACAAGTTGGCTGGAATGCTGAAACCCATGAAAGTTTTGAATATCTTGCTCAGCTAAAAGAAAAAGTAAAAAAAGGTGAGGTCCGCGTGATCAGCATAGATCCCGTGGCATCAAAAACTCAAGATTACTTAGGTTGTGAAAAAATATATGTAAATCCACAAACAGATGTAGCCTTAATGCTCGCTATTGCGTATGAGCTTTACACCAACGACTTACATGACAAAGATTTCATAAAAGGTTACAGCTTAGGTTTTGAGCGCTTTGTGCCGTATTTAACGGGCGAAGAAGATGGCATTGCTAAAACAGTCGAATGGGCAGAAAAAATTACGGCTGTACCTGCCGACGTAATTAAAGAACTCGCTAAAACCATGGTCGCTGGTCGTACACAATTATTAATGGGTTGGTGTATTCAGCGTCAGCAACATGGTGAACAACCTTATTGGATGGCTGCTGTATTAGCGACCATGATAGGTCAAATTGGTTTACCTGGTGGTGGAATTAGTTATGGTCATCATTATTCTGGTATTGGTGTACCTTCTTCTGGCGCTGCAGCACCGGGTGCCTTTCCTCGCAATGTAGATGAAGGTCAAAAGCCGATATTTGACAGCACTGATTTTAAAGGCGCTAGTAGTACTATTCCTGTTGCCCGTTGGATAGATGCGATTTTAGAGCCGGGCAAAGTGATTGATGCCAATGGCGCTAAAGTGACTTACCCTGATATTAAAATGATGATTTTCTCAGGGAACAATCCTTGGAACCATCATCAAGATAGAAACCGTATGAAAAAAGCATTTCATAAACTGGAATGTGTGGTCAGTATCGATATCAACTGGACGGCAACCTGTCGTTTCTCAGATATTGTACTGCCAGCCTGTACTACCATGGAAAGAAACGATATCGATATTTATGGTAGTTATGCCAATCGTGGCTTGCTTGCTATGCAAAAAATGGTTGAACCATTATTTGATAGCTTATCTGACTATGAAATATTCACTCGCTTTGCCAAAGTGTTAGGCAAAGAAAAAGAATATACCCGCGGTATGAATGAGTTTGATTGGCTAACAAAATTATATAATGATTGTAAAAAAGCCAATGACGGTAAGTTTGTTATGCCTGAATTTGAGCAATTTTGGCAAGATGGATATGTACACTTTGGTGAAGGTAAGCCGTGGACTCGACATGCTGCTTTTAGAGAAGATCCTGAAATAAATCCGTTAGGCACGCCTTCTGGCATGATTGAAATACACAGTAGAAAAATAGAACGTTATCAATATGATGATTGTAAAGGCCACCCAACATGGATGGAAAAATCAGAACGCAGTCACGGTGGTCCTGGCTCAGATAAACACCCTATTTGGATGCAGTCTTGTCACCCAGACAAACGTTTGCATTCACAAATGTGTGAATCAAAAGAATATCGAGATACTTACACGGTACAAGACAGAGAGCCGGTTTATTTAAATCCAGCAGATGCTAAGCACCGTGGCATTAAAAATGGCGATGTGGTGAGAGTATTTAACGATCGAGGCCAATTACTTGCTGGCGCAGTGGTAAGTGCTAACTTCCCTGAAGGTGTTATTCGGATTCATGAGGGCGCTTGGTATGGACCCGTTGGCGATGATGGTAGTATTACGGGTGGCGCAAAAGTGGGAGCGATTTGTAGTTATGGCGATCCTAATACTTTAACGCAAGATATTGGCTCATCTAAATTAGCTCAAGCTTGTTCAGCCTATACTTGTTTAGTAGATTATGAAAAGTTTAGCGGTAAATTGCCGCCAGTAACCTCATTTCAAGGACCATTGGAGATCGGCGCATGAGTCATGTAAGCCAAGAAACAGCACAAGAAATTTCTGAAGAAAGAGAAGCAAGAGCGATAGTGTATAACTTTCTCTCCTCACTCTTTGCTAAAGAAGTCACTAGTGACTTAGTGGCACAATTAACATCAGCTCAAGGGCAAAGTTTTTTAAAATCACTTGCGCTTGATCCAAGCTTGTCTGCATCGGTAAATGAGATTAATACTAAATTAGTCAAGCTGAACAGTAAGGAATCATTACTTGAATTGGCTGCTGACTTTTGTGGTTTGTTCTTAGTCGATGGTAGAACGAGCGTGTCGCCATATGCAGGTCAATACCTTAGCGTCGAGCAAGGTGGAGAACCAAGTGAAAAACTAAGCAATGCCGCTATAAATGAGTCAGGTTCAAAAAGTAAAAACAATAAAGCTCAACTGTTTGGTGAACTTCATCAGCAAATGACCGAATTTCTAACGGACAACAAATTACAAATACACAGTGATTTTCCAGAACCCGGCGATCATATTGCAGTTATCTTGGCTTATATTGCTCATCTGTGTGTTACCAGTGGGTCTGAACAACAACTTAATTTCATCAATAGTTATTTAATGACTTGGCTAAGTGACTTTACTCAACAAGTGAATAAGCATGATCATGGTCTGTTTTATTGTTTCGTAGCTGATTTAACGCTTGAGTGGCTAAAAGTCGATACAGAATTTTTGCTAAGCGACTAGTAGATTAATCGTTTGCAGTGTTTAGCAAATTGGCAGAATATCTTACTTTATAAGGGAATAGCGTGTGCTTTCCCTTATTTTTATGTGCTATTTATACGTACAGGGTTTAGTAGAAAGGTCATTATTGCCTTTATTTCACGATTTAAACAGTGGTCTAGCACCGTCTTTAAAATATCGTGTTTATAACAATACTCGCTCCTTATTATCAAATACTTCGCTTACAAAGAATCCCCTCCCGCGCTTACAAAAAATAGTTGAATTTTTACAGGATAATAATGTCTCAAACTCAACTAAATAATTTTATCTTAATTATAACGTAAAACAATGTTAATATTATGTAAATATACTGATAGCATTCTATTGTTAATAATAAAAATATTGATATTATTCAATAGGAAAAAATAGAGTGTAGATGTAACAACCAACAACTGAACCGTTAAGTCAGTTATGTGTTTTTAATATGATATTTAGCTAGGTTTATCAGTGGAGTTCTCGCTTTAACGGCTTACTTTGTAAGCGCCTGATAACTATTCGATGTCACCAGTACCCTTTTGCCTAACCGGTAATATATTTTGGAATAAACTTAATGAAATTAAATACCTTTGTGATCGCGTTTGTTAGCTCAGCTATCACTCTTTATAGCCAAACCAGTTCAGGAGCACCTTCCTCGGATTCAGGTGATCAAATAAAGAGAACTGCAACGCAACGAATTATCAATGGTGTAGAAGCTAAAAAAGACGATTACCCGTTTATTACTGGCTTAATTGCTTCATCGACTAAAGAGGGCGGAGAAATATCACCCTTTTGTGGTGCTTCTTTTATTGGTGGTCACTATATATTAACCGCATCACATTGTGTTGATGGATCTACCGCTTCAGACATCGATGTGGTTGTTGGTGAACACAATCTTAAAGATCGCACTACCGGAGTTCGTTATAAAGTCGCGCAAATTTATATGCATGAAGACTATGACTCCGTTGCTACCAACAATGATATCGCAATACTTGAATTAGAAACGGCTATTACCAATGTTACGCCGATTAAACCTTTAACAGTAGAGCTTGAGTCCTTATTGAAAACAGGGGACCTATTAACGGTGATGGGCTGGGGGAACTTGTCAGTTGATGATCCGTCTTTTCCTACTGTTTTGCAAAAAGTAGACGTTGCGTTATACGACCGAGATAAGTGTAATACTGCATATGGCGGGGGGCTTACCGAGCAAATGCTTTGTGCTGGTTTTGAATTGGGCGGTAAAGATTCATGTCAAGGTGACAGTGGAGGTCCGTTAGTGATAAATAAAAACGGCGAGTGGTATCAAGCTGGTGTCGTTAGTTTTGGAGACGGCTGTGCTGTAGCAGGTTTTCCAGGGGTGTATGCGCGTGTTTCAAAATTCCTTGATTGGATAAAAGAAAAGAAAGCCGGCGTATCATACCAACAAAAACCGAATCCGGGTTATGTTGAAAATGGTTATGAAGACATTGCTACCTTGAAATTTAAGAATTTAAGCGCAACAGAATATACGATTACAGATATTAAGTTCACCGATTTAAACAAAGTTGCGCAGCCGACAGTTGAGTCGAACAATTGTAATAGTAAAGCACTAAAACAAAATGAGAGCTGTGAGTTTACCGTTAAAGTGACAAGTACTGAATTAGGCGAAGGGGGTTTTAATATCAGCGTTAGTACTACTCACCCCGGGAATAGCTTAGCAGAGCAATTCTTTGCTATTAATGCCCTTGAAAAAACAAGTTTAGACATGAAGACTTTACTAGATATTAATAACGACGATATTGAATGGTATTCTGGCGGTGATGCAGTTTGGCAAGCGCAAACGACTCAAGTACTCAAAGGTGATAATGCCGTTGAATCGGGCGATATTATCAATTCACAGAATTCGGTCTTACTAGCGATTATTAAAAATCCTGAAGTTAGCGATTTTTCGTTTAACTATTTAGTACAAGCTGAAGAAGGCTATGATGGTCTAAAAATAGCGCTTAATGGTCGCAAAACAGAGTTTTTCGCAACGGGTGTAACGCAAACCATATTTAAAGAAGAAAAAGTTGTTTTAACCCCAGGTACTGATCGAATTGCTTTTATCTTTTCAAAAGATGAGACGGATGATGATGCTGAGGTAGGTTTTAATAAAGCCTATATTGATCTTGTACAAAATAGTACAACGAACACTGCTCCTGTTATTAACTTATCTAAGAGCATTTATGCAGTAAAAGTTCAGAAGGAAGTGTCATTAGATGCGTCTAAAAGTGCAGATGAGGAGGGTGATACTCTTCATTTTAAATGGGAGTTAGTTGGCGATAAACTCGGCTCTGTGCTTAATAATGCTACTTCAGCTCAAGCAACGTTTGTTGCAGGTGATAAAGCAGGTAACGTTACCTTTAAAGTAATCGTTACGGACCAGCAGGGTGCTACTTCAAGTAAAGTGGGAAGTGTAACCATCACTAAAGATACTACCGAGACTAAAGATACTGTAGAGGCCAAAAAGAGCGGCGGTGCAGGAGCTTTTATACTGCTATTCTCGTTGTTATTTTTATCACTAAGAAGTCGTAAGTAATAATATTTTGTTAGAGTGGGCACTGTTCGTTCCCCACTCATTTATCTTTTTATTAAGGAAATTTATGAGTAAATCAATAAAGTCTACTCAGAGCATGCTGCTATTATTGCTTGCTATGACAACATCAGCTTGCTCAGCTATATCAGCAGAAGAAAAGAAAGACAACGTGGCCACACAAGCTAACTCTCTTGAAGTTATTTATGGTTTTGATATCAAAGCTGATGGTTTATGGTTTTTAGTGAAGTCTAATGGCTGTACTAGCGAGAAAAATTTTAACTTACGATTAAAGCGCCTAGATAATGATACCGCAGAAGCCAGTCTCTTCCGCACAAAACGCGATTTATGCCGAGGTTTACCTCGGTTGGTAAGTATTGAAATGCCAATCAATGATAGCAATATTACTGGTAGCCAGTTTACAGCGAGCAATCCTTTTTCAGTTAAACCCGTAAGTAAAAAGAAAAAGATGTAGTTCACATAGTTGAAGTTCCCTTACTGGCTAACGACTGCAAGTCACTAGGGAACCAATAGCTGTGATGATTTGATAGCCTAGTCCAATTTAGAAACTAATTGATAACACAGATGACCATGAGGTTTAGGACTTTGTTTTAGATACCTAGGTGTCTTAGTAAAGTTATCAATAAAATCAAGAAAACGTCGGCTAGCAGTATTTTTTGTTGTTATTGGAAATAATCATTTTTAAGCCCATACTCTATGGAACAGACAATTCAATAGGAAGTAATATGGATATAGAGCAAAAAGATAAAGGAGTGATAGCAGTACTCCTCAAACGTTTTGAACATGAACGCTACCCAAGAATTAAACAGCTCGAAGAGAAAGTTGGTAACGGTGCTGTACTCGATCAACATGATCTAACCTACCTAGAGCAGGTCTTAATGGACACCCACCAAGTTATCGCCATTGTAACTCGACACCCTGAATATGGGGCGTTGGCTAAAGAGACTCTACTGATGTACGAAGAAATCATGACTAAATCTCAATTAAATAGTAACAAAGTTTCATCAAATTAGAGCATTGCTGAGATCCCTTCAGTTTTTAAATTTATAGTAGTGCACTCGGCTCTTTGTAGATGAATGCGCCTGAACTAGTTAGTAACGTTCATTAGTTAAATGATTTTTAAGCTAAATATGGCGCTCAATTTTGAGTGTCAGTTTAGCGTCTTAATCGTTGACTGTGCAGCTAAATGTTTTTCCTCCAGTCACATGCCAATTAACTTGTGCCTTCCAAATGTATGCATATATATATGCCATTAATTTTATTCCTTAAATAAACCACCTATAAATTCGATTCGTTAGCTGAGTTATTAGTTATTAATTCATCCAACGAGACCATAAATTTATAACTAATTTGGGTCTAATAATACTTATTCTATTTACTTCTTAATTGCAGTTTACTTTAACAAGCTAGGTTGAATAAATATTTAGGTGCTTGTAATTATGGTCAAGATGATAGAGAGTAGAGTTTATTATCAGCTTGATAAACAAGGTAAATGATAGGTTATATTATGAAAAATAATGTAGTTTTACTGGCAGTTTTAATCTTAGTTATAAGCTTATCAAGTAAGCCTATTGTGGCTCAGACATTCACTTTTTCCCAAGCATGGAAAACTGTACTGCAAGAAAGTGACGCACTCGCGGCAGAGAAACAAAATATTGAACGATCTCAATATTTACAGGAAGCCGCAAGTGACCTGTTATTACCCAGTATTTCTATAGGGGCAAACTACACGCGTTTAGACCATGCCGTTAGAGTTAGACCTTCTGAAGTGATAGCGAGCATGCCTATTGATAGTATCAATGAAGCCTTTGGTATCACGACAGATAACTTAGATAGCTTTTTTACTTCGACTTTATCTGAACGTGATATTTTCACTAGTTCAATCCGTGCTTTATGGCCCGTTTACACAGGAGGACGTGTCAGTGCTGTTCAAGGAATTGCTAAAGCCCAAAATGATGAAGCAAGTCATTTACTGACGATGAAACAGCTAGAAAAATTTGAAGACTTAGTGAAGTATTATTTTGCAGTAGTACTTTCTGAGCAAGTACTTCAAACGAGAATAGATGTAGAGCAAGGTTTAAAGACGCACTATGAAAATGCTGTAAAACTAGAAGAACAAGGGCAAATAAATAAACTAGAACGTTTACAAGCACAGGTTTCATTAGATAAATCCCAAGTAGAGCGAAAAAAATCACTTCGAGATGCTGAAATCGCACAAATCGCCTTAGGCCGATTACTTAAAACCCGAGCAAAAATCACACCTACAACGACACTATTCATTAATGAATCATTACCTCAAATGTCTAACTATTTAGATAAATCACTAGCTGATTTCCCAGCACTAAAAATGCTTGATTCTAAAGAGAAACAAGCAGTCGGATTAATCGAGATAGAGAAAGGTAAATATTATCCGGAAGTTTATCTTTATGGAAACTATAACTTGTATGAGGAAGATAACTTAGCTTCTCAAATCGCACCTGATTGGGAAATCGGGGTTGGGGTCAAGATCCCTATTCTCGATACCTCTGGTCGTTCAGGAAAAATGAAAGCAGCGCATAGTTCAGTAATGCAAATAAAATATCTTAAAGCACAAGCCGTACAAGATTTATCTGTTTTGGTGGAAAAATCCTACCGAGAAGCAAATCAATCTCTAGAAGAATATCAAGGTCTTGCATCAAGTTTAGCCTTAGCAAATGAAAACTTAAGGTTACGCACTAAAGCCTTTAAACAGGGGGTATCAACATCAATAGATGTTGTGGATGCAGAATTATTTGTTGCGAGTATAAGAACCCAACGCTTTGTTGCCGCGTATCAATACATGTTATCTCTTTCTAAGCTACTCGCATTAAGCGTAGACATTCATAACTTTAAACATTATCAATCTTATCAAGGTATAGAGGTTAAATAGTGATGCACAATTTGAAAAAAACAAGCAGAACTTGGCCAATAATTTTAATGATAATCGCTTTAGTGATTTGGCTGATTTATACTTTTTATCAAGCTTATCAGCCACTCCCTGAAAGAATACAAGGTCAAATTGAAGCGCAAAACTTTAGTATATCTTCGAAAATACCTGGTCGAATAGAGCAAGTGCTTGTCAGAAAAGGAGATAAAGTATCAAGGGGACAGATGATATTCACCCTGTTAAGCCCTGAGATACAGGCAAAACTTCAACAAGCAAAAGCAGGTGAAAAAGCAGCTGGGGCATTAGCTGAACAAGCGGAAAAAGGTGCAAGAATTCAGGAGATAGCCGCAGCTAAAACTCAGTGGGAAAAAGCAAAAGCAGCGAATGAGTTAATGGAAAAAACCTATAACCGAGTCAACAACTTATTTAACGATGGTATTGTCGCCGAGCAAAAGCGTGATGAAGTTTATACGCAATGGCAAGCGGCAAAATATAATGAAGGCTCCGCTTATCAAATGTATGCCCTAACTAAAGAAGGCGCACGCGACGAAGTAAAAAGAGCGGCAAAAGAAAAAGAGAATATGGCCGCTGGTGCTGTAGCCGAAGTTGAGGCTTACATTGCAGATACTAAAATAGAAAGCTGGCATAACGGTGAAGTCAGTCAGGTATTACTTCAAGAAGGAGAATTAGCCCCTCAAGGTTTTCCTGTCGTTACTATTGTAGATATAAATGACGCATGGGCCATTTTTCATATTAGAGAAGATAAATTGAAAGACTTCCCTAAAGGGCAAAAAATAGAAGTGGCCATTCCAGCTCTAGGCGAGGGGAGTTTTACTTTTGAAATATCGCATATTTCTGTTATGGGTGACTTTGCTACTTGGCGAGCAACAGATAGCGCTCAAGGCTTTGATATGAGAACATTTGAAGTTGAAGCGAGGCCACTTGAGCACATTCCCTTGTTAAGAGTCGGTATGACTGTATTACTAACCAGTGTGACTAAATAGTAACGTGAAGCTATTACAAAGCATTAAAAATGAATGGCAATTAATTTGTCATGATGCTTGGTTAAAAGCACTGCTTTTTTGGTTGCCAGTAATACTTGCTATCGCGATATGGGGCGTCTTTTCTGCAGGTATTGCGCGCGATTTACCTATTGGTGTAGTAGATCATGACAACAGTTCAGTATCACGTTCGCTCATACGATATTATAATGCCAGTCCTAGCTTAGCCGTAGTACACCATTTTAACTCCATGGAGCATGCCAATGCAGCGCTTAGAGAAGGGAGTATCTATGCGTTAGTCATTATTCCAAATTCCTTAGAAAAAAACACCTTGTTAGGCAAAATGCCTCAAGTGACAGCCTTTTATAATAGTCAGTTCATTTTGATTGGTAAGTTAATTAATTCGGCCATGCTAAGTGCTCATGGCACTTATGTCGCCCAAATAGAAACCTTTAAAAACTTAGCAAATACGCGTGGCAACGTAAAAAAAGCGATAGGGGAAGCACTACCTATTTCGTCACAAATATCGCCATTATTTAATGCTAATACGCATTATGGTCAATTTCTTGTTACTGCGGTTATTCCTGCTATGTGGCAAATTATTATTATTGCGACTATCGTACTTGTCTGGGCAAGACCTCTGCAAAATTCTTCATTAGAACAATGGCTTGCTCATCTTAATTTTAATGAAGAACTGAAAAGGTTAATCCCGTATATTTTAATTTTTTGGATGCAGGGTATTATATATCTCAGTGTGTTTTACGGCACACTTCAGTGGCCCATGCATGGAAGTTGGCTTTTATTGATATTAGCTCAATTTTTCTTGGTCCTAGCCTGCGCAAGTGTTGCGACGTTATTTTTCTTTATTACCCTTGATGTCACACGTGCCATGAGTTTGGTGGCGGGATTCGCAGCCCCTGCATTTGCTTTTATGGGCGTCACATTTCCAACAACCGATATGCCTTTATTAGCGCAACTATGGCGGGCCTTATTACCTATTAGTCATTATATAACCGTACAAATTCAGCAGGTGAATTATGCAACAACCCTTAATCATAGTATTGGAAGCTTTGTTGCCTTAATCACTTTTGTGAGTGGCTTTTATATTGCAAAATTACTGGTTGAGAAACGCCAACGCTTAAATAGTTTACATGAAGCAAAGAAAGAAATTGTCGAAAAAGGTTGTAATTTATGACTTGGAAACGATTAATAAGTTGCGAATTTTACGCTATCTTCACTAATATTCCTTTACTCGTTACCGTATTTGGCGGCGTGATCATTTATTCATTTCTCTACCCTTTGCCTTATATTAACCAAACGCCACAAGAACAAAGTATTGCTGTGATTAATTTGGATGATAGTCAGTTAAGTCGCACTATTGAGCGCATGGCTAATGCTACACCACAAGTTAATATTACCCAGCAAGTCTATAGTATTGAAGAAGCGAAGGCCTTGCTCATTGAGGGACATATAACGGGGTTTCTTCTGATCCCGCAACATTTTTATCGTGATTTACTTCTTGAGAAAAGCCCACATTTACTTTTTGCAGGCAACGCTTCGTATTTTTTAGTTTATGGTACTGTCATTGAAGGGCTGGTTAGTTCAACATCAACGTTAGCAGCTGAAGTTAAAGTAAGTCGAATGGTTATGCGAGGAGATAATATTGCTTTAGCTTCTTCACAGTATTCCGCAATTGGTTTGAATCTTAAACCCACTTTTAACGCTAGTTTAGGGTATTTAAACTATATTGTTCCAGCTGTATTTGTCTTAATTTTACATCAAACCTTGCTTATTGCTTTGGGCCTACTCACTGCTGGACAGTATGAAAATAAAGTGAAATCACAACCAATTTCAAAATTACAATCAAGTTACTGGCTCATTTATCCTGTTTGGCGAGTTTTGCTTGTTCGCTCATTATTGATGTTGACTATTTATTTAGTGTTGTTCAGCTTTTATTTTGGGTACAGTTTTGAAAGTTATGGTATCAATCGCTTAGCCACCATTCCTGATTTGATGACACTGGCTTTTCCTTTTTTACTTTCTGTGATTTTTCTAGGTACTGTCGTTGGTTTATTAATACCAAGAAAGGAGCTAGCAACGCTTGTTGTATTATTAAGCTCGCTTCCTTTAGTATTCTCAGCTGGTTTTATATGGCCTACATCCAACATGCCTACAGTGATTAATATCATTACTCAATTCTTTCCATCAACGCCAGCAATTAATGGTTTTTTGCGGTTAAATCAGATGGGAGATAGCATTGATAATTTAGTACAAATTCAAATGCAGCTTTGGTCATTAACATTATTGTATGCCATGATTGCTGGTGTATTGATGACTAAAAAGCAAGGTGAACTCAATAGAATGATTAAATCGAGTTGATGATAGAAAGGCTAATCTTCATTAACTGAGCAGTACAACCTTTGCACTACCCGCGTTAACGGATGGTCAACTATCTTCTGTTACTGTGTTAATTTCAGTTAGAATCATTCGGTTTAGTAATCATAATTTTGAGCGCATACTTGAAGCGTTAATGTTGTTTCTCGATGTTTTAGCCTAGCGTGCTAATGACTGCTTTGATTCCAACTAATAACATCTGAACGCCTATGACAGCTAAAATTAACCCCATCAATCGAGTAACAATACTCAAGCCACTTTTACCTATAGCGGCTAAAATACGCGAACTAAATATAAAACAAATAAAGGTAATTAGGCATAAAGCTGCAAATACTGAGAGGGTGATTATTATTTCCATCCATCCGTTAGATGATGAATAATTCATTGCTGTGGCAATGGTGCCTGGTCCTGCAAGAAGTGGCACAGCCAATGGAGACACTGCTACATCAGAATCAGAGCTATCATCACCTTGGGTATGATGAAGTTTAGAACCGGAACCTTGAAGCATATGGTAACCGACAATAAAGACTAATATACCACCGGTTATTCGCAGCGCTGGGAGCGTTATACCAAATAAGTGAAAGATTGATTTACCTAAAATTGCAAAGCTAGCAATAACTATAAAGGTAATAATTAAGGCCTTAGCTGCAATTTTTCTCTGTTCAAGCTTATTTTTATCTCCGGTTAATCCTGCGAAAACTGCGGTGTTGGCGATAGGGTTCATTATGGCAAAAAAAGCCATGAAAACGGTTAATGCATGTTCCATTAATAAATTCATTTTATCTCATTTTTTTGATATGTATTCTCGCGCTTGAATAATAGAACTGCATTAATCAGCCATATGACTACTTTGTTATTTTTAATAGTGTTGGCAGTCTAATAGTAATTAAGTGTTTAACTCTAATACTTCCAATTTTGTTTTAATAAAGTCACTGTGCGGTACATGTAGTAAATCTGAAATTTGGCGAATGGAATGTTCTTCATAAATACTGATTTTTTGATCGGCTAATGCTACCTCCCAAAGAGTCTTCACCAGTTGAACGCGTTGTTGGCCACTATAATTTTCATTAATTAACTTAACAAACGGGTAAAGCGAGGTAACATCTTCACCGTGGGCGGTTGCATGCTCAACCAGTGAATCAAGCTTTTGTCCTGATAAATTAAAGGATTTTCCGAGTGCGACTTTAATTGCCTGTTGTTCAATAGATGATTTTTCTAAACTTGCTCTATTAACTTCGATGAGTAATATAGCAGCGGCTAACTGAATTTTATCTTGTGTATCTTCTTGGTCATTAATTTTTAGCTCTTGGCTAAAGAAGTTTTTAAGTTTTGTTAACATGTTTATTCCTTATTTTTTGTCAGTCTGATTACTAGTATACATACTTGCATTATCAGCGATATTTTCAATAGCTTAAAATAGTAAATCACTATGATGGATAGCTAACACTTCGACATCGTTCTAATCTAACATCACAGTGATTATTATATTTATTTAGGCGTAACAGCAAATTCAATTCTGTTACCACTTGGCTCTCTTATCATCATATGAATAGTTGGACCATCACCGTTAGGCTCAGGTGAAAATTCAATAATGACACCATCTGTCTTTTTACAACGTTCATAAAGCGTTTTTAAATCTTCTATACTGGCAACACTTAAGGCTAAATGGTGCAGGCCAACGTTATTTTTCCTGTCAAAGGCGATACTTTTTGATGGTTTTGTTACTTGCCAGAGTGTCAAAAATAGTTTGCCATCAGTGACAAATTTTGACGGATAATCATCATAACCACCAACGACTTTCCAACCCAATGTCTCTGTAAAAAACTGAGTAGATTTTTCTAAATTGGAGACCGTTAAACCTAAATGGTTTATGCCTTGGGTTATTGGGTTATCAAGTTTGTTTATCGCCGAGTTAGCCACTGCGTTATTAGTAGTAATAAGTGATGTGATAAAAAATAACGCTATAAAACTTTTATTCATATTGAATTCCATTAATACACTGTATTTCAATAGACCGTTGATAACGTCAGTTGTTTCAAAAATTTATTATTAATAAATTATAAAACGATTTTTTTAAAAGTAACTTTTAAAATGGTAACAATGTGTTTGTAGAATTTTTTACTTAGAAAGCTCCTCTCCCAATTATCACCAAATATAGTGTCATCCTCATGACAATAACTTAACAATTAATAGCTAGTCACAACATTAACAGGGTGCAATAATCAGGTTAAGCCTTAACTTAAGCCGATTTAAGAATTCATTCATGTGCATATTATTTATTGCTATCGAGCAACACCCAAAGTATCCCTTGATTATTTGTGCTAATAGAGATGAGTTTCATCAACGTCCAACGCAGGCTATGCATGTCTGGCAAGAGTCCAATATCTTGGCAGGAAAAGATCTGCAAGCAGGCGGGACTTGGTTAGGTTTATCGTCAACGGGAAAATTTGCCGCATTAACTAACTTTAGAAAACTCCCCTTAAGTGAGGCACCTAAAAAATCTAGGGGCGATCTTGTTTTACAGGCTTTAGTCGACACTAAAATAAACATGACAGCTGAGTTGGCTCAGCAAGCAAGCCAATATCACGGCTTTAACCTCATCTATGGTTCTTTGAAGCAACTGTACTGTTATGACAGTGTAAATAATCAAAGTCATCAGCTTAGTGATGGAGTGCATAGCATTTGTAATGGTGCGTTAGATGATATTTGGCCTAAAATGGCAAGAGGAGAAAAGCTGCTAAGTGAGACTATACGTTCACAAAAAAACTTATCCATTGAAGCCTTGTTTGATTTAATGACCAATGACAAACAAGCTTTACCGCATTTATTGCCTGAAACAGGCCTTGATGAGGAATGGGAACAACTACTCAGTGCCATTTTTATTAAATCACCTACCTATGGGACACGAACAACCACTATTATCACGCAAGATGTCGAAGGTAATGTTGAAACCTATGACCGTAGTTATGCGCCCTCTGGTGAGTGTATTACTAAGCAACAATTTAATTTAGCAACGGTTTTTGATTAACTGATTCTTTATTATTGAATTAATAAAGTAGTGCTATGTTGTTGATATTTTAAATGTGAAGTATTCAAAATACATCATGATTATTGATTGATAGGTGTTTACTCTCACTGAACTCTGAAAAATAAATAAGCTTATTCAGTGATCATTATTATATCAAAGGTAGACCTCGTGATAATGAATAATAATAGCTTTCTAATACAAGTAACCTTGATGTATTTTTCAACAATAAAATGGGTATAGACAAAATAACCCTCAACGTTTATCCATGCACCCAGCGTATCTTCTCGTGATGAACTCAATGTAATTGATTGCTTAATGACCATTTAAACAAAATAAACGAGTTTCCTATAGGAAACTTTATTCACTATTGTGGATTTTATTTCATTTAAAGTGTATTTTGTTGCGCTATCTCAACCTTTGTATCTTAGTAAACATGAATAATGAAAAGGTCAAATTTTTAGATATTTAAAAACCAGCTCAATAATCGATCAGATAGATAATCAATACAGCATTATTAATAGGTGCTAGATAGTAGTAAATATCTACAGTGAATTATTAATGCTTCAACAATTACATGGCAATGTTAACAAGGGAACGCTCATCATTATTTGAGTTTTTCATACCTTCAAAAAAACAAAACATATGCCGCCTTTGCTTAGGAATTTTTTATGGAATTACTTAAGGGTATTACCCTTCTTCTCGCTGCGTTAACCGCATTTTCTTTATTTAGTCGTTTTGCGCCCTACGGCACAAAAGCCATGGGCGGACTTGCCTCCGCGGCGGTTGCTAGTTTTCTCGTTGAAGCTATTCATGCCTACATCTCAGGTGATTTTCTTGGAATTGATTTCCTAAGAGAAACTGGCCTCGCTGCGGGGTCTATGGGAGGGCCTGCTGCGGCAGCTCTTGTCGCATTAGCCTTAGGTGCTAATCCTGTTTTTGCCATCGTTGCTGCTATTGCCACTATATAGTCTTTAACTCCTGATAAAGACCATACTTAATCTGTTCAGGTAAGTGCCTATTTCATACGAATAATTGCCACATAACATTAAATGTTTACTCCTTTGCTTTCGATGTTTTAGGTACGCTTAAGCTCAATAACGAATACTCAGGGCTTGTACCATTCATTACTGGCTATATTGCTTTCGAAGAGCTGAGCATACTGACTGAACGCCTTAATGTTTAGGAGGTAATATGACTACGTTCACTACTGAATTTACTGCTCATATAGGTATTGATTGGGCAGATAAAAAACACGACTTTTGTATTCAAGGTGTCAATCAATCGACCCGTGAATTTGGAGTTTTAACTCACTCACCAGAAAAAATAGATGACTGGGTACAGTCTTTACATCAACGATTTGGAGGGCAACTGGCCATATCTATTGAGCTGACAAAAGGACCGATTGTGTATGCTTTGCAAAAATACAACTTCATCACAATCTTCCCTATCAATCCCTTGCTGCTAGCTAAATATCGTGAAGCATTTACACCGAGCAAAGCTAAAGATGATCCAACAGATGCTGAGTTAGCTTTGGATTTAATGATTAATTACCCTAAAAAAATCAAACCCCTTGCTTTACAAAGTACACCAATACGGAAGCTCATGTACCTGGTGGAGCAACGACGCCGATTAGTTGAGGATAGAAGACGTTTTGGGAATCGATTGATATACGTCCTTAAACAATACTTTCCTCAATTATTAGAGATGTTTAGCCATCGAGATTCGGAAATGTTTTGCAATTTTATTCATCGCTGGCCTAGTTTGCAAAAGTTGAAAAGAGCAAGAGCGGATACCATAAGAAAGTTCTTTTTAGCTGCTGGTGGGCGCTCAGTGCCACTAATTGAAAAGCGGATTGAGATCATTAATCATGCTCAATACATCACCGAAGATACCGCTATAATTGATTCACATCAGCTTCTAGCAATATCAATTTCAGATCAAATAATAACAACAGTTAGAGCTATTGGCATGTTCGACATCGAGATAGACAAGTTATTTCATGAACAACCAGATGCAGAGTTCTTTGAATCTTTACCGAGTGCAGGCCCTTGCATGGCACCACGGTTACTCGTCGCCTTTGGTGAAAATAGAGATCGGTTTACGACTGCATCAGAAGTACAAATGTACGCTGGCGTCGCTCCTGTAACCGTCAGAAGCGGACAAAAATCATGGGTACATTGGCGCTGGCAATGCTCAACATTCCTTCGACAATCATTTATAGAATGGTCAGCTAAAACCGTTCATTCATCTTATTGGGCAGGTTTGTATTACACCCAACAAAGAAGGAAGGGGAATTCTCATCAGTCGGCGGTAAGGTCATTAGCGTTTAAGTGGATCCGGATTTTATTTCGTTGCTGGAAGTCGAGAACGAACTATAGTGAAACGAAATATCTGAAGTCACTCAGAGATAGAGAGTCGCCACTATTATTGTTAAAAATAGTTGACTGAAAGACTCAGGGCGTGAAGGAACCGGTATATTGGCTGGTTTTATTGCAGGCTATATTTGTTACTTTATTTCCAAAGTTATTGAAAAACACCTTCCTGAGGGGATCGATGTTATCGTTGGCGCTTTAATTCTCGCACCGTGTGCTTATATCATTGCTCATGCATCAGGGCCTGTCGTCGGTAGTATTATGGCCATTATAGGCTCAGCTATCACTGGGGCTACTTCTGCATCGCCTTATGTTATGGGCTTTTTACTTGGTGGCTTAATCAAAATGATCTGTACTTCACCATTAAGCTCTATGGCACTTACTGCTATCCTAGGTTTGACGGGTCTTCCTATGGGAATAGCTGCAATTGCCTGTGTTGGCGGATCTTTCACTAATGGTATCTTAATGAAGAGACTCAAATTAGGCGATAGAAACAAAGTTATCGCTATTATGTTGGAGCCACTCACCCAAGCGGATATTGTCACAAGAAATGCCTTCAAGATTTATTCTTGTAACTTTTTCGGCGGAGCCTTATCTGGTTTAGTTGCGGTTTATTTTAATATCATCAACGATGCTCCGGGCACTGCTGCTCCAATACCTGGTTTACTTGCTCCTTTTGCCTTTAATGAAGCGAGTACTGTATTAATGGCTGTTTTGGCTGCGTCTATTTGTGGTATTGCCGCAGGTTATGTTGGCAGTAGTATTCATCTAAAGTTAGATGAAAAACGTGCCAATAAACTTAGCGGAGTTACTCCGGTAACTACTTAAATTGATTGATGTGGTAAAAGGCTGTTCACAGCCTTTTATCACTAGTATAAAGTAGGTTATAAAAGCTAGAGATAACGCTTAAGCTTGCCTATTATGTTTCTGTCAATCCTCATGAACAATCTGCATGTCACTCATACCATTCAAAGAAAGCATAATAATAAAACCTAACGTATTCATACATTTCATTTCAGTCTAGTAAATTGTGTTACAATTGGCGTTTACTTTTTTCAGTGTTGATTTGGTTTGTTGTTTATTATGTTTTTTATCATAAAAACTAATGAGTTAAGCTAAATGCAACTTCATTATATCTACCATGAACGATAGCCAAACGATGCTCATATTATTGTGTAATGTAAATATTTATGCACCAAATCCCCTAGGTATTAAAGATGTTCTTATTGCAGGTAATAAAATTGCCGCAATTTATGATCATGGCCAAGGCGAAATTACCATCCCAAAACAATGGCCCGTTAAGGTTATTAATTTTGATGGCGCTATTTTAACGCCTGGTTTTATTGATAGTCATGCTCACATTACCGGTGGCGGCGGAGAAGCAGGTTTTGCGACGCAAGTACCTCCTGTTGGTCTAACTGAATTTACTCATGCTGGTGTAACCACAGTGGTTGGTTTACTTGGCACTGATGATACTACCCGCAGTACCGAAAATTTATTAAGCCGAGTTTATGGCTTGCGTGAAGAAGGATTATCGGCTTATTGTTGGACTGGTGGCTACCACTTTCCTCTAACGACTATCACGGGTAGTGCAAAGTCAGATATTGCTTTTCTTGAACCCGTTATTGGTATCGGAGAGTTTGCCATTAGTGATCATCGCTCTAGCCAACCAACGTTTGAAGAAGTGATTCGCTTAGCGAGTGAAACTCATGTAGCAGGGTTAATCACTGGAAAAGCGGGTGTTATTCATTTTCATTTAGGTGATGGTGAAAGACGTTTAGAATTAATAGAACGCGCAATAAGAGAAACTGAACTTCCTGCACGAGTATTTAATCCAACGCATGTTAATCGTAACAAACCTTTGTTTGAAGATAGTTGTAAATTATTAAGTAAAGGTTGTCATATTGACTTAACAGCATTTCCCGCAGGAACCGCTCAGCCAGGCTGGGAAGCTTGTGACGCAATTGAAATGGCTGTTGAAAGGCAATTACCCTTAGAACAAATAACCCTTAGCTCGGATGGCGGAGGTTGCTTACCTTGTTTTGACCCACAAGGTGAATTACAACATATGGATTTTGGTCGAGCGAGTACATTAGGAGAAACATTGGTAGCAACGTTAAATAAAGGTTTGTCACTTGAAACCGTTCTGCCTATGTTAACAAGCAATGTTGCTAATATTTTACGTTTTAAAAACAAAGGGCAAATCGCCGTTGGTTTTGATGCGGATTTATTGGTGATGAATGAAAAGTATGAAATTACTGATGTCATGGCACAAGGTGTATGGCATAAGCAAAATAATCAAACAATGATTAAAGGTACATTCGAATAGAGGTAAATATGTGTCCAGCAAAAACGACTGACGGTCAACAAAGGGGATTCGTAATCCCAATCGGGGGGGCAGAAGAACGCGTAAATGATCCTATTATTTTAAAGCGTTTTGTTGAGCTTTGTGGTGGAGAGAATGCTTATATAGTTATTATTCCAACCGCATCACAACTCGATGATACAGGGTCAAATTATGAAACTGTTTTTCATGAATTAGGTGTGAAGAAAGCTGTTTCTTTGCCTATTAATGATCGTGAGCAGGCAAATAGTGAAGACTATCTAGCAGAATTAAACAATGCCACTGGCATTTTTATCACTGGTGGTAACCAATTACGCTTGTCTACTATTTTAGGTGGTACTCCGGTGGCTCAAAGCATTCGTAAACTTAATGCTGCAGGTGTTCATGTTGCCGGTACCTCTGCAGGAGCAGCTATTATGCCTGGCCATATGATTGCCGGCGGACGCACTGGGGCTTTACCCAATGAAGAAGGGGTTACTTTTGCACCAGGTATGGGATTGATTAATAAAGTCATAATTGATCAGCATTTTAGCCAACGAAACCGATTAGGACGTTTGTTATCGGCCATCTCTTACAACCCATTTGCTTCAGGTCTTGGTATTTGTGAAAATACAGCTGCCTTTATTGATCCGTCAGGAACTTTGGAAGTCGTTGGTCACGGTAGCATTACTGTGGTTGACCCTTCAGATTTAACCCACAGTTCAATGGCTGATGCTAATAGAGGCGAAGCCATAACGTTAATTGGACTAAAGTTGCACGTGCTTAGCCCCGGCGCAACTTATTGTATCAACGAAAGAATAGCGAAACCTGCAACTTAGACCAGCAGGTAAATTATCCTTCTTTTTAAAGCCTGCCACCTTTTTAGTTGTCAGGCTTTTATTTTTATATTTCATCCATTTAACCGTACCCCCAACGTTTTCATATTCCCTCTAAAAATATTATTTAGCAAGTAGTTTGCGCTTCAATAAAACCGTGTTATCTTTTCTAAACGACGTTTTATGTAGTTGTAATCGTAGTCTAGTTGTTATTGGATAATATAAAGTTCTCGTCAGAGTAATAAAGGAAATCACTATGAAAATACAATCTTCCAACGTGTATGTTGGCCCTAATGTTTATGCTCATTTTCCTGTGATTCGCCATATAGTAGATATCGGCATTTTGGAAAAATATCCCTCAGTTAGACTGGGTAATGAATTTATTCAAGGATTACTCACTCACCTGCCAAGTTTAGACCAGCATGGTTGCTCTTATGGAGAGCCTGGTGGTTTTATCAGACGCTTAAAAGAAGATGACGGTACCTGGATTGCTCATATTTGGGAGCATGTTACCCTCGAATTACAATGTATTGCAGGCACAGAAGTCACGTTTGGTAAAACACGTGGCACAGGTAAAGTCGCTGAATACAACATGGTTTTCCAGTACAAACAACGTGATGTCGGCCTTGAAGCGGCGATATTGGCGAGAAATCTATTAATTTCATTAATGCCTGTTGCTATTCAAGTTGAGTTACAAACCAAAATTGAAGACGACTTTGATTTTCAGCAAGAGTTAGCTGATTTTATTCGTTTTGCTCAACGTAAAGAATTCGGTCCTAGTACCCAATCATTAGTTGATGCTGCAGAAGAACGTGATATTCCTTGGTTACGCTTAAATGAGTACAGCCTAGTTCAATTTGGCCATGGTAAATATCAAAAGCGAATTCAGGCAACCATCACCAGTGAAACTAAGCATATTGCCGTTGAGATTTCTTGTGATAAAGAAGACACCCATAATTTATTAAATGATCTCGGCTTACCGGTTCCTCAGCAACGTATGGTGTATTCAGATACGCAAGCGGTAAGAATGGCAAAACGCATTGGCTATCCAGTGGTATTAAAGCCGTTAAATGCGAATCATGGTCGTGGTGTTTCTATTGATTTAAACACGGAAGAGCAAGTCATTACCGCTTTTGCCTTTGCCAAAGAACAGGGTACCAGTAGGGCCGTTTTAGTTGAATCTTTCTTAACAGGATTAGACCATCGCATGCTGGTTATTAACGGCGAATTAGTTGCTGTTGCGAAACGTGTACCTGGTCATATAATTGGTGATGGCGTTAATAATATCAGTCAGTTGATTGATATTGTCAATGAAGACCCTCGCCGAGGCGTTGGTCATGAAAAAGTACTGACCCAGTTAGAATTAGACACCCAAGCCGAACGGTTATTAGAAGAAGCCGATTATACACAAGGCACTGTGTTACCCAAAGGTGAAATATTTTACTTACGTTCAACCGCTAATTTGTCGACTGGCGGTACCGCTATTGATATGACTGATGTGGTTCATCCTGACAATAAGACCATGGCTGAACGTGCAGTAAAAGCTGTTGGTCTAGATATCGGCGGGGTTGACTTTTTAACGTCTGATATCACTCAATCTTACAAAGATATTGGTGGCGGTATTGTTGAAGTTAATGCTGCACCTGGCTTTAGAATGCATGTAGCGCCAAGTGAAGGCAAACCAAGAGATGTGGCTGGAAAAGTCATTGATATGTTGTTCCCGCCATCGATACCTAAGCGCATTCCTATTGCCGGAATTACCGGTACAAATGGTAAAACGACAACTTCTAGAATGTTAGCTCATATCTTAAAAAGTGCTGGGCATGTGGTCGGTATGACGTCTACCGATGGCGTTTATGTTGATGGTCAATTATCTGTTAAAGGTGACATGACTGGTCCTGTTTCATCTCAGATTGTTTTACGCGATCCCTCGGTAGATATTGCCGTGTTAGAAACAGCACGTGGGGGTATTGCTCGTTCAGGTCTTGGTTACAATGAATGTGATGTAGCAGCTTGTATTAATGTTCAAGAAGATCATTTAGGCCTTAGAGGCATAGATACGCTTGATCAACTTGCTGAAGTTAAACGTATTGTTGTTGAAGTAGCCAAAGATAGTGTTGTTCTTAATGCTGATGACCCTCAGTGTTTAAAAATGGCTGAACATACCAAAGCTAAACACTTATGCTATGTCACTATGAACACCGGCCATAGTTTAGTCCGCGAGCATATTCGTGCAGGCGGTCGTGCGGTAGTATTAGAAAAAGGTATCAACGGTGACATGATCACCATTTTTGATAACGGCACTCATATTCCCTTACTTTGGACCCATTTAATTCCTGCGACCTTGGAAGGTAAAGCACTGCACAATGTGCAAAACGCTATGTTTGCTGCAGCCTTAGCTTATTGTTTAGATAAACCGCTCGAGGCAATTCAACAAGGTTTAAGAACCTTTACCACGACCTTTTATCAAGCACCCGGAAGAATGAATGTTTTTGATGAACATCACTTTAGAGTAATACTTGATTATGCTCATAATGCAGATGGTGTGCGTTGCATGAGTGAACTGGCGAGTAAGTTAGAAGTTAAAGGTAAGCGTATTACTGTGCTGGCAGGCCCAGGTGATCGTCGTGATGAAGATATAGTGAATATTGCTAAAGCGGCAGCTGGGCATTTCGATATCTACATTTGTAAGGCCGATGATAATAGACGTGGTCGAGGAGTCAATGAAGTTCCAGAACTCTTAGCGTCGTCATTAAGAGCTGAAGGAATTGATGAATCACAAATATATTGTATTTCAGATGAAGTAGAGGCAATAAACAAAGGGCTTGAACTCGCAAATACTGATGACTTATTGATGATCTTTGGTGATGCTATTACACGCTGTTGGAAACAAATTATTAATTTCAATAGTGGTCACGAGCCTGAGCAAGAAGCAGAAAAAACAGCCGTTCAAACCGTTGTTTCTATGCTAGAAACCAGCGAGCCAGATACTTTTGTTTTGGAAAGCGGTATGAAAATTGTTACCGATGAACGAGGTGTTCGTGTGGTATCTGAACACGACGAAGATAGTGATTAATCGTTCGATTTCTCATTGATAAACACAGTTCCAAAAGCGAAGTAATATATGCTAAAAGAAAATATAACACTGAGCTTAGATGATAATCGTCGGCTGACGGGTAGAAATTTATTATCCGATCAGCCTGGCGCAATCATTGATGCTTTTGTATCAGGTATTGATAAAATTACCGTGGTAAATGTTTGGTCAAAGTATGCTCAACAGTTACTCAACGCCGTTAACTGGTTAGAGGAAAAAACGTTCTCTCGAATTTTCGAAGATGGAATATCTATTGCCATTAGCGCACCCTTAGATGCACTTTATGCTGCGTGTGATTTGAATGAGTTAGCATGGCAGCTTACCTGTAATGAATTAACTCAAACACCCAATGAAGAATCAATTTCAGCAGCAATAAGTCGTTTAAACCAATTGATAGCTGAGGAAGTCAATCCAGAGTTACTTGAGTTAATTAAGCAGTCAACGTCTAAAAATATTGTCTATTTGGTTGATGATGATGAATTTTCATTGGGTTATGGTACTACGGCACAAAGTTGGCCAATATCAGCATTGCCTGAGGTATCAACTATAAACTGGTCACAATACAAATCGATTCCACTGGCTTATGTAACAGGCACTAATGGCAAATCGACCAGTGTTCGCATTATGTCGCAAATTATCAAACAAGCGGGTAAATGTTGTGGTGTTACCTCAACCGATTTTATCCGGGTAGGCGATAATATTATTGATCATGGCGACTATTCTGGTCCGGGAGGTGCAAGAATGTTATTACGACACCCTGATACAGAAACCGCTATTTTAGAAGTTGCTCGGGGTGGAATTTTACGTAGAGGATTACCGATAGATAATGTAGATGCAGCATTGATCACTAATATTGCCGAGGATCACCTAGGGCAATATGGTATTAATACTGTTTCAGCATTGGCTCAAGCTAAAGCTGTTGTTGCTAAAGGGTTGCTACCTAACTTAGAAGATAAAGGGCAGGAGCATAATAGGCAAGATAAGGGCAGGTTGGTGCTCAATGCAGATGATGAAAATTTAGTTGTTTTAGCGCCTGAAATACCCGTTACTAAGTCATGGTTTTCCTTACATGAAGATAATGCGACATTACAGCAACATAAACAAAAAGGTGGCGCTGTTTGTTTTGTTAGAGAACAACACTTGGTTTATTCAGTCGGTAATGAAGAGTCGGTAATCATTGCGGTTAATGACATTCCTATGACGCTAAACGGTGCGGCTTTGCACAATATTCAAAATGCCCTTGGCGCTATCGCGTTAGCTAAATGTCTCAATGTTGAGAATGAGGCTATTAAAATAGCGCTATCAAATTTTGCCAGCAATGTTGAGGATAATCCCGGCAGAGGTAATCATTTTACTGTTAAAAGTGCAGAAGTGATCATGGACTTTGCACATAATGTTCATAGCATGGAAGCGATGGCTGTAACCACGGCGAATATGAAAGCACAGCGTAAATTTTTAATGCTAAGTCATGCGGGAGATCGAACTGACAATGAGATCATCAATATGACTAAAACGGCATTAAAAATGAAACCTGATTTCATCGTTGCTGCGGAGTTAGTTCCTTATTTACGAGGGAGAACATTGGGAGAAATACCTCAGCTTATTGTAGATACGGCGCTGGCTTATGGCATGAAAAGAAGTGACATTTATATTGCAGATAGTCCTTTTAAAGGAGCAAACTATATTGTAGAACAGTTACGAGAAAAGGATTTAGCATTACTGATGGTTTTATCAGAGCGAGAAGAGATAATCGAGCTTTTGCTTGATAAAGCTTTTGTTAGATAGGGAAACTCTGTATCAGTCACAAATAAGCCCCCTATATTAAGGGGGGCTTATTTGACATCAAATGACTAAACGTTTACCGCGTCTTTCAATGCTTTACCCGCTTTAAAAGCAGGTACTTTCGCCGCAGAAATTTGGATCTCTGCACCTGTTTGAGGATTGCGACCTGTACGAGCAGCACGGTCATTTACTTTGTAAGTACCAAAACCCACTAATGCGACATCACCGCCATTAGCTAATTCAGTTGTTACAGAACCAATTAAACTATCTAAAGCACGGCCAGCTGAAGCTTTTGAAATGTCTGCGCCTTCAGCGATTTTCTCTACCAATTCACTTTTGTTCATTATTATTATTCCTTAATTATGGTTGTCACTAACATACTAAAAAATAACTGTGAATTGAGCAATAGAAATCGTAAATTTTGTGCGAAATGTCGACATTTTATTTGTTTTACGGTTAGTTAAAGCAATATGTATACTAATTTTCAAGCAATATGCTTATCTCAGAGTGCATGAACAATCATTGTTTTCTCGATAAATAGTTAACTTTTTCTATACTAAGTCTTTAGGCATAACATTTCATCGAGATAAAATGTTATGTCGCCTGATTTCAATTTATCAGCACCTCAAAAGTAGAGCGATTAATACTTTATCGTTTTATGATATTTAAACTTTTGAAAATAATGGTAATTTACGGGATAAAATGATTAGATAGTGACTATTTTCCATATCCAAACCCGTGTTTGAATAAGTATATTAAATGAGTTTTATTATGACCTTTTGGCAAAAGTTTTCTTTATTAAATAAGCGTATTAAAGCCATCATTTATAGTGGCATTGTGATATTCCTATATGCCATAAGTGGCTTTTTTATCTTACCTCTTATAGTAAAACCACTCATCATTGACACAGTGACAGAAAAATTAGAACGACAAGCGCAATTAGACGTTATCGAATTTAACCCGTTCACTTTATCAATTACCTTAAAAGGTTTCAGTATTAGCGGTAAGCATACCGATAAACTACTTGATTTCGATTTGTTAACGGTAAATTTGCAAGCCTTTCCGCTTTTACAAAAAACGATTTCTTTTGACGAAATAATTATTAATAAACCCGAAGTTAGCGTAATCATACTTGCTAATGGTGAATTCAACTTTCAAGATATTATCCTTAAAAATACCGCTCTCGATAGTGAAGTTGACAGTGAAAATACGAATGAAGCTGCTTGGATTTTATCAATAGATAAGTTTCGTCATAATGAAGGGATTATCAACTTCAGTGATCAGAATAGAGAAACAGCTTACCACCATACAATTAAAGAAATTAATGTTGCGTTGGATAATTTCTCCACTAAAGCGGGTGACAATAATATGCACCTTGTTAAAGCTAAAACATCACAAGGTACTGAGCTCAACTGGCACGGAAAATTTAGTTTATCTCCGCTTAAGTCTTCAGGTGATATTAGTTTTGTCAGTCCATTAAAGATTGTCTCAGACTATTTGCAGCAAAGAATATTATTCAATATTACTGAAGGGTCATTGAAGGTTAATAGTCATTATGATTTTAACTTTGCAGGTGAACAGCCACAATTTATTATCAATAATTTAATGGCTTCAATTTCAGCATTAGAAATCCGCCGTAGAGATGACAACAAAAAAATAATTACCTCGGATGAACTAAGTGTAGACCTTGAGCAATTGAGTTCATCGGATAAAAAAATAGTAATTAATAGTATTTCTAACACAGGCAGTTTTATTGCGGTGAGCCGGGACAAGTTATCGCAGTTTGATATAGAAAAATTATTTATACTACAGCAGCTAAATCAATCAGTGAGTACTAATAAAACTGAAGTTTCAACGGAAAGTTCGATTGAAAAAGATCAAGCCGTAAAACATAAGGATAATAAGCGTGAGAACTGGGATCTAGAAATAAAGGTCATCAGTACAAGTAATAATAATATTGTCATTAACGATAGTTCAGTATCACCCATAGCAATTCATGACGTCACAATAAAGTCATTAACAATTGAACATTTAAAACCTTTTACCGACGAATTAGCACTATTATCCTCAACTATAGGCTTGAACACTCAAGGTATTATTAACCTGAAGGGCACAATAAAACCTGAATCTAAACAGTTGTCCCTAGCCCTTGATACCGAGCAAATATCGCTAAAAGATTTCCAGCCTTATATTAACTCTGTTGCTAACATGAAAATACTTAATGGTGAGTTAGCGACAAACTTAATGATAGATATTGACGCTGCTAAGGTTACTCCTTTATTGAATATTAAGGGTGATATTAAAGTAAGTTCGCTAAATGTCATTGAGACAACATTAAATGAAGAGTTTTTAAGTTGGGAAAATTTAACTTTAAACGATATGCAATTTAGTTACCCAGCGCAACGTTTGAACTTGTCTGCGATTAATATTAATGAACCTTTTCTACGTCTAGTTATTAATGAAGGTAGTACTACCAATATTCAACAATTGATGAAAGTGGAACAAGCAGATGCGTCAGATTCAGAGACGAAAAACAGTAAGTCTGAGGTTAACAATGAAGTCAGCTCAGCAGAGCAAAGTTTTACAGCAGATATTAATGAAATCAATATAACTAATGGGAAATTGGATTTCTCAGATAGCTCACTAACTCCTAAATTCAGTGCTGGAATTTATAGTCTAAATGGCGATATCACAGGATTATCTTCCAATGAAGACAGCAGAGCAAAAATAGATTTAAAAGGTAAAGTCGATAAATATGCGCCTGTTATTATCAAAGGTTCCGTGAACCCGCTAAGTCATGATGCCTTCACTGATATTGACATGTTATTTAATGGAATTGAGTTAACGACATTTACACCTTATAGTGGGAAATTTGCTGGCTATGCAATAGATAAAGGCAAACTGAGTTTAGGGTTAAATTATAAATTGTCTAATAATAAGCTGGTTGCTGAAAATAATGTAACGTTAGATCAGCTCACTTTAGGTGAGGTTGTTAACAGCGAAGAAGCCACCAGCTTACCGATAAAATTTGCATTATCTCTGCTAAAAGATAGCGATGGGGTAATAGAATTTAACTTGCCTATTCGAGGTGACATCGATAACCCAGATTTTAAATATTCAAGTTTGGTTTGGGGTGCATTGGGGAATTTGATTACCGGTATTATAAGCTCTCCTTTTAAAGCGTTAGCAAGCTTGGTTGAGGGAGATAATGACAATTTAGATCATGTGATTTTTACCGCAAATAGTTTTGAACTTAATGAGGCGGAGCAGGGCAAACTTAATTCACTCGCCAAAGCATTATTACAGCGACCTTCTTTATACATAGAAATAAGAGGATTAAGTTCAAACTTAATTGATCATGACGAAATGGCGTATGCAAAAATATTAAAACAATTGCAAATTGCGCCTAAAACCTTATCGGGCGTGCTCAGCGAAGATGAGAAAAAATCGTTAGTTACTTATTACCATTCGTTGAATAAACAAACAGCGCAAGAAAATCCGAAAGAAGAACCTTCAAATCAAGTAGACGTTGCTCCTACGTTAACTAAAGAAGATCAGGAACTAGCTAAAGAGAAACTCTTTAATGAGGCGATTAAGTTTATGCTTGCTGAAACACCGATAACAGACGCAGAATATTTAATGCTGGCAAAACAACGCGCATTACAAATTCAAAAGCACCTGATTGAAACGGCTCAAGTGCCAACTGTTAATGTGTTCTTACTCGACAGTAGTATTGAAATTGAAAACAAGCTTGCCAATATTGAGAAATCAGAAATAACGCTACCCCTTAGTCTAAAAGCCAAATAGCGCTCATTGGTTAAATGGATTACCGATGCCTCTAAGAATAAGAGGCATTTTTATTTAGTCGAAGAAAAGTCTTTGATGTTTAACTGATGCTTTTGCAGTTTTCTGTATAAGGTTCTAACGCTAACTTCTAAGTTATCAGCGATGGTTTTGGGTTGGTTACCATATTGGTTAAGCAATTTGGTTATGTGCTCTTTTTCGTTTGATAGTAGATTGCTTGAGTGAGTTTCTATCTCGTTTAAACCGACAAGATTTTTGGGTAAGTGTTCAATGCTTATTAAGTCATCATCACTTAATAAGGCACTTCGTTGCACTATGTTTTTAAGCTCTCTGACATTACCTGGGTAATGATAATGAGATAATGCAACTAAGGCTTCAGAGGTAAACTTTTTCGAGGAAAATTCACTTTTTGATAATAAATGCTCTGCTAATAACGAAACATCAGACTTTCTTTGTCTTAGTGTTGGCAAACTAATGGGAAAAGCGGCAATCCGGTAATATAAATCTTCTCTAAATTCACCGTCTTCAACCATCTTTTCTAAATTCTTATGACTGGCACAAATTAGCCGAAAGTTGGCCATTTGCTTTTCAACACTACCGACACGTCGATAATGACCTGTTTCAAGTAATCGTAATAATTTTACTTGCAAATTCAGTGGCACGTCGCCTATTTCATCTAAAAATAAGGTGCCACCATTTGCCATACACACTAAACCTTTTTTACTGGTGTTTGCGCCCGTAAACGCGCCTTTTTCATGGCCAAATAACTCTGATTCAAATAAGGATTCGTTGAGCCCGGTACATTCAACTTCTATAAAAGGCTGATCAGCTCGCTTACTTGCTTGATGTATTGATAAAGCCGCGAGTTCTTTACCTGTTCCGGTCTCACCTTGTAATAATATGCTGATATTACTTTTTGCACTACGCGTGATCATTTTGAGGAGCTCTTGAAACGGCTCACTTTTACCAATTAATTTTAGATCGCTACTAACACTACTTGCAAAATCGACCTTTTCTAGTATTTCTAAAAAGCCAATGGTCATGCCGTTGTTGTCTTTAACAGGTTTCATCAGAATATTACAATAAATATCACCAGAGCCCGTTTTATGAATGTGCAAAGCAGAGCTGTTTTTCCCTGTTTCTTTACATGATGAAAGGGGACAGGCTTCGCCTTTTTGGTCACAAGGTTTAGTGAAATTATGTGATACCCCGTAACACTTACTTTTCCCTAGCATTACTTCTGTCGTATAGGTATCACGATAAGCCTGATTAACTGCTTCAATTGAGTAATCATGGGTAATGAATATTGCTGGTTTCTCTACAGCTTCGATAATTGCTTGAATAGTTTGGTGTACCACTTGCTGTGAACCCCTTGATTTTTTACGTCATAATTGACACTGGCTGTCATTATTTAATGTCATTTATGTCTTAAATGAAAGTTATTTTGAATTTATTATTGTACCTAACCTATATTTCCTTATTTTTCAGTCAGTTAGGTTTTTGTTTTTTTATGGCGTACTTATTGCTAAATACTCATTGAGTAATAAGTAGAGCTAATTGTATAACTGCCGGTGAAACAACGAGGTTAAACCGCCAGCTGTTTAATCGTTCTCCATTTGCTTGTGATTAAAACTACCGTGGTTATAACGATCAGCTATATTTACTTTAATCCGGTGTCATTCTAGAAAATTGAACGCTAGTTGAATGCACATCAGCACAACTTTTTAATAACAAAAGCACAGAAGTGAGAGTAATTAACATGATAAGTGAAGCTTTAGTTGAATTATCGCGATGGCAGTTTGCTGTTACCGCACTATTCCATTTTTTGTTTGTTCCCTTAACCATCGGTTTAACATGGATTTTATTTATCATGGAAGCTGTTTATGTCATGACAGGGCGTGAAATTTATCGCGATATGACAAAGTTTTGGGGCAAGCTATTTGGTATCAATTTTGCGATTGGTGTGGCTACCGGTCTAACGATGGAGTTTGAGTTTGGTACTAATTGGTCATACTACTCTCATTATGTCGGCGATGTGTTCGGCGCACCGTTAGCAATTGAAGGGCTAATGGCCTTTTTTCTTGAATCTACTTTTGTCGGAATGTTCTTTTTAGGTTGGGATAGATTAAGTAAACGTCAGCATTTAATGGGCACATTTCTTATGGCGTTAGGTACCAATTTTTCTGCGTTATGGATTTTGATTGCCAATGGTTGGATGCAAAACCCCGTGGGAAGTGAATTTAACTACATGACAATGCGTATGGAGCTAGTGAGCTTTAGCGAAATTATTTTCAATCCGGTTGCTCAAGTTAAATTTATTCACACTGTAGCGGGCGGCTACGTTGCTGGTTCAATGTTTGTGTTGAGCATTAGCAGTTATTACTTACTTAAAGGCAGAGATATTGCGTTTGCAAAACGTTCTTTTTCAGTTGCCGCAGGATTTGGTCTAGCAGCGATATTTTCCGTTATTTTATTGGGTGATGAATCAGGCTATGAGGTAGGTGAAGTACAAAGAGTTAAACTTGCTGCTATTGAAGCGGAATATCATACCGAGCCAGCACCTGCTGCATTTACCTTAATCGGCATACCAGATGATGAAGCAATGGAAACCCATTATGCAGTAAAAATCCCCTATGCTTTGGGCCTTATTGCCACGCGCTCTTTAGACGAAAAAGTGACTGGTTTACGAGACTTACAAAAAGCGCATGAACCGCGTATTCGTAATGGCATGATCGCTTACAAGTACTTAGTTAAGCTACGTAATGGTGAAGACACGCCTGAAAACCTTGCTAAATTTAATGAAACTAAACATGACCTTGGCTACGGTTTACTACTTAAGCGTTATACCGATAAGGTAGTCGATGCGACCGAAGCACAAATACAAATGGCTGTTAAAGATTCTACGCCACCGGTAGCGCCTGTTTTTTGGGCATTTCGCATGATGGTTGCTTCCGGCTTTATTATGTTACTGCTATTTTGTTTAGCATTTTATTTTAATGCGCGACGTCAAATCGAACAAAAACGTTGGTTACTAAAATCAATATTTTATGCATTACCGCTACCCTGGATAGCGATAGAAACGGGTTGGTTTGTTGCTGAATTTGGACGTCAGCCTTGGGCAATTAGTGAAATATTGCCGACCTTCTTATCTACTTCATCGTTAGCGGCAAGCGATGTGCTGTTTTCTCTTATTGCCTTCATTGTTGTTTACAGCATTTTATTTGTTATCGAAATGTACTTGATGATTAAGTTTGCGCGTTTGGGTCCCAGTGCTTTACACACTGGACGTTATCATTTTGAACAAGCACCAGAGTTAACGTCTGGTCTTCGCAGCCAGAATTCTTAAGGAGAAAGATGTGTTTGATTACGAAACATTAAAATTTATATGGTGGTGTCTTATCGGTTTTCTTTTCATCGGTTTTGCAATCACCGATGGTATGGATATGGGCGTAGGTGGTTTGTTGCCCTTTGTTGCTAAAAAAGATGTCGAGAGTCGAGTGGTTATCAATACGGTTGGTGCGCACTGGGATGGCAACCAAGTTTGGTTTATTACCGCAGGCGCTTCTTTGTTTGCGGCGTGGCCTTTAGTGTATGCAACGGCTTTTAGCGGTTTTTATTTTGCCATGATGTTAACACTATTTAGTTTGTTTTTACGTCCTCTTGCCTTTGATTACCGTAGTAAAATTGACTCATTAAAGTGGCGAACTAACTGGGACAAAGCATTATTTGTTGGCTCTATGGTGCCACCCTTAGTGTTCGGTGTTGCCTTTGGTAATTTATTACAAGGTGTACCTTTTGGCTTTGATTCGCTCATGCGGGTAACGTATACCGGTTCATTTTTTGCTTTATTTACCCCTTTTACGTTATTAACGGGTGTAGTGAGCGTAGCCATGATGTTGCTGCATGGTTCAACGTGGTTAGTCATGAGAACAGATGCTGATGTTGCTCAGCGTTCAGCCAATATTGGTCGTGTGGTTGCCGTCGTATTATCGCTTTCTTTTGCATTGGGAGGGGTGATGATTTGGAAAAATATTGATGGTTACTTGGTTGTTAGTACTATCGATACCATGGGACAAGCACAGCCAACAATAAAAGAAGTGACAACAGGTTCAGGGGCTTGGCTCAATAATTATAAAGAGGCTCCATTGTTATGGCTAGTACCTGCTGTTGGGGTAGTTGCACCACTTTTTGTGGCACTTTTGTTGAGCATAAAAAGTAAGAGTACCTCAGTAAAAGTATTTGCTTTTATCGGGAGTTCTTTAACTATTATCAGTATTATTTTAACCGCTGGCGTTGCTATGTTTCCATTTGTTATGCCATCGAGCAGTGTTCCAAATCACAGTTTATTGATGTGGGATACCGTCTCTAGTGAAGGAACGTTAGGGTTAATGTTCATGGTCGTTGCCTTTTTTATCCCTATCATTATCGGTTATACCCTTTGGTGTTACAAAAAAATGTGGCGTACGGTTACCATCGCTGAAATTGAGCAGAATAATCACACCGCCTATTAATCTGGTCGGCACGAAACTAAACAAGAACAGAGGAAACATTATGTGGTATTTCAGTTGGATTTTAGGCGTATTACTTGCGGTGTCATTGGGCATCATTAATGTGATGTGGTATGAAATGGAGCAGCATGTAGATAATGTTGCTAAAGACCAAGACACTGACGATCAAGCGTAAAAGAAAATGAGTGCATAGCATTAAAAATGAGCCGGTAATAAGTTGGTAGAAATGACAGAGAAAAATGAACAACAAAAAAAGCAAGTTAACGACTGGCTCAAATATCAGAAAAAATACGCTCACGGTAAGTTAAGTCGCGCTATTGCCTTAGGATCATTAAATGGATTATTAATGATAATACAAACAGCAATGCTGGCTTACCTTATTGATTTAGTGATATTTCCGAGTGAAGATCTGAGTTTAACGAATAGCTTAAGCAACAGTGTAACCACAGAGAGTATTCTTTTTTCAGAGACCACTCTAATAAGCATGGCATTAGTCGCCGTTATTTTTTGTCGTGCGGCATTAGGGTATTTTAGTGAATGTTATAGTCGTCGTGGTGCTATGGATATTAAAGCCAATATTCGTTCACGATTGCTCAATCGCTTATTTCAGTTCGGTCCTGCTTTTACGCAAACTAAAGGCAGTGCCAAGTTAAGTCACTTATTGCATCAAGGTATTGATTCATTGGAGGATTACTTTGCGGGTTATCTTCCGGTAATTGCTTACTGCGCGGTTATACCTCTAGCAATACTTATCGCTGTATTTCCCATTGATTGGCAATCAGGATTAATTTTGTTAATTACTGCGCCCATGGTGCCATTTTTCATGATACTCATTGGTCATAAGGCACAGCGTTTAAATCAAGAACATTGGGCTAAGTTACAAAGGATGAGCAGTCACTTTCTCGATATTATTCAAGGATTAACACAACTTAAAATATTCAACGCTTCTCGTAGAGAAATCGCTGCGGTAAAAAAAATCAGTGATGACTATGGTGATGAAACTATGGGCATTTTAAAAATTGCTTTTCTGTCATCATTTGTTTTAGAGTTTTTAGCCTCTATTTCAATCGCATTAGTGGCGGTGGTACTCGGCTTTCGTTTGTATTATGGCGATGTTGATTACGTTTTTGCGCTATGGGTTCTATTACTCGCGCCTGAATTTTATCTGCCTTTTAGACAACTCGGGACCCAGTATCATGCAAAGATGGCTGGCGTCACAGCAGCAGAAGACTTGGTTGAAGTACTGAGTCAGCCACAAGTACATTATTCGCTGGAAGAAAAATTTACAGCACCATTCTCTATCAGCCTTGTGCAGGCAGAGTTTGCTTACCCTGACCGCAGTAATGCTTTAACTCAAGTAAATATTGAATTCTCATCTCAGGGTTTATATGCCGTCATAGGTGAAAGTGGCTCTGGCAAGTCAACCTTGATAGACATGGTGTTAGGATTTGTTCAACCAGATTCTGGGCAGGTCGTAGTCAACAATCAGCCGTTAACTGCTGCTAATCGTGATCACTGGTTGAAACATTGCGGATGGATTTCCCAACAAGCACAAGTATTCTATGGCTCATTAGCTTTTAATATTGCCTTATCTGATAATTATCAAGATGACTTAGTGATCGAAGCACTAGAAAAGGCAGGATTAGCCAGCTTTGTGCAAACCCTTGAACAAGGTATTGAGAGTGAAATTGGCGAAGACGGAGCAGGGCTCTCAGGTGGACAAGCACAACGTTTAGCGCTTGCGCGAGTATTCTATCATCAACCTGATGTTTTGATACTAGATGAACCAACAAGCCACCTTGATCAACAAACTGAACAAATCATCACCTCTTCAATCAATGCATATGCTGAAAATCATATTGTCATCGTTATTGCCCATCGTTTACATACTGTTATCGACGCAAAAAAAATCATTGTGCTTGAGCAAGGGAAAGTCATCGAAACGGGCACACATCAAGAGCTGTTAAGTCATGATGGCTATTACGCGCAGCAGGTGAATGTATGAAGGTCTTTATACGCTTAATTTGCTTACTTAAACCGCAGTTGCCGTTAATGTTACTTGGCGCATTATTGTCAGTCATTACCGTGTTAGCCAATATTAGTTTACTGGCAGTGTCAGGCTGGTTTATTACCTTGATGGCCATTGCCGGAACAACAGGTATCACGGTCAATTACTTTACCCCTGCGGCAATTATTCGTTTTTTAGCCATAGTGCGCACCGCGGGTCGCTACGCAGAACGGATGTTAACGCATCGAGCAACGTTTAATGCACTGGCACATTTACGCCATTACTTCTATCAACAGCTAGAGCTGCTACTACCTTATTACCGTATTAATTTACGCTCGGGTGATTTGTTAGCAAGGTTGCAGCAAGATATAGATAATCTTGATAATTTCTATTTACGGGTACTGCTACCTATTGTGGTTGCCCTAATATCAGTCCCTATTGTTTGTTATGCACTTGCTATTTTCTCACCCACTATTGCTTGGGTCATGCTAGCGGCATTTTTGATTGTCGGACTTGTTTTCCCGGTGATCAGTTATTTAGCGTCAACAATACTCTCGCAAGAAAAATCTCACCTAGAAAGTCATCTCACTGAAGAGTTAGTTAATGGTATTGGCGCGATTAAAACGCTATTGGTGTACCAAGTAAGCATCAGTTATCAGCGCTCAATAGCAAACATTACCAAACAATATTATGGTGTGCGTTATCGCTTAGTTAAAATTAATGCCAGATTGACAGCGATAATTTTTCTACTTATTCATTTATCAGCGTTAGCGTGCTTATTACTGTTATTACCACAGTTATCAACGGGCGAAGTTGACAGTAAGTCTTTAGTCGCGGTTATTTTATTGGTATTGGTGAGCTTTGAAACCGTGAGTAGCATGCCATTGGCATTGCAGTTGTTACCGCAAAGCCTAGCCAGCGCGGCAAGGTTATTCGCTATTATCGATAAAGAAATACCTGTAGATATTGGCGTTGAGAGAGTGAAACATGGTGATATTCATTTTGAGAACTTCACTTTTAGTTATCCAGAGAAAAAAACGCCTAGTTTAATTGATATAAACTTATCAATAAAAGCCGGCGAAAAAGTTGCAATTATTGGTGCAAGTGGGGCAGGGAAGTCAACATTAGTTAATTTACTGATGGGCTTTTGGCCGACCGGGCAGGCTCTTTCATCAATAAATGCTTCTTTTAATTCTTTAACGAACCCCTCATCAAATGCCACCGAAAGTAAAAATAACAAAGGCAGGATTACTATTGCCGATTGTGATTTGAGCTTGATAGAACATGAGTCTCTGCGCCAACATATTGCCTTGATGAGCCAGCAAGGGCATATCTTTGAGGCAAGTATTGCGGATAATTTACGTTTAGCTAAACACGATGCTACGCATGAAGAAATGCGTAAAGTCTGTCAATTAGTTAACATAATTGATTTTATTGAGGGCTTACCCAAAGGTTTAGATACTTGGTTAGGAACCAGTGGTGCAGGGTTGTCAGGTGGTCAAGCTCAGCGATTACAAATTGCCCAATTACTACTGCGCTCTGCCAGTGTGCTGATTTTAGATGAACCAACAAAAGGGTTAGACCGTCATAATGAAGAACAGATTATGCGTAATATATTAGCCCATGTGAAGCGACAGCAACAAAGCTTACTGGTGATCACTCACAAACCTTTGATGTTAGAAAAAATGGATAAAATAATCGTCATGCAGCAAGGAGAAATTGTTGCTCAGGGCAGCCACAGTCAACTGGTTAACAATAACGATTATTATCAAAAACTACTAAATTATTTTTAAACACAACTTACATAACTATGGAGAATTAAATGAAATCAATGAGCATTAAGGTGTTTTTAGTCAGCACATTATCAATATTACCATTGCTGGCAAGTGCCGGAGAGATAGCGGCTAGTTCAGATACTTTAGCAGCACGTTCGTTAGTAAAATCGTTCGGCAGTGATTTAAAGCACGTATTAAAAACGTCGATGAAATCAGGTGGCCCAATAACAGCATTAGCGCAGTGTAATATTCAAGCGGGTCCAATTGCCGAAAAGAATTCTTCTTCATCAGGGTGGGACATCGGCAGGACTTCATTGAAAGTTCGAAACGAAAAAAATGCCCCTGATGAATGGGAAATTAAGACGCTGCGTCAATTTGAACAACGTAAAGCAGCAGGCGAAAATTTGAAAACTATGGAATATGCTGAAACGATAAAAGAAGGCGACAAATTAATCTACCGTTATATGAAGCCAATACCCACTGCTGGCTTATGTGTAACTTGTCATGGGAGCGATATGGCTGAAGAAATTACTACGAAGGTGAAATCCTTATATCCTAACGATCAGGCGACAGGATTTAAGGTTGGTGATATTCGAGGGGCATTCACATTGCAAAAAAGAATGAATTAATCATTCGAATAAAATCGGATTATGCTCAGCAGAGCTTAGTGAGTATTAGAAGCTTAAAGGCGTTTCTAATACTCGCTGAACACTAATCACCCAGCACTGAGAACTAAATATAGAGTTTTTAACTAATGTAAATAAGCCATTATTTCAATAAATACAGCATTGAAGTTTTTAGTTTCATCGGTTTAACGGGTTTATTTAATAATAAAATTTCACTATCTTTGACTTCTTTTTTCAGCTGTTTACTGTAATTAGCGGTGATCATCATCACGGGTAATGGTGTATCTCGACTTTGGTTAATTTCTTTTGCTACATCGAAGCCATTTACGCCGTCATCAAGGTGATAATCGACGATTAATATATCAGCATGTTCATGACTGATATCGACTTGTTGTTGCAAGTCTTCAAGGCTAGTGGCAGTTATTACCACACACTCCCAACCTTCTAATAGTTGTGACATACCAGCACAAACACTTGCGTCATTATCAATAAGCCAGATTTTACTTTTCGCTAACACTGGGGTATCCATAATATAATTAAGCGGGTCTCTTGATTGGGGTAAATCACTTATCTTTCCAAGCGGTACTTTTACTGAAAACACCGAACCTTTACCTAAGGCAGAGCTAACATTAATGGGATGTTCGAGTACTTTAGAAATTTTATCGACTATGGCTAACCCTAAACCAAGGCCATTACGAAACGCCGTTTGAGAAGCTTTAAGACGTTTGAACTCTTTAAATATTTCTTTAATTTGGTCTTGAGCAATGCCAGTACCATTGTCCCATACTTCGATAGATACATGGTTACCTTGACGCCTACAGCCCAATAATACTTTACCGTTGTTGGTATATCTAAAGGCGTTTGATAGGAAATTACGCAGTATACGGGCAAGTAAAACACTGTCGCTGTTTACGACAACATCGCTGCTGACATAGTGCAATTCTACCTGAAATTGACCACTGATTTGTTGGTACTCACTCACAAGATTGTTGAGTAACTCTGACAATTTAAATGAGCTTTTATCAGCTTTAACCACACCAGCATCGAGTTTTGAAATATCAACCAATGTTGAGATTAAATTCTCTAAATCGTCTAATGAATTAGCGACCGAATTAAGCTGATTTTTAGTCTTATCTTCTAAAGGACGCTCCATTAATGAACTGGTAAATAATTGAGCAGCATTTAACGGTTGTAATAAATCATGACTCACGGCGGCAAGGAATTTTGTTTTTGAAACGTTGGCAAACTCTGCTTCGCTTTTGGCTTTGACAAGATTGGATTGCGCCTGGCGTCGATCTTCTACTTCCACTTGCAGCTTGTCATTTAAATTTTGTAATTGAGAGGTTCGCTCTTGTACCCTAACTTCAAGTTGGTCATGAGCTTTTTGTAGGGCTAAGGCATTCTTTCTTCGTTCGGTGATATCACGAATGAGTACGAAAAATCCAAGAACATCGCCGTTAACATCACGATTAGGCACATAAGATTTTAATAAATAACTTGATTCACCAAATTTATTTTTTTCATCAATGGTAAAACTAACACTTTCACCTTCCAAAGCGCGATCAACGTAACGTCTTATTTTAGTAAAGTTTGAATGGACACGACTTTGTTCTAACTCTAAGCCATTAAGGCCACCCTGAGGCCAACCATACCAGTCAACGTACACTTGATTGGTAAACTGATACTTTAGATCCTTACCGACATAAGCAATCATAGCGGGTACGTTATCCGTGATTAATCGTAACCAACTTTCACTTTTTCTTAAGGATTCCGCGTAACGATGACGTTCGGTAATATCGCTATAGGTCTTAATGGTTTTTCCGTTTTTAAGTCGGTGACTTTTTATTTCTAATACGGTTCCGTTAATCAATGTTTGGGTGTAAGAATAGTTATTGGTACTTGATTTTTGTGCTAAATCGAGTTCCGTTAAATGTTGCATATTATCAGTGGTGGGCGTTCCTCGTAACAGGTGAGGGGATAATTGACTGATCTGGGCAAAACGCGTATTCCATACTTCGATTTTGTTATGACTGCTGATCAACACAACACCTTGAGAAATGTTATCAATCAAGTTTTGTAGTAACAGCGACTTTTGCGCCATGCCTCTTTCATAACGGGCACTTTCGGCCGTTTTCACTGCGGTAATGTCGGTATAGAGCATTACCCAACCACCTTCGCTGGTTTGGTGTTCGTTTAATTGAAACCATCGACCATCTGATAATTGATATACCGGGCTGGCAAACGCATCACCTGGAGAAGCTCGTTGAATAATACCGCGGGTTTTCGCTAAATCTTTTAAATCTTTGAGATTGACGCCTTCTGTAATGGGTAAACCTGAGTCGAGCCAAAAATTGGCGAAGTTACTGTTTTGTAAAATAATTCGACCTTTACTGTCGAGTAAAACAAAGGCTTCTGAAATACTTTCTATTGCATCAATGAAACGTTGTTTGAACAGATTAGCTTGAGCATTGGCTTGTTTTAATGCGTGATTACTTCGTTCAAGTTTTGCCAGTGTTTCATTTAAGGTTTGCGTTTTTTCTCTTACTTGTTCAGCCAGGTGCACCGAATGTTCAAAGGCAGTATAAGGCGCATACTGATTTTCTCCGCTGTCTTCTACCCGTTGCATCAAAGCGTCGTTGATTTTCTTTAACTTGGTATTTTGCTTTTTTAATTCAGCTAACTCTTCTTCTAGGGATTGATCACTCATTAATACCTCCTGCGATGTAAACACCGGTAAAGGTTTGATTTAAATGGGTGCCATTAATGTGTTCACCATAGGTATTAAATCCAGCAATGTTGTACTTAGCATTTAATTTTTTTACTTTATTTTCTAAGCCTTTTTGTTCGATTTCTAAGCGTCTTAAAAAACAATCGCAAGCGAGTACTAATTCTGGTTTTCCGTAACGGTGTGAAATCTCATCTAACTTTTGAGTCACGGGATCAAATATGTCACCCATTTCTACCGCAGTGAGTACAATGCCAACATCTACAGCGCAGTAGAATGTGAGGCTTAAGTCAGCTTCATTCACTTTTTGAATGGAACGAATATAGTATTGACCGCCGACTTTTACCGCTAAAGGATTGAGCGAAAACACTTCAGGACTCAAATCCTTTAAATCCATATTTAATAACTTTGCATACTCAAGCGCAGCAGGTTCAGCATTTAATTCATAGACCGTTCTACTATCAGCATCTGCGCTTGTCACCACTAATTTTTCCGTCGGTAGTGCTATATGATGACAATTAAAAACCTCGAAAGATAACGTGGTGTTGACCATAATGACAATAGCGGCATTTTGATAAAAATTACCTTGATAATAGACATGGGTTTTCGCTAAGTTAATATCATCTCCAGCAGAGCCGCCAAAGTGTGGAATACCTCGGGTCGCAGAGTTTAGGGTAACCAGGAATTGTTCTTCGTTTGAGGAAAGCCCATCGAGTAAGGTAAGTAAAAAACTGTTGTTTTTAATTGCGGTTAAATCTCGTGACTGACAATCTTCTACTAACTCATTTATGGTTGATTGTGCATTGATCGTATCGAACTTTTCCATCGACTCGATAAGTTGGGCACTAATAGCAAAGTAGTCACTAGAAAAGCCTATGGCAACAATAGAATGTTGCTCGTACCCTTGCTGTGTTACTTCTCCTGCCGTAGTACAACCCACAATTTTAGTTTCTTTGAAGGTATCTTCCATCGTTTTTGCAAGTGTATCGAGCGCATAAGTTGAGGAGCAATAAAACAGCACAAAGCAGATATTGTCTTGATTAAGTTGTTGGTACAATTCCTGGCTTGCAAGGAAGGGATCAGTGGCATTACTGACCGCGGTAATTGTTTTAATTGTACTCATATAATTCCTATGGGCAGCCTAGGGGCTGCTGACCTTTCGCGGTTAAGTTTTGTTCGAGGTAAAAGCATTTTAATCACGGCGAGTAGTGTGTAGCCTAGTCATTCTACGCAAACATTACTCAACAAAGAATAAAACGCTTTTAGCCGAACCCTTCGGGCAGCGTTTGTTGGTCATTTTTACGGCGTTATCGTCTTTTTATGTAGATAAACTACATTACAAAGACTCTGCCTTGTATAAACACCAAACAAAAAGCTGCAAAAGTAATCTCAAAAGATCAGCAGCCCCTAATGCTACCTGATACATTTTTAAAATGAATGAAATATAGAATAACCATATTTACCCTAATTTGCATGTGCTAACTTTGCTATTAACACGCTAACTTATAAGTAATTTTATACACATTGTCTGAAAAAATATTATTGAATACTCTTGGTCGCATTACTTTCATTAAAGCTGATTTATAAAATAAGTATTGGGTGTTACGACGACCGCTTTTCTTTTTTTCGAATACTTATCTACGACACACTCATTTGGGTCTTTGATGGTAACTAAGCATTCCAAGCATTGAATACACTCACCATAGTCAATAGAACCGTCTTTATTGATGGCATCAATACCACACTTTTTATTACGGCATAGTTGACAAGGTGTACCACACTCTTGACGTCGTGTTAGCCATTTGAAAAGTGGGTATCGGCCAATAACCGCAAGTCCTGCACCTAACGGGCACAAATAACGACAGTAAACTTTGTGAATCTTTAGGCTAAGCGCAAGCAGTAATACGACATACAAGACAAACGGCCAATAACGCACGAAATTGAGCGTGATACTGGTTTTGAAGGGTTCAATTTCTGCGAGCTGCTCTGCAAGTGTGAGTGAATAAAATGAACTACCAACCAGTAAAACTAGCACCACATATTTTATTTTTTGTGCATTTTTATGGTGTTGAGGTTTTATTTTGATTTGTTTTATTTTGAGTTTACTCGCCACTAACGCGGCAAACTCTTGTAATGCACCAAAGGGACACAGCCAACCACAGAACAAACCTCTTCCCCAGAGGAAAAGGCTAATAAAGACAAATACCCATAAGATAAAAATTATCGGGTCAAGTAGGAATACATTGATATTAAAACCTTGCCAGATTGATAAGAACAAGGTGTAAATATTGACCACTGATAATTGGCCTTGCGCATAAAAGCCTATAAAAGCAATGACAAAGATTAATGAGGCAAATCGAATTCTGTGAGTGGTTTTAGCATTTTTGGCGAGTGTTTCTTGTTTGATAAATAGCCAAACCAAAAAGATAAGGTAAATGCTAAGTATAATGATATCAGTGCTACGACTTATCCAAATTTTCAACCACAAAGGCCGATTTTCTTCCAAGTTAATCTCGGGCTCTTTATGAATAAATAAACTGTCAGGTAAGGTGTTATTGATAGTAAAACTGTGTTGTTGCTTAGATAAAAACGATTTGTTGTAACTCAGCATTAACGATAAAGAAAATTCTTTGTTTAACTCAAAACCCGATTGAGACTTTATTCTAAACACCTTAATTTCATTGAAGTCAGGCACGGCGAGCGAAAATGACGGATCGTAGAAACTGTAAAAGTCGATATCTCGAATATCAACTGGCAGAGTCGCTTGTTGTGCACTTAAACGGTTAGGCACTGTTTGTGGGATAAAGTCTTCACTAACAAAATGATATTCACCGCCACTAAACATCATTAAGGCGTGTTCACCGGGTTTTAAACTCTCGAGCAAACGCTGGTATTCTTGTTCACCTAATAAATTTTTACCAATGATAGGAATATTGACGAAGGCAAAGTATAAGTCGATAAACTCATCTCCTTCTTCACTAATTTGGTTAATTTCATCGGCTAAATTTGTCGGTGATGTTTTGGTCATTGTGAGTGCTTGCTCACGGGTAAGCTGCCAATGTTTAATGAGATTTTTGTTAACGAGTTCTTCAAACGTAAGTGTTTGATAGTAGTCGGGGTTGATGCTGGTTTGTGATGGCGCCACAAAGCCGGATAATCTTTCACGTGCGACTTTAAGTGCTGAAGCGGTAATGGTGTCGTTGATTACTAGTACTGATATTGTTGCGCGCGTGACGCCGTCAATATAGGTTGCATCAAGAGACGTTTTAGCGCGAGCGTTAACAATAAATCGTTCCTTAATTGAATGCCCTTGATATTGTTTGATGAATTTAAACATAGGCTGTTCGCCTAAACCGTGCAAAAAAATCGGTTCATTGTGGGCGAGTATTTTTAAACCAGTAAAAACGCCTTGGGTATCAATACCGATTAACAGGTTAATTGTTTGACCAGAAAAGCCAATGAAATTGACAAAATCATCTGATTCAAAAACATAACCCAGTAGTTCGTTCAATTGATAAACAGGGGTTACGGCAATTTTATTGTCGATAGGACCTACACGTGTGGCACTAGGGAAGAGTTGAGCTACTTCATCGGAGATTGCGGTGACATTGGCATGAGTGGTTGTATTAAGAGCAACAGAATAAAAGGAGGTTGTTAACATTAAAAGTAGGCTAAGGAGAAGCCATATTTTTAGGTTTTTTAATTGTTTAAAAGGCATGTTAACACCTGAATAAATTGTCGTGAGCTGTAAAAAAAAAATGAGTGTCGCTTACTTTATAAAGGGACACTCATTAACCTGGGACTTAAAAATTAAAATAGACGCTTAAAAGAAACCTAAAGGACTTGTGCTATAGCTTACTAATAAGTTCTTAGTTTGCTGATAATGATCAAGCATCATCTTGTGAGTTTCGCGACCAATACCTGATTTCTTATAACCACCAAAGGCAGCATGAGCAGGATATAAATGGTAACAGTTAGTCCACACTCGTCCTGATTCAATGCCACGACCCATGCGATGAGCAAGGTTAGCATCACGCGTCCAAACACCAGCACCTAAACCAAAAGCAGTATCGTTAGCTATTTGTAGGGCTTCTTCAGCATCTTTAAAGGTAGTAACAGAGATAACCGGTCCAAAAATTTCTTCTTGGAAAACTCGCATTGAGTTATTACCTTTCAAAATAGTTGGTTGGATGTAGTAACCCGTTTCAAGTGAACCTTCCAAGCTTTCAGCGCTACCGCCAGAAAGTACAACAGCACCTTCGTCTTTACCTATTTGTAGGTAACCTTGGATTTTATCATACTGTTCTTTAGACGCTTGTGCACCAACCATAGTGTTAACATCAAGTGGGTTACCACGAACGATATTTTTGGTTTTCTCAAGCACTTTTTCCATAAACACATCAAAAATATCTTCTTGTACTAGTGCACGAGAAGGACATGTACATACCTCACCTTGGTTAAAGAAACCTAAAGCAAAACCTTCAGCACATTTATCAAGGTAGTCATCTTCAAATTGAGTGATATCACTAAAGAAAATGTTTGGTGATTTACCACCAAGCTCTACTGTAGAAGGGATTAAGTTTTCAGCAGCACATTTCAATATATGTTGGCCAACAGGTGTTGAACCAGTAAAGGCAATTTTACCAATACGCGTACTAGTTGCTAGTGCTTCACCAGCTTCTTTACCGTAACCATTAACAATGTTTAAAACACCATCAGGTAATAAGTCAGCGATCAACTCCATAAATACAAGAATACTTGCAGGTGTTTGCTCAGCTGGTTTAAGAATAATACAGTTACCAGCAGCAAGTGCTGGAGCTAATTTCCATGCAGCCATTAGCATAGGAAAGTTCCACGGAATTATTTGACCAACAACACCGATAGGCTCATGGAAGTGATACGCAACAGTATCGTCATCTATTTGTGAAAGAGTGCCTTCTTGAGCACGGATACAACCAGCATAATAGCGGAAATGATCAACCGTTAATGGAATATCAGCGTTGAGTGTTTCACGTACTGGTTTACCATTATCCCAAGTTTCAGCTACTGCTATTAACTCAAGGTTTGCTTCAATACGGTCAGCAATTTTTAATAAAATGTTTGAACGATCTTGTACTGAGGTTTTTCCCCATGCCGTTTTTGCAGCATGAGCAGCATCAAGTGCTAACTCAATATCTTCAGCGCTTGAACGTGGTATTTCACAAATTGCTTCGCCGGTTACAGGGGTGGTATTGGTAAAATAATTTCCCTTTACTGGAGCAACCCATTTACCGCCGATAAAATTTTCATATTTAGGTTTAAAAGAAACGACAGAACCTTCACTGCCTGGGTTTGCATAGATCATATATCACCTCGTATCTAGACCAGCCAGAGTAAAACTCTTTTCCGTGGCCCTGTTTATATTTACTTTGATACTTATCAAATTGATAACTACCAAAGCGTTCTTTCATGTATCCATATTAGTAGCAGTACGGCAAGTACACTATTCTCCCTTTGCATAGAAAACATCATACTTTAGAATGAGTTGATTTAAATTCTGTTGAAGTGTTGTTTTAACCAATTGAAAGTATAGGTTTTTAAAACAAAAAAGGCTTTTGAATAAATTCAAAAGCCTTTTGATAAGATTGTTTACATTATTTAGGTAATTTAAACGTCCACACACTACCACCTTGGTTTAAGTGCTTGATACGCTTAGCAACATCACCGCCCCATAAAGGTACAGCGCCACCCCAACCAGATAAAACTGAAAGGTATTGTTCGCCATCCATTTCCCAGGTGATCGGTGAACCAACAATGCCTGATCCGGTATTAAACTTATATTTAACTTCACCCGTCTTAGCGTCAAGACCTAATAAGTATCCTTCAGGGTTACCGGTAAATACTAAGTTACCAGCAGTAGCCAATACGCCACCCCATAATGGAGCATAGTTATTATAGCGCCATACAACTTCACCTGTTTTAGGGTCGATTGCTTTTAATACACCAATATAGTCTTTATTAATCGCTTTTATAGTAAAGCCAGCACCTAGATAGGCAGCGCCTTTTTTATAAGCGGTCGGCTCATTCCAAATATCCATTTCCCATTCGTTAGATGGTACATAGAATAACTCAGTGTCTTGACTGTAAGCCATTGGCATCCAGTTTTTACCACCTAAGAAAGCAGGGGCGGCAACAACTGTGCTACCTTTATTACCATCTTTTGACTTGCTTGGATCCGTAGGTCTATTACTGTCGATATAAATAGGGCGACCGTTTTTATCAAGTCCTGAAGCCCATGTTTGTTTATCAACAAATGGGAAACCTCGAATGAAATCACCATTTTCACGATTAAGTACATAGAAGAAACCGTTTCTGTCAGCCGTTGCTGCAGCTTTAACGGTTTTACCATTTTGTTTATAGTCGAAAGAAATCAGCTCGTTAACACCATCAAAATCCCAACCATCATGTGGCGTGGTTTGGAAATGCCAAACAATTTTACCAGTATCAGGATCAATAGCTAAACGTGATGATGAGAAAAGGTTATCACCTGGACGTAAATGAGAGTTCCATGGTGCAGGGTTACCAGTACCAAAGAATAATAAATCAACATCGGCATCATAAGTACCGCCTAACCAAGGCGCCGCTCCGCCTGACTTCCAAAGTTCTGCTGGCCATGTTTGTCCTGGTTTGCCACCAGAAATACCATTATCAACTTTTTTGCCATTTTTCCAGATGTAGCCCATATGGCCTTCAACTGTTGGGCGTTCCCAAACTAGTTTGCCATTGGTAGCATCATAAGCTCTTACTTTACCTACTACACCAAATTCACCACCGGCAACACCTGTGATGACTTTACCTTTAACAATAATAGGAGCAGCTGTAATTGAATAACCGGCTTTATAATCTTCTACTTTCTTTTTCCAAACGACTTTACCTGTGTCTTTATGAAGCGCGACTAGTTTTGCATCAAGCGTAGCAAAAATAACTAGGTCGCCGTATAACGCGGCACCACGGTTGATAACATCACAACAAGGCATAATACCATCAGGTAATCTTGCATCATATTGCCAAAGTTCGTCACCAGTATGAACGTCTATAGCATACACACGAGAGTAGGAGCCAGTAATATACATGACGCCATCTTTGACCATAGGCTGAGATTCTTGACCACGCTGTTTTTCGCCGCCTAATGAGAATGACCACACTGGACGCATTTCTTTAACTGTGTCGATATTTATTTTATCAAGAGGGCTGTAACGTTGTCCTCTTAGACCAAGTCCATAGGACACAACATCATCAGTTGTCATTTGGTCATTGGCAATATCTTTATCGGTTACTTCAGCACTTGCTATGCCGGTTAACGCTAAAGAAACTGCCATGGATAATGACAATACCTTTGTTTTACATGTTGTTATCATTGTTATTTCCTCTCGGGTTGTAAATTTGGTTAAAGATATTCTTCTCTATTTACCCACGCTACCTGAAACACTAATATTCATGTAGTTTGGCTATACCTTCCTGCATAACGTCAATGAATTTACATGTCGTCTCGCGACATCAGTAAAACAATTAAGCAGGCTATAACGATATTAAAACGTCTCTATTTACTTCTCTATTACACAGCAGTAGCGTTTTTTTCATCATTTAGTATGATGAAAAAGGATGAGTTTGAACGCTGTTCATTACTACTCGCTATTTATCACTCACTGAGTACAGGTTAGGAGTTTGGTAAACAGCGTGGTATTGATCAAATATTTTCTTCATTTGTCCTTGGCTTATCATAGCCTCGACAATATCAGCAATGGCGTAACCTAATTGGCGATAGTCACTCTTGACTGCCATGCCTATATCCCATTGTTGTTTACCTAACATTGGAAAAGCATTCGTTGCTAACTGGTAAGTAGGGGAATCGAGCTGATGTTGGTAATGACTTACCTGACTGCGAAGTCCCATGACGGCATCAATCTTCTGTTCAGACATTGCTGAAATAGCTAGGGCTAATGAAGGGAATTGTTTGGTTTTATTGCGCATTCGACCATTGAAGACCGATAGAAGATAAAATTGTGGAATGGAGTCTACTTCGACACCAATGTCATGATATTGAAAGACAGCCATGGTGCTAACATCGTCGATTTTTTTAGCATTAAAAACGATTTTCCATGACTCGGTATGGTAGGGAGCGAACATGTGTACCTGTTCATGTACCCGTTCACCAATATCGTCACGCAGCTCAGAATATGCTTTATCGTAGGGAACTCTAAGCATTAAATCTGCAACACTGCGTTTAAGGAAATGTCCTTTCCATAAATTATTGCGTAAGTCATCCTCAACATTTTCATCAGCGGTTACCCACCTAAAATGAAGTGTTACGCCTAACTGTTTGGCAATATGTTTGGCGACTTCAATATCAATGCCCTTTGCTTCTCCGTTTTCTTGGTATGAAAACGGGATGAAATCGCTATAAACAGCAACGGTGATTTCATTGCTTTCAATAATATCATCATAAGATCGCGCAAAAGTTGTTGAGCAAAATAGACTACAACAACTTAACCACAAGAATAGATAATAAAATTTATTCTTCATCACTTACTGACTCTAACCAAGTACGAATAGACCATAGTGCTTCTTGATTTAAATGCTCTGTCATTTTCGGCATGTAAACAGCACCATTACGCACCGCGCCATTTTGTACACGATAAATAAACCACTCATCGCCATCAAAATCTGCTGGTAATTGACGTAAATCAGGAGCAATACCGCCAGATATTCCGCCTAAACCATGACAGCGAGCGCAATTTTGGTTATAGGCTGATGCTCCAACGCGTAAAATTTCTGTCATTACTTCGCCATCTTTTGTGCGGTAAGGGTTAGTGTCTTCCCATTCTTCGCCTAAGGTCGGTAATGTTGAGGTGTTTATTGCTTGTGGGGTCACAGGGCCGTGAGCCGCTACGCCAAATGAACATATTGATATGAATGCAATTAAATGGCTGCGGCCTAAGTTAAGTTTTATCATCGCTGTGTACCTTCTTTCACGTGAAAATTGTGGTGTTTAATTCTGATAGAACCATCTTAACGAGGTTAGGGCGCTTCAAGAATTGTACTTTAGCGCGGTTAAGCCTCATCCTTTAGTATGAATTTAAGGATAGAAAACTGCATAATTTATTTTATTTTGTTATATATCAATTCATTATGGTGTTTTATTGGAATACTTAGCTTTTTAACTTTATGAGATTTTTCTATATGCTTATAAAGATAGAAGTATTTTAAGAATGCATGAATCAGTGTGAAGTGGTTAGCTATACATCAGTTGAATGATAGTTATTGAATTTTATTAATTGGGGTTGCCATGTTTATTGTGACAAGAGTAAGGTTTAAAAAGTATCTAGTGAAAAGGATAGCTAGCTGCATAGGGCTCTTTTGTTTTTATTGTACTAATGCGATCTCAAGTACTGAGGCAATATCAAGTCCAATTACCCTTGATATCAGTTATGTGAAATTAGCGCAGCAACAAGCTCCTGGTGTATCTACTCTTTTTAAAAAGCCAGAAGATAGTGGTTATATGGGCGCTAAGCTTGCGATCAGTGATTCTAATACGACCGGAAAATTTTTACAGCAGCACTTTACGCTAAACTATTTTATAGCGACTAAAACAACGCAATTTTTAGATTATCTAGAGAAAGAATACCAACAGGGCCGACGCATTTTTATTCTTCAAGCGCCGTCAGCACAACTGGTTCAAGTAGATCACTGGGCCAAAAAAAAACCAGTGTTGCTGTTTAATGTTAGTGAATCTGCTGATGAACTTCGCAATAGCCAGTGTTTACCTTCCGTGTTTCATACCATACCCAGTAATGCAATGAAGTCTGATGCCCTTGCTCAGTGGTTACTTTATCGTAGGATGAATAAAGTATTATTAATACAAGGGAGTAAAGCCGAAGATATTCAGCTGGCCACTTCGTTTAAACGGGCAGCGAAACGTTTTGGTTTGAAAATTATTGATGAGAAACAGTGGGATTTTAATACCGATCTAAGACGTAGTGCACAACAAGAAATTCCTTTGTTCACTCAAACCGTACAAGATTATGATGTTGTTTATGTTGCTGACAAGTCAAAAGCGTTTGCTGAATTTTTACCCTTTAATACTTATTTACCTCGACCTGTTATAGGCTCGGCCGGTTTGGAAGCCTTGGCGTGGCATAGTGCGATAGAGCAGTGGGGCGCTACTCAACTGCAAAATCGTTTTATAGAAATGGCTGATAGGAAAATGAACGAAGTAGACTTTGCCGGTTATCTCGCCGTGCGCAGTGTTGCTCAATCAGTGCACAAACTTCATTCAAACACCAGTGACAAGCTCATCGAATATATTAACTCGACGGATTTTGAATTGGCCGCGTACAAAGGGCGAAAGCTTAGTTTTCGTGCTTGGAGTCGACAATTAAGAATGCCGCTGGCGCTGGTTCATCCTCACGCTTTGGTATCGCAATCACCACAGCCAGGCATGCTTCATCCCATTACTGAGCTTGATACGCTTGGTTTTGATGCACAAGAATCTCAATGCGAATGATCACGGTAAATATTCACGGTAAATTTTTAAGGTAACTTATGAAAAAGACACTTTATTTTAGAGAAAATTTTAGCACAATTTTAAGATTATCAATTGTAGCTGTTTTGTTTAACGCTACCGCTGGTTATGCCACTGAATTTGCTTATGTCACCAATGAAAAAGATGACAATATTTCGGTTATCGATTTAAGCCTTAATAAAGTCATAAAAACAATCGCGATAGGCGAACGACCTCGAGGCATCATTTTCAATAAGGAACAATCACTTGCTTATATTTGTGCGAGCGAGTCAGATAGGATTCAAATACTCGATGTAGCAACAGACCTGATTATCGGTGAGCTACCTTCAGGTGAAGATCCTGAAACGATTGCATTACACCCAAATGGCAAAATTATTTATACCTCTAATGAAGATGATGCCTTGCTTACAGTGATTGATATTGACTCTGCTACTGTTATCGCACAGATAGATGTAGGGGTTGAACCTGAAGGCTTAGCGGTAAGTCCCGATGGAAAAATTGTCGTGGTAACCTCGGAAACGACCAACATGGTGCATTGGATTGACACCAAAACCCATGAAAATTTTGCTAATACGTTAGTGAGTGCACGGCCAAGGTCGGCAAAGTTTACCGACGATAATAAATATTTATGGGTGAGCTCTGAAATTGGCGGCACTGTGGTGATACTTGATGTTGCCACGCAAAAAATCATTAAGGAATTTACCTTTGATATACGAGGTATTCATCATGACCGTGTGCAACCTGTTGGCATCGAATTAACAAAGGATGGGCGATATGCGTTCGTGGCTTTGGGGCCAGCAAATCATGTCGCGGTTATTGATCGTAAAAAAATGGAAGTTGAGGAATATTTATTAGTTGGCCGTAGGGTGTGGCAACTTGCTTTTAATCAGGATGAAAGCAAGTTATTAACCACCAATGGTATTAGTGGTGATGTATCAGTGATTGATGTAAAACGTATGAAAGTTACAAAATCAATTAAAGTAGGACGTTATCCATGGGGCGTAGTGATACGAAATGTGCCATGAGTATCGTCACAAAGGGTCTCAGTTTTTATTACGGTAAAAAGCCTGCAGTCGATGGTTTAGACCTCAGTATTACCAGTGGTTTTAATGTATTACTTGGTCCCAATGGCGCAGGTAAAAGTACTTTGTTCTCCATGTTAACGGGCCTTTATCAGGCGGCATCAGGGGATATTAAAATCAATGGTTATGACTATAAACATCATAAGTCGAACATTATGCAATCAATGGGCGTTGTTTTTCAGCAAAGTACGTTAGATTTAGATTTATCGGTTAAGCAGAACTTAACCTATTATGCTGCGCTACATGGCATTTCATCAGCACAAGCGCTCGACAATATCAGTGAGATTTTGTCCCAACTGCAATTAACAAAGCGACTCGATGATAAAGTCAGATCATTGAATGGCGGACATCGCCGTCGTGTTGAAATTGCTCGAGCATTAATTCATCAACCCAAAGTGTTATTGCTTGATGAGGCAACGGTTGGTTTAGATATTGATAGCAGAAAAATGATCACAGAGTACGTTGGTTCGCTTAGTCAAAAATTAGGTATTTGTGTTTTGTGGGCAACGCATTTAATCGATGAAATATCAGCAGGTGATCAATTAATTATTATTGATGAAGGAAAAATTAAAGCACAGGGTATTAGTGGAGAATTATGTAAAAAGCATAATGTCACCGATGTATACCAGCTTTATCGCTCGTTAACGGCTAACGCGGAGCTCACTTGATGAATAATCGTTATCTTTATTGTTTTAATGGCATCGTTAAGCGTGAAGTTTTACGTTTTTTCCAACAACGTTCGCGTTTATTAAGTGCCTTAGTCAGGCCACTACTTTGGTTGGTTGTGTTTGCTGCCGGTTTTAGAGCCGCATTAGGTGTTTCTATTATGGAGCCCTACGGTACTTATATTACCTATCAGCAATATATTACCCCAGGGCTTTGTTGCATGATCATTTTATTCAATGGCATGCAAAGCTCGCTCTCTATGGTTTATGACCGTGAAATGGGCAGTATGAAAGTTCTATTGATGAGCCCGCTACCGCGACCTTTTTTATTATGTTGTAAATTAATTGCTAGTGCGTTGCTGTCACTTTTACAGGTAGTCATATTTTTACTTTTCGCTCGGCTAGTTGACGTTGATATCCCGCTAATGGGTTATGTTAGTTCAATACCTGCAATTTTCTTAATTGCCTTTTTCCTTGGTGCGTTAGGGTTAATGTTATCTAATCTTATTAAACAATTAGAAAACTTTGCCGGTGTGATGAACTTTGTTATTTTCCCAATGTTCTTTCTTTCAAGTGCCTTATATCCGCTGTGGAAAATGCAAGAAGCTAGTCTGTGGTTATATTGGCTTTGTCAGTTTAATCCCTTTACCTCATGTGTTGAGCTATTACGATTTGCGCTTTATGGACAAATGAACCTTGCTGCACTGACGACAGTGTTAATCGCCACAAGCATAGCGTCGTTTTTTGCTCTGATGAGTTTCAAACCGTTACATGGTCGTAAATAGCATTAAACGACTACTTTTCCCCCTTAAGGTAAAATTACTAACCTTAAGGGCACAGCCATTTTATTAAGTTGGTGATGTTATTGTGTGTAGATTAAGTCACATTTTTTATTTAAGTGAGGAATTAATTTAATTCGTTCTAATAATGTTTATTTAATAACAAAATAGTCTTATATTTACCTTAATTACAGCTGTTTATTTACACAATTATTCGTGATTTCTTCTTTCTACAACAAAGCGTACAAATTGCCTCCTTTCACACATCAACCACTTTAAGCTTTGTTTTTAACTCATTGATCTATCAATAACAATAAAGTAATCTCACTACATTATAAAATTATGGACGATTTTTCTCATCTTGTAGAAAGAAGGAATTTTGCCTCATAATAAGCTGTTAGCAATATTAAAGAGTCTGTATGCAAATTAAATTTAAAGTGGCCAAATCCGAAGATTCAGAAACCATAGGATCTTTGGTTGTTGACCTTACAAATGAAATTTGTGAATTAACAAAAGCTCAGCATTTTGATATTAATCTTAATAGTACAATTGAGCGTTGCCGTGAATTAATTAGTGATGGTCATTACGCTGCCATTATTGGTGAATATCAAAATAAGCCTGTTGCGGTTGTTACTTTTACAGAAACATATGCTTTATATGCTGGTGGTAAAATTGGTGTAATTCAAGAATTTTATGTTTCACCTGAACTTAGAGCTTCAGGTGTTGGTTCTACATTAATCGAACAAGTTAAAAAATACGGAAAGCAGCACGATTGGTCATGCATTGAATTATGCACACCACCTCTACCTGAATTTGAAAGAACATTAAATTTCTATCAAAAAAATGGTTTAATTCCTGTTGGTGGTCGTAAAATGAGACAAGCACTGGCGTAAAATATTGCTAACAAGGCATTCAAACGGACACGCAACAGTTGGCTGCGCTTCGTGCCTCGCACATTATAGTCAACTATTACTTAGCCGCTTAATGTGGCGTTATATGTCTAAAAAGGCTCAAGGATGAATATGAATTTTCAGTTGAAAACATTATTGGTTTTAATTACTTTACTGCAAGGGTGTTCCTCTACAAAAAACATTGAAGATATTGACACTAGTAACAATGAAATTATTAAGGTTACTGTATATTATAATTCGTTAAGAAAAGATGATGCTGTAACTTTACAGAATGCACTTATCAAAAAGGGTTACCTAGTAAGCGTTGCAAAAAACAAAGCCTCATCAAATAAATATTCGAGTTACATGTATGTAGCTAAAAAAGATCACAAATCTGCTGTAATGCTAAATGATATTGTACAAAATCTTCTAAAACATAATTTAAATACAAATTTTTTTAAAGAAAAAGAAACTTCGGGTATAGCAAAGGTTATTTTAACTAACACCGAGTCTGATATCACACAAAGTAAAAACCCTCAAATCTCTTATACACCTCAATTATGGTCGCACCATAAACAGTTAAAAACATCACCTGAATTGTGTGCTAAGAAGGGAGTCGATATATTAAATTTTCTTGGTTTTAGCTCTGTTGTGAAGAATGGCGATTATGTTTATGGGAACTTCAATCAGAATCGTGCGACCATAAAGTGTGTAGGTTTTGATAGCACCACTTTTGTTTATACGGCTGTAGCAGGCAAAAACGTCAAACAAGTTGAGCAATTGCGTAATAAAATTTCATGGAAGTTGTAACGGCATATAATAAGTTGCTTAAACGGACACAAACAGCTGGCTGTGCTCAATCCTTGCTATTATAGCCAGCCATTTTTAGCCGCTTAGCAAAGCGTTAGGGCTATAGGCCAAACCTGGAGTACTTTATGAGTTATAGAGATAAGTTAATTGTAGCAACCAAAAAAGGTATAGGGTTTCCCGTTGCAGGTTTGATCATAATTACTTTTGCCGCCATTGCAGTTAACCTACTACCAGAGAGGCAAGCCTTGATATCAATATTCATTGCGACAGGGAGTGTGTTTCCTATTGCTATGTTTATCTCAAAGTTATTTAAAGTAAATCCATTTGTTAAATTTCCTCCCTTATCTAACCTTGGTGCAATTTTGGCTGGTGTGCAGATATTTTATTGGCCTCTTTTTATCCTTGTTTTTAATATTGCACCTGCTTGGATACCATTTTCTATGGCCATTCTATTCGGGTCTCATTTTATACCTTATGGGTGGCTCTATAAAAGTAAGGCTTATTATTTTATCGGTATCGTTATGCCAAGTTTAGGGTGCCTGTTGGCACTGCTTGGGAAAGAAATCTCATACCAATACACTTTCGCGGCATTGATTCCAGTATATGCAATTACAATTGGATTACTTTTTTCGGAAACTAATGTGGCAAAGCCTGTTGTAGTAAAGCCCTAACAATAACTTCAAATTGAACTGTGGGTTCTAAATAAAGTTAGAAACGTCTAAATAAAGATGGAAACCGTTAAATAAAATCGGAAACTGGAATTATTACGTTTAAGAGCCGAAAATACCTTTCAAAAAATTTAATTAAACTTTGAAATAGCTAACTTCTAAAATATAACTCTAAGGGCAGTAGCCACAAACCTGACCTAATTCAATGGTCAAAACAACCCTGTTTTATGTTCACTTTGATACGTTAGCGGACGTTCCCAAAGTATAAAAACATGAGTATATTGATGATAACTTTTTGACAATAACCTGTTAATCCTAACTGGCAAAAATGCCACCACAGCGGTCATTCGTCATCAAATAGTTAATGCTAACTGAGGGCATCAGCAAAATAAAAAAAGAGATACTTTTACTAATGGTTAAGTTATCTATCAATGGGGCTAAGAGTCCCTGATGCATGCTGGCCAATCACATGAGTATAGATTTGAGTAGTCTTCAAATCATTATGGCCAAGTAATTCTTGTACCGTTCTAATATCAGCTCCATTTAATAATAACTGAGTCGCGAAAGTATGCCGAAAGGTATGTGCTGTGACATGTTTTCTAATGCCTTTTTTCAAAACAGCAGCTCTCAGAGCTTTAGACAATGAAGTCCAATGTAAGTGGTGACGGCAAAAATAACCATCTGTTGGATGCTTACATCTAACAGTTGACGGGAATAGATATTGCCATTTAAATTCAGTAATTGCTTTTGGGTATTTACGTGCTAAGCCGGACGGTAAACTCGTTTTCCCTTCTCCTTCTGCTAAGTCTTTACGGTGTAGACCTTCGACTTTCTCTATTTGTTCTTTAAGTGACTCTATAAGAATTTTAGGCAATAAGGTCATTCTATCCTTAGCCCCTTTACCACGAAAAACATAAATTGAATTCCCGTCAAAATCGATATCTTTGATACGTAACGCTAACAACTCTGCTTTTCTTAACCCTGAGCCATATAGCAAACTGAACATCAGATGATAAGGAGGCTTTAATCCATTAATAATTGCAGTCGCCTCTTTATTGGATAATACCATCGGTACTCTGGTTGGGGCTTTTGCTCTAACAGTATCAGATAGCAAAATGAGTTCTCTTTCAAAGACGTGTTTGTACATAAAAACAATTGAACATAATGCTAAGTTTTGAGTTGAAGATGTTACCTGCCTATTAACCGCTAAATAAGTGAGATAATTACTTACTTCTTGTTCACCCATATCCTTGGGGTGGCGTTTTTGGTTGAAGAGAATAAATCGTTTAATCCATAGTAAATACGCTTTTTCAGTTTGGATACTGTAATGCTTTGTACGGAGGATATGACGGATACTTTCAAGAAAAGGCGATGTAGACATTTTTCAAACCCCGTAGCTGTATTTATATACAGTATGTGTTTGAGGTAAATAAATATCAAATATTTTCTCAGCGGGATATTACTGAGAAGTCTCAGTAAATGCCAATAAATAGGATTAACTCATTAGGGTAATAGGTTAACCTTATGAAAAACATCAATTTAATTAGTGTTATGGTAATTGGATATTACTGAGACTTCTCAGTAATATCCAACTAGAGCTGTTTTCTTAAATTTTAATCTTTCTAATTCATTGAAATTATGGAATATTAAGCGGTAATGAATTAATTTTATGGGACGGACATTACTGAGAAGTCTCCATAATAAGCTGTTATGTGAATACATTATGTTGAGAGTTTTAATTTTACTATTACTTGTTGGGTGTGAAGATTCTCCACTTCCTAGAAGTGAATCTAGTATTAAGCTTGGTGAAACCTATAAAGCTAATAACTATGCCTATATAGACTTCTCAACCATGCAAGGTAATAAATGGACAAAAGTATGCTTTCTTGGTCCATACAACTCCGATTCGTCAAAGGCTCTTGGTTTTAACTGGGATGTAAATAAATACACTGATGTATTAGTTTCGGATAGTCATAATGTTATCTTGTTTGCTACAGACTCTGCTGTTTTAAGTCATATTGTTCACCGCCGCACCTACGGTGATTTTTGGCAACTAAGTGGAAAGTGTTTCCCTAAAGAATCATCTAAATTATACAAAAGTGAAGAAAGTGGTGCTTGGCATGTTAGCAGTTAAATTCACATAACAAGCTGTTAAACAAGGACAAAAAACAGTTGGTTTTTGCTCCTGCGTCGCTTATTTTAACCAACTATTTTATTGCCTGTTAACAGGGCGTTATGAATCATAGGAGAGTTGGGTGGATATTCTTCATAAACAATTCATGGACTCTCTCAATGAAAGATTGAAAGAAAACCCTGAAGTTGCAGATGAAATAGATATTTCTGAATTAATTTCTGAAGTAACTCCAGATGCAGTTCGCCTAATTAAGGCTTCGCTATTAGAATCATCAGCTGAAATGTTGAAAGAGCGTCGAGGATTATCTGAGGGGTTTGTTAAACGCAACAGTGAAAGATGGGCTAAAGGGTTTGATACTCTTGAGATATTAATTGTTACGTGTACAGAAGCTGGAGAAGATGTTAATTATTCCTATCGAAATGAAGCAGCGGAAGAGCAAAATTTAGTATTTGATTTAGTTGTAAGGCTTCACGCAAGAGCATGTCAAATCTCTCAAGAAATATTGAGCCTAATGAAGTCGGGATTTGCAGATGCCGCACATGCAAGATGGCGCGCTCTCCATGAAGTAAGTGTAACAGCCATGTTTATTGCTAAACATGGGCAAGAATGTGCAGAGAGGTTTTATTTTCATGATGTTGTCGATTCATACGATGGAATGCGTGAACATAAAAAATATGAAAGCAGACTCAACGAAAAAGCACCAGAACAGCAAGATATCGACGAGTGCAAAATTGAATATGACAACTTAGTTAAAGAATATGGTAAAAAGTTTTCTGGTCATTATGGTTGGGCTGCATATTTATTTCCTGAGCATAATCGTGTTGGATTTGGAGCTATCGAAAAAGACGTTAAGTTAGATCATATGCGCCCTTACTACAAGTGGGCTAGTCAGAACATCCATTCCGGTTCCAAAGGGACAAGAAACCGTTTGGGTCTTAATGAGGCAACAGAAGATATACTGCTCGTGGGACAAAGTAATTCAGGTATGACAGATCCCGCACATTCAACAGCTATTAGTTTAAGCCAAATAACATGCACAATATTAATGTTACATCCTACGATAGATCATATTGTATTAATGAACATCATTCGTGAGTTTCAAGATCAAGTTGGGGAAGATTTTCTAGCTGTGGCAAAAATGAATTCATAACAAGTCATTAAAGCAGGACAA
>NZ_PJBA01000003.1:0-197525 GCF_002836245.1 Colwellia sp. Bg11-28
GTAAGTTGAACTTAATTTGCGTTGCTCGTTGCTGTTGCCCCGAAGCAGGAGGCGTATAATACGCTTCCGAGTTTTGATGTCAACGTTTATTTTAAATTATTTTGAGAAACATTTAAAATTTCAAGTTAACTTACGTTATTTATCGCTAAAGCGAGTAGATAACGTATCAAAACAGTTCTTTGGGTAACCCCTTGGAACTGGTGGCGCATTTTAGAGACTTTTCACTTTTGATCAAGGGTTATTTTCATCTTTGTGTTTGTTCGGTCAGTTATTGAACACATAGCTTTCTTATTGGGCTATATGGCACGATCATAAAGGATCATCCATCTATTTATAGCAAAATCCTCATTTATTAGATGACTCTTAAACTAGTCCTCGACACCCTCAGATGTCACTATATAGCCAGTTAATAACATTACTTTTATGTAGTAATAAAAAAAACCGACACTAAGGTCGGTTTTTTAAAGTTATCAAAATGATCATCAGATATAAACAAGCTCGATCTCAAAGGTGATCTAAGCCCTTACCTATCGATCAAATTAGTTAGCTGTTTTCTTGTTCACGTTCTATCGCGCGATAAGCAATATCAGTTCTAAACTCTACACCTTGCCACGAAATTTGATGTAGCAACTCATAAGCTGTCTGTTGCGCCTCTGTCACGCTATTACCTAATGCTGTCGCACATAATACACGACCACCATTAGTCACTACTTCACCTTGCTCGTTTAACTTAGTACCTGCATGGAAGGTCTTGGCTAATACATTATTGTTTGTATCTAGACCTGAAATAACATCACCTTTAGGGTAATCCGCTGGGTAACTCTGTGCTGCAAGTACAACACCCACAGCAGCACGACTATCAAACTCAATCGTTACTTTGTCTAACTCACCACGTGTAGCGGCTAAACATAATTCAACTAAGTCTGATTGTAAGCGCATCATGATAGGTTGTGTTTCAGGATCACCAAAACGACAGTTATATTCAATAACGTTTGGTGTACCGTCTTCAGCAATCATTAGACCAGCATATAAAAAACCACTGTAAGGTGCATCTTCGTTAGCCATACCTTCAACCGTTGGCATAATAACTTCGGCCATAATACGATCATGAATTTCAGGTGTTACTACTGGTGCTGGAGAATATGCGCCCATGCCACCAGTGTTAGGACCTAAGTCACCATTTAACGCACGTTTATGATCTTGGCTTGTTGCCATTGGTAAAACATTTTTACCGTCAACCATTACGATGAAACTTGCTTCTTCACCTTCAAGAAACTCTTCAATCACTACACGATGACCAGCATCACCAAAGGCATTACCTGCGAGCATATCTGTAATCGCATCTTCAGCTTCAGTTAATGTCAGTGCAACGATAACGCCTTTACCAGCAGCTAAGCCGTCGGCTTTAACAACGATTGGTGCGCCTTGTTCACGAACATAAGCCAATGCTGGTTCAACTTCAGTGAATTTTGCGTAACTACCTGAAGGAATTTTATTACGAGCTAGGAAGTCTTTAGTAAATGACTTTGAACCTTCAAGCTGAGCCGCTTTAGCACTTGGGCCAAAAATAGCTAAACCTTGCGCTTGAAAAGCATCAACAACCCCATCAACAAGTGGTTGTTCTGGACCAACGATAGTTAAGGCAACGTCTTCACTTTGAGCAAAAGCAACTAAGGCAGCATTGTCACTAACATCAATAGCAACATTCTCTAATTTTGCTTCAGTAGCTGTACCCGCATTACCTGGGGCAACAAACACTTTAGTAACCTGACTTGATTGAGCCGCTTTCCACGCTAATGCATGTTCACGACCACCGCCGCCAATAACTAAGATTTTCATATGTTTTTCCTATAAATTTTCTTTTACGCTAAATCAGCAACTACTTGGCTGGTTTAACAAATTTTAATGTCATGCGATCGCTTTCGCCTATCGCTAAATATTTTGCTCTGTCCGTTTCACCTAAGCGCAATACTGGTGGTAAAGTCCACACACCTTTTGGGTGAATAGCTAAATCTTTTGTATTAGCATTAACTTCACTCGAGCCAGCAAACCTAAAACCAGCCGCTTTGGCTTGTTTAATAGTGTGTACTTCAGATACGTAACCTTTTGCTTTTTCAGGGCTAACACCTACTGGTAATCTGTGCTCAACAATACCTAAAACGCCACCGGGTTTAAGTGCATTAAAAGCATCTTTGAACACTTGCTCTACGCCAGCATCTTTCCAGTTATGAAGATTTCTAAACGTTAAAATTAGGTCAGCTGTACCTTGTGGTGCTAATTCACTTTCTTGACGTGGTGTGAAGTCTGTTAAAACAACTTCACTGAACACAGCATCGGAAGCAAGTTTCTTCACTAATTTTTTGCGAGAATTACTGTAATAGTTATCTTCACCCGTATCAGGGTAATGGGCACCATATAGCTTACCGGTACCTTTTAAGGCTGGAGCAAGTATTTCAGTATACCAACCACCACCGGGCGTAATTTCAACTACAGTCATATTGGGTGTAAAACCAAAAAAGTCTAACGTTTCAATAGGATGACGGTATTGATCACGCGCTTTGTTTTTAGCGGTACGGTGATCGCCTGAAACAGCATTTTCAAGTGCTTTTACTGAAGCAGTATTTTCGTGTGCATGAGTGTCATGCGCCATAGCAGATAAACTTAATGCGCTACAGCTTAGGGTTATTGCAATAGCAATTGATTTAAGCGAGTTTGATTTAATTGTCATAACTATTTTCCTTGTGATACCCATCTCACTAACTATGTGTTCATTTCTACTTGTTAAAATAACCTATTACTTCGTTATTTATTTAATAATTAACGCTGCATGGATGCAGCTTATTAGACAATGCTGGAGCTTATTGTCCTGAACAACTAGTTATTAAAACAAATGCCTTGTATTTGGCTATTTTTCCTACGTATAAAATAGATCATCTAATTAATGAAACTGGTATGAAATTATTAGTATTTAAGTCGGTATATATTATATAGCGATTAATGTATTAATTAACGGCAATATTTATAACAGATTTAAAACAAACAAGCAGTGTTGATTGTATTTCCATACTAATTTTCATTGTAAGTAAATAAATCAACACTGCTTTTCTGTACTTCTATCTCACTTTAAGAAAGATTCTTTAAGCTGTTAATCTCAATTTATAGGAAAAAGCACGGAGCTGACGTTAGTCAGTGAGTACATTCGACAACTAAATTGTGCCTAACAGCGACAAGAATCAATCTTAATGGCGGAAGTGACGCATACCTGTAAACACCATCGCGATGTTATGTTCGTCTGCTGCTGCAATAACTTCGTCATCACGCATAGAGCCACCTGGCTGAATTACAGCAGTAATTCCTGCTTCAGCTGCAGCATCTAAACCATCACGGAATGGGAAGAATGCATCAGAGGCCATAACAGACCCTTTCACTTCTAAGTTTTCATCAGCTGCTTTAATACCCGCAACTTTCGCTGAGTATACGCGGCTCATTTGGCCTGCACCAACACCGATAGTAGAGCTGTTTTTAACGTAAACAATTGCGTTAGATTTAACAAATTTTGCTACTTTCCAACAGAATTGTAAATCACGCATCTCTTCATCAGTAGGTTGACGTTTAGTTACAACAGTTAAGTCATCACTTGTTACGCGACCTTGATCTGTGTCTTGTACTAATAAACCACCGTTAACGCGTTTAAAATCAAAACCTGTGGTTTTATTATCCCACTGGCCACATTCTAATAAACGTAGGTTAGGTTTAGCAGCAACAATTTGTGCAGCAGCATCTGAAACGCTTGGTGCAATAATTACTTCAACAAATTGACGAGAAACAATTGCTTCAGCCGTATCTGCATCTAACTCACGGTTAAACGCGATAATGCCACCAAAAGCAGAAGTAGGATCAGTTTTATAAGCGCCTTCATAAGCCGCTAAAATATCATCACCAATAGCAACACCACATGGGTTAGCATGCTTAACGATAACACAAGCTGGTTCGTCAAATTCTTTAACACATTCTAATGCCGCATCAGTATCAGCAATGTTGTTATAAGATAAGGCTTTGCCTTGTAATTGGGTCGCAGTAGAAACTGACGCTTCTTCAGGATTTGCTTCTTTGTAAAAAGCAGCATCTTGATGAGAGTTTTCACCGTAACGTAAATCTTGAGTTTTAATAAACTGGCTATTAAAAGTGCGTGGGAACTTAACTTTGTTTTCTAAAGAAGCTTTAGATTCAGTTTCGCCGTACGCTGGTAACATTTTACCAAAGTAGTTAGCAATCATTCCGTCGTAGCTAGCTGTATGCTCGTAAGCTGCAATCGCTAAATCAAAACGTGTTTTATACGTTAAAGAATCATTGTTGTTATCTAATTCAGTTAATACTCGCTCATAATCGCTAGCATTTACAACAATAGTCACGTCTTTATGATTTTTAGCTGCTGCGCGAACCATTGTTGGTCCACCGATATCAATGTTTTCGATGGCATTTTCTAATGAACAGTTTTCATCACTAACTGCATTAGCAAACGGGTACAAGTTAACCACTACCATATCAATTGCGCTGATACCGTTTTCGTCCATTACGACTTCATCAATACCACGACGCGCTAAAATGCCGCCATGTACTTTAGGGTGTAACGTTTTAACACGACCATCCATGATTTCTGGGTGACCAGTATAATCTGAAACTTCAGTTACTTTGATGCCGTTTTCGGCTAATAACTTTGCTGTACCGCCAGTAGAAAGAAGATCAACACCCTTCTCACTTAGACGTCGAGCAAACTCAACAATACCTGCTTTATCAGAAACACTTAACAGTGCGCGTTTAATTGGACGTGGAGTATCCATCTGTTTATTTACCTTCTTAGTTGTAACTTACTGCTAACTTGCCGCCGATGTGCCGTTAACTTGCATGGTTACATGATTATTTAAAATTATTTTCAATGTTTTAAAACATAAAAAGCACCCGAGGGTGCTTTTCATTGAAATTCGATATTAGTTCATACCGTATTTTTTAAGTTTCTTACGTAACGTACCGCGGTTGATACCTAGTAAGTTAGCAGCGCGTGTTTGGTTACCGCGAGTGTACATCATAACTTCTTCTAACATTGGCGCTTCAATTTCGCTCAATACAAGGTCATACATATCATCAACATCGTTACCATTCAATTGTGATAAGTAGTTGCTGATTGCGATTTTAGCTTGGCTACGTAATGGAGAAGTTTTTGTTTGTGTTTGAATATCGCCAGTGATAAATGGAGAAGAAACATTTTGTTCGAACATATGATATAACTCTTTCTTTTGTTAATAAAAATAAAATAAAACTACAACAACTTGAACTCGCCCTAATAAGAGCCAGTCGCAAAGTCATCAAAAAATTTGTCTAACGTCACCAATTGTTCATCGGTAGACGTTAAACTATTAAAAATAGCCCTAAACGCTTTGCCTTGGTCAATAGTAAACGCTGTGCTAAAACCGTCTAGGGTCTCAACTAGGTTTTGTACATACCAAGAAACATGTTTTCTGGCGATCATCACACCTTTGAAATCGCCGTAAAACTGATGTAACTCCATAACGTGTGCCAATACAATTGAACGAACTTCGCTCAATTCGGGTGCAGACATCTTATTACCCGTGGCCAAGAAATAATTAATTTCTCGAAAAATCCACGGACGACCCTGTGCACCACGACCAACCATTATGGCATCCGCGCCCGTATGGTCTAAAACCTGTAGTGCTTTTTCAGGTGACGTAATATCACCATTTGCCACTACCGGAATTGAAATAGCCGATTTAATTGCTTTAATAGTGTCGTATTCCGCATTGCCTTTATAAAAGTCATTACGTGTACGGCCATGCACTGCGAGTGATGCTATACCACTGTTTTCAGCAATTCTTGCTATTTCAATACCATTACGGGTATCTTCACACCATCCTGTGCGAATTTTTAGCGTGACCGGTATATCTACCGCGTTCACCACTGACTGAACAATACGCTCAACCTGTGCTGGTTCCCTTAACAAAGCAGAACCCGCTAATTTCTTATTTACCTTTTTTGCCGGGCAGCCCATATTGATATCAATAATCTGTGCGCCGTTATCAGCATTTACTTTGGCAGCAAACGCTAATTCATCAGGGCAACTTCCGGCAATTTGTACACTGCGGATACCCGCAGCATCACCATGCAGCATTCTCAATTTAGACTTTTCGGTGTTCCATACTTTCGGATTTGACGAAAGCATTTCGGACACTGCTAAACCCGCACCCAATTGACAACATAATTGTCTAAAAGGTTGATCGGTGATCCCTGCCATAGGGGCAAGCATTACCTGCGAATTAAGTTGATAAGTACCTATTTTCATACTGCTGTTTTTTTGAGCTACCTTTCAAAAGGGCGCTAAGTTTACTCGTTTTTATTTCAATTGAAAAGCATAGAATTTGAACAATATTTGATTTTTTTCACCTTTTTGATATTGACATTTATTAAAATATTAAAGTGAGCGTTAATCGTACGATTTTCGAATAATTTTGTTGACAAAGTTGATAAAAAAGATAAAGCCAAATATGTCGAAAACTTAGCTCGAACAACGCCTGCAACTGTGGCAAAGTAAAATTACTGACTCTTACCTAAACTAATAATAATTATAAATATAATGACAACACTTTTAAGAATTCCCATTACTAATGTATTTGGACAAGGTGATTACAGCGTAACTTTGCACCTTGGTAGTGAAAAATCCCCCGTTAACCTGCTGCTCGATACGGGTAGTAGTACGCTTGTAGTAAAAAGTACGACTTACCAAGCTAACCTGGATAAAAAATTAACACCGAGTACCGCAGTTCAAGAAGTTAATTACGGTGTTGGCGGTTGGAATGGCCCTGTTATATTCACCAGTATTAATATTCATGAGCATTGTCATAAATCTGATCATCCGCAAAGCATTGCGAAAAGCCCAAGCATGAATTTAAGTAATGCGCCCGTTGCACTGGTGCATTCTGACAAACAAAGTAAAACATTTGGCGATGCCGATGGGATTTTAGGTTTGGCTTACCATCACCTAAATAAAAGTTTTGATTTTAGCGATTATTTTACTGAACATAAGATTACACCTGCGCTGAGTTACCCGTGGCCTTTTAGTCATGAAGTAAGTGAAGACTTGGTTAGTTTTAAAAAACTGATGTGGAAATACCCAGAACATGATGTAACGCCCTACTTCACCTTATTGGAAGAACAGCAGCTGAGCGCTAATAAATTTGCTTTCTACAGTAAACGTTCTGCAATACATGTTAATAAGAGCCACTCAAATAAGATTCACAAAATACCCTCAGACGAGTTAGCCAAAGATCCCTTGAACAAAGGTTTATTAATATTAGGGGGAGGTGAAGAACAAACCGACTTATACCAAGGTGAATTTCAAAGTATCAAGGTTGAGCATGATGTTTATTACAATGTGGACCTTAAATCCGTTCAGGTTGGAACAAGCAAGCCAGTAATAGCTGAGCCGCTTAACCAGAAACATCTAAAAAGTTATTTCACTAATGCCATTATTGATACCGGTGCCGGTGGTATCGTACTTACTGCTGAAATATACCAACAAGTGATTAATGATCTCATTGCTTATAATGCTAACTTTGCTCAATGTTTAGCACCTTTTAAAGAAATGAGCGCGCAACTTGTCGGAATAGATATGGATGAGCTGAAACTAGAGCAATGGCCAACAATCTATTTCAATTTTGTTAGCGAGCCGGCAACCGCTAATACCGAAGAAAAAATTGTACAACTTGCTTGTACGCCAGAAACTTATTGGCAAATTAATACGCCTAATTATGACAAAGCGTGTTTTCGTTTACTGAGCCAATTACCGCAATGGCCAAATCAAAGCATTATTGGCTTACCACTGTTAAATAACTATTACGTGGTGTTTGACCGTTCTAAAGATAAAACCGGCGTAGTGAAATTTGCACAACAAAAAGTTGAGCATATTAGTGCATAGTTTTACTACTGAGCACTTATTAATAAGACCATTACTTGCTGAAGACCAAACATTTTTTTGTCAGCAATATACTAATGAAAAGGTAATGGACAATACTGGCGGTGCCTTAAGCCAAATAGATGCAGAAAAACAATTCCAACGTTCACTCAAGGCAAATGAACGTGCAAGCAGTGGTGGAAAAAAGTCAGTACTTACTTGGGCAATAGTACGCCTAAGTACAGGAATAATTATTGGCAGTCAAACACTGTCATTTCTGATCTTGCCTCATAACAGTGATGTAATGAAACAAACTGAGCTTGATGGAATAGTTCAAGCTGAGGTGGGTATCCTGCTATCTATAGAATCACAAGGAAAAGGGTTAGGCAAAGAAGCGCTCGCTGCTTTGGTGGTGTATGGTTTTAATTCATTATCACTTGATAGAATTAATGCCTATTATGTAAAAAGTAACCTTGCTTGTGCCCGCATTTTTGCTCGCTTAAATTTTATTCATGATTCTTCGTCACGATTAAAAAATACTGAATATTGTTACCTACAGACAGAAAATTATGGATAAGCACCTCAACTCACTACAAAGAAAAACTAATAATCATTGCCTCGCTTAATACTCTCTGATAATTTAGTCGCTGCAATTAAATGTACTATTAATAAGGATAATAATGGGAATGCTTATGAGTAAAGTAATACAAGTATTAGAAAAAATGGCAAGAGATGCTTCATTATTAAATGAAGAAAACATAACGACAATGCTAACTGATGCTGATATCACGAATAACCAACAACAAGCCATTGTTGCTAGGGATATCAATAAATTGGCTGACAGCCTTAGTGACTTAACCAAAATTAAGTATGTCATTCCGCTTATTGCCGCTGACGATGACGAGCCAAAAGAAAGTGAAATGAGAAATGAGACAAATTCTCAGTTAGCTTATAATTAATAAAAAGGTTAATGATATACAGCAGCACAAAAATAAACTTTTGCACTCATTAGATTATACGCTGCTGCTATTTTTGTAACTTCACTCTCATACGTAAAATTCACAATACTTGTGCGTTTAATTTAGCTATTGACGCTTCTTCCAATACTGAAGAAAATACTTTAAATATATTAGCTAATTCAAATATAACTCACATACAACAAGCAATTATTAACTGAGGACAACAGTACTACTTACGCATCAAAAAATTAGTAGTACCAAACAGATAAAATAAGCTGTTCTAATTGCTTTAGTAGTACTTTATCTGGTAATTTAGTAACCACTTGAGTCAGGGAAGTGTGATTACTTAAAAATCACATTAAACTCATTTAGAAGCGCAATAAAATGGAGTATAGATATGAGTAAAGTAATTCAAGTTTTAGCCCAAATAGCTAGCGATGCGTTATTAATCAACCAAGATTCTCTTACTAAAATGTTACTTTTAGCAGAAATAAGCCAAAATCAGAAAGAATCGATGATTGCAATGGACATTGATGCATTAACAGACTCCATTCATGATCTGCCTGACATCAAGTGCTTCCCTATAGTTATTCCCGAAGATGAAGAACACAAAACTAGTATCATTAATCAACATTTGATTAACTTTAAGCAAGGTTAAGAAGCAATTTTGTTAACTTTTTTAAGGTTACCCAATAAAACCCACAACAAAAATAAAATGGAATAATGCACTATGAGTAAAGTAATCAAAGTATTAGAGAAAATGGCTAGCGATGCTTCGTTAATCAGTAAAGCCGATGTGAGCACCATGTTGATTGATACTGAAATCACTGAAAGACAAAAACTGGCAATTGAAGCAAGGGATCTCGATACTTTAACAGAGACGATCCATGATCTACCTATAATTAAATGTATTCCGATAGTACCTGCTGAGGATGATGATGAGGCCGATTCAGAAAAAGAAACACAACAAGAGCCTAAAGTGAAAATTAAAGTAGTGTGATAGCAAATTACTAATAGCCTAATCAGAATAAAATATGAATAATAATGCCACTTTTTATATAGATAGCAAAGTACTACGAAAATCTAAGTGGACATTATTTATATTTTTTAGTATTTATATTTTAGCTACGAACGAAGCTAGTGCACAAGACATACAACAAAAGAGGGACATTACTCAACAGTTAACAGTTATAGATAATGTAAATCTTGCAAAAAAATTAGAGTTAGCTGATAACAATAGACACGCTAATCCTCTTTTATTTAAAAAAATAATGAATGAACTCACTTTAGAGAAGCTTAGGTTAACTGCAATTCAACAAAGTTTGTTAGATTATTTAGAAGGGTACAGTCTAGCTTACAGTGGAGAACACGATGAAGCTGAACGAAAGCTGAAAATTATATTAAACTCAAATGCTAGCGATTTAATAAAGTTTAGAGCAAGATACACATTAATTAATATTTCAGCTATCAATGAAAGATGGGCGGAAGGATTAAAATTTATTTCCACGAATAATGAACTAATCTCTTCGGTTGAAAATCAAGAGCATATTCAAACTAATATACTAGCAACGATTATCTTTTATACTCAAATTAAGCAATATCAACTCGCCCTTCAGTCTATTGATAAATTAGCAAGCAAAAAAACAACACCTCAAATTCAATGTTTCTTAATGCAGTTTAATATTGAAGCAAAGTTTCATTTAAAACAATTATCACTTAGAGATGTTAAAATTAATGAAGCGCTAGAACTATGCCATGAAGCTAAAAACAAAATTGGTGCAAGTTTAATACGTATTTATCAAGCTAAGCTTAATCTTCAAATAAAAAAACCCAATATAGCCTTAGCTATACTATTACCCCAGATAGAAAACATAAAGAGTACTCTTTTTCCTATGCTAATTGCAGGTATGAATAATACCCTCAGTGAGGCTTATTATCAAACTGGCGATATTCATAACTCAAAGAGTTACGCTTTAAAAGCGCTCAAGATTAATAAAAATAACAGTGCGGTTAAAAGAGGGATGGATAGCTATAAATTACTTTACCAAATAGCAAAATCGGAACAAGATTTTAACTTAGCTCTAAAATACCATGAAAAATATGCTGAATTAGATAAAGCTTATCTAGAAGGAGAAAAAGCAAAACATCTTGCTTTTCAACTCGCTGAGCACAAATCTTTAGAACAAAAAAGTAAGATTAAACTACTCAATAAAAAAAATTCTTTATTACTCAGTGACCAAGCATTAAGTAAGGCCAAAGTTGTCAATATCCAGTTAATGATTTCTATCTTAATGGTGACGCTCGCTTTATTAGTGTTATGGGGAGCTCGTTTGTTAAAAGCACATAAACGTGTAAGAGAATTGGCCGAATATGATCCGTTAACCGGAATTTATAATCGAGGTCATTTTACCCATGTGACCAATAGCGCCTTAAAATATTGTAAAAATGCTCAACAAGACTTGTCTGTGATTATGTTCGATTTAGATCACTTCAAAAAAGTTAACGACTCTTTTGGTCATGCCTGCGGTGACTGGGCATTAAAAGAGACCATAAAAGTTTGTCAACGTATTGGCCGTAAAAATGATATTTTTGCCCGCTTAGGTGGTGAAGAATTTTGCTTGGTATTAACAGGTTGTACTATTGATGTGGCAATGCTGCGCGCCGAAGCTTGTCGTGCGGCAATTGAAGAAATAATTACCGAAGAATCTGGGAATGATTTTTCAATCACTGCTAGCTTTGGCGTAACTGATATCAAACGTTCTGGATTTACTTTAGACAAGCTATTAGCGGATGCTGATATGGCCGCTTACGCATCAAAAAATGCAGGCCGTAACAGAGTCACTCTGTTCGAAGTACCTTACACAGCTAAAGCAAATAAATTAGATGACTCATGGAACTATAACTAACCTTTTGTTTCTAATGTATTCCCCATAACATGTATCCCATTACCATGATTTCATCACAATGCCATGAGTTTAAATCGCTCAAGCACTCTGAAACATGCATCTTCAATGGTAACGGGTATATATTCAATTGAAGAGTTTTTATGCACGCCTTTACTACTGAACGGTTGTTAATCAGACCGTTAATCTCAGAAGATGAACACTTTTATTGTTATCAATACACTGACAAAAAAATGATGCGCATTGTTGGCGAGCCACTAACCCAAGAACAAGCCAGTGCTGCATTTCATAGAGCATTGAAGGCCAATAAACTAGAACAAGATACCGTACGTACTTGGGCAATTGTCGATAAAGCAACCAATGACATTATCGGTACTCAGGCATTATCTTGGTTAGCAGCGAAACAAGCTACCAAACCAAGCTCCTTACCTATTGAACAAGTAGAAATTGGTATTATGTTAGCGACTAAAGCTAATGGAAAGTTATTACCTGAAGAAGCAGTATCTGCCATCATGGAATACGGATTTAAGCAGCTCAATATTAATAGAATTAATGCATTTTATGCTAATAAAAATAGAGCTACCCAACGTATATTGAAAAAAATTGGTTATATATTCGAACCCAGCTTGCAAGATAACACTACCGACAATGGTTACCAGTATTTTGACCAACACCAGTGGAATGGTATGATAATTACTCAACTTTTTCCCGAAGAAATCGATAAAACAGAACCTACTGTTACTGATTCGCGACTAACTGTATAAATACGATTATAAACTAATATACTCGTTGCCCCTTGTGCTTGCTTCTGCTAATTTAGTTACAAAATAATAACAACTTTACCTCTTGCCTTTTTAGTAAGCAACGCACAGTAGTTATCGTCAAATTATCATTAAAAAATAAAAAGGAATTTATCATGTCAGGCAGTTTAGTATGTGTTGGTACTGGCATGACGTTAGGCGCTCACATTAGCCCTATTTCTCAGAGTCATATCGAACAAGCTGATATTGTATTTTCACTGATGGCCAATGGTTTTGCCCAAAAATGGCTTGAAGGAATGAATACTGATGTTCGCTGTTTGCAGAGCTTCTACCAAGAAGGCAAAAATCGCAATATTACCTATAACGAAATGGTTGACGCTATTTTAACCGAAGTGCGTAATGGTAAAAAAGTGGTTGCTGCTTTTTATGGCCACCCTGGTGTATTTGCCTGTGTTGCTCACCGAGCGATTAAAAAAGCCAAATTAGACGACTTCCCCGCTTCGATGGAGCCCGGCATATCTGCAGAAGATTGCCTCTATGCCGACTTAGGTATAGATCCTGGTAAAACAGGTTGCATGCATTATGAAACCAGCCAGTTTATGTTTTATAAGCGTAATATTGATACCTCTGCCCATTTAATATTATGGCAAGTCGCGCTTGCTGGTGATAAATCTTTAGGAAAGTTCTCTACAGGAAAAGCTTATCGCCAAGTATTAGTTGATTTACTGCTAGAACATTACCCCCGTGATCACGAAGTTATATTATATCAAGCAAAAGGCATTGCCATTGAGCCGATGCGCGAAGACAAAATACTGTTAACTGAACTTGTTGATGCTGATTTGCTAATGCAAACTACTTTGGTGATCCCACCCTGCAGTGCAATGCAAGCCAATGAAGAGTTGTTAGCTAAGCTCGCAAAAATTGACAAACAAGAAGAGCGTAATAAAAACCGTCCCGCATTAACTTTGGTGTTATAAGTAAAAAATTAACCACGGTAAATAAATTTATCATTAAAAATGGAGTAAGTACTATGAGTAAAGTAATTGAAGTATTAATGCAAATAGCGGGTAATGCCGAGATGAGCAACAAAAACTCACTCGCTGAGATGCTAAGCAATGCTAGCCTCACTCAGGCTCAAGAATTCGCTATTCAAACTAAAGACATGGATGCTTTAAAAGCAGCGACTTATAACTTACCTGAAATCAGATGCTACCCAATATTACTTCCTGACGATAAAAATGAAGAAGTAAGCACTGTAATTAATAACACTGTAGTTAACTTTTAATCGACTTAATTTAAATTAAAAACAAATGAATAATAACTGCGTTTTAAAGGAATTAAAAAACAGTCTTCACCTTAAGGTGCAGTCATTATTTTTGTGTGTTTTTATTAGTATTCCCGTAGGACTAATTACAACCTCCCCCCAAGCAATTGCTGAATCCTTTCAATATGAGAACGATCAAACAGATGTACTGAAATTAAAGTTTAGTCCAGAGTATATCTCTGAAAAATTACTTATAGCCGACAGAAACAGACGCGAAAATCCAGTACTATATAAAAAAATCTTAGCTGAGTTGGCACCATTAGAAAAATCATTTACTCGTGATCAACACTCTTATTATCAGTTTCTTCAAGGTTACTTGGCCATTTACCATGGAGATTATGAGCAAGCCGATAAACTCTTGTCTGAGGTTCTAAATTCTAGTGCCGATAAACTTATTAAGTTTAGAGCAAACTATACCTTGATTAATGTTGCTGCGGCCAAAAAAGACTGGTCTGACGGTTTAAGACATATTGCCGTAAACAAAGAAATGCTGCCATCTATTGCTGATAAAGAGCATTATCAACTAAGTATTCTAACCGCAGTTATTTTTTATAATCAACTTCAACAGTTTGATTTAGTAATTAAAAATATAGCGCAGGTAAAGCGAGATAATCTCCCTCAAGAACATAATTGTTTTCTCGAACAATTTTCGCTTGAAGCAAAACTTAACTTACAACTAATAAAACCTGACGATAAAAGTATTGATAACGGTTTAGACATTTGTCAGCAAGCTGGAAACAAGATAAGTACCAATATAATTCGTGTGTATCGAGCAAAGTTATATTTAAAAGCGCAGCAGCCAGAGAAGGCACTTGCTGAAATATTGCCTTATTACGATGAAATCAACACAACGCTATTTCCCATGTTGATTGCGGGTATGAATAACACTCTAGCCAAGAGCAATTATCTAATAGGTAATATTAAGAGCGCTGAAAAATATGCTTTAGCAGCACTCAGGGCTAATAAAAACAATACAATTATTAAGCAGAGTGCTGATAGCTATAAATTACTTTACCAAATAAATAAATCACAAAAAAATATCGCTTTAGCACTGAGTTACCATGAGAAATATAACGCGTTAGAAGTGGCGCATTTGGAGGACGAAAAATCTAAGCATGTTGCGTTTCAATTGGCTGAATTAAAAACGTTTGAACATGAAAACCAAATAATATTATTGAATGAACAAAATACTTTTTTAGCTGCAGAGCAAGCGTTATCAAATATTAAAGTAGCTAATATTCAGCTGATTATAACTGTGATGACTTTGATCATTATTATGTTAATTATTTGGGGTGCACGCTTATGGAGATCTCATAAACGCGTAAAAGCATTATCTGAATATGATGAGTTAACCGGTATATATAACCGCAGACACTTTACTCAAATTGCCGTAAGTACCCTGAAGTATTGTCAAAGCGCTGAGCAAGATTTAAGTCTGATTATGTTTGACTTAGATAACTTCAAAAAGATTAACGATAATTTTGGTCATATCTGTGGTGACTGGGCATTAAAAGAAACCATTAGAGTATGTGAAAACATTGGCCGTAAAAATGATATATTTTCCCGTTTAGGTGGTGAAGAATTTTGTATTTTATTACCAAGTTGTAATATTGAAGCAGCAGTATTGCGGGCTGAAGCTTGTCGTGCCGCTATTGAAAATACGATTACTGAAGAGTCTGGTAATGACTTTAGTATTACTGCCAGTTTTGGCGTAACTGATGTAACACGTTCTGGCTATAATTTAGAGAAGTTATTAACTGATGCTGACTTTGCTGCTTATGAATCGAAACATGCAGGTCGAAATCGGGTTACTGTTTTTGAACCTCAAGAGGATGAAACAGGAAAGTCGTTAGGTAACTCATGGAGTGTTGCTCCTTAATTACTAAGAGAGTTAACACCTACTCTTTGCTGAGACATATTGGCAGTGACACTATACTGTTCATCGCTATAGATTCCATCATCTATTAAGTCGGAATCTATAGCGCTTCAGAGATTACATCACAGAAATGACATTGCATTACTGTGATGATAAAACGATTTCCATCTATAACTACTTGCGTTGTCCGTTTAGGCGAACCCATTCTTCTTGAACGCTCACTGGCTCCATATCACACCATTGCCCGTAAATTGTTTGTAGGGTTTGTGCCTGCTCTTCTAATACACCAGACAAAGCTAACAGCCCTTTATCACCGACATATTCGATAATAACTGGTGCTAACTCACGTAACGGTCCAGCTAGAATATTTGCTACTACTACGTCAGCTTTGAATTCAGGCTGATCTTTAGGCAAGTATAATTCAAGTCTATCGGAAACATTGTTACGCTCAGCATTAGCAAGACTTGCTTGTAGGGCTTGTGGATCGATATCAATACCAATAACTTTCTTGGCTCCTAACTTAAGCGCTGCTAATGATAAAATTCCTGAACCACAACCAAAATCGACTACGGTTTTATCTTGTAAGTCTAAGCCGTCTAACCACGTTAAACATAAAGCTGTGGTAGGGTGAGTTCCGGTACCAAACGCAAGGCCTGGGTCCAACATTACATTAACCGCTTCAGGGTCTGGAACATCGCGCCAGCTAGGACAAACCCATAAGCGTTCACCAAATTTCATTGGGTGGAAGTTATCCATCCATTCACGTTCCCAGTCTTTGTCTTCTAATTGCTCCAGTTTATAGCGCATTTGCTCTTTATCTGGATGAATACTTTGCAAGTAACTAATGACTTTGTCCATATCATGGCTAGCTTCAAATAAGCCCATGACGACGGTATTCGACCAGTAGATAACTTCATCACCGGGTAATGGCTCATATATTGGGGTGTCTTTAGCATCAATAAAGGTAACGGCTTGTGAACCACAGGCTGAAAGCCAATCACTATATTTTTCGGCGTTATCTTCGTTGGCGCTTAATCTAAGTTGTATCCAAGGCATTTGATTTTCTCTACTGGTATTTGGTGTTTGCTGCTTCTGGTTGTCGCTGTCTCTGTCGTTAGTGCAAAGAGCCGATGTAGTTGACAAATAGTAGCAATAAATAAGCTTGATGCTAGTTTACCATCCATTACTGCTAGAGTAGGCATAAATAATACCACTTTCATTAAGTTTGACATTTTTTGTACATAGAAAAACAAATCAATGCAAGGCCAACGATTGAGCCATAGCTGACTATTGAGATTAAGAACAATGTGATCTTAGAATGTTTTAATACGTACAGAGTAATAATCGAATGAAGTGGCTCTAATCATAAAAAGGAAAATAATATGCTAGATCTTCTCCCTGACTTATTTGATCAATATCCGGAGCAACTTAGCCTCGCTAACCAAGCTTTTACTGATTACGGCAAGCACACTATTTTTTATGGTGAGATTGTCACCGTTTCTTGCTTTGAAGACAATTCAAAAGTAAAAGAGATATTAGCGACTGATGGCAGCGGTAAAGTACTGGTTGTTGATGGTAAAGGCAGTATGAACCGTGCACTTTTAGGCGATATGATAGCTGAGAATGCGGTTAAAAATCATTGGCAGGCTGTAGTAATAAATGGCTGTATTCGCGATGCAGGTACTATCAGAACTTTAGAGATTGCGGTAAAAGCTATTGGCTGTAACCCGATAAAAACAGAGAAGCTAGGTGTAGGCGACACTAATGTTGTCGTTAATTTTGCCAATGTTGAATTTATACCTGGTTGGTATGTATATGGTGATGAAAATGGCTTAGCAGTAAGTGAATCAAAGTTAAGCGTTACAGCAGGTTAATGAGTAAATTCAGTGCTGGACTAAGTGCTAAATTAGGTATCAAATTCTCTATCAAAGTAATGCAGATTAAGGTTTTATCTTTTCTGCTATGTTAATCTGAGCGAAATAAGATAGGTAAGTAAAAAAGTTGGCTTGTAGATGAAATATTTTCCCGTTTTTCTTGATGGTAGTAAAATTAATGCCATGGTAATTGGGGGTGGTGATGTTGCCGCCCGTAAAATTGAATTACTGTTAAAGACCACAACAAACATTACCATAATGGCGGAAAACGTTACGGATGGTGTTGAGCGCTTAATTAACGAAAATAAATTAAGCTGGTTAAAACATAACTATCAAGCGGGTTTGTTAACTAAAATTACCTTAGTTATTGCTGCCACTGATAATACCGATGTTAATGAGCAGGTTTATCATGAAGCGGTTGAATTTAATATTCTTGCTAATGTGGTTGATCAACCTGCCCTTTGCACTTATATCACGCCAGCAATTATTGATCGTTCACCTATGATTATTGCACTTTCAAGTTCAGGCAGTGCGCCTATTCTCATTCGCATGTTACGAGAACAGATTGAAAAAATATTACCGCAAGGTTACGGTCGCTTGGCTGATTTTTCATTAAAGTTTCGTGACCATGTAAAAGCACGCATTAAAGGTATACGTAATCGCCGCACTTTCTGGGAAAACACCTTACGTGGTTCAATAGGGCAAGCATTACTGGATGGTAAGCATCAAGAGGCTGAGCAATTATTGATCGTGAGCTTAAAAGAAAAAATTGCCCCGCCTCAGGGTGAAATTATTTTTATTCAAACCCTTGAGGGTAATCCTGATAATTTAACATTGAAAGCCCACCGCGCTTTACAGTTTGCTGATGCTGTTTTTTATGATGGTGAGGTCAATGTTGAGTTGATTGAATATGTTCGTCGTGATGCAGAAAAATATCCTCAGAGTATCAGTTCAACCCTTATGCTTAATTACCAACATGCGTTAGAGCTTGCCCAAGAAGGGCAACAGGTTATTTACTTACTCAGCGGTAATGAAGAATTACCCAGTAATGCTGCCTTAATTTCTAGTGGTATTAACACCACAATCATCACCAATGGTAACTAGTTTTTAAAAGGCTGACAGCTCAAAAATAAAATTGCACAAAAGTACTGTCAGATTCTTTTACAGACTGAGTAATAACTCTATTTATTTAAAACACAAAATGGTTACAATTTAACCACATAGCTACTTTGGCGCGCTCTATGCAGTTTAATCTGTGAACACACTACATGGAATGTATCAATTAGTGATCTACTTAATGGCTTAAGTTGTCTTTTTCACTTATTACTAATTTTAAGGTGTATTTTAATTTTATACTGACAAGGAGTAAACAAATGAAAACACTTAAAAAACTTATAACAGTATTAACACTTTCTACACTGGGCTTTGCATTTAGTAGTAGTGCTAGCCCAATAATTACATCATGGGATTTCGTTGTCGATTCAGCTTTTACAGCAGCAACGTATACAGCGGGAACCGGAACTCCGACACCGAGTGACACAAACATATTGTTTGGCGCTCCAACAAATCTAGCTTGGGGTAACCAAGTTGATCAAAGTAATATAGATATATCTTCAGGAAGCAGCGGTCTTGTAAGTGGAATGAATTTAGCAAGTGGCGACCAAGTACAAACATCTCTATTCGTCCACAATAACATTACTATACCGGGAGGCTCTAGTGTTCTAGATACCGCGATTCTAAGTACTCTTTTACAACTGACTCCTGCTGGCGTTGCCCCTCCGCCGCCAAATCTAGCGAATGCGCTTGCTTTTGATATATTATTTGCTGAAACTCCTAACGTTCCTGGTATGTGCGGTGGAGTACTTTGTGAAAATGATATTTTTATTGTTTCTCTACCAGCAGGCGTTATGTTTGATGAAGGTAAAGGCACTCTAAATCAACAATTTAATATATTGGAACACACCTACAATACCGAGTTGACATTAGTACCTACAGAAGTTGGCTCCGGTTTAACGATCCTACATGATGATCTTTGTGCACTTGTAGGTGCAGATAATGGTTGTATAGGTTTTTCAACTTTTGAAGCACAGTCGAACGAGTTCCAAGTTCTGATGACAATAACATCTGTTCCTGAACCATCAACAATTCTGCTATTAAGCTTAGCAATGTTTGGCATAGTAGCGAGTATGCGTAGTAAACGTATTTAATAAATTAAAGAGCTAGATAAAGTTACCTACACCGAAAATATGTATTAGTAAGTAAACTATAATGAAAAGCAGCTGTAAGGCTGTTTTTTTTTGCTTACGGATTAAGCAAAAAAAATTTGAAAACTACAAACGAAACAGTGAAATAACTTTAGCTTCTTATTAACTAGGTAAAATAGTGTTATTTTAAAAGTGCGTATTATATTAATTACGATTAGAATACGCACAATTGTCAATAAAGTAACCATGATAAAGCCAAGGTTACTATTTAGGGTTACTCCACTGTAGCAATAACGTCTATGTCTAATAAGTCTATTTCAACTTACCTTTCCACTTTTGTCAGTGATATTTCACACTACTCATTACCCGGCTCCTTTCCCGGTAAGTTTACCTACCCTTTTTGTTATCAGCCACATCCGTTAGCGTTAGCGGCGAGTGAAGAATTACAACAAAAATTGGAAAAGTTCCATCCTGTTGAGTCTGAACAACAAGGAAGAATGTATGGGGTATTAATAGTTAAAGATACTCAAGGCTCACTTGGCTACTTAGCTGCGCTTTCCGGCAATGCGAATGAGAGCAATACAGATAAGCGTAATATCGACAACGACTCTTCAATTAACTTTGTTCCTACAATACATCAAGCATATAACCAGAGTGAATTTGAGAAACAACAACAAGTTGAAATCAATGGTATTAACAAAAAAATCAACCTACTCGCAGCTAATCCTGAGATTGATAGATTAACGGTTTTATTGGAGACAGAAGTCGCTAAGTCTGATGAAGAAATACAGTCTCTGCAACAGCAAATGCGGGATAATAAAAAAGCACGTAAAGACCAACGTACTTGGCTGAGTACTACTGTTTTACCTGAAGATGAATACAGAGACATTAGCATTGCGCTATCTCGCGCCAGCGTAACGGATAAAAAATCGTTGCAAGCACTAAAGCTACAATATCAAACAAAGATCAGCTTAACCTCAAGTAATTTGCAGCAACTTACTGATGAAATAGAGTCGTTAAAAAATCTCAGAAAAAAGCTCTCCGCAAAACTGCAAAAGCATTTTTTCAAACAATATCAAATGCTAAATAGTAAAGGTGAGAGAAAGGACTTAATTAAAATTTTTGCCGATACCTTACTGCAAAAACCGCCGGCGGGTTCTGGTGATTGCGCAGCACCAAAGTTGTTACAGTATGCCTTTGAACATAAGTTAACACCGCTTTGTATGGCTGAATTTTGGTGGGGAAAACAGCCTAAATCAGAAATAAGAAAACACAAACACTTCTACCCTGCCTGCCAAGGTAAGTGCCTCCCTATTTTAGGTCACATGCTTGATGGTATGGAGGTAGATAAAAACCCTCTATTGATTAATCCAGCTGAAGGTATAGACCTAGAGATTGTTTTTCAAGATGAAGATGTTGTGGTGGTAAATAAGCCCGCTGGTTTATTATCTGTTCCTGGAAAGTCGATTAAAGACTCAGTGTATACACGTATTAAGACACAATTCCCTCAAGCGAGCGGTGGTTTGATTGTTCATAGGTTAGATATGGCTACCTCAGGTTTATTGATGTTAGCGCTCAATGAACGTGCCCATAAACATTTGCAACAACAGTTTATGAATAAAGAAGTTAACAAACGTTATGTGGCAACTATTGAAGGTAAATTAGAAAAAACGTCTGGTGAGATATGTTTACCTCTTCGTGGTGACTTTGATGATAGACCAAAACAAATGGTTTGCTATGAGCATGGTAAGTATGCTGAAACGCATTGGCAGCTTATTGAAGAAAAGGATAATACCAGTAAGTTATTTTTATATCCTATTACAGGTAGAACACATCAATTACGCATGCATTGCGCTCATCCTGATGGACTTAACCTGCCCATTATTGGCGATAGTTTATATGGCAATAGTGCTGATAGACTTCATTTACATGCTCAACGTTTAAGCTTTACACATCCCATAACTAAAGAGTTGTTAACCTTTGAAATAGCAGAGAGTTTTTAGTCATACACACAGTTTAAGCACCAATAAAAGCAGAACAGCGGCCCGTTAAGAATCAGTAAAGTTACTCCATCGTGTCTTTAATGATGGGTTAATCCTCGGAAAAACATAAGTTGACTTCAAAAAATGAGTCCACTAGAATCATCACTAGGTTGCAGAGACGCCTTTTCCGCTCAAGATGAATTCACTCTGATATCAATGATTAATCAGTTCAATACGAACTAAGTAGGCCTTGCGGAATGCCAATTTACTTAGAGGAATTGAATTGTGACTTTTCAAGAAAATCATCGGGTTTGCCCCGAACACCCCAAAACAGCTAAATCAACAGCAAAAAATAAACTCACTACTTTCAGCAAATGTACTTCCACATTCAGTAAGCTCACTTTCTTAATACTGTGCTTTGTTATATGTGATGCATACAACCTATTGTCAATGAACACTTTTACTGCAAGCTTTGAGCTATCTTTATCGAATACTTTTTCATTTCATACAACAATTGAATTGAAGTAGGGGTCTAAAATGGAATATGCATTACAAGAAGTTAAAACCCAAGCAAAGAAGTTATTAAAAGCATTGAAGTTAGATCCGAGCTTAGTCAGAGCTATGCAAATACCTTTAAAGAAAATTGCCATATCATCACCCGAGGCGTTACAGCTAAAACATTGCCTAGGACTGGTTTCAATGGAGCTAGGTTTTAAAGATTGGCATGAAGCTCAACAGCTTTTATCTGGTAATAAATCGCAATTGATGATGATAAACATGGGTAGCTTTTTTTACCCCAAAGGCTGTGGTGGTTTTATTAATGAATGGTTTGCCGATTACTCTCAAGCTAGAAACACCTTGGTTAACAGTCCGACGTCAAAATGGCTGTTGCCTTATAAAAATCAATTTATTGTCGTAGAGAAAGACTATATTGAAGTGTTTAAGTTAGATAAAGCGCTATTATCATCTTGGGCAGAGATAGAGCATGACATGGTGGCTAGTTATAATAGTGTAGCTTGGGATAAAATAACCTGTGCGGTGATTAGAAATAGACAGAAAGACTATTAAACCTGGTAAGTAAGCATTCACACTTTTAGCGTGTGAATGCTATAACACTGCATTATTTATGTAACCGGAACTCTGGATAATGAGTGCTTGATGTTTATTTAAAACCAATAGATTAGGTTGTAACACAGAAAAATTAGCAGGAACAACGTAGTTAAATGTCCGATCAATGTGTCAATTTTTGAGGTTATCAAGGCAAAAGTTTATGAATAGCTGGCTATTTATCGACGTTTTAACGATGAGAACCACAAAAATGGGAAAGTTGAGCAAGTGCTGCTTATCCAGAGTTCAGGTTATGTAATACCAATCCCGCTTAATAAGCGCCTGCTGCGTAAGTTAACTCGTAACTGTGGCTATATATTTCTAAAATATTTCCAAACGGGTCTTCCATGTAAATCATACGATAAGGTTTTTCACCTGGGTAGTAATAACGAGGCTCTGCCATGCGTTTTTTACCACCAGCTTCGACAATTTTTTCAACTAGCTCTTCTAAATTAGGATCTTGCACACAGAAGTGAAACACGCCTGTTTTCCAGTACTCAAAGTTATTCTCTGGGTTCTCTTGGTTTTTAAATTCAAACAGTTCAACACCAATACGATCGCCGGTGGACATATGAGCAATTTTAAACTTCCCCCAATTAGCGCCAAATACGTCGGTACACATTTCACCAATAGGGCTATCGTCTTCCTCTATTTCAGTAGGCTCCATAATCAAATACCAACCCAGCACTTCAGTATAAAATTTAACGGCTTTTTCTACTGAAGGTACAGAGATCCCAATGTGGGAGAATGTTCTAGGATATGCTTTACTCATTTTATTTTCCTCAGTTACTCAGATAGGTGTAGTTTACGACGGACGATAAATTACGTACAATTATCATAAATCATAATTATGAGTACGTTTTGTAATGATTAATCTTGTTTGGTTAAAAACATTTTGCTCCCTCGTTGATATTGGCCACTTTACACAAACTGCTGAAAAGTTATTTATGACTCAATCAGGAGTCAGCCAACATATAAAGAAACTGGAGCAGCACCTAGATACCTTCCTACTTGTGCGCGAAGGGAAATCTTTTTCACTTACCGATGCCGGTGATAAGCTTTACCAGCAAGGTCAAATCTTATTAAGAAGCTCAGAAGAAATAGAAGCATCGATTAAACATGATGATCCCTTAATAGGCACAGTAAAAATAACCACGCCTGGCAGTGTCGGTTTAAAGTTATATCCCCAGCTATTGGACATACAACAATCCCATCCAACATTAGTTATTGATTATATGTTTGCGCCAAATTCAAGCATAGAACAAGACTTAATCGATAGAAAGGTGGATATAGGTTTACTTACCGAGCAGACAAAAAGCTCAACCTTAATGAGCACGCCAATAGCGGTAGAGCCCTTAGTATTAGTTACATCAAAGCAAACTCAAGTGATTAACTGGCAAACATTAATTGCTCTTGGTTTTATCGGCCATCCTGATGCTGAGCATCATACGCAACAATTATTAAGTGAAAATTATCATGAGTTTGAACATATCAATCAGTTTGAACGTACTGGATTTTCAAATCAAATCAGCTTAATTTTAGAACCCGTTAGTCGCGGTTTAGGTTTTACTGTGCTACCTCTACATGCTGTGAATGCTTTTCATAAGCAAGACGACATTGCAGTACATTTTTTAAAACATACGGTTAATGAAACCTTATACCTTTGCCAAAACAGTCTCTCCTTTGAAAATAGTCGCACGCAATATATTAAATCTCTCATCATTGATTTTATTAGTTAATACCTTTAAGTGATCGTTAAGCGCACTCTTTACGTATAAATTCATCATGCAAAAGCTGTTTTAAATACCAACAGCAATGTAGCAATATTTAGGTGTAATTTAATGATAACGATATTTTATGATGGTAACTGCCCTATGTGCTTGGCAGAGATGAATCACTTAAAAAGATTCGATGTCGATAATGAGATCCACTTAGTTAATATACATCAAGAGAATTTTGCAACGCTTTACTCCGCAGTTAGCGTTGACGATGCGATGAAAGTTTTACATGGCTTTTATAATGGGAAAGTTTTACTCGGCTTAGAAGTCACTCATAGAGCTTGGACTATCGTCGGTAAAGGATTTTGGGTTGCCCCATTGAATTGGCCTGTAATTAAAACACTAAGTCATTGGGTTTATCTAGGCTTAGCTAAATATCGTCATCAAATATCTGCGCTGCTAGCAAAAATATTTGCTTTACCAAACACTCAATGTATTTCTGGGACTTGTTATGATAACTCAACAAACACTGATCATAGGCGCAAATAGTGATATTGCTAAAGCTCTCGCTTTACAATTAATAGAGAGTGAAACTACCGGTTTGATTCTTATTAGTCGTGATGTTAACGCTTATGACTTACTCAACCGTGATAAAAACACTAGCCATGTAAATACTATTACTGTTAAAGATTACCAGTCACAATCTATCGAACAAGCCATTGAAGAGATAGCCACGTATAATCATGCTCCTATTACCCGCATTTATATCTGTAACGGCATACTCCATAACCAAAGTATTCAACCGGAAAAGCGTATAGAAGAATTAACGGTTGAATCCTTTAATCAGGTAATGGCATCTAATGCATTAACTCCAATGTTATGGATTCAACAATTAATGCCAACCTTAACGGGAAACTCTCCCTGTAAGATTGTAGTTTTTAGTGCAAGAGTTGGTAGCATTAGTGATAACCGTTTAGGCGGTTGGTATAGTTATAGAGCATCTAAAGCAGCATTAAATATGATGCTAAAGACTGCAGCAATTGAAATCGCCCGCAGAAATAAGAATATTAAAATAATTGCATTTCATCCCGGTACTACTGATACGCCGTTATCAAAACCCTTTCAAAAAAATGTGCCTGCGAATAAACTTTTCACCTGTGATTTCGTTGCCAGCCAACTGTTAACCATTGTTGAAAACAGCTCATACGATCAAACCGCGAGTTATCTCGACTGGCAAGGTAAATCTATCAATTGGTAAATAGCTAATAGGCTCATTTACTGCTGAAAAAATAAAGTATTTATTACTATATACCCGCTCCACTTGAAGATGCTCGTTTCAGGAAGCCTGAGCGATTCATAATCAATTCACATTTTTTATTAAGGGTCATGCAGGAGAATATGCTCCTGCATTCTCTAATAGACTACATCCATGTAGCGTCCTTAAAATTAAATGTAACTCAGCGCATGATTTGCTCAGTCTTCCCCAAGGGCTGGCTTATAAACGCTTTAAGCGACGTTATTGATTTCGACAATAGAATGACTATTTTCTTCAATCAATGCCTTGCCTAAAGGCGTTTATAATTCCAGCTGAATCATGCATCTTCAAGAAGAACAGGTATAAATATAATTTTTGTGAACTGAAGTAGATTCAGATACGTATAAGTAGTTAATTGTATTAATCAAAGAGTACTTATAAATGCGTCTAATTACCTTATTGCTTTTCATCAGCCTAATTTCTGCGTGTAGCACTAACCACCCTAATAAAGATATTACCGGACAAGTCTTTCCATCAATTAGTGGTCAAACACTTGAAGAAGAGACAATGAATATACCCGGAGATTTTGATGACGACTTTACCCTTCTACTCATTGGTTACAAACAAAATTCACAATTTGATATCGACCGATGGTTAATTGGTTTAGACATGACTGAAACGAACGTGCCTACTTATGAAATACCTACCATTCAGGGCTTATTTCCTAGAATGTTCAGCACCGTTATTGATAATGGTATGAGAGCAGGTATCCCTAAACCTCTATGGAAAGGTGTAGTTACTGTTTATAAAGATGGGGATGAAGTACAAACCTTCACCGGAAATGAAAATCCGAATAACGCTAGAGTGGTATTACTCACTAAAGACGGCAGCATAGTACATTTTTACGATGAAGGGTTTTCGGTAGATGCCCTAAACCAATTAAGAAATCACTTAGTAACTGAGTAGCGTGATGAAAGGCATGTTAATAGTTATTTATTGCTTAGAGAGTTATAAACCAAGATTAACGCTTGTTAATACTTGGTTATTTTTTCTAATTGATTAGAGTAGGATAGGAATTATTTTTTAATTGTCTATATGTCCCATAACCTAAATATGGGCCAATAAACTATTGAAAATTTTCGCGACGAGACAGAAAGTATTATTGACACTGTTACTACAAGTTAATAATTTGCCTACATGACCCAACCGTATCTGTGCCGCACATTTCATCATATGCTGACTGAAATTCTAACGTTGCCGTCACTATATTATGACTACGTAAATATTGTTTAGCGTCTGCTAAGGAATTTAGCACTTCAACATCTATCACTTCAGTTAAGCCAATAAAATTATTTGAGGAGTCAACAGCACCTACAAGGTAATGGCTTGACTCTGCGATAGCCATAATCGTCGGCATCATTTCTGTATTTAATATATTGTTCATAGTAAATTTCCGTAATGTCTGTATGTAGATATATTACTTACGAGCAATTAAGGGAATGAGATCAATGACAGTAAAATTTTCCTCTTTGGTCGACTGATGAACAAGTTAAAAGTAAGGAAGAAATCTCACTCCTGAATAATTCATGAGAAGCGTTAGGTGATCGCAAAGTGATTTCTTTACGTATAAATAACTACCGATACTCATTATACGACCCCAGTTAAATGCAATATATACATCACAATGATCTAGCAAAGATGACACCACGCTACAAAGCACGGGTAATAAATAGCTTATCTGGATTTAAAAGTGCAAACCTTATTGGCACAGTCAGTAATGATAATATAAATAACTTAGCCATTTTTAGTTCCGTATTTCACCTAGGCTCTTCACCTGCACTAGTTGGCTTTATAACTCGTCCCTGCAGTGTTGAGCGACATACCTTAGAAAATATTCAACAAACCAAGCAGTTTACTATTAACCAAGTAAATGAAGATTTTTGGCAAGAAGCTCATCAAACGTCTGCTCGTTATAGCGAAGGTGAATGTGAATTTAAAGCGACAGGTTTAACTCCCGAAACTATCCACAAGATTAAGGCTCCTTTTGTGAAAGAGAGTCGACTTAAATACGCTTTAACGTTGAAAGAAATAGTGCCAATTCAACAGAATGGAACCTTGTTAGTCATTGGTGAGATAACGAATATTATTTGCGATAAAGAAGCGATAAAAAGTGACGGTTATATAGATATAGAGTCATTAAATACGGTGATGATTTCAGGCCTAGATAGCTACCATACGAGTAAAAGGTTATCCCGCTTAAATTATGCTAAACCGGATAAGAAACCAGTACCACTTTCACTGAACGGTGAACTAGGAAATACACTGATATAAAAAGATAAAATAATGCTTAAAACCACTAAGGAGGTTAAATGAAAACGTGGAAAGTACTTGGTTATCTAGGTTTAATACCCTTCATAGTTTGTCTTTACTTGAGTAGTGAAGCACAACTTTGGGGGATATCCACAAAACAAGCCTTTGTTGCTTATAGTGCAGTAATATTAAGCTTTATTGCTGGCACGATATGGCGCGGTGATATACTCACTCATCACGACAAACGTTATATCATCAGTAACATTTTTAGTCTGATAGCCTTTGCTTGTTTGCTGGTTGCACTGAAGGTTGCTCTAATAATATTAGCACTGAGCTTTATGCTGTTATTTGTCTACGAAAACTCAATAGGAAAACAAGATAAAAAACCAACTGATTATATGAATATGCGTTTCTGGTTAACCCAGATTGTGGTCTTACTTCATATTACTGCATTTTTGCAATGGTATGATTAACCTGCTTTTTTCATCGTTGTTAACTTAGGTACTTAATTGAGTCATATTCGATAATCTGAGTCCTCGGGCACTTAGGCTTATAGTAACAAATATAACGACCTTATTACTGCCATCCTATTCCCCACTTATTAATGTCCTTTAATTCACGCCAATCAATACTGTATTCGCTTTTAGTCATCACCGCCTCGATAATACATTCAACAAGCTTTTGGTCTTCATCAAATTTAACAAGCGTAATGATAAAATGCTTTTCTTTATTCGTTATATCGACCTTGGTCCACTTACTGTGGAGAAGTGATTTAGGGTTTACCTTATTTATATTCTTATTCATATTTATATTGTTATCTTCATTAAGTGAATTATTTAGTTTTTAATAACGTCTTATATTTGTTTACTTTTTAATGAACATCTTTAAAAGTTCAGACTAAAAACAGATAAAGAAAATGCCCCTGCGGTTTTTCTGGTGACTAAAAACCCGACTTCACGAATATCTTCCGCTTTTAATATTGGTGCATTATCTATACTACGTCCTCGAAACGACGCTTGAAAATCAGCCAGCGTAAAAGTTAACTTATCTCTTTGCCCAGCAACGGTCTCAACATTGTGTTTATACGCTAAGCGATAACCATTGAGATTAACTACCATTCTTAATTGGTACGTTAATCCGTCACCTTCAATATCAATAGTAACCGTTTTAAGATCTTCAGCTAGTGGTTCAATTTCTTTAAATACCGAACTAAATCCACCGTTATTATCAAGTGAAATATCACCGAAAAAAATCCCTTTGCCTTGCTTGAAGACAAAACGTCCTTCCGATTTCCCTCCCATAACTCCATCATTAGTTATGCGCCAATTATTAACGCTATGTTGCTCAGTTAAGTTGATCATAATTGATGACTCTTTTGTGGCTGTTAAACTCTGTTGTACTATTTGATTGGGCATGTCATGGGCAGCGAGCACATTGTGAGTAAAAAAAGTAAATAACATCAACCCGTAACTAATAAGTTGCATAGATATCCTCACTATTTACTTATTACTTATTACTTATTACTTATAGAGGTTAAATATTCATTTCCTGAACCGGAAATATTTGTGCAATAGCATCACTTAGCTCAGTAAGATCATCCACTACAATATCCGCTAAATCCGCATAACTCAGCGCTTTAGCATAAGTAATAAGGCAAGACATAGTATTGGCATTTTGTGCTGCTTGCAGATCATATAAATAATCACCTACGTACAATAAGTTTTCTGGTGGGGTATTCCAGTATTGGGCTAAATGTAATAAAGCATCAGGGGCAGGTTTAGCTTTGTGATCTTCCCGCGTTAATAGGATAGGAACATCAATATTATTATTGTTTAGCTTTATCAAAGCCGCTTGTTTGCAATTTCGTGTAACAATAGCGCAAGGTATAGAGAGTTTAGACAATAATGCTAAGAGTTCATCAGTTCCCGCCAACTTACTAGCGCTATGGGCATCATCGATTTCATAGTCAACTAACACTTGATGGGCATCAATTCTTTGCTGTTTCGGTAGTGAGTCAACAAAATTCAATAAATCGATATTTTTCGAACAACCTAATGCTTCTCGAATATTATCAAAATTTAAAGATGAAGAAACCAAGGTGTTGTCGAGGTCAAAAATAACGCCTAGCAGTTTATGTGTTAACACTATTTTATATCTCCGATTATCCGCATCATGCATTTCAAAGCAATCAACAAAACTTATCAATTAAGTGCGATCAGTGAATTAATCTTTTTGTAAAACTCATTAAAGGTCTCTTTTTTGTCAAATTGAACGTCGAATTTGCTATGAAATAATAAAGTTATGGTTAGATCTTTATAGGTTAACCAACAAGTATAACCATCAAAATCATGTTGCGCTCTAATACCCAGAAACTCATATTCACTCCCTAATTTAGTACCTTTGGTCTGTATTAAATTAAAAACATACAAAAAGTCTTTATATTTTAATATGTTATTAGTCATAGGGATAAAACACTATCATTTGGTGGGAACAACAAGTAAAACATATAATGACTCCTACGGTTAAGCTCATAATAGCATTACGTAAGAACAACAAAATAAGTTCATATTGTGCCGTTCTATCATAAAAAAACATATCGACGCTCAACAATACTGAAAAGTAATACTTAGAAACAATAGCTGGGCTTATTTAAAATGACGTAATCGATAAGACCATAACAATATTTATTAATTATCAAGGATGAAGAATGCTTTCAGATTTTATTAAACAACATAAGTTACCTGAAGAATTTAGGCTAACAGTAGAAGAGCATTACAAACCACTCGCTGATCGAATTGTTAGACTATTTAACAAAAAAAGTAATGCCTATTTCGTCGGGATAAATGGTTGCCAAGGCAGTGGTAAATCAACCCTTACCGACTTCATTGCTGAATATTTAATCGTACAATACCAACTTAATGTTGTCGTCATGTCTTTAGATGATTTTTACTTATCGAGCACAAAGCGTAATCAATTAGCAGACGACATTCACCCACTGTTATCAACTAGAGGTGTTCCAGGCACGCATGATATAACGGCCCTTAATCGGGTGTTAAACCAATTATCAGAGCACAGAACAGGATTCTCAATTCCAAAGTTCAACAAAGCTATCGATGAACCATGTCCCCAAAGCCATTGGATCTCAGTTGAAAAACCGGTAGACATTATTCTATTAGAGGGTTGGTGTTGGGGCGTAACATCTCAAACAGACGAGCAATTACAAACACCAATTAACGACCTAGAATTACAACACGATGCAGATGGTGAATGGCGTAGTTACGTTAATCAACAACTTAAAACGGGTTATGAACCGCTTTACAAAAAAATGGACTTTTGGTTAGCATTACAAGCGCCGACTTTCGATTGTGTTTATCAATGGCGATTAGAACAAGAGCAAAAATTACAAGCCAAAAACATTGGCTTGTCTCATTCAAAAGTCATGTCGCCTGCAGAGGTATTAAACTTCACACAGTACTTCCAAAGGCTTACCGTGCACGGGAGTACTACCCTTTCAAATTCTGCAGATGCTGTTTTTCATTTAGATAATACTCGTCATATTATAGATATCCCTTAAAGGACGATTAGGAAATCAGGGGGGATTTCTATGTCTCGATACTCAATATTCCCAGCTATTGATTTTTATCATAAGCCCTGTAAAGTGGTCATACCAGATAGCTCAATATTAAAACTAAAACATCACCTTTATGGCTAACTTTTATTCAACTGAAGTAGAAATTATATGTGTAGATCAGTACGCTATCGCAGCAACAATCTACACGCCACAAGAAGCGCTGAGGGGTGCAATTTTAATAGGCCCTGCGACAGGAATACAAAGACAATTTTATGCGAGCTTTGCTGCTTTTCTTGCAGAAAAAGGCTATGGCGTGATCACCTTTGATAATAGAGGTATTGGTGGCTCTTTAATTGGAAGCGTCAGTAAAAGTGATGCGTCATTACAATGTTGGGGGGAAAAAGATATGCCTGCCGTATTAGAGCAATTGAAAACCACATTTCCTAATACGAAATATCATTTGATTGGACATAGTGCAGGAGGTCAACTTGTTGGGTTAATGCATAATGCGAAGGATTTCACCTCCATCTTCAATTTTGCAAGTTCATCCGGTCAATTAAAGAACATGAGCGGAACCTATGCGATAAAGGCACACTTTTTTATGTATTTCTTTATCCCATTGAGTTATACGCTTTTTGGTCATACGAAATCTCAATGGTTAGGTATGGGCGAGCCTTTACCTAAAGTGGTCGCTCAACAATGGCGAGAATGGTGCAATAGTGAAGGCTACGTAAAATCTTCCTTCGGCAAAACAGTTCATACTCATTTATATGACGATTTATCAACGCCATCTATGTGGGTGAATGCAGCTGATGATGATATCGCGATTGATGCAAATGTTGAGGACATGCTCAGTGTCTTCACAAAAATAAAGGCAGAAACACTCACTTTATCTGCTGATGACTATGCACTAGATGAAATAGGCCATATGAAATTCTTTAGTCGAAAATCTCAGGTGTTATGGATCCATGCTTTGAACTGGTTAGAAAAGTATTAAAGCTAATATTAATGCCTAAATAAATACAGTTTGCTTTTACAGATGCAGTAGGAGGGATGTTTGATCTTTCTTACTCATTTTACTCACCACCAACATAAACGAATTTTCTAACATCAGCCTGACCGAGACCTGTCATTTCATTGTCACCCAAAGCCACTAACTCAAAATTAACAGGTTGCATAGCTTGGCGCCTTCGTTCTATGATAAAAGTATGGATTGTAAAAATTGCCAGACAAAACTTCAGGAGACAGCTCACTTTTGCTTAAAATGTGGGCAAAGTACAGCCAGCCTTAATCGACCATTTTTTGTTGTGGCCAAAGACATGCTGCATGAATTATTAGATATTGATGGAAGATTGGGGTTCACTCTTCGCACTATGTTAAGCAAACCGGGACAGCTGACGCTCGAATTTAATCAAGGAAAGCGAGTAAAGTATACACCGCCTCTACGTTTATACTTGGCGATCAGCATTCTGTTTTTCATCCTTTTATCTAGCATATATCAAGTTTACGATCCCAATTATGCATTAACAGACTCTATGAGTAGCTATTACTCCAAGGCAATGTTTGTTTTATTCCCAGTATTTGCATTAATTGTGCAGCTCTTTTTTCGGCAGAGCTTCTATATCGGTAATTTAGTTTTTTCCATGCATCTACATAGCATAATCTATTTAATGTTAATGATTATCGCGCCTTTAGAAGCTTTGGAACAATCTCATCTGATATTTTTACTACTTCAAGCTCCTCCTACCTTATATTTGATATGGTATGTATTTTCAGCTTTTAAAACCGTATATCAGCAGAGTTGGTGGAGAATATTAGGAAAAGCCTCGGCAATCTATTTAATATATATGTCTATTCTAGGAATAGTATTTGATGTGGTGATGAAAAATATATTTTAATCTAGTAACTATCTCACAAGATGTAGTTTTAAAAGGCTACTTTAACAATTTTATCGAGTAAAGGTATTAGGCTTTAGTGAAGTTAGCTGCCTATATGCAAAAGAATAGACTGCTGATCCTTCTTAGTCATTTTACTGACTACCAACATATATGAATTATCCATCATACGCTCAATTTCACCTTGTGGAATTGAGCCATCGAGAATGATTGTATTCCATAGTCTCTTATTCATGTAATCATTAGCGCTACTATTATAGTAAAAGTAGCTTATGCCGTATAAAAGTGAGCACAGCAATTTGATACTTCTGATGATAAGTTTCTCTAATAGCCTATTTGAAAACCTTACCATGCTAAAAGCCTTTATCAATCGCAATGACTTGTTGCAATGAGTTAATCATGCTTTCTCAATATTTCTTTGTAGCATGTTGTTATCTAAAACACGTTCTACATACTATTTAAAAAACAGTGTATATCTAATTGCTTAATTACTGTTCTTTAATTGCACCAACATTAGGCAATTGTTTTAAAACTGTGCACTTTCAATAGAGTAAAAACACATAACAACAAATCTAATTGATATAAATAATCATTATTTTACAATGAATTATAAAAAGTAATTGGGATCTGACTGGAATGGCATAGGACTTGAAGTAACAACCATAACTTGTATTTTTTATTTCGGATGAAAATTATGGTTTCAACTTTTATTAAACAACACAATTTACCTGAAGAATTTAAACTTGCAGTCAACGAATATTACATACCATTGGCAGATCAGATATTTAACCGATTTTCGCAAAGTAAGGAGGCTTATTTTGTCGGTATAAATGGTTGTCAAGGAAGTGGTAAGTCAACACTAACTGATTTCATTGCCAGCTATTTAACGACACAGTATCAACTCAATGTTGTGGTGATGTCCTTAGATGACTTTTATTTTTCGAGTGAAAAGCGCAAGTCGTTAGCACTAGACATTCACCCACTTTTAGCAACACGAGGCGTACCTGGAACACATGATGTTGTTGAACTTAATCATGTGTTAACCCAGCTAAAGGAAAAGAAAACAGGGTTTTCTATTCAAAAGTTCAACAAAGCTACTGATAACCCTTATCCTGAAAAGCAATGGCCGACCATTGAAAAAGCCGCAGATATAATCATAGTGGAAGGTTGGTGCTGGGGCGTAGAGCCACAAACAGTAGAACAACTAAAAGCGCCAATCAATGAACTTGAATGCCAATACGATAAAACTGGGCAATGGCGAGATTATGTTAATCAACAACTTAAAATCGCTTATAAACCTTTGTATAAAAAAATGGATTTCTGGTTAGCACTTCAAGCGCCTTCATTTGATTGCGTGTATAAATGGCGTTTAGAGCAAGAACAAAAATTAAAAGATAGAAATATCGGTTTAGTCAATTCAAAAATTATGTCTCCCGCAGAGATACTAAATTTCACTCAATATTTCCAAAGACTTAGCGTTCAAGGATGCAAAACATTTTCACAATCTGCTGATGCTATTTTCTACTTAGATTACGACCGTAAAATCACAAAAATGTCGATCACGGAAAGTGTATGAGAAAATTGAAAACGCTTATTTTCAGTGATCTCGATGGAACACTGCTAGATCATTTCACTTATCAATCAACCGCTGCAGATAAAACACTTCAGCAGTTAGAAAGTGCTGAGATCCCAGTTATTTTAAATACCAGTAAAACACTCGCAGAATTAGAAATAATTCATCACGATCTCAATTTAAAGACACCATTCATTATAGAAAATGGCGCCGCGATATATATCCCAATAAACACCTTCAAAACGCAGCCTGCGGGTACCGTGGTTATAGATCATTACTGGGTAAAACCATTTAGTTTACCTAGACAATATTGGATAAATTTATTAGCAAAACATACTGATGAATTTAGCCAGTACTACCAGGGTTTTTCAGCCTTATCAGCATCAGAATTATGCAACATCACCGGGTTAAATTTAGCAGAAACTGAACGAGCTAAACAACGACAATTTGCTGAGCCACTTCATTGGTTAGGAGATGAACCGACGAAAAAAGCCTTTATAGATCGATTGATTAATCTAGGTGTCAATGTCGTTCAAGGAGGAAGGTTTATTCATGTAGGGGATTTTTGCGATAAAGGCCAAGCACTAATTTGGTTGACTGAGCGATACCGCGAGCATTTCGATAACGTTTCCATTTTCACTATTGCCTTAGGAGACGGAGAAAATGATATCACTATGTTAGAAGCTGCAGATATAGCGGTTCAAGTACGCTCTCCTGTCCATGACTTTCCCACATTATATCGCCAGTATAAAACCACTCAAACCCAATTATACGGTCCGGAAGGTTGGGCTGAAGCCATTCAAAAACTTTTAGCGAATCAACTACTTTCACCTTCAATTAACTCAGGAGTAAATCATGGCTGATTTTTATCAAAATGGCACAGTAACAACGTTACACAACTTGGCGCAACGTGAACCTGCGGATATGGCAGATGAATTATTAACGTTCTCAAAAACCCGTTCTCTAGGGTTGATGTTACCGTCTTTATTCTCGGAGTTAGAAGGTCAAGCCTTACCTGACATTATTAATAAAGTTAAGGAAGTAAAATACTTATCTGAAATTGTTATTGGATTAGACAGAGCAGATCTTGAGCAATATAAACACGCTTTATCATTTTTTAGTCAGTTACCCCAACATCATCGAGTATTATGGAATGATGGTCCGAGATTGCAAGCTATAGATGCAAAATTACAAGCACTCGGATTAGCCCCTAAAGAGCTAGGAAAAGGCCGTAATGTTTGGTATTGCATGGGATACATTTTAGCCTCAGGTAAAGCTGAGTCTATTGCATTACATGACTGCGACATTTTGACTTATGAAAGAGATTTACTGGATAGGTTACTCTACCCTGTTGCCAACCCATTGTTTAATTATGAATTTTCTAAAGGTTTTTATGCACGTGTAGCTGACGGAAAAATCAATGGTCGCGTATCTCGTTTATTAGTTACCCCTTTAATTAAAGCACTGAAAAAAACAGTGGGTCATTGTGATTACCTTGAATACATGGATAGCTTTTTATACCCATTAGCAGGGGAATTTTCATTTCGTCGAGACGTATTAAATGATATTCGTATCCCAAGCGATTGGGGATTAGAAATTGGGGTTTTATCCGAGATGTACCGTAATTACTCACCGAACCGTATATGCCAAGTTGATATAGCCTCAACGTATGATCATAAGCACCAAGATTTGTCTTTGGATAACTCCGCTGGCGGCTTATCAAAAATGTCGATTGATATCAGTAAAGCCTTTATTCGAAAGCTCGCCACACAAGGTGAAACATTCACCGCTGAAAAGTTTAGAACGTTAAAAGCAACCTACTATCGTATCGCGCTAGATTACGTGGAAACCTATCGAAATGACGCCATGATGAATGGACTTAAGCTCGATATTCATAATGAAGAAAAAGCGGTAGAAATGTTCGCTGAAAATATCTTAACAGCAGGAAGCACTTTCTTAGAACAACCCATGGAAACGCCTTTTATACCGTCTTGGAATCGTGTTGTAAGTGCTATCCCAGATATTCTCTCGCAATTAAAAGAAGCGGTTGAATTAGATAACGAAGAATTTAGTAAAAAATAGAATTATCAGTATTAAAAGAAGGCGAAACTATGAAACCGCAGGTTGATCAACTAAAACATAAGTTAACTCAGCAGCTTTCGACTATTTATAAAGATGTACCTCTTGAGCAATCATTTGATGATATTGCACAAAGACTCATGAACGTTATGCGATTATCAAGCGAGGTGGTGGTTGTAAAACCTTTTACCAACAAATGGTCCGAGGAAGATATTATTTTGATCACCTACGGTGATAGCATTATCAAAGCAGATCAACCGCCATTACAAACATTAAAGCATTTTTTAGACACTACCATTGAAAATACCATTAATAGTGTTCACATTTTACCCTTTTTCCCCTACAGCTCAGATGATGGTTTTGCCGTTATTGATTATTCTTCAGTCAATGAATCTTTAGGAACATGGCAAGATATAGAAGATATCAGTAAAGACTATCACTTGATGTCAGATCTTGTGATTAACCACTGCTCCAGCCGAAGTGCTTGGTTTGATAACTTTGTTAAAGGAGAAGGTCAAGGTAGCGATTATTTTTTCACTGCACTACCCGATGATAATTTAACAGATGTAGTGCGCCCACGTACCTCACCATTACTCAAAGAAGTTGAAACGGGTAATGGCAAAAAATTTGTATGGTGCACCTTTAGCCACGACCAAGTCGACTTTGATTTTCGTAACCCTGAAGTATTAGCGGCATTTACGTCAATCATCAGGCAGTACCTAGACATCGGCGTTAAGATATTCCGCTTAGATGCTATCGCCTTTTTATGGAAAGTAACAGGTACTACCTGCATCAACTTACCTGAAACGCATGAGGTTGTTCGGTTATTGAGAACTCTCATTGAATCGGCTGAACCTCAAGCGATTATCATCACCGAAACAAATATCCCTAATACCCAAAACCTGACGTACTTTGGTAATGCTAACGAAGCGCACGGCATTTATAACTTTTCATTACCGCCCCTTCTATTAAACACCCTACTCACAGGTAATTGCTTATATTTAAAACGTTGGTTAATGAGTATGCCTCCGTCACAAGACGGCACCCTATATTTTAATTTTATTGCCTCACATGACGGTATTGGTTTACGTCCGGCTGAAGGTTTATTAAGTGAAAATGAACTTGATACCTTAGTGCACACGGTAGAAAATTTTGGTGGTAAAATTTCATGGCGTACTTCTGATACTGGCGAGCAAAAAGCGTATGAGATAAATATCTCACTCTATGATGCGATGCAAGGGACGGTTGATGGAAAAGATCAATGGAATTTTGAACGTTTTATTTGTGCACATGCCATTATGTTTGCTCTTGAAGGCATACCAGGTATTTATATTCATAGTCTGTTGGGTACGCAAAACGACTATCAAAAATTAGCAAATACCCACCATAACCGGTCTATTAATCGACGTCGTTGGCAAGAAAAGGCTTTAGAAGAGGCACTCGCTAATAAAAGTTTACATCATTCACGAGTTCTCTCGACGTTAAAGTCATTGTTAAATACTCGCATTAAGCAACCAGCCTTTCATCCCAATGCGACGCAGTTTACACTTCATTTAGGTTTACAACTATTTGGCTTTTGGCGACAAAGCCAAGACAGAAAACAAAGTATTTTTTGTGTCAGTAATGTTTCTGATCAACCCATAACACTGCCATTAAGTGAGCTTAATTTAATTATTACGGAATCTTGGTTTGAGCTTATTAGCAAGAAAGAAATCACTGAATTAACACAAAAAATACTATTAACACCTTATCAAACAGTTTGGATCAGTAATGTAATAACATAAACGCATTAAAAATGTATCAGGATTGACTGCTGATCTTTCTTAGTCATTTTGCTCACCACTAACTTAAACGAGTTATCTATCATGCGCTCAATTTCACCTTGTGGAATTGAGCCATCGAGAATGATTGTATTCCACAAGCGCTTATTCATATGATAGCCAGGGATAATCGATGGAAATATATCACGTAACATAACTGCCTCATCGGGATCGCACTTCAAGTTCATCCACCAATCCTCTTTTTCAGACGATTCGCTATTACCCTTGCCCATTTTTCCAATGGCCAGCGTCGCAAACATTTTATTTTTCACTTTAAATACTTTAACTTCCTCGCCGAATGGGAATTCTAATGTTGTTTCTGGCTTATTAAGTAAATAGTGCTCAGCTTCAGTATGGTCTGGGCTATCAGTCATAGCTTGGTTCCTTAGCGAATAAAATCCTGATTAATAATCTATAGCAATTCAATAGTAGATGAAATATAAATCCCAGTATCAGGTTCTTCTTTAGTATCAGTTCGATTTATATCACAGGTGAACTTATGTGTAGTACACCAAAACCAAAGCAAAAAATTAAAGGTAAAACCTCAACCAATGTGGTCAGTATTTTATCTCAGATGAATGCTGAAAAAAGGAAACAGTTTGCTGAACGTGCCAATGAAGCGAGTGTACGACGAGAGATAAAAAAACAAAAAGCTATATTAGAACAAATTCAGGTAGATCAGAATAAAGCTCATGCTCCGTTAAAGAAAAAGACCATGACGAGTAAGCCATGGCATTATTGGTTGATAAGCGCTAGTTTTAGTGAAATATTTCAAACGCTATTCCATAAAAATCATGCAATGAAATAACGCTAAAACACACAAGTTCTTAATTTTAAAGTGTTTATAACCACTGCGTTAAAAGCTCTTCAGCGATTAAACCACTCTTTCCATGAAACTTTCCCTGTTCATCAATAAAGTAGCTGCGCGGCAATTCACCAAACCATTGAGGGTCAACTTGGTACCTTTGTTGAGCCTCCTGCCCTTGTGTGAAGTGAAAGTTTTTAAAATTCATCAGTTTAAAGTGTTTTATAATGTCGGCTCTTTCCTGCTCACTGCTCTCTTCAGTGTCTGTATTTATGATCACTACCGCTAAATTTTTCTGTTTTTGTTGTAACTTTTGCACTAATGCGAGTTCTTTCATACAAGGAGGACAGTCAACAGACCAAAGTAACGCTAACCACTTTTGACCTTTTCTCTCTTGTGTCACTTGTTCAAAACGAACTTTGCTAAACTCAATAGAGCTATTACCTACAGGCTCTGCTTGAACTAAGCCACTAATGAATAGCGTGCCCATCAGCAGCGCACTAGTAAGAAAAATTACATTAGTAAATAGTAGTGTTTTTACCCACATTAGCCTTTTCATAATTGGTTCAACCAATGACCTTGTTGAAAACGATGCCAAGACACAAAACTATTGTTTTGTCCTTGGACTATAAAAGGTCTATCAGAACCCTTAGTCGATGTTGCTAACACCCTAGCAATTCCAAACGTCACGCCTTTATCGGTAGATTGTTGATGCCATAACTGATGTTCAGTTCCTGTGAATTGGGTCCAAACAATATCAATAACACCCTTTCTTTCACTCAGATGTGGATGAGCCGCTTGTGCTGCTTGTTCCCCAACCGCTAAAGGTAATGATAATGACTTACCTGCATCGTTAGAATAGCTATAGAAAATACCTTTGCCTTTATCGCCTTGGTTGTACCACACCATGTGATAGCGATTATCTTTAGCTATAGATAAGGCGCCACCTTGGTGTGGGCAACCGTTTATTTTCCAGTGATCATGACTTACTTGATAGGGCGTACTCTGCTCACCTAGCGTGGTAATGGCAAATTCTCTGATATTATCCCCATAAATATGACGCCATAATATAGCGAGCTTACCTTGCTGGTTATAATCCACCGCTAACCTGCAACAAACGCAGGTGCCATTAACGACTTTTTGATTAACAAACTGTGATTTTGCTTTTGTCATGTTGCCACTGGCAATGAAAATGGCAGAGCCATTGCCGGCATCTTTCCTTTGCTTTAAACGACCATCTAACCAGACGATGCTAACGTCGCCTTCGTCATTGACTACCATTTCATTAAAGCTATGTCCCGTGAGCAAACCATCATCGTTTACGGTAATAGGCGTGGAAAAAGTTTTACCGTAATCACTGGAATAACTATATCGAATATCTGCGGTGTATTTTTTTTCACGCGGTGAAGCCCACGACAAATAGACACCTTGCTTTGAATCAAACGCTATTTTGGGTCTATTCTCATTTCGTGCTGATATCTTTTCTTTGGCTATACCAACAGCTTTAGCTATACCAAAATTTTGACCCTTATCAGGTGAAATTTGATAATAAATGTTATCTTGTTGACTCCAAATTCGCCAAAAGTCACCGTTAGGTGCAAAAGCACTGGTAACCGTTTTTCCACATGTCACTGCAATTTTTTGACAAATTGTCTTCGCTTGCTTTACTGATTTTTGACCTTGATGCTGACTATGATCCATGGGCTCAGCCAACACTTGCTGACTAATGCCCGTGCTTAAGATAAAGGTCACCAAAATTAATAGCTTTAGTCGGTTGTTAATATTTTTCATAGGAATTCTCATTTAGTTATTATTACCATTGATAACTCATACCCATATAAGCAGTTCTGGGCGCACCCGGTGACCAAGAATTTTTGCCATAACGATATTCACCGCCTTGGGCATAGACCTTGTCTGTTAAATTAAGAATTCTTGCATTGAAAGAAAGTTGACTATTTAGCTGATAACGCGCTTTTAAGTTAACAATGCTGTAACCATCATCTTTTCTTTCAAGGCCAGTGTCAGGGTCTGTGCTGTTTGCATCATCCATCCAGTATTCGCCAACCGATTGTAGCTCTACTTGGCTTGAGAAACCTTCAAGGTAACTTGGTAAATAACGTAAGCGAACATTAGCAATGTAATCGGGTGCCATACGCATTTCATTACCTGAATAATCGTCATGTTCATCAAATTCATGTTTACTTTTACTGTAAGCAACGCTCAAATTTAATTCGTCATTGATTACCCATAAAGTAGATAGCTCAATACCTTTATGAAGTACTCGAGTGGCGTTAGTTAAATAACGCTGACCTTGATCGTTATAGGCATGTACTATGCCGTCATCAACATCCATAAAATATAGAGCTGCATCGAATGTTATGTTATCAAAATTACCTTTATAGCCTATCTCATAGGTGTCTGAAGTTTCAGGATCAACAGGTTCAGCAACTTCACTATCCTTAGTGGTTAAATGATAAAGGCTACCCGCTGTTGGTAATCTAAAGCTGTTGGCATACCGAAAGTAGGTACTCGTATTCTCAGATAAATGATAATTCAAACTTGCTTTAGGGCTGAGATGTGAAAAATCATCATCTCTGTCTTCTAAGCTTATTTTTCCATGTCCTATATCACCATAAACCCCAAGGTGATTAGTAAATTCATATTTCGCATAGTCATAACGAACCCCAAGGGTTAAATCGAGATTTTTTGTCAATGTGCGCTTGTGTTGCAGGTAAGGTGAAATGCTGGTGTAACTTGTGGTGTCATCGTAGAATTTCTCACCTTTGACAAAGGTATCAGCGCCCCAACCTGTCGTGGTGAAATCTAGTGGCTGATAAGAGAGTTGGTCACCTTCAGTGTATTCAAAATCAACACCTACTGTTGTTTCATTGTCAGCCGTGTGAACAAAATTCGCCAGCGCTAATAAACCTACAGTATTCACTGTCGATTGCACTCTAGGCATGTTCTTATTCCATGTCGCCGTATAATCATTAGTACGGTGACGTAAGTAAGGGATTACAGAATAATAACTGTCCTCATTCATTTGATCCCACTGTGTTGTTAAACGCATATATTGTGTTTTACGCAAAGGATCACTCGCCAGTACTTCTTCAGATAAACCAGAGTTAGTACGATCGTTTTCAATCTGGTCGTCATTCAAGCTCGCTGCCATTTCTTGTTCAAGATCAGAGGCAGTAAAAGAGGTGATTAATCGCTCATTGGCTGTTAATTCATATTCATGGCGCAAGTTGATCTCTGCACGCTGTGAGGCTGTATGATCTCGCCAGCCTTCATTTGTTACATAGGAAGCAGATGCTCGAATACCTTGTGTATTTGAAAGTTTATTACTGTGACTAATTTGTACTTTACCGTATTGCTCTTGACCCAACACAACATCCATCGCGGTTTCAGTTTGTTCGACAACCGGTTTGGTCAAAATGTTTACGGTGGCGGCAACAGCGCCCGAGCCATACAAAGCGGTTCCTGCCCCTTTAAGTACTTCCATTCGGCCAACATTAGAATTGAAACTAGACCACCACAAGGCATTATGATTGAAAAATGCAGCTGACTGTAAAGGCACATTATCTTGCAGAAATAAATAGTAACCACTGGTATTCATCGGCATTCTGATTGATGTTTTATGACCTTGACCACCTGATAACTGATCAATTAACACCCCTGAAATACTGTTTAATGATTCAGCGACATGCTGGCCATTATCCATTTGGAGTTCTTCTTCACTTATACCATGCACAGACATGGCTAAATCTGTATCGAGGGCTTCTTTACGGGTTGCGGTAACAGTTATTCGTTCAAGATCACTTTTGGCCGAACCGTCGGGTAATGTTTCAGCTGATGATGCATAACAAGTATTGGCAATAAGTAAAGCCAATAGAGATGGAGTAAAAACGTAAGGCTGCATAATTATAATGTTAATTAGTGTGAAAAATTTGTATTATTTTAGCAGTTTAAAAGTACGTATAGGTGCGTCATATTGTCGCAAAACAGCAATTAACAAAAATAAAATACCATTAAAAATCAGTCAATTAAAATAAAAACCTTGGTAAAAACAAAAAAGCCTTTACGTTAAAAAGTAAAGGCTTTTGGAATTAATATCGGTCGATTTTTATTAGGTAAATGATCTACATCATCTACTCAATAAAGCGTCATTAAAAAGAGTATGTCGCTTCTACCCACGCGCTCAAACCTTCACTGGGCAATCTATCCATTACTGGCGTACCAACTTCTTTAACACGATTATAGCCGCCTAAATGATTTTGATATTCTCTATCAAGTAGGTTATCAACCCCCCCACGTAGGGTAAAATCAGCTGTTACAAAATACTCAATATCAATATTAACTAAACCATAACCAGAGGTTGCCTGCTCGGTATTCGTTGCAGAAACATCATCTTGTGCCGAAACAGCAACTAACGTTAAGTTGGTGATGACATTTTCATTATGGTAACTAACGCTTACTTGACCATTAAGTGGTGCAATGCGGTATAAGTTATCATCAATATCACGACGTTCACCTCTAACATAACTGGCGATTCCCGATAACTGGAAGTTGTCTGTGAGATTGTAATACCAATTAACATCCGCGCCATATAATTTAGCATCAACATTACTAAATTTAAGTGGGTTATCATCTTGAGCCATCATCGACGCCATCATTTTAGCTGATGCATCGTCCATATCCAGTGGCGTGCCTTGAATGTAGTTATCAATGTTTTGATAAAATACATGTGGCGCAATCATGAAGTCACTTGATTGCCAGGTTAAACCAAGGTCAGCTTGATACGCTGTTTCTGATTCAAGGTCGATATCACCAATATAAGTATGACCATCTGCTAAACCACCGGTAGATTCCATTGGTGTCCATAAGTAACGCTCTTGGTATGATGGTGCACGGCTTTTCATACCCACACCAACATAAAGTGATAGAGTTTCACTTAGTTGTGTTTGAGTACTTAAGGCAACATCTACATTAGTGTCTGAAACTTTGCGGTCTGCATTATTAAAGTCACCTTCAAGATCACTTAACAAACTTCCCATGCTTGGCATCATAGCTGAGTTCATGTCGTCCATACCTGAATTCATATCACCCATGCCTGAGTCCATATCGCCCATACCTGAATCCATGCCACCCATTCCTGAGTCCATGTTCATGTCAGCCATATTCATTGCCATATTACCGCTTACTTCATCAGCATTTGATAGTGCATGTTTTACTCTAACGCCTAACTGAACAGTAGTTTGTCCATATTGATTCTGCCATTCAGTAAAAAAGCCAAAACGGTCATCTTGCACATTATTAAAGTTGACTACTTCGAACATAGCATTCGTTGGATTGGTAATAACTGAGTCATGCGTTGCAAGATAGCCATCAACACCAAAACTCAATTCACCAAAGCTGAACTCACGATTTAGTACAAACTTAAAATCTGTCGTGTCTGCAAGAGCGGTGTTACGACGTTTTTTCATTGGATCATGGGCACGCATTAAAAAGTTAGTCATACCATGATCAGCATCTAAATAGCCTACTGACCATTCACCTTGCCATTGTCCTAATTGAAAATCACCATCTACATTAAATCGGCTACTTTCTATATATTCTATATCCATTGGCAGTGCTGGCGTGCCTGAGTCAGTCGTTTTTGTATAGTGATAACTCAAACCCACAGTATTATTTTCAGTCGCATGTCTTACATCAAAACCTGCTTGAGTTTTATCAAAATCAGTTAGTTCAATAACCGTTCCGTCACCGCTTTCCATGCTATCACCAGTCTGAGTATTGCCATAAAGCAATATCGCAACATCACCTGCAGCAATATTTGTCACACCTGAAAGTGTACTCGCGCTATTATTACTTCGATAGCCTGCTTGCAAATCACCTGATACTTGCACATTCTCCGAATTCATAACCTCTGCTTTACGCATTGAAATATCGATAGCACCACCGATTGTACTCATGCCAGCAGAAACTGGCGCAATACCACGGTATACCGTCATTGAATCAACAATAAGTGGCGTTGAGTAACTTAAAGGTGTGTCCATTGCATTAGGGCCAGCACCAATAATAGGATGGCCATCAAGTGAAGTAGCAACTCTGTCGCCGAATAAACCACGGTACTGAGCTATGCCTGTAATTGGGCCATTACTGTTAATGTTCGCACCGGGGACAGAAGCTAGCCAATTGGCTAAATCAGCTTCGGTAGTTTTACCTTGCGCGTAACTTTGATTGTCTACGAGTGAATTATGACGCTGGTTTGAGATAGTGATGACTTCAATATCTTTAATCGTGCCTTGAGCATTATTGGCTAAAGCAGGTAGCGCCATAGCACTGCTACCTAAGATGGTGAGGTTAACAGCGAGAGCAATAGGTTTTAGAGTAAAATTCATGTGATTTTCACTTACAGTAATATGAAATAAATTCAATTAATTGAATTGGTATAACGCTATTCTGTAAGTGATTACATTTGGAAACAAATGGAATTAGGCAATGTGCGACAAAGTGTCACACCTTAAAACTCGCTTAGTTGCGCTAGGTCAAAAAAGCAGAAATTGATAACTAAAAAAAACTTTAAATAACACCTGCTTTTTTCAAATGATTTCTAGCAATTTCAACGCGAACCGCTTTCATTTCTGCATAACTACCACGGGTAAAATTGAAAGCAAAATAATGCACACCTTTATCATTTTCAACAAAGCCCACATACCAACCTAGCATGGCCTTACTGCTTTTATCATTGCTATTTGCTTTGCCTGCTCCTGTTTTTGCATAGAGTAAGTAGTTAGCATTTTTTTCAACTAACATAACTTCTTTTAGAGTATCAATACTGTGCTGACTAACACCTAATTGTCCTCGATGCATTTTTTGTAAAAAACGTACTTGCTCTAATGCCGAAATTTTCATACTGCCATTTAGCCAAAAATCATCTAATCCCGATGAGATATCATGATTTCCGTAATTGAATTTTGTGACGTAAGACTGCATTTTATCTTGACCAATATCCGTCGCTAGTTGTCTAAAAATGGGCACCATAGAAAATTTAAATGCAGTGGTAAGGTCGTATTCTGGAAGTTTCCAAACCGATGGCCACCACGCTTTTACCGGATACTTTTCTTTATCAAACGTTAACACTTGTTGTGCGCTAGCTATTTTCTTGCTATCCAATGCAATAAGGCTATTAGTGATTTTAAAGGTAGAAAAAGGTGATAATCGTTGCTTAGCTCTCTCTTCATTTACCACTGATAGCATCTCATTTTCTTCTGTGTATGAAGAGCCTTGAGTCACTTTGGCGCTATGGTGAGTATTTACATCTTCACTCGTTGTCTCACTGACTACTTGTGTCATCACCTCACTTTTCTTCTCGCTAAGTAACACAAAAGTACAATCATTATTACTAACAAGGCAGAGTTCACTACTGGCAACTGCTTGGTGGGTAAAACTGCTCAGTGCTAATACACTCACAATACTGATAACTTTTTTCACACAAACCTCTTTATTGGAAAACTGAATAGGAAACTATAACCGATCTACTGAACTTGCATATTGCAGTATAACGGGCATATACCCGCTCCACTCGGAGATGCTCGTTTCAGGAAGTCTGAACGATTCATAATCAAGACGCATTTTTTTATTAAGGGTTACTCCCTTAAAAAGAAATGTAACGCAGAGTATGATTTGCTCAGACTCACCCAAAGGGCTGGTTTATAAACGCTTTATGCTACGTTATTGATTTCGATAATAGAATAACTATTCTCTTCAATCAATGCCTTGCCTAAAAGTGTTTCTAATTCCAGCTGAATCATGCATCTTCAAGTGGAACGGGTATAGATAAAAGAAAAATCATACGCGGCTTCAACATGGGGAACAATGATATAAATCAAGCAAGCAGATTTATGTCATTGATAAGGTGACAAATACAAATTTAGTGTCACAATGGTTAAATAGGTTATCAACAGGAAAATGAATGAAAGCTTTTTTTACCTTAGTTTTTATACTATTAAGTTCTACTACTTTTGCCTCTGAGCAAGCTGAAGAAATATTTGCGCAACTCACCCCCTCTCTTTACCAAATTAAATTAATTGATAAAGCCAGTGGAGAGAAGTCCTCTATTGGTTCAGGTTTTCAAATCAGTGAAGATGGCATTATTGCAACCAACTATCATGTGATATCTAGCTATGCTCGTCATCCCGAAAAATATCGTATTGAATACTTGGATCACCAAGGAAAAATGGCTGAGGTGGAATTGGTCAGTGTTGATGTCATTAATGATCTGGCACTAGTAAAACGTCAAGTTGAAGGTGAAATGCCTTATTTCCTGCTTTCTGATCAAAAACCTATTAAGGGTGAAAAATTGTTTGCCTTAGGCAATCCTCATGATTTAGGTATGATTGTGGTACCGGGTACCTACAACGGTTTAAAAAAAGAATCATTTAATGAGCGTATTCACTTCACCGGGTCGATAAACTCCGGCATGAGTGGCGGGCCTGTAGTAAACAAGTCTGAAAAGGTAGTGGGTATTAATGTCGCGACATCAGGCAACCAAATTGGCTTTTTAGTACCTCATGATAAATTGGTAAAACTTTTTAATGATTATAACAAAGAAGCCCCTACCGATATTAAGCAACAAATGGCCGAACAGTTATTAGCTAACCAAAACAAGCTGATGACGGCGTTACTTAATAATACTTGGCAAAGCAAAGAGCTGGCAGGCAAAGCAATGATCCCAATTATCGAGGTCCCCTTTATTCGCTGTTGGGGTGACTCTAATGCAGATAAAACCGATGCGCTTATTTTAGCAGCCATTGCAAATTGCTCGCTCGATGAAAATACTTATCTTTCATCACATTTTTTTACTGGCAGTGTCGAGATTGAATTTCGCTATATGCAGGCAAAAAATTTAAGTGATAATAAATTTTATCATTTATACCAGCAACAAATAGCCCGAGCAGGTGCCGGTAATAGAGCAGGAAAAAATGATGTCAGTGAGTATCAATGCCATAATGATTTAGTTACGCCTTCAAGTACTGCTAATACAAATAAGGCTATTAATAACAAGAGTATCTTCTGTACTCGTGCTTACAAAGACTTCCCTGGATTATTTGATGTTTTGTATTTAGGCGCTAGTGTCGATAAGAATCAACAAGCATTAGTGAGTCACTTTACCATTGCTGGAGTTAGCCAAGAAAATGCTATGGCATTTACCGGTAAGTTTATGGAGGCCGTGTCATGGAAGTAGGTATGGAAGTAACTCAACGCACTGAAGATTACACTGCAGAGATAGAGCCAACGAAACAGCTTAAAAACGATGATTTATCACTTGAGCAAGGTGAGATAATTATTGAAGAAATTAGCCGCAATCATAAACTATTACATCGCCATAAATTAAAACGAAATGAAGTATCTATTGGCCGAAATTATCACAATGATATTATTTTAACAGACCCACATATTTGTCCGCAGCACCTATCATTAAAATATTCTCAAGGCATCTGGCACCTTAATGACAACAACTCAGTTAATGGGACCTTATTAGAGAACAACCTAGATAAGCGGCAAGATGCTCATCAACAAGTGATTAACGACGGCGATGTTATCATTTTAGGGAAAAGCCAATTAAGAGTACTATTTAGTGATCATCAAGTATCAAACACTATTGCACTTAGCCCATTTGAGTCCCTTATTGATTTAATCCGACATCCTATTGCGGTCTTTATTAGTGTTGCTTTGTTTATGCTAATAGCCGGTAATATTTCCTATTTAAACCAACAAGTAGAAACTAATATAAGTCAGTTATTTGTTAGCGCTTTTAGTATGAGCTTATTATTTTCTCTATGGCCTGCAGGCGTTGCCTTAGTATCACACCTCACTAAGAATGAACCGAGGATATTAGCTCAGTTTGGCATTAGCTTTGTCTTTTTCATACTGATGTGGTTCAGTGATTTACTCGAAGAGGTTGTTGCCTTTAATTCAGCTAGTAACTCCGCCTTAGGCTTATTAATTATGTTACTGCCTATTTTGTTAGCTTTTAGCTTGTTCTGGTTAAATAGTTATATTGGTTTTCATATGAGCGCAAAGCGGAGGATTGTCGTGGCCATCAGCATTACTGCGTTATTGTTTGGCGGCACTTATTTATTACAATACAGTAAAAAGCGTGAATTCAATCCGCACCCTAATTATAATGCCACCATAATGGCACCTGTATTTTTAATAGCACCTAGCAACAGTGTTGACGATTTTGTTAAACAAAGTAATGCTTTATTTGAACAAGCAAGTGAAGCAGCATTAGAAGAAGACTAATACCAAATAAAATAATATAGCGCTGATAAAAAGCCAATAAAAAAGCTTATTTTCTTTATGAAAATAAGCTTTTTTTGTCTAAATAATTACTGAGTAGCTCGGTGTTACGGTCGAGGAATAAAGCCTACCGCTTCATATACTGAAGCAAGTACTTTATTCGCTCGGGCAGAGGCTTTTTCAGCACCACTATGCATAACTTGCTCTAAGAATGCTGTATCTGCACGGTATTGGTGGAACTTAGTTTGAATCGGCTCTAACAAAGCGACTACTGCATCAGCAACGTCGCCTTTTAAATGACCATACATTTTATCTTCATAGGTAGGCACTAAGTCGGCAACACTCTTACCTGTGGCACAAGACAATAGTGACAATAAATTTGATACACCCGGTTTTTCTTCAAGATTATAATATATGCGAGCTTGTTCATCAGAATCAGTAACTGCACGTTTAATTTTCTTGGCAACCTTTTTAGGGTCTTCTAATAAACCAATGAAGTTACCTGGGTTTGTATCAGATTTAGACATCTTTTTAGTGGGTTCAAGCAAACTCATTACACGAGCACCGTGCTCAGGTATAAACGGATCTGGTACTGTAAAAATATCGCCATACAGGTTGTTAAAACGTGTAGCAATATCTCTAGCTAATTCTAAATGCTGCTTTTGATCATCACCTACAGGAACACGGTCAGCACCGTAAAGAAGAATATCAGCAGCCATCAATACTGGGTAAGTAAATAAACCTGAATTCATATTGGCTTCAGATTTTTGAGACTTATCTTTGTATTGAGTCATGCGATTTAACTCGCCCATTTGGGTATAACAGTTCAGCACCCAACTCAATTGTGCATGTGCTGGCACATGCGATTGAATAAAAATAGTACTTTGCTCTGGGTCAACTCCACAAGCTAAATAGAGTGCTAAGCCGTCTAGGGTTGCGTTGCGTAAATCTGCAGCCTTAGGACGAACGGTAATAGCATGTTGATCTACCAACATGTAGTAACATTCGTGCGTTGACTGCATATTAACCCATTGTTTTAATGCGCCTAAATAATTACCAATAGTTAACTCGCCTGACGGCTGACAGCCACTTAATACAATAGGTTTACTTGTCATTTTTTTACCCTTTAAATTCTGAATGCTTTACTTATTTATTGCTTATGTTCACTTACTGTTTATTGCGAAACTTTCGCTAACTCAGCGCGCATTTCATCAATTGCGACTTTATAATCATCTTGAGAAAATATTGCAGAACCCGCAACGAACATATCAGCGCCTGCATCAGCAATTTCAGCAATATTATTGGCTTTAACACCACCATCAACTTGTAAGCGAATATCATAGCCACTTTGCTTAATTTTTTCTTTTACCAAACGCAATTTATCTAATGTTGTTGGAATAAAAGATTGGCCACCAAAACCTGGGTTTACTGACATTAATAAAATAACGTCAAGCTTATCCATAACAAAGTCTAAACAATGTAAAGGTGTCGCTGGGTTTAGTACTAAGCCTGCTTTACAACCATTGTCTTTTATCAGCTGTAAGCTTCTGTCGATATGGTCACTGGCTTCAGGATGGAAAGTGATTATGTCAGCTCCCGCTTCAGCAAAACCGGGAATGAGCGTATCAACATTCTTAACCATTAAATGGACATCAATTGGGGCTGTTATGCCGTAGTCACGTAGTGATTTACATATCATAGGACCAAACGTTAAATTTGGGACAAAGTGGTTATCCATCACATCAAAATGAACAACATCAGCGCCTGCAGCTAAGACTTTAGCAACATCATCACCTAAGCGAGCAAAGTCGGCTGATAATATAGAAGGGGCAATTAAAAATGGTGACATGAGCAAAGTTTCCTAAAAAAATATGCCGCTATTATACCCAAGCGTTATCTAAATGCGAATAGCCTAACAGAGAATAGCTTAAATGAATGTCATAACGCACTGCTTTTGAACATAGTGTAAATTAACGCACCAAAAAAGCGCGACACAACGTTCCTAATGATATGGCACAACTTAACAAAAACAACTTATCCCACTGTTTTTTATACATAAAAACCCAATAAACGTTTAAAGATCAACTTAGGCATTAAGCTTGCAATTATCAAATTAGCTTAAAACTATCTTTAATTTATCTAATAACTTTCACACAATGAGAATAATATGAAAAAGACACTAGTAAATATCGCACTCACTTCCGCTTTAATAGCAGGTTCACTTGTAGCATCTTCAGCATTTGCTGTTGAAGGTTTGTCAGCAAACGTTGGAGCAACTAGCAACTATTTATGGCGTGGCGTAACACAAACAGATGACGCTGCCGCTATTTCTGGTGGTATTGACTATGCACACGAATCAGGATTCTATGCTGGTACTTGGGCTTCTAATGTAGACTTTGGTGATGATGCTAGTGCTGAACTAGATTTTTACTTAGGATTTGGTGGTGAGTTAGGTCAAGGTTTTGGTTACGATGTTGGTTACATTTATTATGCTTACCCTGATTCAGCTCAAACTGACAGTACTAATGAATATGATTTTGGTGAAGTCTACGGCTCATTAAGCTACTCATACTTTTCAGTTTCAGCCAACTATGGTGTAAATAATGATGATGGTGCTGAATGGGCTGATAGCGCACTATATATTTCTGCTGACGCGGAATTTGAAGTTGCTGAAGGCTTAACTTTAGCGCTACACATAGGTGATTATTCTTTCGATGATGACTACAAAAGTGATGATTATAGCGATTATGGTGTAAGTTTAAGTAAAGGTGGCTTCACCTTCGCGGTATCAGATACTGATATGGATAACGATGATATGAAATTTACAGTTTCTTATTCTATTGATATCGATTTATAGAATAGTTTATTGATTGTTTTTTCGATTAATTGACGAATAAACAGTCAAAGACATAGAGGTGAACTTGAGCTATACTTGTTCACCTCTTTTCGTACACAGTGAAAAAAACCATGTCAAAACGGATTATGACAAACGCTTATTTTACAAAGTTTAAGCAATTATCTTTTGCTTTTACCCTTACTATTGTTCTTTTATTTACTCTAAACAAGCATACCGCTAGTCAAAGCATACAAGCAAAATTACTAAGTTCATGTATGCTTGTAGAGTCAAACTTGCCTATGAATCATATAAATCATCCATGCCATATCACTAATATGTCGAACAAAAGCTGGATATCATGGTTATCAGGGGAAAGTAAATCTACGCATTTACACTTTTTAGATTTAGTAGAGCTTATTCATTATAGCTTCCATTAAAACAACTTTAGCTTTTATCATTCAAAGCAGCATGAAAAACACTTTCAAAAGTGTTGCTGCTGCTTTTTTTGGTGTGCAAAATGAAAGTAACCGAAAGCGAGATTTCTCTGAAGGAAAACTATCTCACTTTATTATTGCAGGCATCATCGCTGTACTGATTTTTATAGGGTGTTTAATAGCAGTTGTTAGCTTAGTAATGCCAAGCTGATACAGCTGAGCTATCTATTTCTTCTGGCACGACTAATCACGACAAAAGATCTATTACCTTGACTCAGAGGTTTATCGCTTATGGATTGCTGTAAGGGCGGAAGGTAGGTGTTGTTCATTACTTAAAGGCTGAGTAACTAAGCCGGCTAACAGACAACCTTGGGTTGTCTGACTTAACTGAATCCAGTGCTATCGTCTCTGATACGGAGTATAACGCTTATTTATACAGTGCTAATACTTCTTTAACTTTAACTCGTCCTTGTCCCTTTGGACTAATTGAACGCTGTACTTGAAAAAATTCTCTTTTATCCGCATTTTTATAAAGTTCACGAGTAAAATCGACATGATGATTAGAAATAATAGTTGCTACACCTTTCTGCTTTGCTTTTTCAGCACAAGCCACCAATCTTATCTGATCTTCATCAGTAAATGAATTACCAGCATAAGCTGTGAAATTTGACGTTCTATTAATTGGAGAGTAAGGAGGATCACAATAAATAACATCATCACTTTTAAGTTGAGAAAATGCTTTTTCAAAATCACCTTGTACAAACGTTGCTTTTTGAGCTTTCTTTGAGAAAAACTCTAACTCAGCTTTAGGGAAGTATGGGTGCTTATATCTTCCAAATGGCACATTGTAGCCACCACTTTTATTATAGCGGCATAGTCCATTGTAACCATGTCTATTTAGATACAAGAAGAGTACTGAGCGTTGGTATGAATCATTGGATTCATTGAACTGCTTACGTAACTCATAATACTTCTCAGGATGATTGTAATCACCAGCAAAGTACATTTGAGCATCAGCAATAAATTGTGTAGATTGGTTTTTTATGATGTTAAATAGCGAGATTAGATCTTTGTTCATATCAATTAACAGATATTCATCAAAATCTATATTCAGAAAAACAGAGCCACCACCAACAAAAGGTTCAACGAGCCTTTTTTTACCCTTTACAGGTAAGACCTTTAGGATTTCACCTACAACTCTTTTTTTGCCCCCAGCTACTCTTACGAATCAATTTATGAAAAAAGTATTAAAAGCAATATTTAACAACTAGTTACAACCTAGTTCATACTTTTTAACGTTTTTAAGAAAAAGTGACTAAAAAACATGAAAACTGAAGATATATTTCATACTTTTGACCGAGTACAATAATTAGCTGTAGTAGCTCAAACTTGATCTTACGCTTTTAAATATCAGAATTTAACTAAATATGACAGACAACAATAAGCTCATTACTGCCGTTCAATAGTTCAAAATATTTTTGCTGCATTCAGTTTTAAATGTTCAATGAATAACTTCATTTTTTTGGAGAGGTGAATCTTACTAGGATAAACAGCATAAATTTCCCTTCTGTGTATTCCTACTGTCTCTTTAAATAAATGAATTAATTCACCTGATGTAATTTCATCTTTAACACTAATCATCGGTAAACAAGCAACCCCTAGACCATCAACAGCAGCTTGTCTTAAAATCGCTGTGCTTGAAGATGATATTCGAGCATTTACATTAAGTTCAACAGGTTTATTATTAATAGAGTTAATTAAACGCAAGCTACTATTATCTGATTGATATGATAAAAAGTCACATTGTTCAATTTGATATAAAGAATCTAAGTTAGGCTTAACTTGATTTAAATATTTTTCACTAGCACATAAGACTGAATATGAGTCAAATAAAAACTGAGCAATGAATTCAGAGTCTTTTAAAGGTCCAACCCTGATAGCAATATCAAAACTGTCATCTAAAAGGTCTTCATAATCATTACTAAGTACAATCTCTAGCTTAATGTCAGGGTGTAATTTAGCAAAATCACAAAACCAACCATTTAATAGTTCATTGCCCAATGTTATAGGTGCTGTTACCCTTAACTTTCCTACTGTTTTTTCATTATCTATCTGGATAGCTTGAATAACATCTTTAATTGTCTGCATTTGTGGGTGACAATGATTAAATAAATACTCTCCTTTTTCAGTTAAACTGAGTTTACGAGAGTTTCTTTCAAGTAGCCTTACACCTAATTCCAATTCAAATTCGCTAACTCTTCGACTAATAGTACTAGAAGGTATATTTAGTTTTTTAGAAGCTTTAATAAAGCTACCTTGCTTTATTACCTCTGTTATTATTAAAAGATCATCATATCGCCACATCAAAAAACCTTAATTCCACTAATGGGATGCTAAATCCCTTTTTAAGTAATTTAACCGTTATTAATGGGATGTTACTATGTATCCATAATTTACGATATAAATCAGGATATATAATGACTACTTATTTTGCTTACTGCGGATTAATTGCTTCAATTTGGATTGTATTTGGAGTCTTTCTCGCTGCTAAGTTTTACCCAAATTATAACCATAATAAGCAATTTTGTAGTGAGCTAGGAGCCAAAGGAAGTCCAACTGAAAGATTATCCCCGATAATAAATAACTATCCTTTAGGTATTTTATTTTGTTTTTTTGGCTTCGCTGTTATCCAAATGAAAGACAGTTCTATAGTCTCGGTTATAACAGGTTCCTTGATCATAATTCACGGTATTGGTACTTTGGTTGCAGGGTATTTTCCTATGGATGCAAACGCATATACGAAATCTCCATCCTTTAATTGTAAAGTTCACTCATGGGCAGGCTTTATTATGTTACTAGCTTTACTAATAGCACAATTATTAATGGTTTTTAGCCCTATAAACCAGTCAATAACAACTCCCTTTAAAATATTTTCAATAGCCAGTATTTTAGCGACAGTTTACTTTATCTATAAAATGGCAAAAACCATTAAGAAAAAAACTAACCCAGGTTTATATCAAAGACTTAGCTATGGAGCACAATTAGTATGGCTAAGTGGATTATCCTTAGTATTAACTCAATAAAATTTATAAATGTTGAAAAAATTAATTCTGATAAATCAGGGGTGAAGGGGTAGTTGATTGATTTAATACACTTATATAGGTTAGGCTAAACCTTAATCAAAATTTAAAATGTGATTTAGCTTTAATGAATATACGTATAGCGACATACAAAGATAATGGAGTTATTGCTTCAATACATGCAGAGAGTTGGAAAATTGGTTATGAGAATGTACTAAGTGAAGATTACCTCAATAATATCGTCCCAGAAGAGAGAAAAATCATATGGGACTCGACACTTAAATTCCCTAAAACTAATCAAAAAACATTTGTTGCAGAGGTTGATGATCATATAGTTGGTTTTGTTTGTGTGTTACTAGATGAAGACCCAACTCATGGCTCTTATATAGATAATTTACATATCGAAACAACTCACCAATCTAAAGGTATTGGGAAATTACTTTTATTAACCGCAGCCCAGTTATGTGATGATTACTCATCTAGTTCAAAATTGTTTTTGTTGGTAACACAACACAATATTAGAGCGCAAGAATTCTACAAGCGACTTGGAGGAGTTAATAAGGATATTACTAAGTGGGTAGCACCAAATGGTACAGTAGTTCCAACATACAAGTTTGTATGGGATAACGTTAAATGCTTACTTAAATACAACTAAGAAAACACCTTGAATTTGCTCCTTCAGTTGGTTCGTTATTACCTTACTATCAATAATTACTCATGCCTGCTTAGTCGGAGCCGGAACTGCTTTGATTCCAAGTCTCTATGACTGCTTTGGTGGTTCAGAAGCCAGTCGCGGTAATGCTCTTATAAGTTTACAGGGTATGGCTCCTGCAAGCTCATTCCTGCCGTTCACAATTTCTATATAAAATTGAAGTTCATACCTTTTTGTGGGCATTAATCATAGAGTATTCAAAGTAGATTCAGATTATATTTCGTATGTGTAATACTGTAAAAAAGAGCAAATAAAATATTAATATTTAACAGTCTTAAACCTTTTAGTTACTTGCTTCATCTAATTAACGACTTTAATCATTTACCAAGGGAAACGATGAAATATTTATTCTCCGCCTTCTTCACAACTTCATTACTTATCTTAACCAACTGTAATTCAGCCAACGCATTGGAAGAAATCCCTCTTTCTATGCATACATCACTTAACCAACAATTGGCGATAAATAATGAAAGATATGGGGTCGTTGGCCAGTCGGTTTTAATTCTAAAGAATCATCAACAACTTTATCGAGGTCAGCATGGGGTCGCTAACATCGAACTGAATGTTGATATTACCGAAAAACACATTTTCCCTAGTTATTCTATTACCAAACTATTAACAAGTGTGCTGATGATGCAGCAAGTTGAGCAAGGGAGAGTTGATCTTAAAAACTCAATACGCGCATATTTACCCTATCTCTCAAAAAAATGGCAGCCAATTACGATAGAACACTTATTAAGCCACACATCTGGTATTCCTCGATATTTTGATATAGCAATGAAAAAAGGCAATTTTTTACCAACCAAAAAAGCAGTTTTCTTGTCTCTTATTGATGAACCTGAACATTTTGAGATAGGCACAAAAAACAGCTATAACAATACAAATTTCCTCCTACTCTCTGCTATTTTAGAAGCCAAGACAGGTAAGTCTTATCAAGCATTAGTGGCAGAGGAAATCATTAACCCTTTAGGGTTAAAAAACACAGGGCATACAAGCGCAAAAGATATCATCAACAACCATGTTACTAGTTATCGTGGGGCTAACGGCAAGATTAGAAAGAATATGAATATTGATTGGCCAGAATATACATTTTCACATTCTGCACTTTATTCAACCCCTGAAGACCTTGCAACATTTATGACTGCACTCGTCATTGGCAAATTTGTCAGTCAAAAAACTTTAAAGCAATTGTGGCAACCGATGAAGTTGGCTGACGGAAATAAAGGACGTTATGCATTTGGATTTGAGTACGCTTTTGAGGATGGATATTATCATTTTGGTCATGATGGTGGGAATCATGTAAAGCTACGCCATTATTTTAATCCCAAAGATAGCGCAGATAATTATACGCTTGTCTATGCGACTAATGGCAATGCCTATGATGTTTGGACTGATGTATTGGCAGATAGTTTAATGGCAATTATTGATCCTGACAAATTTGAAATGGCAGCCATAAAAGAACAATTTTTAAGTAACATTTTAGAAAAAAACGATAAGGGTCTAATAGAAGTTTACAAAGCAGTGTCGAATATTTTCGATGGTGATGAAGCATTGATAGAGCGTTTTTTACTGTATCGGGCATATGCGCTTAGGTATGGTAGTGGGGCGGAATCTTCAATTCCCGCTTTTGAGTTTCTTACCACTAAATTCCCTAATTCAGCCAACGCAAGAGAAAGCCTAGCTGATACTTGGTCTGAAATTGGCAATAAAAAGAAAGCAATTGAAAACTACCGATTAGTTTTAAAAGTATCTCCCAAGTCTAGAAGAGCTAAAGAACAAATTGAGAAACTCGAAGGTACAGTGCAAAAATAGAAAAACATATTATTTTTCGATCTATTAGTCTTTTTCTGTTGCTTTAGTTAACGTGTTATTTAATTGCGTTATGCCTGTAATTTCCGGAAGAGTTGTCGCTTTAATTTAAAATATCTATGGCCGCTATGGTGGCATTTGCGACTGCCATACTCGATAAAAATCTATTTACCCAAAGTGTCAATTCAAGTTTGAGCTTATATAATTAAAGCATTACCTAGTATCTTCTTCATCAATCAAAGTAAAATGATAAAAGCAGATTTTTGCAAAGCAATCTTGACATAAATCCATCATAAGTTGTGCACCTTTCACGTGAATAGATGCTTCGCCACAGCGTTGATTGATACATATATATTCATGAAACTTAAGATCATCATGGGTAGCTTGCTCGTCACAAGCATCACATATTAGTGTTAATACTTTTTTAGTCGTTGTGACATTTCTAAATTTTCTCATAATACAATCACCTGTTAAATATAGAATTTTAAATTTTATATTCGAAGTGTCTAAAAGTTGTACTTTATATTTAAATAAAACGAGTATTTAATACCATGCTGGCGAAAAGTATTCTGCTCCGTTCGGCATCATAGTAGTACGCAGGTATTAGGTCCCTCTCCGCTAATAAAGCGACTAAATGAGCTATCCGAATGAGGGTCAAACACTATTGTTTCATCATTTTTAAGTAAATTTACCAACTCATCTTGTTTACTAATTTTTTCATTTTATACCTCTATTTTAAATTGATAATATTAGGTTCAGTACATCTAACCTAAATAATTACAAAATCATATGAATTTATTAAAATGGAAAAACATTACTATTGAACGTATTTCTCTGCTCATCATGTAATTCAAAAAGCCTATAGGCTAATGAAGTGTTCTCAATAACAACTTCATTATTAAGTGATTTTTGGTTGTTTTTTTCATCTCTATATTTACTTTTGAGTCTTTTTTCATTTTTTAATTCAGCTCTTAACTTAGTTATTTCTTCCTCTTCAGCATCAAACTCTTTTTCAGAATTTTTTTTGTTTTTCGATATTTTGTAATCTCTAATCGCAATCTTTGCCTCCTTTACAAAGTCTTTATAATAATAAATAGAGCTTAAAGAGAGAGTTGCCTCATCATTTATCCTTTTAATACTAACTTTTCCATCCGCTTCGGTATTGATCGGCTTTCCTTCCAGTAACCTTGCAAAAGCATCTCTTAATAGTTTCTCTGTATCTTGGCCTGTCATAAGTTTTCCTTGTTAACTAGTTGGTAATATTATTTGGGAATATGAATTTAATCCCATGATCTTTTAAGACTTCCTCAATAGCTTCAACTTCAAGTTTCATACTAGTAAGAATGTTAGCCATACTCCCAAAGTCATTACTGAGGTAGCTAATTTTTTTTATTAGCCTTTCTCTGATAGGAACCTTTGATAAAGCTATTTCTCTTGTTACAGCTTCATGTTCACAAGAGGCGGAAGATAAATTTGAAGCACAAATACGATCACATGAGGGGCTAAAACAATAACCAGTAGGATGTTTTACAATACTTACTTTTCCAGCTCTAACTCGTTGTTCAATTTCTTCACGAGTCATATAAATGGAACCCTTATATTCCTCTTTGCTGCGCTCTTCTTGGATTCTTTTTCCTTCTTTTCCTGATAACGTTGGGCTATTGTATATTTCAAAAAGCGCATCAGTTGTTACAACAATATTAGATTCAAATATTAACTCTTGAAGTTCAGTGTCAAGGCTAATGTCCATTGCATGTGCTAATTCAGAGTTATTTGCATACCACTGCGACATGAAAACATTTAAATGTTTGTACTGATGCTTCAAAGCCATGACATTTCCAAGCTTATTTCTAACTAAAAAAACGGCAAATGTTCGTCTAAAATCATGGGTACTTAATTTAGGCAAATAACCACCAACTTCTAATTCTCCTTTTCTGATGGGATTGAGTAAGTCAAACTCCTTAACATCAGCATGACTTGCTTGAATGTTATTTTTAGTCATGATTTTAGAAAAGTAGCTATAAAATGGATGAGGAGATATAAGGTTCTTCTCGTTTAAGTTTCCAATGTTATTATTTACAAATAGAGAGTTGATATTGACTAATATCTTAGGATTGCCCGCATAATTTATTTGGCAATATTGCCTAACATATTCAGACATATCAAAAGCTAGTTTTATCGCCTTTTCAACAATCGGGTGTGTTATCCATGACTCAGGTTTACTTACCCCACCTTCCTGTTGTTTACTAGACTCTCCTTTAATAATAGGCACGTCCATATCAATATATTTTTTCACACTATAGCTAGATTTGTTAAGGCTTGATGCTTCTGAGAACCTAATACCACTAAAGCCTGTTATTACAATCAAACAAGCTGTTTTAATTTCAGCTAAAATAGAGGCACTTTGTGATACAGAGAATCCAGATATATTAATTTTACTTGGATACTTTATTTTATACTCTTTCGTAAATTTACTAGGTTTTCCCTCTGGATATAGAAGAAGATACTCCTCTCTTTTTTCATAAAAGTGCTTAAATTGGTTACTAAGATCCGAACGATATGGGTAGTATTCCTCAATGGTTTTAATAGCTGATGAAAATATTTTTTTAGCTATAGATTCAGGTATCGCTATGTGTTGCTTTTGGACTTGCTTATTAATACACGCACATTCTTTTGCCAATTTTTTTGGCCTTGTGATTAATCGGGAAGTTAATTTAAGATCGTATAATTTATTAATTGTTGAAGCCGTTTCTTTTATCGTCTGAGCAGAAAGACTTAACTCACTCAGCCTTAATTTAAAGCCCCTAAAAGAAGAATTGCTATCTAGTTGCGTCCAATCTTTAGTCCCTAAGCACCTAATAATCCTGGTTAAGTTGCTAACCTGAATTCGCATTGTACTAACCGAATAGTTATGAGCATTAATAGTCAATATTCCACCTAAAACACGTTGTACACAGGCTCGATGATCTTCATGAAGCCCCTTGAATGAAACTGTAGTCACAGGGTTACCTTGGGTAAATTTTCGTATAAAACAAAACTCCCATTCATCATCATATAAAAAAGATAACGGCTTATCATTTGCATCTAAAGTTACAACATAATTATCTTCCGAATTATCTGTAACTATTTTCGGTGCTTGGGGTGCTAAAGCTTCGAATTCGGCTAATTGGATCATTGATAAATTCCTAGTAAATCGTTAATTGAATCTTCATCCGAATATAATGGGTGAGGTTTTTTACTGTTTTTTTCCACTGCGTGCTTATAATTTATTTCAGATTTTGATTTAAACTTATTAAGAATAAGTTCAACTTTTACAAGTACATCCCCAAATTTTTCAGATGGTACGCTATTGATGGACGGTCTAGAAATAGATGAAATAACAATGGATCTAAATGAAAGCATTAACCAGATATCATCAACTTCAGCTATTAAAGCGTGGTACGGGCATTCAAAACAATCTAAAAAATCAATGCAAGCTCCGTCATTACTTGCTTCCAACTTTCTATATTTACGTAAGCTTTTTTTAGCTTTTTCACCGAATGGTTCTGTACACCTCACACCTGAAAGAGTTTTATTTGCTAAAGCATTCTTCTTTTTTTCAAGCCACTCATCTTGCGTAAAAGGGTCCTTAATAGACTGCGCATATTTGTCTATTGCTTTTTTCTTTTCCATGCCTCCTACCATTGCTTTTTGAACTTGAAAGGCACTTGCTAGCTGCATCTCATGCGTTTCTTTTGCACCTTCTAAATAATGTTGTGATGTTGATTCAACTGTATTTTTATTTGCTGATGCCACAATAAATACGTCATCGTATGCTCGCATTAATGTCGAGCTTCGAGTACTTCTTAAGATTCTTGTAGTAATCTCAGGTAAGCCCATCGCTGTTAGTTTCTTATTAATACTTTGGTGAGGTTTTGGGTAGCCGCAACTAAATGCTGTGAGATTTCCAGCTTTGTTCAGATATGGGAATAAATCACTATCATGGCCTGGAGCTATTATTTCAGAAACCAGCAACCAGTTTTCAATAAACTCTTTTGATCGTTTATTAAACCCTATTTCTAATCCTTGTCTTTCGTATTGTGCACGAGACTTTATTGAATTTAGCGTATAGTTATTACCATCACCTTTTTTAAAGCTTTTAACATCATTTTTCTTAAGCTGAGATAAAGGAGATAGGTTCCCACCTGTCCATAATGAGGTGATCATCAATGCTAGACGAGTAACAAAATTCAGCCAGTCTTCACCTTTAGATATATATCTAGCTCCTCGAATAAATTTTCTCTCAACACAAAAATCATCTTCCTCAAACAAAGGACATGCAGATGGTTTTTCTCCAGAAAAGACATATTTTACGCAAATATTGAATGCTTTTATAAGCTTTTTGGCTATGTCTATACGGTCATTATCTGGCAGTGCATCTGTGGGTATTGCTGCTTGTCTTCTATTTTTTATTTCAGGTAAATCCCTAGCAATATCACCCATCCCTAATTCTTTTAATAAATTTACAAGATGTGATTTATCTTTTTGCAATGTATTTTTATTAATAGAACCCTTTAATACTTCAAGGTTTCTATTTTCGAGATAGAGTCGTACTGTGCTATTACTGATCTCCGCTTCCACTTCTTTTGTATCTAAAAAAGAAACAAATCTAGCCAAAAAAGCAAAACGACCATAAGCTGTCGTGCTGTGTGTTGAATACCTCAAAAAAATGTTATACATACTCATTACAAAATCATTTCGATTCATATCTTTCAAATGTTGAATATCTTTCTTATTGAAATCCAACTTTTTCAGAGAGTTTAATATCAGTTTAGGGCAACCCCGATACTTCAATCTTCTGAAGTAAGCAATAGAGCCATTAAAGTTTATTTCTAATGAATCTATAGATATATATGAGACTGAGGCTAATGATACCTCTTCAATTTTATTAGCTACAAATGACTTACGTCTTTTATTTTGAAAGGCCATTTATTTTATAGCCTTGTCATGAATATCAAATAAATGATTAAGAGCTATTTCTGATAGTTCATCTGCGCTTTTTGCTCCCTCAGTTTGCTTAAGATATTCTAATGTCGTAGCAAGTTTTTCATGTCCCATCTTTGTCTGTACAAAGACTAAGGCATCACTCTGTTTCATCCCTGCATCTAATAAAGAAAACAACCGGAATACACCATAGGTAGCTCTTAAATTGTGCATTTTATGCGTAAATTCGTAATTAAGTTTTTTTACTATCGACTGCCTAATTTCACTCCAGCGTGCATTGGCGCTTTCTTTAGAGTAGATAGTTCCTCTGTTATTAAGAAAAATGGGAATTCGTTTTTGATCACCAGATTGGTTAAGGTTAAGAAACTTATTCCTTCTTTTGATAAAGCGTTCAGATAATAGGTATTCATAAACTTTATCCATTAAACCTGTTGGAAATTCAATCTCTCTTTCTTTATCATTTTTTGTATCCACTCCAAATTTTGGACCTACAGTAATAGAAACATACCCCCTTTTTAACTGTTCAATATTTGGTTTGAAAATAAGCGAGCTATTTAAAGTTAAAACCTCCGCTCTTCTCAACCCTGTATACCTCATGATTAAGAAAATATAACTAAATTCAAGAGGAAGTGAACCGGAGTAAAGATATCCATTTGAATTTTTTAAAATCTTTCGATCAACTCTAAGTATCTTATCCAATAAATCCCATTCATGTTTATTTACACTGCGTAATTTGTGAAGAATTACCCCTGCTTTCTGAGCAGGCACATTCGGTCTAAGATCACTTGATTGAACTTCAATAGTTGTATTGCTATTCATCGAAGAAGAAGGGCTAGGTAAATTCAACTTCACAACTTTATTTTCAAACGGAGGGTTAATAAAAGGATATTTTTTTGAAACATAAAAACGATAAAAATTGACTATACTTCTCATATAGGATTTAACAGTACTACCCGCTAAATTACTTTCCGGATCGGTACTTCTATACATCGCCTCTAAATGATTTTTAAACATATATGTGGGACGCTGGCTTTGAATAAAAGACATGTCATTCCACTCTTGATTGATAGCAGCCAAAAAAGAAAAATAATGTATAAATGCTCTTGAATAAGTTGATGTATCTTTCAGATTACCATTAACCGATAAATGCATTAGGTAAACATTGACAACATCTAGACCGATAATAATTTGTTCTTGGGTATCACTATTAGAAATAACTCTGTACAGAAAGGTTATCTTAGGGATATTTATTGAATTATTTTCTTTATATTCAACAGTCACTTTATCAGTATTATCAATAACAATTATTGGCTGTCTATATTTAAATCCCGCTATTTTATAGCTAATAATTTCTATTGATATCTCTTCTTTATCTACGTTTTTAAGTATTGATTGTCTACCTATCACCTGAATGCTCCATTTAAATACTGCAATAAAGATAATATATACACATTACAATGTCAAACATTAAATGCAATATTTAAATGGTGCAATAAAGAAAGCTAATATAATTACATTTATTACTTGATAGCGTTTTATTAAATTCATATGACTAATAAACGATCAAGCCAATTTTAAAATAAAAATAACTACTTACTATCAATAAGTTACTGATATAAATTTGAGAGGGAATACTGATATGTTTATTATTAGATTAAAATATATGGAACTACCTGAACATAAAAATCAGATATTAAGTTTTTGGGGATTATATTCACTTCAAAAAAAGGGATTTTTCTACTATCGTAAATAGTGGCCTAAAATATAGGTCCGTAGTCAGGCTTACTCATTCAAATAGATCTCTGCCATGTCATCCAGCTTGGATTTCACTTGTTTCCAGTCAGGCATAACTTGAGTTAACAGTCGCCAAAATCTTTCACTATGGTTGTGCTCGGCAATATGGCAAAGCTCATGTAATATCACATAATCAATACATTCTTTTGAGGCTTTAATTAAATGAGGGTTGAGTACTAAATTACCTTTAGTAGAGCAGCTTCCCCATTGCTTTTTCATTGCCATTATTCTGAATGACGGGATATCGGTCACCCATGTTGCTTTGATAAGCATTTTGTTTAGACGTTCATAAAAAATTATTTTAGCTTTATGTTGATACCACTTATCGATTAATGGCTTAACTTTAACTAGCCGCCCACTCTCTGGATCTAAAGCACAGTCGTGGCGTAAGGTTACATTTAATTTTCCACGATTAAGCTTAACGTTAGACATTTTATCAGGGTCAATTAGTACTTTTAAAACATAGCGTCTACCTAAGTAAAATTGAGTTTCACCGCTAATGTAACGCTTAGGTAAAACATAATTTTTTTGCTTTGAAAATTCTTCTATATTTTGCCAAATCCATCTAGCTCGTTTTAGTATAGCCTCTTGAACTGATTCATCTGTAGCATCATCTGGCACCGTTACCACCACACGTTTATCAGGATGAACCTTTATCACTACCTTACGAGACTTAACCTTGTTACTCACAGATTTACGGATAACATCATAATTAATTATGGCATTACCGTAAGAAAAGACACCACACTCAGCCGTTGTCGGGTGATTTATTTTTTTATTAATGGCAGCAGTAACTGATGAATTGGCCATAATAACTACCTCCTTGCTAAACCAAGGCGTGTAATTTTAAGTACTTCTTCAATGAGTTTTTGAGCATTATCAATCCCCAAATCAGCAAACAACATGGGTAATAACTTCATACTGATAGCATTTTCAATTTCAGCCGGGTTAATAGAATATTCTGCCACTGCGTTGTTAACTACCTCATCGATATTAAAGGTCAGTTCTACTAATTTATCATTATCTAATGATTGCTCGATTAAATAGTCTGCGTCAAAAGTATACTTAAACAAGCCAAAATAGGCTTGAGCATGTTTATTTAGCTTACCTGAATCATTGATAAAGTCGTTTGGTATACCTGCAATTTTTCGCTCTTTTATATCTTGCTCAAAATCAGCAAACAAAATGTATTGTTTAACTGGCGCATCAAACATCTCCTTGGTTTTCTCAATTGCTTTTTTAAGTAATTTAGAAAAATACTCTTGTGCGTAAGGATCATCAGCAAGATCTTGTTCAATCATTTTTGTGATACGACCTGTAATCTTGTCAGTTTGATTGCGTGCTTCATCATCACTCAGATCTTGTGGTTTTACATCCTTGCCTAAGCTACCAACCAAGTAAGCACCGCCAGGTTCTTTTACTTCAACTCCTGCTATATGTTTATCCAATAAGCTACGTATATCTTCGGCATATTCATCATAATTAATGGTTTCATTCGCGTCTTCACGTACTTGTTTACGCAAATCTACAAAGGCTTTTAAGTCACATTTATATAAGTCTCGTTTATTATCGAGAGACTTATCTCCAAAATAGCTAGCGGACTGTAAAGCCACTTTCATACAGTTGGAAAATGCAGTAAGTGCAGAATAAAAATCGTCACGATTTTTAAGGTTTGTATCAACAATCTGACCTTCAAACTCTTGCACCTTAGGTGCTAGAACTTGCCTTAAAGCGGGGCCATCTTGTTTATTTTGAACAGTAATAAAAATCCCCCAAAGGTCACTATGAAGTCCTGATAACTTCTTGTATTCGGTGTCCATGGGGTTATATAAACCTTTAAGATCGTTTACATCAAAGCCACCTTGTGTGCGTTCAGCCAAGTCTTGGTATTTTTCAATCGTTGTATCGAGTTCTTTCAAAATCCCTCGGTAATCAATCAAGTAACCAAATTGCTTTTTACTGTGTAAACGATTTACGCGAGCAATTGCTTGAATAAGGCTATGCTCTTTAAGAGGCTTGTCTATATACAACACCGTATTTTTAGGTTCATCAAAGCCAGTTAAAAGCTTATCAACAACTATCATGATGTCTGGGCCATCATCACGGCTAAAGTCCTCGATTATTGCTTTGGTATAGGATTTTTCATCGCCACCATATGTATTGGCGACATTACCTTTCCACCAATTCTGTACGATATCTTTACTTTCTTGGTCAACTACATCATGACCTTCACGTGTATCAGGTTCTGACATGGCCACGACAGAAGTCACCTTACCAATTTTGTCTAACGAATTTTTATACCTAATAGCAGAGGCTTTTGAATCACAGGCTAGTTGCCCTTTTAGTCCTTGCTGTTTGAAATTCTGGAAATGATCAGAAATATCATGGGCAATCAATTCTATGCGACCTACGGTTTGATATATTTGACCTTTTTGAGAAAACTTCCTCTTTAAATCAGTTTTCTGCTTATCAGTAAGCTTTTGTGTCATACGGTCAAACCAAGCATCTATCGCTTTGTCATTAACATTCAGCTCTGGAATACGCTCTTCATACAACAAAGGAGTAACAGTTTTATCTTCAACTGCTTGTTGCATGGTGTAGGAGTGGATTATTTTACCGAATTTATTTTCGGTCTTATCATCTTTTAACAATGGAGTACCTGTGAATGCTATAAATGCTGCCTTAGGCAGTGTTTGTAGCATTCTAATATTATTTTCACCGTTTTGACTGCGGTGGCCCTCATCCACTAATACAATAATATTTGGGCTGTTGTTAAAGCACTCTTTTTGTTTAATAGCTGAACCAAACTTATTAATTATTGAAAAAATAACGCGTTCATTACCTTTACCTATTTGCTCGGCTAAGCGCTTACCAGAAGTTGCCATGGCATCTCTTTTATCTCTGTCGGTCAGCACGCCACCTGATGCAAAAGTACGGCTAAGTTGATCTTCTAAGTCCACTCTATCTGTCACAATAATCACACGACATTGAGTAAGATCTTCTAGCCAAATAAGGGCTTTTGATAAAAATACCATGGTAAATGACTTGCCACTGCCTGTAGTGTGCCAAATTACACCTCCTTCACGAGCGCCTTTGATATCGAAGGTATTAATACGTTCAACCAAGGCTTTAATGCCAAAGACTTGCTGATAACGGGCGACTATTTTACCTACTTTTTTATCAAATAGAGTAAATAAACGCGTCATTTCTAACAGCCGTTCAGGACGTAATAAGCTGATAATCAGTCGGTCTTGATCTGTTACGGCTAAACAACCTGCGGCAATTAAAGACAAGTACTCATTTTTAGCAAATACAGATCGATGGTTGAACAATCCATTAAGTTGCTCATCATCAAGCTTACTATTTTTTAAGCGAATAAATTCAACTTCTGGTATTAATTCTTCTTTCCACTTTGCCCAAAATTTTTCAGGCGTACCACAGGTCGCATATAACCCTTCGTGTCCATTTACAGCTAAAAGTAACTGGCTATAAGCAAATAAGTGAGGGATTTCTTGTTGGCCTTGGTTACGTATTTGCTGTGAAATAGCCTCTGAATTGGTTGATTTGCCTTCTTTATTTGAGTCAGGACGTTTCGCCTCAATCACTACTAAAGGTAGGCCATTTACAAAGCAGACTATATCAGGAATACGGTTGCCAGTGCCTTCAGCATTTTGAACCAGCAACTCTTCAGTGAAATGGAACTGATTACTATTATTATCGTTCTCATGCCAATCGATAAGCTGAATAGTCGGAGAAGTTTTTTTACCATCAACAAATTCTGTGACACTAACGCCATACATCATGGCGTTGTAGAGCTTTTCATTGGCCGCTTTAAGCCCTAAATTCATTGCAGGGTTTAATTCATGCAAAACTTTATCAATCGCTGCATCTGAAAGATTGTGTTGCTTTCCTGCAAAGGAAAAGGTCTGTTTTGCCAAAAATGCACGCATGATAGGCAATAAGATAACTTGATGAGTACTTTTTTTGTCTGGTGTAAATGGATTACCACGCAATGCTTCACATTCACTAGGGGGAATGAACTGGTAACCTAAGTTACTTAACAGAGCTAACGCTGGTATTTTGGAACTGAACTCTTCTTGAAAGTTAACTGAGTTGGTGTTCATTTTTAATGACTGCCTTTCATGTTCAAAAGATCACAGAGAACGGTGAAAATTTCGGTGTAATTAACAATAACGATTATGAGTAAAACAAAGATAGTTACCCATAAGGTTAAAGGAACTTTATCTCGCCAAAAGCCAAAAGATCTATATTCAGCAATCCATTCAATTTGCTGCTCCCAGAAAAACTTGTAATGAGCAAACCAAGTTGCAAACATAATATGATGAGATGCACAGCTCTGATTATATCTGTTTTCAATATTTATTAATTTGTCTGAAACTGACGCAGCTTGATCAGATTGTTCCTTGGCATCAGCCATTAAATGTTTCAGCTCATTAAACAAGCCCGTAAGTATTATTCCTTTTTCTTCATAGCTATTTTTATCACCATTTTTCAAACTGATGTAAATGCCAACTAAACCAAGTACAAGTAGAGTGCTAGACATAAACTTGGTTGATAGTTCAGAAAACGCTAAGGCATAAACGCCAAAGGCCATTGATATGAAGCTTATGACACCAGGAAGTTTTTCGATCATTTCAAAGCTAGCAAAGTGCAACTTAGCTGAATAACCAACGTTGTAGCCTGTTTCAGCAATGTGCTTTTTTAAGTTATTATTATCCATTATCGCCTCACTGGATTGGTACATCGATTCGGTCTTTTGCCACAACAACATCATTTTGAATCACAAAACATTCAACAATATGCTCTCCGTTAAAGTCTGTTTTTTCTTCTTTCTTCCTAAAGCCTTTATCAATAATTATGTCACCACGAACACAATCTCTTTGCTCAGCTATAGCACCTCGGTTAAGCACTTTCCATTTGATGATGAACTCACCAGGAACATCAATATCAGCAATAAAAAAGTTAAGCTTTTTCTTTGACTGTAATTTTAACTTTTTAGCCAGCATCGTTCTAAGTAAAGCTTCTCTGAAGCCATTTTGAGAAACCTCGCATTCAAGCCTGACGTTAAACCTAATATCGATAGGGTATAAATCTTCAATAAATTGTTCTGTATTTCTATAAACAGAGGATTTACTTTCTTGCTGGATAGCGGCAGGAAAAGGACGGCCAAATATTTTTTTCCATTTTTTATTTGCTGAAGATGATTCACCAGCATTAATAGCATCTAAGCTCAGCTCATATGCTTTTTTAGCTTTTCGTTGGAATTTACTCTTAACTGTCACTCTTTGGTTACTGCCAAGGGCTAAGTAATAGTCTTTGTTAGGTTCTTCTGACAGATATTTAAAAAAATCTCTACACATCCAGTCATAATAAGCTAGAGAGCGATTATCATAATCTGAATTAGAATTAAGAAAGTTATAAGCTAGGGTATCAATCAAAAGACCACCCATGCCAACGCCACATTTGTTTTTCCAAGCTCTCCCCATTTTGCAAAGCTTTCGTAGATTTTTGTTTTTTTGGTCAACGAACTCTTTCATGGCTTTTATTTCATCACGTGGTTTTGTGATCTTCCAGCTACCACCATTGTATGTATCTGGGTATTTAAAGCTCGAATCATCTTGTTCAAAAACGGGTTGGACTTCCACAGTAAAACTCTTGTATAGAACTTGAACTACCAACCTATCTTTTTTGACTATAGTTTTTGGGTATCTCGCTTGAATGGCTTCTTTGGTATCATCTAACAACTTCGATTGTTCACCGTCTTTATAATCATTCCATTTTGAGCTTGGCATTATATAAAGCATATCTAAATCCGATATGCCTTTTATACCTGTCCAACGACCATAAGAGCCTACTTGCAAGCTATTGGCCGTTTTTGACTCTGTGTTTCTGAATTTTTTATTTAATGCCGCTGTGATTTCTTCATACTTAGATGTAATCGAAGCACTATTATCAATAGCAACATTTTTTAAAAAATCGGTAAACATTTCGGTTGTTGTCATTAATATTCCTTTATTTAAACTAAAACTCTGCGCTTGCCAGTTAACAACTGCTGCATCAATGCTTTTTTTTCTTGTTTAAAGTCATCCAGTTGTTGTTCGAGTAGACTAATTTCTTTATCTGCATTGATTAAAACTTCAATAATTAATTTTTGCTCTGGTAACGTAGGCAGTTTTATTTTTATCTTTTCTATAATTGATTTAGATAAGCTTGGTACACCACTGGCTTCACTATATTTTCGCCAATTTATAGTAAGAAAATATTGATATATAAATTGTGGTAACGAGTTAATAAAACTATGAGTATAAAAAAGCGTATCGACCGTCCAAAACTTTCCATTTAAAAACATAGGCTTGTCTATGGTTCCCTTTCTACCAATACATACACTTTCACCATCGTATAAGTATTCGGAAACATTCAGCATATGTCCCCCTGAACCGTATACCGGGATATTTCCACTAGATAAATGTTTATAATCCTTTCCTCCCCCAATTGATAAAACACTTCCGATGGTTACATCGTTCCACTCAGCACTAAGCTGTTTCCCTGTATTATCAAGTAAGCGTTTTTTACCTGTCAGTAGTTGTTGCATTAGGGCTTTTTTCTGCTGCTTACTATTATCGATTAAACACTCATTAGTGCTAATAGCACGATCCCAAGTGGATAAAATTTTGGCGATTTTTCGTTGCTCTATTTTAGGAGGAACAAAAACCTTTACTGCATGCAGATCATTCCTGTTTACGCCAGGAACTCCTGTTTTGTCACTAAATTTTTTAAAGTCAAAACTTGATAAAAGATAATAAATAAAAAACGGTTCGTTGCCATGAAAGTCTTTTACCCAAAGCGAGGTATTTAATGGCCAGAAATTTTCTTCCATGTAAAATACATTACCAATAGTGCCATATCGTCCTGTTACTATTCCTGGCGGTTTCACCTTAAATTCATTGTGATAGCCAGATAATCCACCTGATGAAATAATTGGTATGTATCCATTAATTCTTTTTGAAGACGGTAGATCAAAACCACGCTGAAGTTCGGCAACACTACCCAGTTTTGTATGTTTCCATCCATTAGGTACCATAACCTAACTCCTTTAAATAGCCTTCCATTTCAACTTCAATATTTTTTAACTCCTTTTGTAGTTGAACACGCTCAGTACGCACTGCAACTAAATCTATCTCAGCTTCTTCTTCGAAAGTATCGACATAGCGTGGAATATTGAGGTTAAAGTCGTTTTCTTTTATCTCATCAAAAGTAGCTAAATATGAATACTTGTCGATTGTTTCACGAGTTTTATAGGTATCGATAACTTTTTCAATATTGGCAGACGTTAATTGGTTTTGATTTTTTCCTGATTTAAATTCTCGACTGGCATCAATAAATAATACCTTGTTATCATTTTTTGTCTTTTTGAAAATTAATATAGCGGCAGGAATACTCGTACCAAAAAACAGCTTTTCTGGCAGGCCAATTACAGTATCAAGTAGGTTTTCTTCAATCAATTTTTGACGAATTTTACCTTCACTAGATGCGCGAAATAACACACCATGTGGCACAACGACCCCCATTCGGCCTGTTTCTGGCTTTAGGGTTTCAATCATGTGACTGATAAAGGCGTAATCCCCTTTTGTTTTTGGTGGGATCCCCCGATGAAAACGCCCGTATGGGTCATCACTAGCTTTATCATGACCCCACTTGTCCAACGAAAATGGTGGGTTCGATGTCACTATTGTGAAGTTTAACAAAGCCTTACCATCTTTATCTAACAGAAGCGGATTACGAATAGTGTCACCCCATTCAATACGGTGGTTGTCTTCACCGTGCAAGAACATGTTCATTTTTGCTAGTGCCCAAGTTGCACCAATGGCTTCTTGACCAAATAATGCATATTTTTTTGAGCCTGAGTTTTTACGGACCATTGCGCCACATTTTAACAAGAGTGAGCCACTCCCAACGCACGGATCGCATATTTGGTCACCTTCAACAGGTTCTAAAATCGTAGCGAGTAGATCTGAAACTTCTGGCGGGGTATAGTATTCCCCGGCTGTTGCGCCACTGCCAGCAGCAAAATGTTTGATAAGAAATTCATAGGCATTACCAATTACATCTAAACTACCGACACGTTCAGAACTGAGGTTTAAAATGTCTTTGCCAAAGTCTTCTAATAAGTGGCGTAATAGATCGTTCTTTTCTTTTTCTTGTCCTAACTTATCTGTATTAAAACTGATATCTTGGAATACATTTTTAAGTTTAGTCCCATTGGCCTCTTCTAATGCATGTAAAGCCTGATCAATACGTTGACCGTTACCCGCTTTGTGGCGTTGTTCGTATAAATCCCAAAAGCTAGCACCTTCAGGTAATACAAAGCGCTGCTTTGACATCATCGCATGAATCAGTTCAGTGTTATCGCCATATTGCTCAACGAGTTTATGATATTCGTCTTTATAAATATCAGAGACGTACTTTAAGAACAACATAGTAAGCACAAAGTCTTTGTATGTATCAGCGTTGATTACCCCTCTAAAGGTGTCGCAAGCAGCCCATACTGCTTTATTAATATCGTCCTGACTTATTTGACTTGTTGGCGTTGTTGCTGTCATTGCGGTTTAATCCTTATTTTTTATTTCTTTATTTTTCATTAATATTTTAAATAACATCTTCTTCTAGAGCATCGTCTGCAATGACATCAAGTAGTTTCTGTCTGTTATCAATAAGCTGTTGTAATAAATTATTTTCTTTTACTGCGCAGCGGTGTAAAGATGTTAATTGACGCTGCTTATCTATAGACAGTACTTTAATCGGCACGTTTTCCAATACCTGTCTGCGAATACTCAAGTACATTGAGCCTTCGGCTGTTGCCTTAAAGTAGCGCTGTGCAGGCTGCTGATTAAGCTGCCAAACAAGAAATTCCGGTAACACAGTATCTCTAAACTTAGTCTTGATACGAACCAAGAAAAAGTGCGGAGAACAAACAGTTCGGTCAAGAATATTATCTACGAGCACACTGTAGTGTTTAGCTCCTTTAGCGACAAATAACACATCGCCATTTTGTAACCAGTCTGGTTGCTTTTTTGTTGAAAGCTTAGTCTCGACCATTCCATACTGATTTATCTCACCTGTATCCTTAGTATTTCTAACCTGTAAAACATTAACGTCTCCGTTGTCATATTGCTTAATCGTGCCGCGAAATGGATGGCCTGAGCAGACATCTGCAATATCACCTAACGTATTACCATAAAAACTTATTCTCATTAGATTTTACAACCTTTTTCTAACAGTCACTTCCTGTTATATGGGGAACCCATTGAAGTACATACGGCTTTTAAACCGCTTATGACCATGAATTAATTTAATGTAAATTATCTTGACGTAGATATAAGTAAAGGTCAATTAATAATTGCAGTAATTAAATACTGCAATTATTAATTCCTGTTACAATACCTTCCATATTTATCTATGCATGTGAATAGATAGAATTAATTTTAGTAGCAACTATCCAGAGTCAGGTGAAGTTGCTCTTTCTTAGGTTAGCCATGTTATTAAACATGTGGCACCGAAAGTAGAGAACTATACGAATAATATAAGATCATATAGTTCTATTATTTCATATCGATGTTAGATACTTCCACGTCAAATTATAAAAAATAACAACCTTCTAAATTATATACTTTCTTTGTCTTAACCAAGTAAGAGCATGGTCTTGGCTAGCATTACTATAATCCTCCTCTTGAGTAATTTCTGATAAGCGTTTCACTAGCTTTTTATTACTTGTATCTAATGATACCGCTATGTCTAACAAGCTGATTTTATAATTAGAGTTACAAGCTGAGGCCAATCCATTAGCAAGTAAATCCGCTGATTTAGATTGACCAAGTTCTTCTATTTTATTTAGCACTTCATTAATTAATTTCATATATTTTTCCTTTTAACTTAAATTGCAGTATTTGAATACTGCAATAAATACTTGACGAGCACAAGTAAAAGATATATATTTTTTGCAGTAACCTAATGGAGCAAAAAAAATGATTAAACGTAAAAATGAAATAATTAAAATGATACCAATGAAGTTATTAACTGCCGAGAACCAGTACGCTATTAATAATAAAGAAGTCAAAGATCACGGATTAAATGCGAAGTTTCCACAATTGGAATCTTCAAATTCAGCCCCCTTATGCAATGATATAAATTCTTTTTTGAGATTTAAATATCTGAAGAAAAATCTACAGATAAATTCAATTAGACAGATTGCAGGGTCTTTAGCTAAGTTCGTAATATTTACAGAGGAAAATTCGATATTGAACCCAATAGATATTAAACAAATATCTATTTTCAAAGACTCTTTAATAAAGAAAGCTGAACAAAAAAAGTTAACCTTTCAGTCTGTTAAAATAACATTGAGTCATTTACAGGGATTTTTTCACTTTATTACAGGTGACAAAATTAAGCATCCTAGTTGGAATTTTTCAATCCGCATACCTAGAATTAGTCACAACAAAATAATTTATAATCGTTATGAATCCGTTCAACTGTTCCAGTGTAAGGCTCTTTCGAATAAAAAAAACCAAGCGATGATTGAATTAGTCTTACTCTCAGGGCTTAGAGCATCAGAGGTAATTAATTTAAAAATAGAATCGTTAGCCCGACATCAGGACAAAGGTTATCTTCAATTTAATAGCTATAAACGTGGGAGAAAAAACACTGTTTATCTATCAAAACATGTGATGAATACTTTAGATTCCTACATTGCTGAAGAGCGCAATAAACATTATCCAAATAAAGATATTGACCTTGGATTTGTATTCACAAATATGACCGGAAGAAGATTAGACAATAGCTATATAAGTACTATATTGAGCAAGGCTAATTTGGAATTAAAAGTATTACAAAAAAACATAACGTTTTCTATTTCCAATTTACGACATACATTCACAATGAATATGGTTAATGAAATGCTCAAGCGTGGTGATGAAATCAAGGTAATCGAAGAAGTAATAGGCGTGTCACAGCTACATATGGCACAACATTACATAAAAAATAAATAATTGATAAATGGATTTTAAAATTAATGAAGCAACAACTTAGCCCAACATTCAGAGTTGCTTCATTAATATTATTTAGAGTTAAACATTGAATACTTCAAAGGAATATTATGAAAGAATCACGCGAATAGAGTCCACATTTTCAATATGCAAAAATTGAAAGTTTTTCAAAGTATAAATATCAGCATTCTGGTTTTTTTCCAGTAAAACAACACAAGCAAAGACTAGACTTTTGGGTTGGAAATAATAACCTGTATCCTGAGTCCCATATAGAATTATTCGAATATCAACCTAATCAAGGCTTTTTCCAATTCGGTCATGCCAGTAAAAGCACTGAATTTCGTAATTATTATTTGGATGAATTGAAGGAACTAGGTTTGGATAAACCCAAACTCCAAGATTTGAAGCTAAGAAATCTGGATTAATAACCTGCAAATAAACAGCATTATAAACCTATTTACACAACCAGCATCATTCGGTTCTACTTATTACTAAACGTTTAAAAGTGTTAGTTACTAAGTACTTTGGAGCTATCGATAAAGTATGTAGCAAACTTGCCGTAATGTTTGCATATAATGTTTAAGCTGATTCTTGATCAAAATGGAAAATATCTAGCATCAGTGCCATCTAATTACATTTAACTGTGCCACAACATTTCGACTTTATCAGATCTGTTATCTTTGGCTTTATAGAACACCGCTAGTGCACCCTTTTACCACCACTGCGGGCTAACCTGTAGCGTTGATGTGGATTAGATTTTGTATCGATAAGACCTTACTAAGCAGAGAATGATAGTTTGCTAAAATGTGTAGCGAAACGAAACGTATCCAACTGTTAAGTCCTTGTTGATTTTCATGTTAGTTATTTTTATGCATTCGCTGAATTATATAGTCTTGTAACGCTAGTCCTTGTAATCTTTGCTTGCAACCATTTACACGAACCCATGTATTACCAGACGAATTAAAATATAAACCAATTGAGTTTGATTTTGGAACTTTGACCTCTAGTACAAAACCTCCATTTGAGTTTAGTACTCCATGAAATAAAACTATTATTTTAGTAGGATCTATTTTAGGTTCAATTGTGTGAACTTTATTATTTATGACTTTTCTTATTTCATCTTTTTGCACAGAGTTCAACTTTATACTTTTGACATTACCATTGTCACAAATCCCCCAAAAGACACTACCTCCTGAGCTATTAATAAATGCCAAAATGTATTCATCAACTAAACTTTGAATTGCTTTTGTAGGGTTTGAACCTTTAATTTCTTTAAATTCGTGAGTTAAATCCTCTTCGAGACTACATTTTTGACTTTCAATAAAGTTGAAAGGGTTATCATGTGATATAAGTTCAAGGTCATCAGGTAAGGACTTAAAGTGTGAAACTAAACTCCCTAATGAGTAATCACTTAAATAGAGATATTCAGCTAATTTTTTCTTAGAACCATGTTCTTTTATTAGTTGATTAAAATCATTCAATGCTCTAGTTTTACCCACAGTGGCTCCCCAGACCATCATTACACTATTTCTATAGCCTGTACTTGTCTTACCCCAACCAATATAAGCCTTGCGAGCAGCATTTAAAGCTTCAATAAAATTCCACTTTTGATCAATCGTAACTTTCAATTAATAACCCTACCGTGAGAAACAACTAGTGCCCTATTAGAGACAAATTGTAGTTGGCTAAAATGAAAGCGGAACCAGCCAATTGTAATTTGTCCCGCTTGAACAGTTTGTTAATTTTTACTTTACACGTAAGGTAAACTCCAAATAGCTTTAGCTTGTTTTGCTAAATACTTTTGTCTTGCATTAAGGTTATTTTGATCCCATTTCTGATAACCAAAGCGTTTTGTTAGTTCATATCTACTTGTTTTATAAACTTCGGATTTATGGACAAAACCTTTATTGCCAATAATTCGATTTTTATCTGGCTCTAACAACGTAAAATTACCGAGCCTGTATATAAAACTTTCTTCAATATCTTTTGGGAAATTTTCATTCCATTCTTCTGAGGGATTTTCAGGTAAAACATGCTCTAAAGAACCATTATCAAATTCAAAATCTAATACATGTTCTGATAAATGATTTTCAACGCTATAAACTATATAACGGGCTAATTTAGCTGATCTTTTAGTTCGAATGGACTTAGACTCAAAGTTACGCTCAAAGTCTTCATCGTTAACATATAAAGGCTGTAATATAGTAAATATATCTCTAGCGCCTTTTACCGCACCAGAATTTATTGCTTTACAAGCATCATTATATTTTGACTCTAAAGCATTAGGGTTTAACCCAGATATAAGCATGTACCTAAATGATATAACTGAACATATTCTTAACGTTGCAATCCAGTCATCATGATCTAAAAATAAATATGCATTTATTAGCAATGGATAACATTGGGTTACATTGAATAGGTTCAATTCCCTAATGTGTTTTTTAACTCTTTCTTCACCTTCCCATAATTGATGATTGGAGTCACTCAGTGCAGCATAAACTTCTGATACCTCGCTCATACTGTTTAATAATTCAAAGGCTGTTTTAGGGGTGTTGATATATCTTTTTACAGTTTTGAATAACTCTTTCTCTTGAATTAATCCATTTTGCATCATCCAGTAATGACGCAAAAATTTTGGAAATCCTGAGTATGAGACATGATTGATTGTTACATCCCATATATTTTTAACATGGCTTTTATCTGATTCATCTACAATGGAAAATAAATAGTTTTTCAATAGATCAGTAACAGATAGATCTAAACCTCTATCATTTAAAGTTTCAAAAATAAGGTAAGCACTTAAATCATCAGTAGCTGTAATTTGAATAAATAACAGGCTATCAGATATATATTCAACAAAGGAAATTAATGAAGAAACATCATCATCTTTAAAAATTTCCTCTTTAATTAGATCTTTATAGTAATTAAAGCAATCAAAAAGTAGTTTGTTACTTTTGATTTCCGACTTTATATTTACTGGCTTTCTAAAGTTAGTTAGATATGTAGAAAAGAAAGGATTATTACTTTCATTTAATTCAATTTTATTTTCATAATTCAATGAGGAAAGTGATTTTTTACCGATAAAGTCTGTAATTAACAGGTCTATTCTTTTTTCATTGTTTTCTACATCGATCTCTCGTTTCACAAGATCTTTTAATGTATCTACAACAGCTAAAACTAAAATAGTAAGCGTTGTTAAACGTTGCTGCCCATCGATAATATCGTATTGTTTTTTGTGTTTAGACACTAACACAACAGACCCCATATAATGTTTAGAGTCGTTGTGTCTATTTGCTTCTATATCTAACCAAAGATCATTCCAATGAGTTTTATTCCATGAATAATCTCTTTGGTATAAAGGGACTTTGAATTTATTATCACCTTTGATTATTCCGCCAAAAGTATCCGTCTCTGCATTTAAAAAATTTTCTGCTGACAATGCCAATCCTCCATGTAAAAACTAACAGTATATTATGGATACGTTTCAGTAATAATCTATCCATAATCATTATTTAATTCACGTTAATATCCCATAATATCAAAGTATTAAATACCGCATAAAACAACATTCCTATAAATAGTTAGATATTACTGACAAATTGACATAATTTTAGAATATTAACGAGATATCCTACTGGTAGATATGTGTTACTGAGCCAGCTCATTAACATGACATAAAATTTTTATTATAAAAGATAGAGCAGAAAAATTCAGCTAATGTCCCTTAGCGCACAAAGTGATCATAATTTATTAGTGGTACAACTGATGTAATTGTCCAATTTCAACTTCTAAGTATTAAAGCTGATTCTTGATCGAAACTTTAATGATTAAAGCTAATTAATAATATTTCGCTATTTTTAAGCTGATTCTTGATCGGAACTTTAATGATTAAAGCTGATTAATAATATTTCGCTATTTTGAAGCTGATTCTTGATCGAAACTTTAATGATTAAAGCTGATTAATAATATTTCGCTATTTTGAAGCTGATTCTTGATCGAAACTTTAATGATTAAAGCTGATTAATAATATTATGATATTTTTAAGGTGATTATTAAGATTGCTGACTGAATATCATAAATTATGATTATTAACAAAAAAGTTATGGTAAGACTTCATGACTCACCTATTTTTCATTAACTTAATCTTCTTTTACATATACCAAATAACATAATATTCTCTTACTTATATAGTGCCAAAATTTCTTGAACCTTAACTCGCCCTTTTCCTTTTTGACTTATTGAACGTTGCACCTGAAACAATTTGCTCTTAGTTGCGCCTTTATATAGCTCACGTGTAAAGTCCACATAATGATTTGATATTAATGTAGGTATATTTTTTTGTTTCGCTAATTCAGCATAACCAACTAGACGTTTTTGATCTTCATCAGTAAAAGAATTACCCGCATATGCAGTGAAGTTTGAAGTTGGGTTTATCGGTGAATAAGGAGGATCACAATAAACTACATCGTCCGCTCGGAGTTGAGAGAATGCAGTTTCAAAATCACCCTGTATAAAGGTAGCTTTTTGAGCTTTTTCAGAAAAATATTTTAACTCTTCTTTGGGAAAGTATGGATGTTTATATCTACCAAAAGGTACATTGTAACCGCCACTTTTGTTATATCGACATAATCCATTATAACCATGTCTATTTAGATATAAAAATAATAAAGAGCGCTCATATGAATCAGTAGATTGATTAAATTGCTTTCGAAAGTCGTAATACTTTTCTTGCTGATTATAGTCCCCATTAAAGAACTTCTCAGCATCTGAAATAAACTTAGTAGGCTCATTTTTAATTATATTGAATAGTGAAATTAAATCTTGATTTAAATCTACCAATAGATATTCATCAAAATCTAAATTTAGAAATACAGATCCACCACCAACGAAGGGTTCAACTAATCTTCTCCTTCCTTTTGAAGGTAAGAGTGTAGCTATTTCATGTACAACTTTTTTTTTACCACCTGCCCATTTCAAGGCGGATCTCATACTTGCTATTGATTTTACTTTAGTCACAAAAAACCTATAAATTATTCGTAGCTAAAGCTAACATGAAGGATTGTCGATAAATAGATGATATATGAATTTTCATACTTTTGAAAAACAAAAAACGTTGGAGGTGAATTTCATACTAAAAGCGTAAGAGTAACCCGCCCACTTTAAAGGTGATCGCATATTAATTTGCAATGTATCTTTACTCACTCTAGACCTTATTGCCAATACTGTAATTTATGCTGGCGTAATTTTCTGAAGAATATAGCAGTTGTAATCTTTCGCCTAGATCTTAGCAGGAACAAAGTATACAAGTCTAATAACAATGTTATTGAATATTAGAAGTTTACCTTCTTCAAGCTTGTTCTTTACTCTTATTGCTACAGAGCTAGGCTGGGGTCTACTTAATAATTTAATGGCGGATTGTAGCTTGAATTATCGCTTAAAGGTATTAATTTCGTTGATAACTGACGAAATAGGCTTGACCCAAGGTTTACGCTCAATCAGTTGTATTGGTAATGACTGAATTATTGACTTAGCTTCCGTTTTATTTGGAAAGGCTTTCGTTGTGATAACAGTAAATTCTTTCCCGTTCAGTTGCTTTTGGTAGCTATGCAGGTTTTCTTCAGGGTAAAGTGACAAAAATCGATCCGATAATCTTTCATCAGAAAAACCGGCAATTTGGATCACATATCCATTTTCATATTCTTTTGCTTTGCTTTGATAATAGTTATTAGTGATTTCAGCGGCAGGGTTTTGATTAACCGTTTCTTTACTCAGAATGTTGATAACCTCGGCATCAATTTTATTATCAGCAATAGCTAATGCTTGAAGAACATCACCAGCTTTAGCAGGTATTTTTTTGATAGGAGTAACTGACTGGATAGTCATTAACGCCTGATTAATTTCTTCACTTGTCGCTTGTACTATATCTGAGGATTCACTGGCATGGACCGATAGTTCTAATAGAGCGGTCTTTTGTTTCTTTTGCATTTGTCTGGTATTTTCGTTATCAGAAATATCGTTTACATTAGGCGATGATAAACTGTGCAAAGTGCCACTTTCCAGAACAGTTTGTTCTTTTATGTTGAACGCTTGATTATTTACATCTTCAGCTATTAATAAATAAATCCAGGTAAGTGCCGCACCAATAAGCAAAATAGCACTAACCAAACTTATTTTTTGCCATAAAAGTATCGGACTAGCACTCTTTGTAATCATCATTTTTTTATCATCTAAGCCAATCACTTGGCCGGATTCAGCATCAATGATAGCCATTTTGTTCTTGAACAAGCTTTTATTAATCGCTAACTGCTGTGCAGCTTCGGTTAAACCAAAAAGTACAACGTTAATCGTTAGTTTGCTTTTTTTGGCTAAAGTCACCAATTGACACAATTCATATTTAACTTGTAATGAAAGCGCATGGGCATGATCTATTACGATAGAAATAGATTCACCATGTTGCTTGGCGAAGCCCAAAACACTTACTGCTAAAGATTTCTCAGGATCAAACAAAGTATTTACAAATAGCTGCTCAATTAAACGACAACGTATTTGAATATCATTTAATTTTGAAGACGCGGCAACAAACGCCACATTGATGTGCTTATCTTGAGTATCAGAATGGTTCACATTTGATAGACTGACTAGAAATTGGCTAGCCAGCTGTGAGTATTGTTCGGTATTATCACCAACGACTAGCACAGCTTGTTTAGCAAACCGTAAGTTGTAGTCAATACGTGCCGTAACACTAATAGCCACACTACTATCCGCTAATGTAGATTCGCTCTCAGTTAGCCTATGTGTTGTTTGATATGTCGAATGGGAGTTTGCGGATGCTGACATGCTTATTCCTTTCTATACTTTAAATTCTTCTCGTAGACAGCACGCCTACGAGAAAAGATAATTATAGAATTTCTTGAAGCGTATCTTGAGTGACATCGTCACGAATTTCAGATTGACCAATAGCTGTTGGTATTATAAATCTCAGCTTACCGGCGATATTTTTTTTATCTCGACGCATATGACGAATAAACTCAGCGAAGCCCATGTTTTTAGGAGCCGTTATGGGTAAATCAAACGCTGCAATTAATTTTTCTATACGTCGAAATTCTGACACTTCAAGCAAATTCATTGCTAATGCTAATTTAGCAGCAAGTACCATGCCAGTAGCTACAGCTTCACCATGCAACCATTTTCCATAACCTTGCTCGGCTTCAATAGCATGACCAAAAGTATGACCTAGATTCAGCAGTGCTCTAACTCCTGATTCTTTCTCATCACTAGCGACTATATCAGCTTTACATTGACAGCACTTTTCTATCATTTGTGCTAAAACTTGTTTTTCACCCGCTTTAATGGCTGAAATATTATCTTCAAGCCATAAGAAAAACTCTTTATCACCTAAAATACCATACTTAATAACTTCAGCCATTCCCGCATTAAACTCGCGAATTGGTAAAGTAGTAAGGCTATCAATATCAATAAATACAGCTTTAGGCTGGTAAAATGCGCCCACCATATTTTTACCTAGTGGATGATTTACTGCTGTTTTGCCACCTACTGATGAATCAACTTGTGAAAGCAGGCTTGTCGGAATTTGTATAAAATCAATTCCACGCTGATAACATGCAGCAGCAAAACCAGTTATATCACCAATAACTCCACCACCTAATGCAATCAACGTTGTATCTCTTCCGTGCTCAAGAGTAAGCAGGTGGGAAATAATAACCTCAAAATTAGCTAAATTTTTCTCAGCTTCACCGTCGGGGAGTATGACTTCATCGACTTCAAAGTCGGTTAACTTCGCTTTTAATGAGTCTAGATATAAAGGTGCAACAATATCGTTTGTTACAATACACACTCGTTTCGCACGAATATGAGAAGAGAGCAGGTCTGTTTTATTTATCAGACCTGAATCAATATAGATAGGATAACTACGTTCGCCTAGATCAAGATTAAGAATTGCCATATAAGGGTACTACTAGACTCCAACGCTGATTAAATTTAAAAGTCGAGACGCTCAATAATCTTATGAGCGACAACTTTGGCGCTTTGATCATCGGTTTGCACGATAATATCAGCGATATCTTCATAAAGCGGATTACGTTCAACAGCTAAATTTTCTAAAACTGTGCGCGGCTCTTCTGATGTTTGTAGAAGTGGACGACGACGATCTCTTTGGGTACGAGCGACTTGTTTATCGATTGTTGTTTCAAGATATACAACAATACCGCGAGCAGATAAGTGATTACGAACATTAGTGCTAATAACTGAACCACCGCCGGTAGCTAAAACAATACCGTGCTTTTCACTTAGGTCCTCAATGACCGTTTCTTCTCTTTTGCGGAAACCTTCTTCACCTTCAAGATCAAAAACCCAAGCAATATCTGCTCCTGTGCGGCGCTCTATTTCTTGGTCAGAGTCAAAAAACTCAAGATGTAATCGGTCTGCTATTTCTCTACCGATAGTGCTTTTACCAGCACCCATAGGGCCTATAAGGAATATGTTACGTTTTTCTGCCATTAGATTTACTTAATACTCGTTGGGTTAACAGAACAGTCAAAAGTCTAAATACTGTGAATTTGAACTTTTGACGCAAAAGAGGTCTCCCTCGGAAATTTCAAGGGCGTAATTATCGCAAGTGTTAAGCATGAATTGCAAGCAACAATAGTACTATCTTAGTTAAAAACTCTCTTATTAAAACAAAAAATCCATTAAATGACGAAAAATCACGGCATTTAATGGATTTTCTATAAATATAGACTAAAAGTGTTCAGTTACAATTCGAGGTGTAACGAAAATTAATAATTCTTTTTTCTCGTTTAGCTGACTTGAATTTCTAAACAACCAACCAAGGTAAGGAATATCACCTAAGATTGGAATTTTAGACACTGTGCTGATAATGGCTTGCTGGTAAATACCACCTAGTACGATAGTTTCACCGTTATTAACTAAAACCTGAGTGCCAATTCGCTGAGTATCAATCGCCGGAGCAAGGCCACTTGTAATATCCGATATAGTATCTTGTGTCACTACTAAATCTAAAATGATTTTGTCATCTGGGGTAATGTGTGGCGTTACTGTTAAACTCAAGACTGCTTTTTTGAATTGTGTTGCTGTTGCACCGCTTGAAGCCGCTTCTTGATATGGGATCTCTACACCCTGTTCTATGTAAGCTTCCTTTTGGTTAGCTGTAGTTATGCGTGGACTAGCAATAACTTCACCTTTATTTTCTTTCTCAAGTGCAGAAAGCTCTAAATCTAGAATAGTACCATTGGCCAAACGGGCGACCTGAAAAGCAATTGTGCCTGCAGCATTAGCCACCGGAAGATTCACATTTAGGCCATCACCTATAGTAGGGACTTGACCCACTCCTGGGGTGGTTACTCCTCTTGTACCGTTGGCACTACTAGCTCCTTCAATAGAACCTGAAGTGGCAAACTCACCATCTGTATTAGTCACACCCCAACGAATTCCTAACTCTTCGTTCATATTGTCTTTAACAGTTACCATACGAGCTTCAATAACCACTTGTCGAACTGGTACATCAAGGATAGTAATCATTCGTTTGATATCTTCAATACTCTTAGCGGTATCGCGTATTAAGAGTGTATTCGTACGCTCATCTACTGACACACTGCCGCGAGCAGATAAAATACTGGTATCTTCATTTTTTATCAGTTCTGAAAATTCACTTGCTTTTGCATAATTAATCTGTAGATATTCAGAATATAAAGTGGCCAACTCTTCAACTTGTTGCTTTGCTTGCAAGGTTTGCGCTTCTCGGGCAGCAAGTTCATCACTCGGTGCGACCATTAAGATATTACCTTGCATGCGCTTATCTAGGCCCTTCACTTTTAAGATAATACTTAATGCCTGGTCCCAAGGTACGCCATCTAAACGAAGCGTTATATTACCTGTAACGGTGTCGCTGATAATTAAATTAAATTCATTATAATCCGCAATTATCTGTAAAACAGTTCGAACAGGAATATCTTGAAAGCTTAATGAAATACTACGACCAGTAAAGTCATCAGTGTCTCCTAAGTAGGTAGGGGCTTTCTCAGGTTTTTTCTTTACCGTTAATATGAATAAGTTTTCTTCTTGTTTTTGAGTGAAAATAAAACCACTCTCAACGTCAATGACTAAGCGTGCATTCCGTCCTTCTTTAAACGTTTCAATACTGGTAACGAGTGTACCAAAGTCAGTAACATCTAACTTATAAAGTAAGTCGTCAATAATTTCAGTATTATGAAATTCGACATTTAATTTGCCTAATTTATCATTTACATCAGCTGCTAACATACTGTCTTTTAGGTAAACTAATATTTGCCCTTCATTATCACCATTTAGTCTAAAGTCGATTGACTCTATAGAATTAATAAAATCATCACCTGCAGGGCTTAATGTTTCAACAATTTCAGCTGATTCTCCATAGTTAAAAGTAATAGAAAATTCTTTATCGTTATTCAATGAAACATCAAAAACAGCCAGTTTCTCTAGACTAATTAATGCTACAACTTTGCCAGTTTTAGCATCTAAATTAATTCCTTTTATGCCTGCATGGTTAATTAAAGTCTCAGTTAGATCTTTACTATAAGTATTGGCGTCAAACGTCACTTCTACAAACGCAGGAGTCATTGATGTTTTAACTACAGGTAAAGAAGTTATGTTTTTTGTAAAACTAAAAACAACTACAATTTGATCACTTTGAATGGTGTTATATGAGATACCAATCAATTCATTATTATTTATAGAAACATCATTGCTCGCAGCACTTACTGAAAACGATAGCATGAATATAGACAATAGAAATAGGTTCAAAAGCCAGAGTTCTTTTATAGCAGTAAAGCCTTTATAATTTTTCATTTGATTAAATAGCATTATTAATTCCTTTACTTATTTGACTCTTCAGATTGTACGATATTTAATGTAGCTTCACGCTCTACCCAACACCCTGCACCATCTGGAGCTAATTCAATTATTTTCACTGTTTTTGCACTCACCTGTGTAATTCGGCCATTATATAAACCAAGATAATTTCCTAAAGCAACTCGATGCAGGCTCAAATCTGAGGCTTCCAATAAAGCCCACAGCATACTTGCATCACCCAAAGTACCGCGCATAGTTAAATCACTTAAAGCATACTTTTCTAACGGTTGCTTACGACGATTAGTATCAGGACTTAAACATCCTGCCATCTGTTGCATTTTTTGCTGAATAGCTTCAGGCCTAGGTAACACAAATGGGCTACGTAGGTCATCAGCAGAATAGGCGATATGATTAAAAGGATTCACCTCTGGCATAGGATCAATGTAATTGGTCGTTGTTGCCTGCACTTGAGCCATGTGAGTTTTTATTTCTGTAGTATCGTCAAAACACCCCGATACCAATGTCAGCGCCGTGAGACTGTAAATAATTTTGGTCGATATTTTTCGTACGTTTGTCATTTGGCTGCCTCCTCTTGATAACGGTATGTTTTAGCTTGTAATTTTAAATTCAATATTTCACTATCACTTTGTGAAATACTAATTTTAAAGTCGTGTAAGGTCACAATTCTAGGTAAGCCAGCAATTTTACTAACAAACTGGCCAAAGGAGTGATACGGACCTATTACTTCAATATCAATCGGTAATTCAATATAAATTTCTTTACTAATTTCTGGCTGCCACTCTAATTTTACAAAATCAAGACCACTTGTTGTACCAACAAACGTAATATCATCTAATAAACCAGGTATCTCATGACTATTTGGTAAACTACGTAATTGATTAGCAAAAGTATCTTCTGCTTCAACCATTTGAGCGCGAAATAAATCTAAATTAGCGGCAACATGGTATTTAGCACGGTAAGACTCTTTCAAAGTTTGCTCTTCAGATGATACACGATCAAGTTGTTTCATTTGATCGCTAATCAAGCCCATATAACCTAAAAAACCGACCATAACCGCTAGGAAAATAGCTAAAAGCAACTTTGCTGCTGCTGGCCATTGACCTATATTTTCAAGTTCAAGATTGTCAAACTGGGATGCATCAAATTTCATTATTTGCTCCCTTTATTAGCATCATCTAAGCCTTTAATTTTCACTTTCATTTTAAAACTACTAAGTAGTTTAGGAGAGCCGTCATCAGCAGTAATAGATTCAGGAGTCGCATCAACAAATAAATCAGATAATTCAACCGCACGAATCATATTAGCTAAATGGTTGTTCGATTCACTCTTTCCAGTTAGCTGTAAAGTATTACCTTGTTTTTCTAGCTCGATTATATAGATACCATTAGGGATGATTTTTGCTATTTCATCAAGTACTTGTGTGCCTACATTACGACTACGTTGTAATTGTTCAACAACATTAATTCGTTTTTGTAACGCTAATTTCTTCGCGTTTAAGGTTTTTATCTCATCAATCTGAATATCAAGTTGTGCAATTTCATTTTTCAAATATTGATTTTTACTATTTTGACCATCAATATGAGCTTGATAATAAAAATTAATAACTAAAACCAGAGCTAAGGTAAGTAAACCAACCGCGGCTAAAACGGTAAAGTATTCTTTTTGCTGAGCCTTCAGTGCTGCTGCGCGCCAAGGAAGTAGGTTTATATGTGCCATGGGGTAAAACTCCTTAAGGCTAAACCTGTTGCCACCATTAATTGAGGTGCAACATTGTCAAGCTCAGCTTGCTCAATAGATTCACCACATGACATATCATTGAATGGATTAGCAATAACGGTATGTATTCCTAATTCTTCTGTAAGCAAGCTTTCAATGCCTTCTAATGCCGCTGTACCGCCAGAAATCAATAAGTAATCGACTTTGTTTTGACCACTGGTCGTTAAAAACATCTGAATTGCACGACGTATTTGCTGCATTAACACCGTATGAAAAGGTGCTAGGACTTCAAAAGTATAGTTTGGTGGTAAGTCGTTAGAGGTTTTTGCTTCTTCAGCCTGCTCAAAGGATTTATTGTAATAAGAGACAATAGAACGAGTGTACTGTTCTCCTCCAAACATTTGATCTCGACTATAAATATGTTTACCCGCATCAGTTGCTGAGAACAGTGTGACCGTTGATCCTATATCAACAATTGCCACAACTTTATCTTTTGCGTCATCTGGAAGTTGTGTTAAACATAAATCATAAGCTCGGCCAACGGCATAAGATTCAACATCAATGACCTTGGCATGGAAGTCTCCGGCATCTAATGCTGCAACACGCGCTTCAATTGATTCAGTTCGAGCCGCACTAAGCAACACATTTACTTTGCTAGGGTCCGATTCATTAACATCAAGGGTTTCAAAGTCTAAACTAACTTCATCAAGGGGAAATGGAATGAGGCTATCAGCTTCAATTTCAATTTGGCTTGCGAGTTCATCCTCTGTCAAAGCTACATCCATATAAATCAATTTAGTAATAACAGTTTGCCCTGATACTGCAGCTGCTGCATCAGTGGCTTTTGGAGAAATCTTTTTCCTCAGTTTCGCTATAACGGCACCAACAGCTTCGATATCTTGAATCTCACGATCAACAACCGAACCTCGAGGCATTGGCTCAATGGCAAAATCTTCAATTATAAAGCCTTCATTTCCCTGACCCAATAGTACAGCCTTTGCTGAATGAGAACCAATATCGATTCCAACCATCATTGAGTTTTTCTTTTTCCATAGTTTGTCTAGCATAACGACCTACAATTTTTATTTTTGTAATTATTTTAGACGCAAAATACGCATAAATACATTTATTACATGCTTTTACACGATATACTAGTACTATCTTACATTTTTATCCACCAATTGGTCTTTTGCTGTGTTGTCAATCAAAAATTTATTAAAAGTCAGCTTGATACTGTTAATTTTAGTCTCAATTGCTGTTTATAGTTTATACCTTTCGATGCGTTCAGATTTACCTAGTGTTGAGTCATTAAAAGACTTGCATTGGCAGACACCATTACAAGTTTATAGCCAAGATGGTTTGTTAATTTCACAGTTTGGTGAAAAGAAACGTACACCATTAACACTAGAGGAAGTTCCTCAACAACTTATTGATGCTTTATTAGCTACCGAAGATGACCGATTTTATTTACATTTTGGTGTTGATCCAATAGGCATGGGTCGTGCTGTGCTTGGTAAACTAATGGGTCAAGATAAAGGCGGCGCTAGTACTATTACTATGCAAGTAGCACGTAATTTTTTCCTAACTCGTGAGGTAACTTACACACGTAAAATTCGTGAAATATTTTTATCATTTCACATTGAAAATTTACTGAGTAAAGATGAAATATTAATGCTATACATTAATAAAATTGAATTGGGTCATAGATCATTTGGCTTTGGTGCCGCAGCTCAAGTTTATTACGGTAAAGAGATTCACGAGCTTAATCTTGCTCAAATTGCGGTACTCGCCGGGCTACCTAAGGCTCCTTCAACATTAAATCCTATTCGTTCACCAAAACGAGCTCAAGCTCGACGGTCTGTCGTTCTTCAACGTATGCTAGTGAGCGGCTACATTTCTGACCTACAATATCAAACAGCTAAGAATGCACCTATCACAGGAAAAAGACATGGTGCTGAAATTGAATTAAATGCTCCTTACGTTGCTGAAATGGCTCATAATGAAGTGCTTAAGCGTTACGGAAAAGATAAAGCTTATACAGAAGGCTACAAAGTATTTACTACTGTAACGGCAAAACTACAAACCGCTGCAGAACAAGCCCTGGTAAATAATTTATTGAATTATGACCAACGTCATGGATATCGTGGACCTCTCTCTTCACTTAGACCTCAAGTAATATCTACTGACGACACTTCTGAAATACAGATAGTTCCATTGTTACAAAAAGAGCTATCCAAGGCGTTATCAGATGCGACTTATTATCAAATGCTTGAACCGGCGATAGTGCTTGCCGTTGAAGAGCAGTCGGTCAGTATTCAATTACGCAACAAAGTGACTGCAACAATTAAGTGGCAAGGATTAGCTTGGGCACGTCCTTATATTAATGACCAAAAGCAAGGTAGACCACCCAAAACTGCAAAAGATATCCTGAAGTATGGTGATGTCATTTTAGTTAGTAAGATGACTGATAATAATTATCGTCTAGGACAACTTCCAACCGCTAGTGCCGCCATTGTGTCTTTATCTCCAAATGATGGTGCAATTAAAGCAGCCGTTGGCGGCTTTAGTTTCAAACAAAGTCAATTTAATCGTGTTACTCAAGCTAAGCGTCAAGTGGGTTCAAATATCAAGCCCTTTATTTATTCTGCAGCTCTCGAGCATGGATTCACTCTAGCTTCATTAGTGAATGATGCTCCGATAAATCAGTGGGATAAAAGTTCAGGGGTTGTATGGCGTCCTAGAAACTCGCCTGAAAAATATGTGGGTCTATTGAGAGTTAGATTAGCACTAGCACAATCAAAAAATGTGATCGCAGTTCGATTATTAAAAAGTATTGGCGTTACCAATACCATAAAGCACTTAACCACCTTTGGATTCAATGCTAACGATTTACCGCGCAATGAAACATTAGCACTTGGCTCTGCCTCCTTAACACCGTTAGAAGTCGCCACAGGCTTTGCTGCGTTTGCTAATGGCGGATTTTTAGTAAAGCCCTATCTAATTCAGCGTATTGAAAATAGCGATGGTGAAATTATTTATCAAGCTGATCCGGCCATAGCTTGTGATCCATGCATTCAAACTGATTTATTAGATGACACTGCCCAAGAACAGGAGCTATTAAGCAATAATATTTCAGATCACAATATAACAATTGAAGATGAACAACTATCTAAGCAATCTGAGGACGATCAAACTGTTGAGATCAAACAAGCAAGTCGCATTATCAGTCCACAAAATGCTTTTTTAATCACTCAAGCGCTTAATAGTGCAATTTGGGGCGCCGATTGGAATACTAAACATGTCTGGCAAGGTACAGGATTTCGAGCGAGAACATTAAAGCGACGTGATATTGCAGGTAAGACGGGAACAACCAATGAAGCAAAAGATGCTTGGTTTTCCGGGTTTAGTCGAAATATTGTTACCACCTCATGGATAGGTTTCGATGATCCTCGCCATATTCTGGGGCAATCCGTTTATAATAATAACTTAGGGAAAAATCAAACAACGGGTAAAGAATTTGGTGCGAAATCAGCGCAGCCGGCATGGATTGACTTTATGCGTATTGCTCTGGCTGACGCTGAGCCAGAAGCTTTTCAACCTCCCGTGGATATTGTTTCGGTTCGTATTGATAAAACAACAGGAAAGTTGACCACCAAGACCGATAAAACCAGTCAATTTGAATACTTCCGTCTAGGAAAAGTACCAACAGAATATGTTACTGAAGACAGTAGCAGTGAAATATTATCTGGCGGTCAGCAAAAAGAAGAAGAGGAAGAGCTGTTTTAATCAGGAGTTGACTCTGTAAAGTCAGTTGTTCTTCATCTTACAAAAACAAAAAAGCAGCGAGTGATTTACACTAGCTGCTTTTTGTTTATATCGTCTTCATCAGATCCAGTGTCTAGCTGAATATCACCATTAGAACCATCAGTTATATATCTTTGATAAAGACTTTTGAGTTACGTTGAAAGTTATACATCTGTTTCTTCCCTTCAGGTAACCTTTCAAGTGATGCCTCAACAAAACCTTGTTCTAGAAACCAATGTCCGCTGACGGTAGTCAATAAAAAGAGCGACGTTAAGCCTTTCTTTTTTGCACTCAACTCTAATGCATTGATAATTCTTTCACCTCGATTGCCTTTCCGGTAATCAGGGTCAATAACAACACAGGCAACCTCAGCCATTTTTGCTTCAGGATAAGGATATAAAGCAGCACAAGCGATAATGACTTCTTCTTTTTTAAGCACAGTGAAATATTCTATTTCCATCTCCAGTAACTCACGAGAGCGCTTCACTAAAACCCCCTCCTCCTCGAGCGGCTGAATCAATTCTAGAATTCCAGCAACATCATCAATAGTTGCAGTAGCAATCAATTCCTTATGATCTTTGGCAATCAAAGTACCCGCACCATCACGGGTAAATAGTTCTTGCAACAATGCAGTATCACTTTGATAACTAACACAATGACAACGCTCTACCCCGTTTTCACCACTTTGAATGATTGAGCGGAGTAATAGCTGACGCACATGGCAGTCTTTTTCATCAAGCAAGGTTTTTACCGTGCGAACACTACAGCTACGAATTAACTTTCCAGACTTATCAATAAGTCCTTCGTCTTCAGTGAATGCAATAAGCTTATCTGCTTTCAGTGAGATAGCTGTTTGTGTAGCCACATCCTCTAAAGCCAAGTTAAACACTTCACCTGTTGGTGAATAACCAATGGGAGAAAGTAAAACAATTGAGCCGTAGTCCAGCTGCATGTTAATGCCATCTGAGTCTATTCTTCTCACAGTACCTGTGTACTTATAATCAATGCCATTGCGAACACCCATAGGTTTTGCAATGACAAAATTACCTGTACTAACTCGAATTTGCGAGCCGTGCATAGGTGAATTAACCACCCCCGTAGAAAGCAATGCTTCGATATGAAGACGCAAGGAGCCGGTAGCATCCTTCACAGCCACTAATGTTTGTGCATCAGTGACTCGAATATTGCTTACAACATTTTCCTCAAGACCTCGTTGCTGCATGCGATCTACAATTTGTGGCCTTGCGCCATGCACTACCACTAACTTCACACCTAAACTACGTAACAATGAAATATCATGAATAATATTAGCAAAATTTGGATGCGTAACTGCTTCACCACCAAACATAAGTACCACCGTTTTTCCACGATGGGCATTAATATAGGGCGCTGCATTTCTAAACCATTTAACGTAATTTTGCTCGCTATTATTCATGTTTTCCATTCTTTAATATAACTTAGGTATTTTCAGTAAAGACTACTTACTTTGACCAACAATATATTCCATCGCTACTTCATCAGCAGGATCTTTATGCGGGCTTGGTTCACTGTCTTCAATGATATTATCGGCGAGCGAGTTCTTATCTATTACGTTAAAACCAAGCTGTTCAAAATACTGAGGAATGTAAGTTAAAACAATAATCTGTTCTAATTCCATTTGATTAGCAAATTCTAACAAATATTGAACAAGCGCCTCACCTTGACCTTGCTTTTGTGCATCATCTTGCACAACAACAGAGCGTATTTCTGCTAAACCTGTTTGATAAATGTAAAGCGATGCGGTGCCAACAACATTACCGTCAAGTTCAGCTACGACGAAATTCTGAATATCATGGATTATATTGTCACGAGTTCGAGGTAAAATCTCACCTTTATCAGCCCAAAAGTTAGTCAGTTGATGGATACAATCAACATCAGACATTCTGGCTCGACGAACAGACATAGCTGCAGCGCGTTGTGCATTTAAGCGCTGTTTTACTTGCTTAAGTGCCCCTTCAATTCGTTGTTTTCCTGGTGCGCCAACAACTTGTTCATTTAAAATAGCTTCATTGCCAGACTGCGTAGTTGCCAGCGCTTTTTTAACTTGTGAACGTGAAGTACCACCAAGCGCTTCACGCTTATTAAGCGTTGATTCAATTGAAAGGTGTTGATAAACATCTTGCTCAATTTTATCACTAAACTCTTTCAGTTGACTTATGGTTAAGTCTTCTAAAGGTACACCTTTATCGATGGCAGCTAATACCACTTCACCAACAATATGATGTGCTTCACGGAACGGAATGTCTTTACCCACTAAATAATCAGCAAGCTCAGTCGCATTGGCATAACCTTGTTGAGCCGCCGCCAATGTACGAGAACGATTAACTTTTAAACCGTCAGCAACTAACACAGCCATTTCCATACATTCTTGCCACGTATCAAGCGCGTCAAACAAACCTTCTTTGTCTTCTTGCATATCTTTATTATAGGCAAGCGCCAACGCTTTCATTGTGGTTAACATGCCCGTTAATGCACCAAAAACACGTCCTGATTTACCACGAATTAATTCACACGCATCCGGATTTTTTTTCTGTGGCATTAATGAGGAGCCAGAGCTAACTAAGTCACTCATCTCTACAAAACCAGCTTCACCTGAATTATAGAAAATTAAATCTTCTGCAAAACGTGATAAATGCATCATCGAAATACTGGCTGAAGCCAACAATTCAATAACATGATCTCTATCAGAAACAGCATCAAGGCTATTCATCGTGGCCGTTCTAAAACCTAAGCTATGTGCTAAAGCATTACGATCTATTGGATAAGCAGTACCTGCTAAAGCACCAGAGCCTAATGGCGAAACATCTAAACGATAAAGCGCATCTTTTAAACGACCAATATCACGGTTAAACATTTCAACATACGCTAAACACCAATGACCGAAAGTAACCGGTTGTGCTCTTTGAAGATGGGTATAACCCGGTAACACAGTATCTTTTTCACGTTCAGCTAAATTCATCATCGCTTGCTGTAGATTCACCAGTGCAAACAATAAATCGCCACCAGTTTCTTTACACCACAGCTTTAAATCAGTTGCTACTTGGTCATTACGACTACGACCTGTATGGAGCTTCTTACCTAAATCACCGGTTTTTTCAATTAACTGAAGTTCCACCCAACTGTGAATATCTTCCGCATCTGATAACAAAATTTGCTCAGGATCGGCTTCAACAGACGCTTTTAACTCATTAAGTGCTGCCACTAAACGTATGTGCTCTTCATCACTTATTACGCCAACACTATTAATAGCACCTGCCCAAGCAATTGAACCAACAATGTCTTGCACTGCCATGCGGTAATCCACTGGTAGTGAGTCATTGAATCTTTTAAATTGTACGCTAGCTTCGCCTTTAAAGCGGCCGCCCCATAAAGCCATTGTTATTCTGCCTTATCTTTTAAAGAGTCTTTTTGAGAAAGCGCGGTAATTCTGCTTGATAGACTAAATAAACGAATAAAACCTTCGGCATGTTTTTGGTCGTAAACATCATCAGCGCCAAAAGTAGCAAACGCTTCAGAATACAAACTATTTGGAGAGCGACGTTGAATCACTTGCGCCATACCTTTGTATAATTTAACAACAACATCACCTGTTAGCTTTTCAGCAAACGATGCAGCAGAGGCTAGCTGTGCTTTAGCAAGTGGTGTAAACCAACGTCCGTCATAGATAACATGAGAGAATTCAAGTCCTACAGATTCACGGTATTTAAGTGATTCTTTGTCTAGAATAAGCGTTTCTAAGCCTTTGTAAGCGGCCATTAAAATAGTACCTCCTGGTGTTTCATAACAACCACGAGATTTCATACCGACTAAACGATTTTCTACGATATCAATTCTGCCGACACCGTGTGCTGAACCTTTCTCGTTAAGGTACATTAAGGCTTCATAGGCACCAGCGCCATGTTGAGAAAAATCTTTACCATCAATACCAACCAATTCACCTTCTTTAAAGCTTAATTGTACTTTTTCCGGCACATCTGGCGCATCCATTGGATCAACCGTCATGGTCCATACTTCTTTTGATGGCTCACACCATGGGTCTTCTAACTCACCACCTTCATGAGAGATATGCCAAGCGTTTGCATCACGGCTATAGATTTTAGTTAATGAAGCAGCACAAGGAATATTACGTTCTGCTAAATAATCAAGTAAGTCTTCACGAGAAACCATGTCCCATTCACGCCATGGTGCAATAACAGTAAGCTCTGGCGCTAAAGCGGCAAAACAAGATTCAAAACGTACTTGGTCGTTACCCTTACCGGTACAGCCATGACACACTGCATCAGCGCCAACTTTAAGCGCAACTTCTATGTGTGCTTTAGCAATGATAGGACGTGCCATTGACGTACCTAACAAATATTGACCTTCATACACTGAACCTGTTTTCAGAATTGGGTAGATATATTCTTTTACATATTCTTCTTTAAGATCAACTACGTAACATTCTGATGCACCTGATGCTATGGCTTTTTCTTTAACGCCTTCAAGTTCTTCATCACCTTGGCCTACATCAGCACAAAACGCGATAACTTCACAACCGTCGTAATTTTCTTTTAACCATGGAATGATAGCTGAAGTATCTAATCCACCTGAATATGCCAGTACTACTTTTTTAATTGTTTTCTTTGCTAAAGCCATGTTCTTCTCTCTTAAATTTTTAGATATAGCTAGTTAGTATCATTACTAACTTAGCCAAAATTAGTTTGTATTAATTATTCAAAACGCTGTCAAATCGACCAATACTTAACACAGGGATTACTTACTAAATAGTGCAACAAGTACGGCATTTTGTGCCCACATTCTATTTTCTGCTTGTTGGAATACTTTTGATAATTCACTATCAAATAACTTCGTGGTTATTTCTTCTTCCAAATGCGCTGGTTGGCAGTGTAACACCATGGTCGCTTGCGCTTTTTCCATCAGATCATGATTTACTTGATAGGGTGCAAATTTAGCTAATATTTCAGCTTTCTTGCTACTATCTTCATCACCCATAGAAATCCAAGTATCGGTATAAATGACATCTTGTTTACCAATGCCGTTGATATCATTAGTAAGCGTCAACTGACACCCTGACTCTTGCGCAAGTTGTTTGGTTTTTTCAACGATGTCAGCTTGCGCTTCATGACCCTCAGGGCTAATTAACGTGAAATCTACACCTAAAATTGCCGCCATAATCATTAATGAATTGGAAACATTATTACCATCCCCCACATACGCTAGTTTTACTTGGCTTAAATCAGGGTAAGTCTCTGATAAAGTAACAAAGTCAGCAAGCGCCTGACATGGATGATAAACATCGCACAAAGCATTAATTACCGGAACACTAGCATGTTCAGCTAAACCTTGAATTGAATCATGGCTAAATACCCGAGCAACGATAGCATCAGCAAAACAAGATAAGTTTTTTGCATAATCACTAACACGTTCACGTTCACCTAACTTACCATTTTGTTGGCCCAAGTACAGTGCATGACCGCCTAGTTTACTGATGCCCATATCAAAGCTAACATGAGTTCTTAACGACGGTTTTTCAAAGATCATAGCCACTGACTTACCAGCCAATACTTGACTATAATCCGCAGGGTTTTGCTTAATGTTAATCGCTAATTCGATTAATGCTAATAATTCGCTTTTATTTAGCTGATCATCAGCCAAAAAATTGTTTAATTGTTGTAATGCTATATTTGTCGACATAAGTATTTTCTCTCAATATTCCTTTAAAACGCTTTGATGATAACCGCTGTACTTAGTTAGGTTGGATTTGTGTGCCAACACCATGACCATCAAGTAATTGGGTAATTTGCTCTGGCGATTGCCAGCTGGCAACCGCGATACTTCGTCGTAATTGTTGTGCGGCGTGCAAGGCAGCATTTACTTTCGCTGTCATACCACCTGCAATAACACCTTGCTCGATTAGCTTTTGCGCTTGTTCGGCGTTAAGTGACGATAAATACTCACCGTCAGCATCTTTAACGCCATTCACATCCGTTAGTAACAAGAGTTCCGCATTGAGTAACTGACAAATAGCAACTGCAGCATCGTCAGCATTAACATTAACTAAATCACCATTGTCTAGCGCACCAATAGAAGAAATTACCGGTAGAAATTTGGCTTTTAATAAACAGTCTAATAATTTACTGTTATTAGTTTGTGGAACACCCACTTGACCTAAGTCTTGAGTAGATAGCGTACAACTGATCATATCACCATCATTTAACGATAAACCTACGGCGGCTAAATCCATACTATTAGCGGTGCCAACAATAGCTTTATTAACCGTGCCAGCAAGAGCACCACTTATCAAGCCTACCTGCTCTTTTGGGGTTACACGTAAACCGTGTTTTTTCTCGGTAGTAAAACCAGCTTGAGCCAACATTTCATCAACGACACAACCACCGCCATGGACCAAAACCACTTGTTTATTTTTCAGCTGTGAAATTACGTTTAATAAGGCATTAAGCGCGGATTCTTTTTCAAGAATGGCGCCGCCAATTTTAATGACTAATGGTTTCAATACTGGGTTATTCATTACTATTCCTTAACTCGGTGCTATCGCTAATTTTTTACGTTTTGCTTAATGAGTATTTATTAATAGGTATATATTAACAAGTGCTGATTAATGAGTATTCGCTGGCCAAGCCAAGTGAAATATTAAAACATTGTACGGCTTGTGAAGCGGCGCCTTTTAGTAGGTTATCTATAGCACAACTCGCCACCACAACTTGCTTGTCTTCATCAAACTGCCAGTGCACATCAGCAAATGGTGTATGAGCAACATTACCTATTTCTGGCCAACTTGCTACTAATCTGACTAAAGGCTTATCACTATATGCCTGTTGAAAAGCCTGCTGTACTTGCGCAGTAGTAACCCCAGCTTTAAGTTTCAAAGTGACCGTTGCTAAAAGCCCTCTTTTGTAGGGCGCTAAATGCGGATTGAAAATAACATCTATAGCGGCTTCTTGTGATATTTCTGGCTGATGTCTGTGCTGTAATACGTTATACGCTTTTAAACTCACTTCATTAAAGTTAGTCGCTAATGATGCGTTTCTTCCTGCACCACTCACTCCGCTTATACCATTAACCACAACCAATGAATTTTCTACCACTAAATTGTTACTGGTAAGCGGTTTTAAACAAAGTAAACTTGCCGTTGGATAACAACCAGGAACAGCGACTAAATTTGTATTAGCAATCTCATCGTGTTGCCATTCAGCTAAGCCATACTTAGCCGATGATAATGCGTCGATATTAGCGTGTTCAAAACCATAATATTTTGGATAATCTGCAGCATCTTTTAGTCTAAAACCACCTGAAAGGTCAAACACTTTAACACCGGCTTCAACAAACGCTTGCGCCCAATCCGCACTAAATTCATGAGGAGTGGCAAAAAACACTACATCCAATTTTGCTGCGTATTCATCAAACCAAGCGGCAGAAAATGCTTCTAACGGTAAATCACAAATCCCTTGGAATCTGCCGTGTAATTCACTAAATAACTTTCCTTCTGAACTACTATTTTCAGAGACAACTAAATGACAAATGTGTGCTTGGCTGTGTTTATATAATAAGCCCACAAGCTCTGCGCCAGCATAGCCACTCGCGCCTATAATCGCTACTTTTTGTACACTGTTATTCGAATCTAATATAGCCTTTGTCATTTTTGAAGTAGCCTTATGAAAGCATGTTATTTACACTAGTAATATAAAGTAACACTACGTGGGTAGTTATGCAACTAATCAGCATAAGTATTTAAGTAAATATTCAATTTATAGGTTCTATATGACACAACTGCCTAATTTTAGTCAAAGTTTAAGCCAGTTAATCGCCTGCCCTTCGATCAGCTCCACACAACCGAGCTGGGATCAAGGCAATAAAGAGGTGATCCAACTCTTGGCAACTTGGTTTGAGCAACTCGGTTTTAACATTGAAATTCAAGCAGTACCCAACACCAGTAATAAATTTAATTTGCTTGCCAAGTTAGGGAGTGGTGAAGGTGGTTTATTACTAGCAGGCCACAGTGACACAGTTCCCTTTGATGAAAACCGCTGGCAATCTAATCCTCATACGGTCGTAAATCAAGACGATAAATTTTTTGGTTTAGGTACCTGTGATATGAAAGGTTTCTTCGCTTTCATTTTGCAAGTTTGTAAAAATTTGAGAGCTGACCAACTTAAAAAACCTCTATACATTCTTGCCACCGCAGATGAAGAAACAACCATGGCAGGAGCACGCTTTTTCGCTAAAAGTCAGGCAATAAAACCTGATGTAGCCATTATTGGTGAGCCAACCAATTTGGTACCTGTGGTTATGCATAAAGGTCACATGTCACATCGTATTAGTGTCGAAGGTAAATCTGGCCACTCAAGCAAACCAAACCTAGGTATTAATGCCATAGAGATAATGTATAAGGTCATTGGTCAGTTAATAGAGCTAAAAGAAAAATTTCAGCTCTATTATGAAAACCAAGCATTTGATGTTCCGGCACCAACGTTAAACTTAGGTGCTATTTCTGGTGGAGATAATGCCAATAGAATTTGTGGGCATTGTCATTTAGATATCGATTTACGATCACTGCCAGGCATGAGTGATGATGAATTAATTAACTGGCTGAGCGAGGCACTTAAACCACTGGCAGAACTTTACCCAGGTAGAATTAGTTTTGAAGAAATGCATCCAAGTTCACCAAGTTTTGAGCAAAAGAAACCCAGTACATTGATTGATATTGCACAAGAGATTAGTGGCCATAGTTGTTGTGCTGTTAATTACGCCACAGAAGCCCCCTACATTCAGCAACTTGGCTGTCAAACCATAGTGCTTGGCCCTGGCTCAATCGATCAAGCCCACCAACCTAATGAATTTTTAGCGCATAGTGAAATTGATAAAACCGAAAAGCTGCTAACAAAAATGATCCAACATTACTGTTTATAGGTAAGATACATTCCCGCAAAAGTGCAGTCATAATATTACTATGACTGCGTTTCCTTAGCTTTTTTATAAGTATTTCAACCAAAGTGAATCAGGGTGCTTAACTTTAAAGCTTCGATACCATATACAAAATGGAAAAAGGAGCAACAGTAATACGCCACTAATAATGTAGGTATTTGTAAGGTTAGTAAAATCACTCAAACCTCCATAGGTGGCAGTTCCCGTTAAGAAGATTCGATGCACTAAGTAAAACATCATTGAGGTTTGCCCAAAAACAAGCAATACGCCATTAGGTCGCACACCTATTTTCTGCTCAACCTTAATCATTAACGCTAAAATTACCGCCATAAGTCCTAACTCAAGCATGATAAAACTCGCCGATGGTGGGTACTTGCTTACATGTAACCATTGTTGCCAGCTATTATCTTCTCTTAATAAGAACATGTTGCCGTAATCATTAAAGTAACGGATAGCAATAAAAGCAGCTAACGCGGTGAAACCTAAACGGAACAGTAAATTGGCAGGGCTAATGGTAACTTTCCCATCACCATAATCTAGAATATACCGACCAAACACCCAACCCAGTATCATCACAGATAGCCAAGGTACGAGGGCGTAAGAAATACTTAAATCTGCTGAGGAATATTTACCGATTAACAAAGCAACAATGATTGATTGCTCCTGTCCTCCAGCAAACCAAAACTGAGCAGTCACTAATTCACCACCTAAAATCCAAGCCATGGCAATAATGAGCAGCTGTGTACTCGATAAACGTCGAAAGAAAGCCATACACATCATGGCAATACCTATAGCATAAAGTACTTGGAAAATAAGCTTACCAGAAAAGAATGAAGTGATTGTTGGATCGAGTAACGCAATAAAAGCACCACGAAGCAAAATATCTTTATCAATCGCTTTGCTGTCAAAACCTCGAGAGAGCTTTCGTTCGACACTTATAGCTAAAGCGGTGCCAGCAAGGAAGACAAATACGGGTGCGCAAATGTGACTTATCCAACGGGTAAAAAATTCAAATGCTGGCAGCGGTGAGCCTATTATATAACTGGCTGCTGAGTCCGTCGATAAATGCTCTTTGTTATAGGCCATTGACACATGATCAAGCACCATGATGATCATGACAAAGCCTCGCATCCAATCAATTGCCGCAATACGCTTACTTTTTACTTTATTTGTCATTATTTCATATCCTTATGTAAAATCACTTTATCTCAAAGTATTATGACTCAATGTTATTCCAAAGATTTTGATTGGCTTTAATTGAGAAGTACTCATTAGCATGCCAACAACGCGGTAATAAATCTAACTGTTGCCTCTCTTGGGAGTTTGAGCTTAATAACGCTAATATTTCATTCAAGCGCTCTTTACTCAAAGTTGCCAACTTCTTCGCTGTTTGAGTGAAATATAAATTGCTCGTATTTTTAATGACACTATTCTGGCCATAGCCAATAAATGTTAATTGTCGTGTGGCCATTCGACAATTAGGCTGCTCTGGACTCGTCGGATAAAGCCTATTTACAATGGCATATTCATAACAATCGCTGTGGTCACCAAATTCCCCTAACGGCATATAAACAACACCAAAACCTTGTGGAAACATACCGGTGATTTTATATAAGGCATCAACAACGCTTTGTGCACAAGCACCAAGCTCAGCATTTTTATTTAATACCTGAAAAACTTTTGGTAATAACTTGTAGTTGTAACTTGCTTTGGTAGATAAAATTATCGAAGTGTAAATTTGCGGTACTTTGAGTATATTACCAATAGTATTTTTTGGATTAACGCTACTTTTCAGTAATTGTTTTATGAAAGCTAATTTATCTTTTTCATCTAAAAAGAATTGCTCTCGCTCTGCCTTTGTATTACCAACAAAAGTAGGAATGCCAATCCCTTCACTGATGTATTTTATAGTCTCACGATAATTAATTTGTAGTAATTCTTTTCTTTGCTTAATTTCTAGGGTGCGAAAAGGGTCTAATCCTCCCTCAGCACCGCACAGTATAGTTTGCGCTTTTGGGTGATAATTACCAATATCTTGTAATAACGCCGCTATAACCAGTGGCACTTTAACTTGCGCGACAAAGCGTTGATATTTTTCAGCATCATGATTAGCAAAATCAATAAATTGCTCAGTAGAGATATCGGTTAAAAACTTATTAATGTAAGGCTCACGCATCTGACCATCAATAATTAAGCGGTCAAGTAATCGTAAGCATAATAACGCTTTATAAATCGATTTACTCTGCTCATTACTCGTGGCGACACGTTTACCCTCAGTTGGACTTAATAATTGAATAGTACCGAGGAATTGGGCTGATTTTCGGTTATTTTCAGCATAACTATCTCCTTCCGCGAGCTCTATGATTGTTAACGAAATGGCCAATAAACTCGCATGTCTCTCGGTACGTTCCATTAATTTTAAAGGAGACTCTTCTGCAGATTTTTTCTCGTCTGAAGGAGTAAATTCTTCTTGCTCAAAATAGCCAACGGCGCGGTCTAATAAAGAGTCTTTAACCGCACTTCGTCCGTATACTTTGGCCAACAAATGATGAATTTGTCGTGTGTAATGTGTTTGATGGGGGGTATCTTTAGCCATTGCACCGCTAGAGTGAATAAATAATATCTATCATGCTAGGAATTATTACTAAAAGCAATACTTAGAGAAAGGACAATTACCTTGATTCACAATGATTTGATTAACATTATGAATCAAGATAATAACAGTTTACTTTTGAGGATAAACACCTAATGAACGGCATAAAACATTGGTTTTTTCAGCACTTTGTCACTCGTAATCTCTAGTTAATGCCCTTTATCTTCACTTGACTTTGTTTATGAGCAAGCTGCTGACAAATCTTAACGAGATCTGAGTGTAAACCGCCAGCCGTGACGTCACGTCCAGCACCGGGACCACGAATAATCAAAGGGTTATCTTGATACCAATGACTACTGATTTGAAAAATATTGTCACAAGGGGTTAGGTTGGCAAAAGCATCACTTTGCGGCAGCACTTCTAAACTGACTTTTGCACTAATACCTGTTTCTGGATTATGCTGAAAACGAGCAACATAGCGAATGCACGCACCTTTACGATTCGCTTCAGATAACGCGGTAGCAAAATACTCATCTAGCTCATTAGCTCTGGCTAAGAATTCACTAGTTGATAAAGCTTGTAATGCTTCTGGCACTAAGTTTTGACAATCAATATCATCTAATGCTAATTCAAAACCCGCTTTTCGCGCTAAAATGAGTAACTTACGCTTTACATCTCTACCTGATAAATCTTCTCGAGGATCAGGCTCGGTAATGCCTTGTGCCAAAGCATTTAATAACAGCTCTGAAAACTTTGAACTGCCATCATAGGTTTCAAATAACCACGAGAGCGTACCTGAAAATATACCTGATAACTCACTGATGCTATCGCCACTTTGACGCAAGTCATCAATAGCATAATTGATTGGTAAACCCGCACCTACCGTAGTATTGCCTAACCATAAACTATTATGACTATCCGCAGTATTGACTAAATTATTATAATGAGCTGTACTGCTTGAAGCAGCCCACTTATTGGCACCAATCACATGTACACCTAGAGCAAACATCTGTTCATACAATAAACTAAAATCTTCGCTAGGCGTGATGTCTACCACAATTAACTCATCGTATGGATTTTGGGTCAACCAAGAAATAAGCTGTTCGTGATCATAGCTTTGGGCTTCTTGAGCAAACAATGAAGTTGCTTGGTTTACATCAATACCATCATTGTTAATTAACGCTTTTTTCGATGAAAGCAAACCAACTAAATGTAAATTCTCTAACGCGTATACTTTATTAAGCTGCGCGGGTAATAATTCTAAAAAACGTTCGCCTATATTGCCCATACCCGCAACAACTAAGCCAATATGACGAGCATCTTTTGTCATCTCATGGTGGACTGTATTTAAGAGCTCAATTGAACAAGGTTCAGGTAAAATAGCAATCACGCTATGATTATTATCACTACCAACCAAGTTCAATGGTTTAGCGGCTTTTAATGAGCGTTTAAAGCGCGCCCTGATATCACCACGTTCAGCTACGCGATGGCCAACGGTTGCGATAATAGCAACCGGCTTAAAAGTAATTTCAACATCATGACTCGCCAACCAATCACTCAAGGCTTTTTGTTGTCCTTGTGTGATGACCATAAAGCCCTTTTGGTCATCTATACAGATAGGGGAAAACTCAGCCTTCGCCCTAGTTGCAGCTTCACCTATAAAGCTCACCGATTGCGCTAGCAATAAATCATTAAGGTAGGTTACAGATAACTCTTGCTTAGCAATCTGCCCAAACTTACCAATTTCAGTGCCGATGACTTGGGCATCAAAACTACTAGCGACATGCAGATGGGTATGATGCTCACTTAATGGGTTAATCAATGGTAATAAGGTTTTAGCATGCAAAACGGGGTTACCCAAGCGGCCTAGTTCTTTTGCGACGCCATTGGGTAAACGATGTAATTTTCTAGCGCTAGGAACAACACGAGGATCGGCACTGTAAATACCATCAACATCTGTCCATAGAGTCACATTTCCAGCGGCAACTAAAGACGCGATAATAGTCGCGGAGTAATCACTACCGTTACGGCCTAAGGTACAGCTTTTACCACGAGAATCTTTACTGATATAACCAGTAATAACCGCTAACTTACCAAACTGACGTCTTTGTCTTAATTGTGCAGCACTTAGCGCAGTATCCACTACGCAACTTTGTTCATTATCGATAACAAGAAAATCACGAGAATCGATACTATTACTTGGGCAAACTTGCTCATTAAGTAACGCCGACAACAATCTTGCTGACCATACTTCACCTAAGGCTAAAACATCATTGTGATGCTGAACAATATCCGCGGTTAACCAAGTCGTTAATTGCTCAATGTCTTTATGCAACCTAAGCAATAATTGCTTGGTATTATTAGCATTCAATAATTCAGTAATAAGTTGCGCTTGCTCTTTCGCTAACTCATCAATCGCTTGAGTTAATTCATCACTTTTTTGTATTGTATCTTCTGCGATGGTTCGTTCGACCAGAGAATAGAGAGCAAATAAACGGTCAGTTGTTTTACCATTAGCTGAGACCACAACGATATCGTTTAACTGACAATTTTCACGGATAATTTCAAGCGCACGTTTAATACATTTGGGCGTTGCTAATGAACTACCACCAAATTTATGTACTTGAATAGCATGTTTAGCCAATTTATTTTCTGCATCTACTTCAGCAATAAAATCAATATCTGCAATTTCGTTGCTAGACACTGCTTTATCTTCGTTGACCTTATTTACAATCGTATTCTCTTGTTTCATCTCTCTGCCTGCTAATCTGTTTGTTATTACAGTTGGCTCTGCGTTAAACCATGGGCTAAATCAGCTAATATGTCATCAATATCTTCAATGCCTACAGATATACGTACTAAAGACTGAGTAATCCCCGCTTCAAGCTGATCTGGGATTGTCATACCTGCATGTGTCATAGTTGATGGGTGACTGATCAGACTTTCAACACCACCTAATGATTGTGCAAGGGTGAACAATTCGAGGTTTTCAAATAATTTTTTTACCGCTTCAACGTCACCCTTTATTTCAAAGCTTAACATTGCACCAAAGCCATACTGCTGTTTTTTGGCAATATGATGACCTGTGTGTTCAGGAAAACCTGGGAAATATATCGCATCAATAGCATCGTGATTTTTTAAAAAATCAGCAACTCGTAGCGCATTTTCTTGGTGTTGCTTCATTCGCACCGGTAATGTTTTTAAACCACGTAACGCGAGGAAACTATCAAAGGCACTGCCGGTAATACCAATACAATTCGCCCACCACGCTAACTGCTCACCTAACTCTTCGGTTTTAGCAACGACAACACCGCCCACTACATCACTATGACCATTAATGTACTTAGTGGTTGAGTGAAAAACAATATCAGCGCCTAGCGTAAGAGGTTGTTGCAGCGCTGGAGATAAAAACGTGTTATCTACCGCGACTAATGCACCTACTGCGTGACACGCTTTGGTTACTACTTCAATATCTACCAAACGTAATAAAGGATTACTTGGGCTTTCAAGTAACACCAATTTTGGCTTATGTGCTAACGCATTATCCAGTGCTTGTTGATTATTTTGATCCACAACAATAAGCTTGAATTGACCACGTTTAGCTAAATGAGTAAATAATCTAAAACTACCGCCATAACAATCATGAGGAATGACGACCGTGTCTTGGGTAGATAATAACTGACAAATTAAATGCACTGCTGCCATGCCAGTACTGGTAACAATACCAACACTGCCTTGCTCTAACTCTGCAATCGCGCCAGCAAAAGTAGCTCGTGTTGGGTTACCCGTACGAGAATAATCAAATTGGCGTTTGTTATTAAAGCCCTTTAATGAATAGGTACTGGATAGGTAAATAGGAGCAACCACAGCGCCATGCTGCTGGTCGGTATTAATACCGGCTCTTACTGCCGAAGTGGTAATATTACCTTTTTTAGTAATCGACATTTAGTTCTCTCCATTAATTATGCTAGGTAATGAAACGCAGTGTTTAATTCGCATGTTTTATCAGTAATAACGCCGATATATAGCAACATCAGCGTTTAGATGTTTGGACGTCTATAACTCTAAACACTTTCATTAATTGGGTCAAGTAATTTTAGACTTCTAAACTTCTACTTGACTGGTTTTATGCAACAGGTAAAATCTATACTATTACATTTTAGAATACGTTATAACAAGATAGAGGAATATCGATGGCTCAGTGGAATGAAGAGTATATAAATCCCTATGCCGAACACGGTAAAAAGAGCGAGCAAGTAAAGAAAATTACCGTTTCTATTCCTTTGCGCGTCTTAAAAGTGTTGACAGATGAACGTACTAGACGCCAAGTAAATAACCTTCGCCATGCTACAAATAGTGAATTGTTATGTGAAGCGTTCTTACATGCATTTACTGGGCAACCCCTGCCTGATGATGAAGATTTAGCAAAAGATAATAATGAGAAGTTACCTGCAAGTGTCAGACGCTTGCTTGAAGCAAAGGGAATTACTGACTTTAGTGCTTACGAAGTTGAGGATGAATAACGTTTAACGATAAGTTAAACACACAAAAAAGGTACCTAATAAGTGCCTTTTTTATTGCCACTTTGTATTTGAAAAATCTGAGTAAGGCATGCGCCTCTGTCTACAAAGCTGAAAAAACAAAGCATAGCGCTTAACTGCACTTAAAAATACCGCCAAGAGCAAGGTCAGATAATTTGCTAGTTATCTATATGTGCTAATATATAACTTAGCAATTCATAGCTATTTGGGTTGTGATTCGTTAGCTCTTCTACCTAAGGCGAATACTTTGAGTAAAGAAAAAAACATAAACAACGCTGATGACACCATTAAAGATCAGATATTAGCCAGTATCGATTCCTTTATATATACCAAAGATTTATCGGGCAAATACACCTATGCAAACCAAGCGGTTTTAGATTTATTTGAAAAAAACTTAGCAGATGTTATTGGTTTTGATGATACTCACTTTTTTGATTTAGCTTTATCTAAACAATTAAAAGCAAACGATCGTATGGTGATGGATCAAGTAATCCGCATTGAAAATGAAGAAAGTAACTTTATCAGAGCGAAAAATGAAACCCGTATATTTAAAGTGGTCAAAAAACCACTTTTTGACCACTTAGGTAATGTAAACGGCATTTGTGGTATATCGACAGACATTACAGTAGAAAAACAACTACAAGAACAAGTCAATGAACAAAGTTACTTACTTGAGACCATGCTTAATAATATAGATGCCCATATTTATGTTAAAGACTGTGAACGTACCTTTTTATATGTGAATAATCGCGTTGCCGAGTTATTTGGCGATAAGGCCGAGAACATCATAGGTAAAAAAGATACTGATATTTTACCCAAAGAAATTGCCGAACATTTTTACCAATCAGATAAGCAGGTTTTTGAAACCAATCAAAAACAGGTCATTGAAGAAACGACTCATGGTGAAAATGGTGATAACTGTCACTACATCAGCACTAAAGTCCCCTTTGATCGGCCAGATAAATTACCCGCATTAATCGGTTTTTCAACTGATGTGACCGAACTATTCAAACTTAAAGAAGAATTTAAACTACTTGCCAATACTGACCCATTAACCAATTTATATAATCGACGCTTTTTCATTGAGCAAGCAGAAAAAGAGTATCAACGTGCAAAACGCTATTCATTGTCTATGACACTGATCTCCATTGATATTGATCATTTCAAAAGCATCAACGACCAATTTGGTCACCCTGCGGGTGACCAAGTATTAATAGAAATTGCTAAGCAATTAAAAGCGAGTTTACGGCAAACAGATATTCTAGCGCGCATCGGTGGTGAGGAGTTTTCTATTCTGTTACCTGAAACCTCGGCGATGTCAGCCATGACCTTTGCAGAGCGTATTAAAGAAGAACAAAGCAGGTTAATCATTACTGGTGATTGGCAGGGAGAAATAAACCTTTCGGTGAGTATCGGTGTTTCAAGTCTTATCGCCAGCGACAAGGCCTTTGATGTGTTATTTTCTCGTGCAGACAAAGCCTTATATCAAGCTAAGAATACCGGTAGGAATACCGTTTGTTATCTATAATACCAATCGGATTAAATTATCGATATGAAAAAAGCCAATATACATGGTAACGAGTATATTGGCATTAACTACTTAATCATCTGATTTAACTATACTTTTAGTGTCTCATTTACTCATTATGATTCTTGCTTATTCACTCTAAACCAATAGGTAGTGAATAATAACCCCGTAGAAATCAACACTGTTCGATAATCAATTTGAGAGACTAACATCAGTAATGTTGCTGAGCGTGACGTATCTTGATCGACTGATACATCAGCAAGATGTTCAGGAGTCATAGAGAAATAATCCATCAAGAAATGCCCAAAGAATGGTTGCGATAAATGTAGATAGTGAACCACAATTGCTTCAATGACCAATAACGCGACTATCGGTAATACCGCCCATAAAAAAGGTGCTTTATTCGCGTAAATAGATGCCAACATTAGCCAACTGTACAGAGGTAATAACCAAATAGCGATTGGTACGAGTGTTAACCAAATATAACCTACGCCACTTATTATGTCTGCGCCTGCCAGCATGCCCCATAATGAAATATCAAACCCAATAGATAATACTGAACAAGCAATCACTGCCAGTACCAATATAAATAACATCAGCAATGTCGCTGCCATAAAGAATATCACTGGAATGACAATAGCACCGGTTAATACTTTACTGGCAATAGTCATTTTATCTGACACAGGCAACGAACGCCAAAACATCACTGATTGGTCTCGTCTTTCGTCAAATAAGCAGGTAACAAAATAATAAACTTGCACAATAAAGCCTATTGCAATGAATGGACTAAACAGCGCTATCGCAGAAACAAAAAATACTTCACTGATACGGTCAGATGATTGAAATTGAGCTAAATTCTCAATCCCTATCATCAATTCTTTCATATCAACGCCATTTAATATCACACCAAGTAGAGGAATGAATATAAAGACTCCGGCTAAAGTCACTGGCACCCAAGTCAGCATGCCATTAAATTCCCACAACTCTTTTTTAATTGAGGCTTTCATTATTGTTGTATTCATTAACAAGTCTCCTTATTCATCACACCAACAAAAACATCGGCTAAGCTCGGTATTGATACTTTACCTAAACCTTGTAACGTTTCTTTATCTTGATTATCAAATAACATGGTCGTTAATCCCATCATGCTATTTTTAAATAAAGGATTCAGTTCATCCGCTTGAGGTAACTGTTCATTAGCTACTGCCACTATATTAAAGCGCTGTTTTATCTCCTCAGTACTTTGTGCCAATACTATTCTCCCATCCTGAATAAAAGCAACGTCTGTCAATATGTGTTCAATCTCTTCGATTTGATGAGTAGTAACCACAATACATTTATCTTCGTTATAAAAATCTTCTAATAAATGATTATAAAACTCACGACGAGTTAGAATATCTAAACCTAGGGTTGGTTCATCTAAAATCAGCACCTTGGCATCAATGGCCAGAATCAGCGCTAAATGCAATTGCGCCACCATACCTTTAGATAAAGCTTTAACTTTATCGCCTAACGCAATATTGGTTTTTGCTAAAAATTCATGGGCTTTTTCTAGATTAAAATTCTTGTGGATATCTTGCATATAGCTTAAGGCTTGTGAAACTTTTAACCATTTAGGCAATATAGCTACATCGGCAATATAAGCGACATCATTTAACATGCTAACGCGATCTTTTCTTGGATGATGACCTAGAACACTGATATCACCTTCAAAATCGGTCAAGCCCAATATAGCTTGTAAACAGGTAGTTTTACCTGCGCCGTTAGGTCCAACCAAACCAACAATTTGTCCTGCGTTAACAGAAAAGTTCACTGACGAAAGCACCTGCTTGTTGCCAAATGATTTACTGACATTATTTACTGAAATTAATGAGTTCATAATTACCCGTCCCAGCTGCTGGTTAATAGTTGTTCTGGCGAGAGTTTAAGTCGAGTGATTTGCTTTAATACTTCTGGCCACTGGTGTGACAAGAAGCTTTCACGTTCTCTGTCTAGCATCAAAACTTGTGCTCCAGGCATAACAAACAAACCTTTACCACGTTGTTTTTCTACAACCTCTTCATCCTGTAACATTTGATACGCCTTTGAAATAGTCATTGGGTTAAGCTGATACTCAGCAGCTACCTTTCTAACAGAAGGTAAAGCCTCTCCTTCTTTGATATAGCCATCTAATATACGAGTGACTACTTGCTGATACAGTTGTAGGTAGATTGGTTTTTCTGGATCCCATTGAGGTGTCATGCCCTATTCCTTGAATAATACCAAAAAGATACTGGTGTTATACATCACTAGCACACCGAAACACAAGTACAGTTATTATTAATTTTTAGTTTTTTGTCGTACTACAAGACCTTAACGATTAAACAAAGGCATTCAAAATATTGATAATTAATAGGAAATGACTTTTATATTATGAACGAAGTAACAATGTAACAGAGTATGTTTTTCGGTATTAATTTATGAAATGCTGAGTTTAGAAGGTGTAAATAGACAAACGCAACACACCCCCATTGAAGGATAAGAAGCTTGGCAAGGGAAAAAATTAATAGGGAGTTACAAAAATATGATTCTATTTACCGATTAAAATAGAGCAATAAAAAACCGCTATTAATTTACTTAAAGTAAGTTAATAGCGGTTTTTTTTTATTTACTATAAAGCTGGGTTTATATTCCAGCGATAATTAAAGCATCTTATTTATGATAAGGCTTACTTAAACGGTGTACTGATTCAATGAAGTGACCTGCATGATCAGGATTCACATCTGGATGTATACCATGGCCTAAGTTAAATACGTGACCTGTACCACCTTCACCGAAGCCTGATAGTATTTTTGAAACTTCTTGTTCAATACGTGGCAATGGTGCATATAACATTGATGGATCCATATTGCCTTGTAGAGCAACTTTATCACCAACACGTGCTTTTGCATTTTCAATATCAATGGTCCAATCTAGGCCAACTGCATCACAACCAGTTGCCGCGATAGATTCTAACCACATACCGCCATTTTTAGTGAATAATGTCACTGGCACTTGACGACCTTCATTATGACGCGTTAAACCATCAACGATTTTCGCCATATATTGTAATGAAAACTCATTATAATCACGTGGAGATAATACGCCGCCCCAAGTATCAAATACCATTACAGATTGCGCGCCTGCAGCAATTTGGGCATTTAAATAACTAATGACTGAGTCAGCCAACTTATCAAGTAACAAATGTAAGGTTTGTGGCTCAGCAAACATCATCTTTTTAATTTTAGTGAAAGCTTTAGAACTACCACCTTCAATCATGTAGGTTGCTAATGTCCAAGGGCTACCTGAAAAACCAATCAGCGGTACTTCGCCTTTTAGTTCTTTGCGAATAGTACGCACGGCATTCATTACATAACCTAATTCATCTTCTGGATCAGGTACGGCAATTTTATCAACATCCGCTTTACAGGTAATAGGACGTTCAAATTTTGGTCCCTCACCTGTTTCAAAATATAAACCTAAACCCATAGCATCAGGAATAGTTAAAATATCACTAAACAAAATCGCAGCATCTAATGGGAAACGACGTAATGGTTGAATAGTTACTTCGCAAGCCAATTCAGCATTTTTACATACCGACATAAAGTCACCGGCATTTTTACGTACTTCACGATACTCTGGTAAATAACGACCCGCTTGACGCATCATCCATACCGGCGTGTAATCTACTGGTTGCTTTAATAGCGCACGTAAATAGGTATCATTTTTTAATTCTGTCACCAATAGTTCCTCTTATCTTATGCTTTGTAATCACTTAGACAAATTACTTACGCGTAATAGTGTCACCATGAATCATTTAATTTAGTGATTTAACAGCTGCTATTTGAAAAGCATCTCGTTAATGGTTTTTATGTTGCGCAGTTTAGCATCGACCAGCCATTTGATCTATGCGCTAAATCAACACTCCTGAAAAAATAAACTACCGTTGAATCAATAATAAAAGTCCTTTGAAATATAAAAGTTCAATTTATATAACTTTTTTTTTGATACGCTAAATTATACTTGATTTTCATCAATGAATTTTGAATCAATAGGTTAGCAGTTTATGCCTGTTGAACAAGCCTACTACGAAGGGCATCGTCGAGTTTATGCTCTACTAAAGTTGTTGCGGTGGTAAAAAGGCTTTGGTATAAAATGCCTGCGCTAAAGAAAAACAATAATAAAAACAAAAAATAAAAACAAAGACAGAAAGAAAACAAAAGTAGCTCAAACTAAAAATAATAAAAAATAGTAGCTACAAAAAATTAATAATAAGAAGCTTGGTAACAAGACCAATATGCGAGCATTTCAGGCCTTTCTCTTCGAGAAGGGCCTTTTTATTTGTGCAACGCTATATACTTTCAATAAACAATTCCTGTAAATTTTTTCAGTAAGCATGTTAAAGTAATCTATTACAAAATTTTAACATGGAGTTAATCGTGAAATTATCAATTATATGCCTATCAGCCTCAGTTGCACTTATTAGTTTAGCTGGCTTAACCTCATTCACAGCCAGTGCCATCGACTTAGGCACCATTACTAAATCTTCATCTGAGCAGCTTAAAACGGCCGCTAAAGATATCGGTGTACCATTAGAAACAAGCGCTATGATCGGATATGCTGCGAAGCAATTAAATTTATCTGAAGCAACTGTAGCAGCTAGCTTTGGCTCACTTCTTAAAGTAGCGCAAGATAATTTATCCCCGGAAAACTTTTCTCTCATCAGCAAAGCTGTACCTGATGCACAAAGCTATGTAGAAAAAGCGCCGAAAGTAACTAAGTCTTCAATGAGTTCTTTATTATCAAGTGCTGGCGAAGCCGGTAAAAAAGCAGAGAGTTTAGATTACTTAAACTCAGCCTTTGACAAATTAGGCATTTCTAGTGAACAAGTACCTGGCTTAATCAATAGCTTTAGCAGTTATTTAGACAAGAGTGGTTATGAAGGCACTGCATCAGCCTTAAAGAAGGGTTTAAGCTTCCTATAAGCACTTGGTCGTTCTATATAGCCACGATTGAAAATCGCTGGCTATAACTCCCTCCACTCTTTTTTACCTATTTAGGCGGAAATACCCACAATACTTTTCCTTGTATTTGTGATTTGCCCACCGGGCCTAATTTCTCAATAGGCACGCTAGTTTTATGATGGCCCTTTAGCCAAAACAAACCATTTCTATCTACTTGCGCCAATGACTTAACAATGTAGCCATAGCGAGGGTGAAACACCTTGAGTAAATTACCTTCTTTTAAGTTAAATATTTTCAACCAAGGCACAACAAAAATATAACTGTTCTCTGGAATAAGAGGTGACATGCTCACCCCTGTCACTTTACAAAAATGAAAACCAAACATAATTTACTCTCGTATAAAATGGTTAACCCTGTAAGTTAGGATATATCAGGGATTCTTCAGGTGGATAGGGACAAATAGCGCTAAATGTAGCGACTTTCTTAGTTGCCCAAAAGATCTCAGCAAAACGGTTTACTTGCTGCAATAATATTTGCGCAGCCTCTTTACTGATATGCTGTTTTGCCTGTGAACTTGCTAACATAATGTTATGCACTAATTCATGTAACTCTGGAAATTGCGTTAATTGTGGCGCTTTAATGTAATCACCCCAAATTACGCTTATTTCTTCTTTCACTTTGATACCATGGTTTTCTTTTTGATTTACCAGTCTTAAAAATTCTGCTTGTTCATCTAAAGTAAGTGATGGTTTGGCTTTTAATTCATTGAGTAAGTCCACCATGCGAATGATAGTCAGTACCGAAATTTGTGCTCCGATAGGATCATAAATTTTACAAGGAATGTCGCAGTGCGCCATAACAACTGGAAAGTGTAGTTTTTTATCAAATTTAGCAATAATATCGTAAAGCATCATTCTCTCCTTCTATCATAGTTGCTCACCTTTTTGGGGCAGTGATTTCTTTAAACACCAGAACAACGGCGGCAACAATAACAGGCACTAGCCAAAGTAAGTTCACTAAACCTGAGCCAGAAGCACCATGATCATGTCCTGGGTGGGCAAGTAATGGGTTACTTAGTAATGTTCCCAAGCCAGCAAAAATAATAACAACTTTCTTCATCGTAATATCCTAATAGTAAGTAACCTAATGCATTACCGGTTGGCTAGCATTGACAGCAATTTCCATTTTTTTAAGCGATGACAAACATCCATCGCACGCACGCACGCACGCAGGGTATTTTTTACTAAACGCCAGCAAGGGCATTAACGTTATTTTTAATGTACGTAACGCAACAAACTTTAGATCATCACTGTATTGAGATTGCTGTGATAATTCCGTCATGCGTTGATGGGGAATTTGTAAATACCGGAAGGCTATTTTTGGTTGACCTAGCTCTTCATACAGAACAGCCAAATTATGAAAAACACTGATCCATGCCATGAGTAAGTTACTATTTTCAATATCGGCATGCCATTCATGCTCTAGACACTCAATGGCTTGATGATAATATTCTTCAGCTAAAGGTAACGACAGTTTGTTAAAACTATCGTTACCTTTTAATAGCAGTGATTGCCAAACTTCCATAGCCCACCAATACAAATGATAACCGTTCGCATTATAATAAATTTATTCTGTTGTGTAAAGTAGCAACTGGCAAAAACAAATTGGCTTGATATAAAAGCTAGCAGTGGCAAGGTGTGATAATCAAACTATCAATATAAGGTAATTAATCACTCTCAAAACGCGACCATTAAATAGCAAATGAAAATGCAATAGACTGTGTTTATCTGTAAAGGAAGGTTGATATTAAATATTTATGTTTATCAGCTAATTATAAATCCTGAAGTCACCCATATACTCACCTTATCAAATTTACTGACAGATATTATTTGCTAATTAACAACTAACAATATATTTTGAGCAATCTTCTTAAGAACCCCACAATTAAACACATTAACGATAAAGAGCACATTCATGAATGCACCACAACGTGACATAACTTTAAGATTTTTAGCCGAGCCACAAGATGTAAATTTTGGTGGTAAAGTGCATGGTGGCGCTGTGATGAAATGGATAGATTTAGCTGCTTATGCTTGTGCTGCTGGTTGGAGTGGTCGTTATTGTGTTACCGCTTATGCTGGTGGTATTCGTTTTGTTGCCCCTATTCATGTTGGTAGTTTAGTTGAAGTAGAAGCTAAAGTTATTTACACCGGTAACTCATCAATTCATATAGCGCTAGAAGTAAACGCTTGCGATCCTAAATCCTTAAACCGTCGTTTAACCACTCACTGCATTGTTATCATGGTCGCAGTTGATCAAAATGGTCAATCTGAACGTGTGCCGCAATGGCAACCTCAAACGGAAGCAGATAAAAAACAACATGAGTCCGCGGTGAAACTGATGGAAATGCGCAAACAAATTGGTGAAGAAATGCAAATTTTTGTCGATTAGACTCTAATACCAAGTCCATTAAGTTATTTCCCACTCAGCGAGAATTAAAAGGCTTAGAGGCAAGGCATTGATCGAAGAGAATGGTTATTCAGGAGAATATGCTCCTGCATTCTCTAATAAGCTGCATCCATGCAGCGTCCTTATCAAAACCAATAACGCAGTATGTAAGCCTTTACTTTTTATTAGGTACTCGCCCTTGGGAGCTTGTCAGAAAATCAATAACTGCACAAATTTGTTAGATATAGGATGACTATGTCAGCAGAAATTTTATTTGTTATAACTTCTCTGACATAACTCTGAGCTGGGAATGAATTTAATGGAATTGGTATAAGTCGCCACATTGAAATAACTGTTATGACTGTTATGCGTTGGCGGTATTATACTCTTTAGCCAACCGAGCTTTGCACTAGCAAAGTTCGGTCATAAAATTGTGTTTTAGCTTGTTTTGAACATTTGTCTTTAGCAAAACAGGACAGCGACTTATCCGAATACTTGAACTGTCTTTATAACCTGAAGTTCAATCACTATTTTATTCTTCTGCTATCTTCTCTTCGACTACTTTTAATTGCGTTTTGACATCAATCCACTGTGACATATATTGGGTACTTTTATGATGATGATGATTCAGCATGCTACCAATAAAATTCGCCTGTCTATGTGAGCTAAGATTAGCCTCCAGTTTTGATAAACAATCAGCTAACTCAGTTAAGACATTATTTTGCTGATACATTAACATGGCATTTTGTTGCCCTAAGTCACTAGAAACTTGCCAAGTGCTTTCATCTTGATAGAGTTTTACCGCAGCATCTGCAATGGCTTGTGGATCATTGGCTATTGCCCCAGCCCAAGGTAAATCAGTTTGCATGCTTTCTGCACCAATATCTGTCGTCACTGATGGCGTAGCGCAATACATAGCTTCGGCTAACTTGCCTTTAATACCTGCGCCAAAACGCAGTGGTGCTAAACACACTTTGGCACTTTGCATGGCAAGTACTGCATCATCCACCCAGCCTTTCACCAAGAATCCTGATTTTTCATCATGCAAGTCAGTCGCTTTGGGTGGCGGATAAGCACCATAAATATTGAGTTTCGCGTTAGGTAATTGTTTACGAATAAGTGGCCATACTTGCTGTTTTAGCCACAATACTGCGTCCCAGTTAGGCGCATGGCGGAAGTTTCCTATCGCCATGAAATCTTCACGCTGTTGAAAACTCGGGTTTTCTTGTGCTAACTGCGCATGGCTTAACATAAAGGGGCAATAGTGAATTAAGCTGGTATCGACTTTAAATAAGCGTTTTAGTAATGCCACTTCAATACTTGAAATCATTAAGCTGATATCAGAACGAAATATAGAGGCAACTTCACGCTTAGCCATGTCACTGGTAAGTAAGTCCTCATCGGTAATATCTCGTTTTAGTTTATAGGCTTGATGACGAGCATTGCGAAGACAAAATAAATCTTCGGTATCTAATAGTCGAAGCGCTTGTGGACATTGTTCACTTACACGCCAGCCAAACTGCTCTTCCATCATAAAGCGATCAAACATCACCGTATTAGGTTGTAACTCTTTAATAAAGTCATCAAAACTAGTGCAGTTGAGGCTAATATTTTCAACGTCAATATTTAAAGCGCGTAAATCGACCATGTGCTCAGTTTGTTGCGCGGGGCTGGCAAAGGTTATGTGATAGCTTTGGGATTGGAAAAAGTGGATTAACTGCATCATACGGCTACCTGCCGCTGAAGAGTTAGGCTCAGGCCATACATAGCCAATAATAAGAAGTTTTTTCATTTAAGTATTTTATACCAATTACAATCACTTTCAATGGCATAAATATACAATAACTTCGTTGCTTTCAATCACAATAGCCCACTATTGCTCAATCAAGCGCCTTGTTCTTGAACATTTACTCACATTGAGTCATCACTCATAGCTAATTGAATTGAATTTAATAAAGCAAATAATAAAGGCCAATGCTAAATATAATTATTCAAATGCAGGAAACAAAAAGCCACCAGTAAATGATTACGGGTGGCTTTAAATTGTTATCTAGTATTGATTATAGATAAGCGAAAGTATTATCTATAATAACTAACTAGTGAGCAGCGTGTTCATCAGCCTTTGGAGCTTCTTCTGCTTTTTGAATTTCTAATAATTCAATTTCAAATTGCAATACTGAGTTACCCGGAATACTTGGTGGGTTACCGTTAGGACCATAGGCTAAGTCTGAAGGGATAGTGAACTTGTACTTAGCGCCTACAGGCATTAATTGTACGCCTTCAGTCCAACCTTTGATTACACGATTAAGTGGGAATACTGCTGGTTCACCACGTTTGTATGAACTATCAAAGGTTTCACCGTTTAAGAAAGTACCTTTATAGTGAACTTTAACAGTATCAGTTGCTAAAGGTGTATCACCTTCGGCAGCGGTTAATACTTCGTATTGAATACCTGATTCAGTTACTGTTACGCCTTCTTTTTTAGCGTTGTCTTCAAGAAACTTAGCGCCGTCAGCTAGGCTAGATTCAGAAGCGGCGATTGCAGCTGCTTGCTGTTTTTCTTTCATGCTAGTATCAAGGTTCATCAATAAGGCTTGAATTTCTTCTTTTTCAATAACAGATTTACCGTCAATGCTGTCTACAAAACCGCGTACGATAAGCTCTTTATCTAACGTTAAACCTAGTTTGTCATGCTCTTCTAAGTTACGTTGCATGTACATACCAATTGAGGCACCTAAGCCGTAGGCTTGTTTTTGCACTTCAGTATCTAATACCGGTGCTTTTACTTCTTCAACAGCTTTTTCGTTACAACCAACAACGGCAAATAAGGCAAGGGCTACTAAGGTAGGCTTAAACAATTTCATTTATATCTCCATTTATACAATACAATTGGAGAGTTTCCCCAATTAAAAACTTAAAAATTATAATGTTATCTTGTAAAATTTAACTTTAAGGTAAACTTTACATTTAAGTACAGATAACACTAAACAATTTCAAAAAAGAACTTATACTAACGATAAATGCGCAAATAAAAAAGTATTAATATATTGTTAAATTGTAATTGGATTTTTCCGCTCGTCTTATTGACGACACTCACGGCTTGTAAGCCTGTAACGCAAGAACCACTGCAACGCTGGCAACAGTCTGTTGAAGGTGCCTATGCTGGTCAGATTTCTAGTGATGCCAAGTTTTCAGTCATCTCATCTATTCATCATGGTTTGAGTGTCTGGGATTTAGACAAGAACCAACGCATATATAACTGGGCGCAAGAACAAAACACCAGTGATAATTTAGTACTCTCTATTGATATTAGTGACAATGCTAGCCATGTACTGACAGCAAATAGAGATAACTTTGCCCTGTGGAACTTGCAATCAGGTAAGTCTGAAGGTTATTGGAAAGTGCGAGAGTCTCACATTAGAGATATAGCGGTCAGTAATAATGGTGATTACTTACTTATTGGAAAAAGCAACGGTACCGTGGTGCACGTTGCCGTTGATACCGGAAGACGGTTAGAATTTTTAGGTCACAAAGAGAAAATAAACTCGGTAGATATGCTGCCCAATGGCCGTGTAGCTATATCCGGTGGTAATGATTTTACCGCGTATGTTTGGGATACTCAATCAGGGCAAGTGGTTTATCAATTTAACCATAGCTCAAGGGTATCAAAAGTAGCCTTAGATGCTAAAGCTCGTTATGCCTTTTCTGCCGACAGTATGAAAGGTGCATATATTTGGGATTTAAAAACCGGTAAACGTATTAGTAGCCTGCAAGGTACAAAACGTCATGAGGTTTTTAGTACCGTACGTTTTTCTCCCGACGGTAAAACACTAATCACCGGCGCCGCTACCAGAAAAGTCAGCGTTTGGGACATTGCGACAGGTAAACGCCTTTCACATTGGTTTGTTACGCCTAAAGAGGCAAAAAGACCTACGGGAGCGGTTGTGTATAGTGTCGCATTTGGCGATAATAACGATCTATTAACGATAAGCTCATCAGGATATGTTGAATCATGGCCAATCACGAAATAACTTTAAGTGCGCACAGCACAAACGCCAACTATATTCAGCAACTGGAAGAACGAGTAGATTCATTAGAATCACGCAATGTTTTTCAAGACGATGTCATTGATCAATTAAGTGAAGAGTTAGCTGCACATCAACATGAAATTTCAGAGCTCAAACATCAAATTCAATTAGTGGCTAATCGTTTAAAAGATGCTGGTAGCTTATCGGGTGACGCCGAAGAAATTGAACCACCGCCGCCGCATTACTAAACAGATACTATTAACCCTAAATAGCTAAAAATGGTATTTGAAGCAGTATGGTTTAATTAGAAACTTTTAATTTGAGATAACAAAGCACGGAGTTGATGGCTATCAATGAGTGTTTTTAATGCGCTAAGGCGTTGTTTAATCACAACGCCTTAGCGCAATACCACAAAAAAATTCATGTTATCAAGGTTTAAATACACCAATCACCTGTTCGTTTTCACGAACAACCTTCTCAACTTGTTCTTCCGTTTGCACCATTTGTTCGCCACAACTCACACAGGTTACTTTTTCAACACCATTTTCTTTGGTTAGTGCCATAGTGTCCATTGCTTTACATTTAGGACAGACTGCGCCAGCGATAAATCTCTTTTTTAGGGCTTTGCTCATTGCTATTTACTACTTATTATTAGGCGCTGTTGTTTTTCGCTGATTGTTTCTTCAGCAGGAAAGTTCAACAGGCTCGACATTAAATCCAGAATTATCGCTATTTTACCTTGAATTGTGGTCATAGGAAAAGCGACAATGCATCAGCATTTTTTTAGTGGGTATTATCTCTGCCTCACTATGCCATTTTCCCGAGGAAATACCATTGATTATCGCCACAGACTTAAGTTTAGATAGAGGGGCTAAAAACCTAATAAAATCATCTAGCTTTACTATACACCCTAACCACAAGGTTGGCTTAGTCGGCAGTAATGGCTGTGGGAAATCCTCTCTTTTCGCTGCGCTATTAGGTGACTTATCACCTGACTCTGGCGATTTAGCTTTACCGACAAGCTGGGATATTGCCACCGTAAGGCAAGAAACACCTTCGTTAGAGCAAACGGCACTTGATTACGTGATGGATGGCGATAAAGAATTTCGCCAATTAGAGCACGAGCTTGAACAAGCCCGCATAATGGATAACGGTAACCTCGAAGCCACTATTATCAATAAAATAGATACCATCAGCGGATACAGTTTACCAGCTCGCGCTGGTGAGTTGTTGCATGGCTTAGGTTTTTTACAATCACAACTTGATAATCCAGTGAAAGACTTTTCTGGTGGTTGGCGCATGCGATTAAACTTAGCCCAAGCACTAATATCTCGAGCTGACTTGTTATTACTCGATGAACCGACCAACCATTTAGACTTAGATGCAGTTATCTGGCTACAACGCTGGTTAAAACGCTTTACCGGTACCTTAGTCCTCATTTCACATGACCGTGACTTTCTCGATACGGTTATTGGTCAAATATTACATATTGAGCATCAGCGCGCTAAATTATACAGCGGCAACTATACCGCTTTTGAACGTCAACGCCGCGAGCATTTAGCACAACAAGACGCACAATTTCAAAAGCAGCAAAAAGAGGCTGCACATCTAACCGCTTTTGTTGATCGTTTTCGTGCGAAAGCAAGTAAAGCAAAACAAGCGCAAAGTCGATTGAAGCGTTTAGAAAAGTTACCTGATTTAGCGCCTGCCCATGTTGATAGTCAATTTACCTTCAGCTTTGCAGAGCCTGAAAGTTTGCCCTACCCACTTTTATCACTTGATAAAAGCCAGTGTGGTTACCCTAAATCTGATCATGGTGAGCAAGCGATTATTCTAGATGACGTTGGCTTAACGTTAATACCTGGTAGCCGCATTGGTTTATTAGGTAGAAATGGCGCAGGTAAATCAACCTTAATTAAATCCCTTGCCGGTGAACTTGCCTTACTTGGTGGTGAACGATACTGCGCACAAGACTTAACCGTAGGTTATTTTTCTCAGCATCAATTAGAGCAATTGCATGCGCCATCAAGTCCTGTTGATCATATTTTACGTGCTAAACCTGCTTTAGGTGAACCACAAGCCCGAACCTTTTTAGGAAAGTTCGGTTTTAGTGGCGACCAAGCGTTATCACAAGTTTCAACCATGTCCGGTGGTGAAAAAGCGCGTTTAGTACTGGCTTTGATTGTTTTAGAAAAACCACAGTTATTACTACTTGATGAACCGACCAACCATTTAGATCTAGAGATGCGCCAAGCATTAGTGATGGCATTGCAAGACTTTGGCGGCGCCATTATTTTGATTGCTCATGATAGGTTCTTATTAGAGTCATGTGTTGATGAGTTTTACCTTGTGGCCAACGGTCGAGTAAGTGATTTTAGCGGTGATATTGATGATTACCAGCAATGGCTCAATGATGATAAAAAACAAGCGATTAAATCAATCAAAACCGATCAACAAAGCGGTGATAAAGGTTTAGATAAAAAACAACTTCGTCAGCAACAAGCGGAGCTAAGAAAAAAATCTGCCCCAATGCGCAAAGAAGCTGATAAATTAGAGAAAAAGGTTCATCAGTGGCAAGAAGAGCTAACCAAGATTGAAGCTTTATTAAGTGATAGCGATATTTATCAATCAGAGCGTAAAGCTGAACTAACAGACTTACTGAAAAAACAAGCTAACTTGAAAGGTGATATTGAAGAAAATGAAATGCTATGGCTTGAACTAGCCGAGCAGATTGAAGAGATGATGTCAGTCACTGATTGATTTTTTCATCTACACTTAGCCTATACTCGATAGTTACCGTTAGAAGAGGAAATATTATGCGTACTAAAATATTACTGCTTACCTTCACACTGCTAAGCAGTTTTTCAGTATTGAGCCAAGGTAATGACCTTGAGCAGGGAATGTATGAATTAAACCGAGGGGAATTTAAAGCGGCTATCGAGCAGTTTCGTCCACTGGTTAATGAAGGTTATGCTCCAGCCCAATATCAAATGGCCTTGGTATATCTTCACGGTTATTCTGTTCGTAAAGATAGTATGAAAGCACTGGAGTTATTTGAACTTTCTGCTGCACAAAACTACCCAGATGCACAATTTGAACTGGCCTTAATTTATTCAGACGGTAAGTTAGTAAAACAAAACCTTAAAAAAGCGTTTGAGCTTACTCATAAAGCGGCAAACAAAGACTTACCTAGTGCGCAATTTAATTTGGCAGTAATGTATGCTAACGGTACGGGGATTAAACAAGATGATTTTAAAGCATCGCGTTGGTATCAGCGTGCTGCAAATCAAAATTATGCCCTAGCTCAATTTAATTTGGCGTTACTTTATAGTGAAGGTAAAGGTGTAGAGAAAAGTACTGAACTGTCCTATGTCTGGAATACCATAGCATCATGGAACGGCTACCCTAATGCTGAAAAAAGTCGTTTAATGGATGAAAGAGATTTATCTAAGCTTAAAATTGAAAAAAGTATCGAAAAAGCGAATGATATCTATCAAAAAATAAGAGATCAGCAGGAAATGAAAGCAAAAATGGCAGAAAAGCAGAACTTCTATTGATCTAAATCAGCTTAATCATTGAGCGACTTAATTACACTAGGTATATCAACAATGACTTAGAAAATTATGGAGCTCAATATGAATTTATTATCAATGTTAACCAATGACCCAGTAGTGATGTTCTCTTTTGGCGGTATAGCCATTATGCTCGGTATTTGTGCCTTTTATGTTTATTACTTTATTAAGCATATTCAAGACGATAGTAAAAAAAATTAAGTATTATATCAACCACATTAATTCTCCTTATACAGGCTAGATAGATCTCAATTGTTATACTGTTAAGTAACAATGTTTTAATTTAGTCTGTTAAAATATTATTATGTTGTCGACAGGACTTTCAACAGCCAATTTAAGCCTTTAACTTTGTTATAAGGTAAATGCCCTTTTGAGCGTTGTAAACAAGCTGATAACGCCATCCCTGAAATAGAAATTCATACTGTTTACATTATTACTTTAAGCTCTCGGCTGACGCAATTTTTCGTGCAGTAAATTAATCCGTTTGGGATAAAGTGATTCAGCGGTACAATGACTATTCATTATTTAAAATCCTAAAGTACTCCTTATGATTATCCCCCTAGATCAACTATCACACGAAACCTTAACCGCTATTATTGAAGGCTTCATCTTACGTGAAGGGACTGAATATGGCGCTGAAGATGTGAGTAAGGAAGCTAAGATTGCTCAAGTGAAAAAACAACTTGAACAAGGTAGTGCGGTATTAGTTTATTCTGAGCTGCATGAAAGCATCAATATATTACCTAGCGATCAATTTAAGGTGGGAATGGAAGAAGAAATATAGATTGATGCCTACCATTCAATAACACTGATGATTAACTTTCTCAAGCTATCCGAATATAACGTCTCACTACAAAGTTTACATAAACAAACATAGCCATTAAAAAAGCCAGTAAATTATACCCTTGCTACCTCAAAATGCGGGTTTCAGGATGCCTGAGCGATTCATGCTCAAGGCGCATCTTTTTATTAAGGGTTGTTCCCTGAAAAACAGAGGTTACGAAGAGCATGATTTGCTCAGACATCTCCGTAGGGCTGGTTTAGAAACGCTTTATGCTACGTTATTGACTTCGATAAGGGAACAACCATTATCTTCAATCAAGATCTTGCCTAAAGGCGTTTCTAATTCCAGCTGAATCCTGCATCTTGAGGTAGCATGGGTATGGCACTGGCTCAATAATTTAATACTTTTATCACATTGCCAAAAAAGTGGAGTGAAAGGTTGAGCTATTTAGCATTGGTACTGTCGAAAATTTTATCTGCTGAGGCGGCAACAAATCCTGTGTACAGTTCACCACTTGCTAGAGGGTAGCGTTTAGCAAATTCATAGAAACAGCTTGGAATTTCCATTGTTTTATCAGAAAAATCTACTGGTGCTTTATCCGCAAGTGTCGATGATTGCTCTAATTTCACCGCTTCATCACCTTTGATTTCACCGCCATTAGCATTGAGAGCATAGCCAGCGTCCTTAAGTGTTGCATTGACTACTTCTATATCTTCGTAGTTAGCTAAGTGATTAATGCTCACGGTAAAGTGATTTGCACGGTAACCCCAGGCAGCTAACCATGCGGCATACTCACTAACATTTAGCAGAGTATCATAATCCTTTGAACTAATTTCCCACAAGCGACCAGCATAAAGAAAGTCAGCTCGGTCACTAACATCTTCTGGTAACTGTGCGATTAAGCCAGTGATAATGTCTTGTACTTCACTAGAGAATTCTTCAACACGTAATTCACTAATAAACACTTTAGGCATAGTGCTATCTGCATGCTCAAAATGTTTAGCATCCAGTTTTTTAGCCGAAAAATCATATTGGCCACATTCGGTGTAACCCAAAGCCAACAGTCCTTTAGCTAATTGCGCTAAATTAATTTTAGGATGGTTAAAGGTACGGTAAGCAACATGATCGTTAATTACATCATTGCCATTACCTAGTAATTGGTGAATTTTTTTTGCTGACGGAGTCACGCTGAGATATTGTTCCCAGATCTCATTAAAAAGTGCGGTTACTTGCGCTGCCATGGTTTTTCCTCTTACTTATTGAGTGGTTATATATTAGTGATACTAATTTAAGGGTATTAATTAAATATTAGTGGTTATAACTCAGACAATTAACTTTACAGATAAAAGTATTGATACAGGTAAAATTAATAGCTGAAATAGTAGCAGATAGCAAAACGGTCGGGAAAATAACAAAATGATATTTTGGTTGACAGCATGCGCCATCTACCAAAAATTTAGATTTGATCGATACTTTTAAAGAAGCAAGGACGACGTCCTGCTTGATGGTGAGATATATTTTTTTTTAATACGCTTGATAACATAGCTAAAACAAAATTACCTGATCACGAGAGTACGGGAAGTTGCCAGTAAGCTCACTTCGATGAATAGCGCTAATTTAGCACAAATCGTAAGCAAAACGAACCTCTTCATAACAACAGTAATGAAAGGCGATATTAGCCGGAATAATTTAATTTCATAATTAGATCTAGCTGTTTGTTATTCATAAACTTTTCTATGTGCTTTAATTATTTTTTGCCATGGAAAGTCTCTCGCACCTAAACTGACAAAATCAGGATTAAGTAAGCTTTCTCGTTTATTGTAACTTAAAGGATTAAACTCACTATCGATGATATCACCGCCGGCTTGTTCCAAGATACATTGACTAGCTCCGGTATCCCATTCGCCAGTGACTCCTACTCGTATATAACAATCGGCTCCACCTTCAGCGATAAGGCAGTTTTTTAATGAACAACTACCTAAAGCAACATAGTCATAATCATAGTCATTATTTAAATATTGTCCCATGAGTTCCAGCTGCTGACGACGACTAATGGCGACTTTAATACGACGGTTTTCTTGATACTCAGCGACACGAATTGCATGACTGGCTTGGCTATTATCTTTGAAAGCACCCAGATTTTTTTGACCATAATAGGTTAGGCAGTGATCCGGCGCGTGAATAACACCCAGTGTTGGCCAACCATTTTCAACGAGCGCGATATTTACGGCAAAATCACCGCTACCGATGATGAATTCGCCAGTGCCATCAATAGGGTCGAGTAACCAATAACGAGACCAATCTTTTCGCTCATTTAACTGCACAGTACCCACTTCTTCAGAAATAATAGGGATATCTGGTGTCAGTGTTTTGAGCTGATCCATCAAGATGTCATTTGCGGCTAAATCGGCACTGGTTACTGGGCTTTCATCAGCTTTGGTTTCTTCAGTATAGTTTCCTTGACGATAATACTTCATTACTTCTACGCCAGCTTTCTTTGCGCTTTCTAAAGCAATGCTCAATAATTTATCTTGGCTCATCGTTATACCTCTTTCTTCCTGCTTTAGTACTATGTCACTTTTCAAATTACTAAAGGTTAAACTGCAAGCAGGTCACGTACCAACATTAATGCTGCAATACTGCGTGCTTCAGTAAAATCTGTTTGTTGTAATAGTTCTTTATAGTCTTTAATGGGCCAAGACACCACTTCTAATGGCTCGGGTTCATCCCCTTCAAGTTCAGAACTGTATAGGTTTTTAGCTAAAAAGATGGTCATTTTGGCATTAAAAAAAGCAGGAGCCATCATCATTTCTGATATCTGATGCATTTGCTCGCTACCATAACCAATTTCTTCTTGGAGTTCTCGGTTGGCAGCCTGTTCTGCAAGCTCACCTTCGTCAATCAGCCCTTTGGGGAAACCTAACAAATAACTGTGCGTACCTGCACAATATTCACGGACCAATAATAGTGTTTCATCATCAATCATTGGCACTATCATCACAGCACCACGCCCAGAGCCCATCATGCGCTCATATTGCCTTTGTTCGCCATTACTAAAAGTAAGGTCGATTTGTTCAATGCCAAATAGTGCACTTTTAGCCACTTGTTGGCGATGAGTAATGATAGGTAACTGGTTTTCATCTGCCATAATTCTAGCCACATTGGTTAATTGCTTTTCCTTAGATATCACTATAATGACACGATAATCAATACTTTTGGAATAGCAAAATGGTATTATTTATTACACTGAATGTTTTTTTGAGGATTGGCTAAAATGGCGAGTATTAATTGGTCAGAAATTTCTACTGTTTTAATTGATATGGACGGTACCATTTTAGATTTACATTTTGATAATCACTTTTGGTTAGAACATCTGCCTGCGCGTTATAGTGAAAAAATGTCAATTTCACTCGATGCTGCCAAAGCAAAGCTCAAAGCTGATTATTTATCTGTTGTTGGTACGATTAAATGGTACTGCCTCGATTACTGGGCTGAGCAAACGCAAATGCCAATTACCGAGCTCAAACGAGAAATACAACATTTGATTCAATTACGCACTGACGCGAGAGATTTTTTAATTGCACTAAAAGCAAGTGGCAGAGATGTGGTATTAGTGACCAATGCGCATCCCGAATCATTATCATTGAAAATTGAACGTACTCAATTAGATCAATATTTTGATGTGCTTTACTCAACCCATGACTTTGGTGTTACCAAGGAGTCACAGTTATTGTGGCAACGTTTGCAAGAAAAGCATGGCTTTGATTGTGATTCGACACTCTTTATTGATGACAGTATAGAGATTCTTCAGTCTGCTCAACAATACGGTATTAAACATTTACTCGCGGTTGCTAATCCTGATAGTAAAAAAACAGCGAATGTCATTACCGATTTCCCTGCTATTACTAGCTTTGATCTATTAACAGCACAGCTGAGTAAAGAATTGATCAACAGCACCAGTAATTAGCGGCATAACTGATAGCTGCCAACAAAAATACATAGCATTATATTGCTCTTCATTGACACTGTTTTAATAGTACTTAAACAGTGTCAATGAGTCTCGCCCGTTCACAGAATTAGCAAGCAAAGCATTACTCACTAAGCTTTAACTATATTGCTCATTACTAATCAATCTTTTATAAGGTTGATATCTATCGTATAGCCAATTAAATATAAAAGTATAAATTAAAATAAACACTAAAAAGCCTGCCTCTAAAAAGGTTGCTTCGAGCCAAGTAATATTTAAATACCATGCTAATAACGGTAAAGTAATTAAAATCATGCCAAACTCAAATGTTATAGCATGAATAATACGTACCGTTAAACCACGTTCTACACGGTTATAGCCTGCTAATTTATCGAAAACGATATTGTATATATAGTTCCAAAACATAGCGAAAATAGATAAAGCGATACCTGCAATCGCCATTTTATCTGTTTCGTAACCAGCGATTAATACTGTCGTTGGTACAACTATCATTAGGGCAATAACCTCAAATAGAACAGCCTGATAAATTCGCTCAATGGTATTCATTTTTAATTTCTCTCTTTAGTGACCATGTGACTATTTTAATCTAGAATAAAGATATTAAATAACTATATACCATCGGTTAAAGCGATATGTTTAGTATTGAACAACTTCAAGCTTTTATCACAACAGTAGAAACAGGTTCCTTTTCTGCTGCCGCCCGTCGTTTAAATAAAGTTCAATCCGTAGTCAGTCAGCATGTAATTAATTTAGAGGTAGACTGTAATACCCTATTGTTTGACCGCTCAGGACGATATCCAGCACTCACAGAAGCAGGTGAAAAGTTATTACCACATGCGCAGGCAGTGATTGATCAGCATCAGCGTTTAAAAAACTCGGCTTTATCATTAACAGATAACACCCCAAAAGAAATAACAATAGCGTTAGACGAAGGGATCTCATTTAAACTCATCTCAGGCATTATTAGTAAACTACAAGATGAATTTCCAAATATCACACTAGAATTTTTAAGTGCCTCAAGTCCCGATATCATTGATATGTTAAAAAATGAAAAAGCTTTAACGGGCATTGTTTTTAGTGAACTAACCATTCCTAGTTATTTAGACTTTGAATGTATTGGTTCAATAAAGTTTGATTTATACGTTGCTAAATCTCATCCACTGGCAAACCAAGTATGTAAAAATATTGATAGCTTAAGACTGCATCGTCAGTTGCTTATTCGATCTCGAAATACACAATCAAGTAGTTTTCAGTTAAAGCTGAGCCCTAATGTTTGGTATGCTGATAATTACTTTCTTTTGCTTGAACTGGCATTACAAAGAAATGGCTGGTGTTTGTTGCCTAAGCATATTGCTAATGAATCTGTTGAAAGTGGTCAGTTAGTTAAGCTACCACTTGAGTTTGAAGAAATGGGGTGGCAGGCTAATGTCGATGTAGTTCAACATCAACGACACAGTAACTTAGCGGTGTTTAAAGTACTTAGGCTATTATTACGAAATCTTTTATAGGTAAGAGTATTTAAACCTCATTATCTGTTGCTAGTCTCTCTCTTTTACCAAGCTACAGATTGCTAATCAAAAAATAGGTGACTAATAACTTATGTGTTGAAGGGTCTAACTACTTTGATAAATATGCGTAATACGCATAATTTATATAGTGATGTATACTCCAATCATCACAGGGTAATGATTAGGTAAAAGATGGCTTTATTAGAGCAGAAGTTAGCACGAGTCGACCTTAACTTATTGGTGTCACTGAGTGTTTTATTAAAAGAAAAAAATGTCAGCCGAGCGGCTGAGCGTCTTTATTTGTCACAGTCTGCCATGAGCAGAACTTTACAACGCTTGAGAGATCTTTTCGATGACCCGCTCTTTCATCGCTCAGCTTCAGGGATCGTGCCGACAGAAAAAGCGCACAGTATTGAGGCTTTATTGCCTGATTTATTACAAAAATTAGAATCAATACTACACGATGACGATTTTTCACCTCAGACTTGTGATAAACATTTCTCTATCTCGTTACCATCGCTGACCAGCCATGCTATTTTTTTACCCTTAGTACAGGCTATAAATAATGAAGCACCCGCGGTGCAATTATCTGAATACTCAGCAAAGATGAGCTCAAACAAATCACTTGAATCAGGTTTTCTAGATTTCGCTATTCATATCGAAAAGCCAACCGATACTGCCTTTATCGCGACTTCTTTAGGAAAATTATCATTATCGATTTTTGCGAGAAAAAGCCATCCTCTCTCGGCACAACATAAAGTTGAACTCGCTGACTGCCTAACTTATCGTTTTCTTGAATTAAATGTAAATGAAGACTCTGGCGCTATTTTTACCAACCCTATTGATAGTATTCTACTCAAGCAGGACTTCAAACGTGATATACAATTAAAAACTAGTCAATTGAGTATTCTGGTTGAGTTATTAAAATCATCAAACACCCTACTGATAGCACCCAGTTTTTTTATACATTCTTCTACCTATAAAGAAGAGTTGGTCAGTGTTTATCAATTCGAGCAAACAGACAGTAATATGGTTGAATTATTTTTACTTCAGCATCAGCGCACAGTAAATAGTTCAGCACATCAATGGCTAAGAGATAAAGTATTGCAGCAGACTTTATAATTCATCCCTTGCTAATCATTAGTTTCTAGTAGAAGATTGCTGTAATAATAAGCATGTAGTCCAACGTCAAAGTCGGGATTATCACTAATACTTCAAAGAGTAGATCATGACCCTTTTAAAAAAAATCATCTCGCTTATTTTGATACCTCTGTCCTCATTCAGTACTTTTGCAGCTTCAGGAATTTTTACCGATAAACTCGATGGCAATCTTGATGCTTCACGTTACCTTTCAGAAAATGCTTATGGTTTTTTACCTGTGCCTATCATCATTACTGACCCAGCTGTAGATGGGGGTTTAGGCATGATGGGTTTGTTTTTTCATGAGTCAGAAGAAGAACAAGCAGCTCGATTAAAAACAATGCAAGATGAAAGTAATGATAGAGCATCACACAGTTTAATGCCGCCAAGTATTTCTGCCGCTTTTGGTGCTTATACAGGTAACGACTCTTATTTTATTGGAGGTGGTCACCTCGGTTTTTTCAATAAAGGTAGCATTCGCTATATGGGCGGCGGCGGTTATGGCGATATAAACCTTAACTTTTACGGCTTTGGTGATCTAACCCTACCTGCCCCCTTAAAAATCAACACACAAGCGACTGCGATAATGCAAACGCTAAAGTTTAAACTGGGTAACAGCGCTTTTTATTTTGGACCTATGCATCGCTACGTTGATGCGCAGGTTAGCATAGTCAACTCTGGTAAGATTCCAAGTAATTTACGACCAGCACTTTCTACTAACATTGTCACTTCTGGTGCAGGCCTAACATTGGAATACGACTCAAGAGATAATTTTTTTTCGCCTACTGACGGACTAAAGTACGAGCTGAATTACCTTTGGTTCGATGATGTTATAGGCTCGGATGTTGACTACACCTTAACTGAGTTAACCGCACTTAATTACTTCAAGATCACTGATCATTGGCGTACAGCGATTAGAGTTGAAGCTAATTATGTCGACTCTGAACAAATCTTACCTCCTTATGCGACACCCTATATTTCGATGCGCGGTATTCCAGCAGCTCGATATCAAGGGCAATCAGTTGCTTTATCAGAACTTGAAGTGGCATATAGAATCAATTTACGTTGGGAGCTGAGTGCATTTGCCGGCATAGGGAAAGCCAGTGATAGTTTTTCTGATTTTTCAGATAGCGACAGTCGTGTCAGTAAAGGAGCAGGATTTCGTTACCTAATTGCAAGGCGTTACGACTTTAATATGGGCATAGACATTGCCAAAGGCCCCGAAGATACGGTGTTCTACATCCAAGCAGGATCTGCTTGGTAAATTACTAGTTAAAATTCCCAAAAGCTTCGTTATTTTCATTCGGAATAGCGAACTATTACTCAATCAAATGCCTTACTCTTATAAATTTTTTCGTCGTAATTTCCTTCCCCTTAGTAAACAGAAGGCCCCATCTTTGTTAAGACAACGATTAACGGCATTACCATTATTCATCGACCAACTAGCAACTAAAAAATAGCCATAAAAAAATACCGCAATCTCTAGGAGAATGCGGTATTTTGTTTTATAAGCTAAGCAAATGCTTAGTTATAAATTATGCTTCAGCGATAACTACAACTTTGATGCTAGTATCAACATCGTGATGTAAGTGAATTGCGATTTCGAATTCACCTGTTTCGCGGATAGCACCTAATGGTAAACGTACTTCAGCTTTTGTAATTTCAACGCCAGCTTCAGTGATCGCATCAGCGATATCACGAGTACCAATAGAACCGAATAATTTACCTTCGTCACCAGATTTTGATGCGATTGTAACTTCAGCTAATGCAACAACTTTAGCTGCACGAGCTTCGGCTGTTGCTAATACGTCAGCTAATTTAGCTTCGATATCAGCACGACGAGCTTCAAAGTGCTCAACGTTAGCTTCTGATGCAAATACTGCTTTACCTTGTGGTAATAAGTAGTTACGTGCATAACCTGATTTAACAGATACCTTGTCACCAAGGCCGCCTAATTTGGCGATTTTATCAAGAAGTATTACTTCCATTTTAAACCCCTATTAGCTTACTTATGTAAGTCGGTGTATGGTAACAATGACAAGTAACGAGCGCGTTTAATCGCACGAGTTAATTGACGTTGATATTTAGCAGCAGTACCAGTGATACGGCTAGGAACAATTTTACCACTTTCAGTGATATAATTTTTTAAAGTTGCAATATCTTTATAATCGATAGATGTTGCGCCTTCCGCTGTGAAGCGGCAAAACTTACGACGTCTAAAAAAACGAGACATGGAGTTCTCCAATATGGTTTTATTTAGTTAACTATTTTGTTAGTAAATAAAGCCTAATTAATCATTTCAATTTGCTGAGCATGTAATGCTAAAAGCGGATTACCGTTTCTAGATTCGTGGCGATTTATAAAACCGGTCACTTTTACTACATTCCCTGCAATTAATTCACGAGTTAAGTGTGATAAATCACCTGTAGCAACTACTTGTATTCGGACAAATGCTTGTCGATTCATGCCAGCTTCATTTTGTATAGACTTATGGTCTATTGAAAACTGACTATGACTAATACCTGCAGGGCTGGTTGATTGCTTAGGGGTTCTCACCACCTCACCGATCAACACTAGGCAATTCTCTTGCGAGACAATCACAGATTACTTATTCTTCGCTAGCAGCTTCTTCAGATTTCTCTTCAACAGAGTCTTCTTTAGCTTCAACTGGCGCAGCAGCAACATCTTTCTTAACTTCGCGGCGATCGTCACGACGCTCTTCTTTAGCAGCAGCCATTGGCGATGCTTCAGTTACCGCGTCTTTAGTACGCATAATCATGTTACGAATAACAACATCGTTATAACGGAAAGCAGTTTCAAGCTCATCAATAACTACTTGTGGCGCTTCAATGTTCATAAGAACATAGTGTGCTTTGTGTAATTTATTGATTGGGTATGCTAATTGACGACGGCCCCAGTCTTCTAGACGGTGGATTTTGCCTTCAGCAGCATTGATCAAGTCTGTGTAGCGCTGGATCATACCAGACACTTGTTCACTCTGATCAGGGTGAACCATAAATACGATTTCGTAATGACGCATTACGAGCTCCTTACGGTTGTAGTCTCATAATCTGGCACAGCCAACACCAGTTGAGACAAGGAACAAAAGTTCAGGCTGAATTAAGGAGGCGTATTGTAGGGAAAACAACCTGTAAAAGCAAGCAATAACGAAGTGTTCTCTGCTTACCTAGAGAACAGTAGGCTGCACCTACCTTTGAAATTAAAAGTGCAGCTAGTTTATTGATTCAATATTGACAATTTCTGAGCGATTCAAGGTTATTTTAAAACGTTGTAAAGATTCTTCACCTTTACAGAAATGGCGTAAAATAAGATTAATTTGATAACGCTGTTCAACACCTTGGCTTGAGATTTTTTGCCCTTCTAAACTGTATAGTCGACCCGCTCCTTTTTTCAAAAAGCGGACAAAAGGGGTTAAATTGAAAAATGTTTGCTGCTGAATTTCGTCGTAACCAGGTAAGAACTCTTTAGCCATAACCTTATTGTCACAGCGAAAGTGCAATAATTGTGCAGCTTGCTTATTTTGTTGCCTGCGCTGTTGAAACAATGCATTAACCGATTTAGGTAAGTCTTTATTGCTTATGTACTCTAACCACAAAATTTGGCTCAAAATACGCTTTTTAGTGACGCTATGCGTAAATAGGTTTTGCCACTTAGGCCGACCTTTTTGAATTTTACGCCATATCAGGCTAGTTAAATCTTCTTTAAAAGTTTCCCGTAAACCATAAATAAGGCCCAAGAAAGCCACTAACGCAACCGTTACTTCGGTAAAGTTAGTTCGGGCATTAAGCACTAACAACATAACAAAAGCCATAATAACAGCAGTAACAACACCACGGACAAAACGTTTTAAATTAACATTTAAATACCGAGTTTTCCTCTGAAAGACCACACCGTATTCTATTAATCTTTGTAACAAGCGCATTTTGTTAGTAATGCGGTTAGCATCATCAAGAGTAACTTGTGAGTTATATTTATTTTCAATACGATAATCATTTTCGCTTCGACATAAACTTAAAAGTAGCTCGCGTTCAGCTGTGAATTCTGAGCTTTTAGGGCCTCGAGACAGTAACTTTAAGAAAGATTGTTCGATATGCCAACTTAAATAGTTATCTGCATTTTCAAAAAAGGAATTTAGCTTCTTATCGGAGGGCGTATAACGCCTTAACTTTTTAGTCAGTGAAAGAGTTTGCTCTGCCAATTCAACTGCCGCAGGATAAAATTCCTCTGCCGCTTTTAACTTTAATGTTTGCTTGATATCAGCATCGAGTGCTTTTTTAACTTGATAGGAGTACAAATTAAGGTTTAACCGATAATCACTTTGCTCACCTTTTTTTTGGCTGACAAAACGACTTCTGACTAAAGGCAGGTGTAGTTGGTCTGCATAGTAAGCACTATGATTTTTAATATTAGAATAGAAAAACTCTTCTTCATTTAGAGTACTGGGATTAATACCCATTTCAACCGGCAGTGAGAAGTACAGATCAATACGTTGATAATCTTGCGGTAATAACTGATGGCTAACCTTAAAGGACAAGTTTTCATCTTGGCTAAGTTTAGTTTTATTCACTCGTAAAAAAGATTCCTTATTTTTATGATGATTCATGATTAAAAACCATGAGCTAAGCATAGCAAAAACAAGGACTTTTTGGCAGGTTTTTCAGGCCTTAATTTTAATCTAACATTAAAATTAAGGCCTGAAGCATGACTCTTATATTTTGATAAATATTTTTCGTTGATATAGCTTTAATGAAACATACCAGAAAAATGCTACATGTGAAAAAGCAAAAATAAAGGAAGCTAATTTCGGTGTAAACACGCCACTAAGCTGTTTATATAAAAAAGCATACATGGAAACATCGCCAATATTAATGTTTAAGTATATTGTTACCACTAAAAATGACAATACATAAACAAATAATGGGTTAGTCCCATAAACCAGTAAAGGCTCTGCCAATTTCACTTGTTTCATTATATCAATTAACCAGATGAAGGCGGCCAGTAATAAACATGCAAAACCAGTGCTATAAATGACATAAGACGGTGTCCATAACGACTTATTAATAGGTAAGACTACCCCCCATAGCGCACCAAACCCCACTGCTAAGCCACCAATAAGCGTTAATTTGATTACACTACTTCTTTTATCCTCAATACTGGTTAAATAACGTGTTAATTCAAAACCAAGTAGCATATTTACTATTGCTGGAATAGTACTTAAAAGCCCCTCAGGCTCGAAAGCAACGCCACGCATGGTGTACATGTGATTAGCGCCAAATACCGCTAAATCAAACTGACGAATAATATTGCCCTCAATGGTTAAAGCCCCTTCTCCCATACTAAGGAGTAATGCCCAATAAGCTAATAATATGACTGCTGACGCAATAAAAACTCCTGTTCGATTAAGCGTTAGTACTAAACAAGCGGCCACAGTGTAAGCAATACCTATGCGTTGTAAAATACCCATAATTCGCCAATCTTCAGCATTAACGGTAAATGGAATAACATTTAACATAAAACCAATAAAAAACATGATGAAACCACGCTTAATTATTTTCCTAAATTGCTCAGGGCTAGCAGAGAAGTTACTTTTCTTGAAGGAGAAAAACATGGCTGAGCCAATAATAAATAAGAAGAATGGGAACACTAAATCTGTTGGCGTTGCGCCATCCCACTCTGCATGTAATAAAGGCGCATATACATGTGACCATGTTCCCGGCGTATTCACTAAAATCATTAAAGCTATAGTAATGCCTCTAAAAGCATCGAGCGCGAGATAACGAGTCATGTTAATTTCCTAGCAGAATTTGTAGTTAACCATTGTAAAAGACAGCGCTGTCTTTTACAAGAAAACCTCATTTTAATGTAAGGTGGATAAATACTAAATTACTTATAAGCAGAAATGCATACCTGTTATCAATCATGTTTCAAAATGATCTAGCATGACTTTGCAAGGCGACGACTATCGACGTATCTTACTCACCTATATAAGTTTCCTAATCAGCTAGAGCCATTGACTTAACTAAAAATACTTACGCGCATATATCTAGCTATGATACACTGCAAACTCATCCATTCTTAGACAAAACATAACCGAATAGCACCATGACGGCAGAATCTTTATTACAACAAGCACAATTCGTTTGCAAAAAAAAAGGCGCTCGTTTTACTACAGTAAGAGAGCAAGTTTTTTTATTATTAGCTAACCGTCAAGGCGCCGTCGGCGCTTATGATTTATTAGCTGAACTAAAAGAGTTAGATGCTGCTGCTAAGCCCGCTACTATTTACCGTGCTTTAGATTTTTTATCTAAACAGGGTTTTGTCCATAAAATAGAATCTATTAATGCTTTCATTATGTGTCACCATTTTGGCGAGTGTGATCACCCTGTTCAGCTATTAATATGCGATGAGTGTGGTCATGTAGAAGAAATACAATCTAATAACTTTGATTTAGCATTACGTACAATGGCTGATGCTAATGGCTTCACTATCAGTCATCAAATAGTTGAAGCACACGGTAGCTGTAAAAACTGTAATAACGTTTAATTCCACTAAGTTATCTCACCGTTAATCTTATAAATACTGCTTTCTATCGCAAATTTTCACCTTACAAATAACAAGGTGTTTCTGATTGTGGTATAAATCCACGTTCAGTATTAAATATTGTATACCTTCTATAAAAAACCTTAAAAACGTACTCCTTCTCTACTTTGGAAAATTATGAAATATTCAACCTCTACAGCCTTAATTGGCCTAGTACTGGCTTTTTCTGGCTTACTATCAGTCGATAGTCAGGCAAGTAAAGCGGCCTTCGACGATAAATTTCGTCAATTAGGTGAAGTTTTACCAACGCCAAATATTTACCGTACCGCCTCTGGTACGCCAGGCCATAAGTATTGGCAACAACAAGTTGATTATGATATTTCCATTGCCATTGATGACAAAACACAGCGTTTAACTGGCGAGCAAATAATGGATTATCAAAATAATTCTCCTGATACTTTACGCTACTTATGGTTACAGCTAGATCAAAATCGCATGAAACGCGACTCCGCTTATAAGATGACAAGCAGAGCACCCAGCGAGAAGAAAGTTACTTTTGATAGCTTTCGACGATTGGTTGAATCACCTATTTTCGATGGTGGTTATGGCATAACTAAAGTCAGTGCAAGTAATGGTAAAGCGCTACATTATGTTATCAATGGCACTATGATGCGTGTTGATTTACCTAAGCCATTAAAGTCAGGTGCAAGTGTCGAAATAAATATTAATTGGCATTACCAACTACATGAGCAAAAAGTGCTTGGTGGTCGTTCTGGTTATGAATACTTCAAAGAAGATGATAACTATCTCTATGAAGTTGCTAGTTGGTTCCCAAGAGCTGCAGCCTACTACGATGCAAAGGGCTGGCAAAACAAACAATTTTTGGGTAACGGCGAGTTCACGTTAGAGTTTGGTGACTATGATGTAAAAATTACCGTGCCTGCCGATCACATTGTTGCTGCTACCGGGGTTTTACAAAATGAAAGTAAAGTACTCACTAGCACGCAACGAAAACGTTTAAAACAAGCCAAGAAAGCTAAAAAACCTGTATTGATCATTACACCTGCAGAAGCATTAGCGAATGAAAAGTCACGTAGTAGTAAGACAAAAACATGGCACTTTAGAGCCAAAAACGTTCGTGATTTTGCCTTTGCATCAAGCCGAAAATTTATCTGGGATGCGCAAGGTTATCAACAAGGTAATAGCAATACTATGGCCATGTCGTTTTACCCTAACGAAGGTAACCCGCTTTGGGAGAAGTATTCAACCGAAGCCATAATCCATACGATGGAACAATACAGTAAATATACTTTTGATTACCCTTATCCTGTTTCTATTTCAGTTAACGGCCCTGTCGGTGGTATGGAGTACCCAATGATTACCTTCAATGGACCTCGACCAACACTTGATGATGAAACTGGCGAAAAAACCTATTCTCGCCGTACCAAATACGGTTTAGTTGGCGTTATTATTCATGAAGTCGGTCATAATTACTTCCCTATGATTGTCAATTCTGATGAGCGACAGTGGACTTGGATGGATGAGGGATTAAATACCTTTTTACAGTTCCTTGCAGAGCAGGCTTGGGAAGAAGGTTATCCATCTCGCCGTGGCCATGCGACAAATATTACAAGTTACATGAAGAGTGATAATCAAGTACCCATTATGACTAACTCAGAGTCTATTTTACAGTTTGGCAATAATGCTTATGGCAAGCCCGCGACAGCATTAAATATTTTACGTGAAACCATCATGGGTCGTGAATTATTTGACTTTGCTTTTAAAGAGTATGCCCTACGTTGGAAGTTCAAACGTCCTACGCCAGCTGACTTTTTCCGCACTATGGAAGATGCTTCAGCGGTCGATTTAGATTGGTTCTGGCGTGGTTGGTTCTACACCACCGACCACGTTGATTTAGCTATTGATAATGTCTATTTATATCGCCCAAATAGTCAAAATCCTGATGTGGAAGAAGCCTGGGAACGTGCACTAGATAACGAGCAACCTGAATTTATCAGTGATTTACGCAATAAAAACCAATGGGTACGCACTCAAGATAAACCTGAGTTATTAGATTTTTACAATGACCATGATAAATTTACCGCCACCAATGCTGACCGTAATAAATACAATGAAGAACATGAAAAATTAGAGTCTTGGCAAAAAGACCTATTAACTAATAATAGCAAATTCTATGTCATCGATTTTTCTAATCATGGTGGCCTAGTAATGCCAATTTTACTCGATATTACGTATGCTGATAACACAACTGAACATATTTACATTCCCGCTGAAATTTGGCGTAAAAATAGTAAAAAAGTATCTAAGTTATTAATTCGTGATAAAGAGATCACTGAAATTGCACTAGATGCCAAGTGGCAAACAGCTGATGTGAACATTAATAATAATTACTGGCCAGCACGCCCTATCCAATCTCGTTTTGATCTTTATAAAGAAAAGAAAAAAGATATGATGCGCGATTATAATGAAGCGCTTAAAGATATCTCAGCTGAGAAAATCAACAATGAAGCAGAGCATCAAGAAGAAGGGAAATAATGAGCAAAGTATTTAGCAAGTATTTAATTGCTATCGGCTTTTACATAGGACTTGTAGCTTCAGCTACAAGTCATACCTATTTTTTTGGGGTTAGTGATGTATCTATCAATCCTAAAACTAAGCATCTGGAAATAGTACATCAATTTACTACCCATGATATTGAAAATGCAATTGCAGAAAAAAAACAGGTTCACTTTTCAGCTGAACATAAAAACTATGATGTATATATCCAGCAATATTTTGAACAACAATTTTCACTAGAAAAAAATCAAGTGAAAATCCCACTAATTTGGTTAGGTTTTGAAGTAACTTCAGGAAAAATTATTGCCTACCAAGAAAGTAGCCAGCGAAATTTATTACCGCAAACAGTGGTAAAGAATGCAATACTCATCGATACTTACCCTAAGCAAGTGAATACAGTTAACTTTCAAGGTGTAAATGTTAAAGGTGAAGCTCTTTTTGGCAGCTTAACTTTTGACTACAGGATCAAAGAAGCAATAATTACATCGGACACTAGCCAGTAGTTGAGCCACCAGCACTTAACACCATAAATTATAAAACTATTACGCTATTTGATTTACATTTGTAAAATAAGCATGCAGAATCAAATAAAGCACTTTATCTAAACAGTTACGATTCGGAATCTCCATGAATGTAGAGTTTATCAACCCATTTTTATCTTCAATGCTTAATGTCATGTCAACGATGGCTCAAATGGAATTAATTCCGGAGAAGCCACGCCTTAAAAAAAATGAAGTCGCCATGGGTGATGTTTCAGGTTTAATTGGCATGGTGAGTGATCAAGCAAAGGGTTCATTATCCATAACTTTTGAAGGGGCCTTAGCCTTAGCCACAATGAAAAAAATGGTCGGTGAAGCACCCGATGAAGTCAATGAAGAGATTATCGATTTAATCGGTGAAATAACAAATATGGTTACCGGCGGTGCAAAACGTATGCTGAGTGAAAAGGGCATCGAGTTTGATATGGCAACTCCGATTGTGGTGTCTGGACCAAACCACTCCATTCATCATAAGGCTAAAGGCCCTATCGTTATCATTCCACTTAAAAGTGAATTAGGTAGAGCATATATTGAATTTAGTTTTGATGAGTAAAACAAACAAGTAAGTCGACTACCTGTAATTTACTCATAAAAAAAGCGACTATAGTCGCTTTTTTTGTACCCTCAGTATTAATTCGCGCTTAACATTTAAATGTTATAACCCCAACGCGGCATAATATCTTGTTCAATACCAAGGTGATCTAATACTCTACCCACCATAAAATCGATGAGATCTTCAATGGTTTCAACCTTATGATAAAATCCAGGGGACGCAGGCATAATAGTGACTCCTTGCTGAGATAAGCTGAGCATATTTTGCAAGTGTAACGTTGAAAAGGGTGTTTCTCTTACCATTAAAATCAATTGACCACGTTCTTTTATCACCACATCCGCGGCACGTTCAATTAAGTTGTCACTCATACCATGACAAATAGCGGCCATTGTTCCAGTAGAACAGGGACAAACAACCATTTGTTTCGGTGCTGAAGAGCCCGAAGCAACAGGAGAAAACCACTGTTCTTTACCAAAAACCGTTATTTGTTGATCTTTGGCCTGATATTTTTCGGTGAGAAATTTACTGGCAGCATCAGGAGAACTGGGTATTTTAACGCCCACTTCAGTATCTAAAACAATACGACCGGCACTTGAGCACAAAATATAGAGCTGATAGTTTGCTGCGATTAAACACTCTATTAGCCGCATAGCATAAGAAGCACCCGAGGCACCGGTGATGGCAAGGGTTATTTTACCATTAAAATCATTGTTCACCTTACCCACCTTGTTCGAATTTTGTAGCATTAATTAACAAACTCACTATGTAGTCTATGACTATCCTTAACCATTTTTAATCGTTTTCTTAACTTTTTTTAGTGCCATTTGTTGTTTAAGCGGCGATAAATAGTCAATAAATAACTTACCTTTTAAATGGTCTATTTCATGTTGCATCACAATCGCAAGAAATTCATCACTGGTAATAGTAAGCTCTTTTCCATTGCGATCTAACGCTTCAACCGTAACATGAGTGAAACGCTCAACATCTGCATAGTAGCCAGGGATAGATAAACATCCTTCTTGCCCCTTGGCTGTTGCTTCTCCGTGAGTTATCACAGGGTTTACTAATACAAGTGGTTCATCACGATTATCTGAAATATCAATAACCACTACGGCTTCACTACGACCCACTTGAGTTGCCGCTAAACCGATACCATCTTCGGTATCGTACATAGTTTCAATTAAGTCATCGATTAACATCTGAATTTGACTTACATCAGATACATGTTTTGCTTGCTCTATAAGCTTATCATTAGGTGCGGTAAGTATAGTTAATACTGTCATTGTGCTAAGTTCTCTTTACTATTTTGATTAAACTAAATTGGTTAAACTGTTTTGTTTCTAAAGGTTTACTGTTTATAGGGCTATATACCCGCTCCATTCGAAGGTGCTCGTTTCAGGAAGTCTGAACGATTCATAATCAAGGCGCACTTTTTTTATTAAGGGTTACTCCCTTAAAAATAAATGTAACGCAGAGTATGATTTGCTCAGCCTTCCCCAAGGGGCTGGTTTAGAAACGCTTTATGCTACGTTATTGATTTCAATAATAGAATAACTATTATCTTCAACCAATGCCTTGCCTAAAGCCGTTTCTAATTCCAGCTGAATCATGCATCTTCAAGTGGTACGGGTATATTCGCTAAACGGTTCAATAATTTATTATGAATGTCGGCAAAACCACCGTTGCTCATAACAACAATTATGTCGCCAGCTTGCGCTTGTTGGGCAATAGCTTCAACTAAGCGTTCAACATTGTCTTCAACTTGACACGCTGGCTTGCATTGTTTGATTAAATCACTCACTGACCAAGTCACCTGTTCACCTTGATAGATAAAAACCTGATCCGCATCAATCAATGACTTAGGTAATGATTCTTTATGAACTCCTGATCTCATGGTATTCGATCTTGGCTCTAATACTGCGAAAATGCGCCCAACTTGTTCTTGCTCACTTTCTTGTTGTGAAAGTTTAGCACGTACACCAGCTAATGTTTTTGCTATGGCCGTTGGGTGATGAGCAAAATCATCATACACACTAATATTATTAACTATACCTCGAAGCTCAAAACGACGCTTAGTATTAATAAACTCGGCTAACGCTTCAATAGAGACTGCGCTTGGCACACCCGCATGGCGTGCTGCCGCTATTGCCATCACTGCGTTATCGATATTAAAATCACCGATAAGATCCCACTTGACCACACCTTGCTCTTTACCGTTAAACTTAACGATAAACTCACTGCCCTGAGCATTTAATTTCTCGACTTGCCAACCTGCATCGGACGGTTCATCTTGTTGAAGCTCTCCATTAGAGAATTCGGTCGGTGTCCAACAGCCCATAGCTAACGTTTCAGTAATAGCTTCTTCATTAGCGGGTGATAAAATCAAACCATTACTTGGCACCATACGGATGAGGTGATGAAATTGTTTTTGAATATCACTGAGATCATTAAAAATATCACCATGATCAAACTCTAAGTTATTAATCACTAGAGTTCGTGGACGGTAATGCACAAATTTAGATCGTTTATCAAAAAAGGCGCTATCGTACTCGTCAGCTTCAATGACAAAGAAAGGTGTATCACCTAAACGAGCTGAACTAGAGAAATTTTGTGGTACTCCACCGATAAGAAAACCTGGCGACATATGAGCATACTCTAAAATCCACGCCAGCATACTACTGGTCGTTGTTTTACCATGCGTACCCGAAACGGCAAGGACCCAACGATCTTTTAATACATTTTCAAGCAACCATTGTGGGCCTGATGTATAAGGAATATTGCGATCTAGCATATATTCCACCATTAGATTTCCACGAGACATCGCATTGCCAACAATAACCAAATCGATATCATCAGAGAAATTATCGACTTGATAACCTGACATTAACTCAATGCCTAACTGCTCTAACTGAGTGCTCATTGGCGGATAGACATTGGCATCAGAACCACTAACTTTAAAGCCAAGTTGCTTGGCTATAGCAGCGATCCCTCCCATAAAAGTGCCACAAATACCTAAGATATGAAGGTGTTGAATTTTATTAGTCATAGTATAATAATCAAAACATAAAGAAGCGCTATAATTGGCGATATCATACCTTAATAACTAAGCTTTATCTGTAAATACGCGCTATAAACTTAGTCGAGTAAAATAATAAATGACTCTATCGAGCAATACTGTCACCAAGCAAAGATTTACCTTAGTCTGCCAAAAAATCCAAATAGAAACCCGTGATGTGAAAACTTTCATTTTCTCTATGCCTAAGCAACAAATAGGTTTTAACTATCACGCTGGTCAATACTTAAATTTTACCGTTAATATGGCCGGTACAATGCAAACGTGCTGTTATACCCTTTCCTCTTCACCTACAACCTCTGATTATGTCAGCATTACGATAAAACGAATTCCTCAAGGCAAGGTTTCGAACTACTTTCATGATCATTTTAAAGTAGAACAATCAATTGATGTGCAAGGGGTGGCTGGTCACTTTTACTTAACCGACCCAATGCCTAAAAATGTTTTACTTATCAGCGCTGGTAGTGGCATCACGCCAATGCTCTCTATGTTACGTTTTATGGTCGCTACACAATGTAAGAACCAAGTAATATTTGTTCATAGCGCAAAACAGAAAATGGACCTAATTGCTCAAACTGAAATTAGTAACTTAGCGAAGCAACATGGTAATTGCCAAATAATTTACACCCTTACTCAAGGTGCTAATTCACAGTGGTATGGATATCAAGGACGTCTAAATGAACAAATACTTGGCAATATTGAACAAATTAGTCATTATCAAACTTTTGTTTGTGGACCCAAATTATTTCGCAAAGCCACTCAAGCGCTATTATTTAAATTAGGCTTACAACCAAGTAACTACCATGAGGAGAGTTTTGGTGCACATGAATATTCAAAAGAACAAACCATTAATACTGAAGAAAGTACCCCTCCATTAGCTCCCGTAATAGAAAGCCAAAAAGTGAGACCACAAAACTTAGAACACCAAAGCAGCAAAGCTAAAGTGTCGATTTACTTTAGTCGATGGAAAAAACGAGTTCAAGGTAATAAACAAGATTCTTTGCTAGATCAAGGAGAGGCAGCGGGACTAATTTTACCTTATTCATGTCGCGCGGGGTCTTGTGGCAGTTGCAAAGCAAAACTAATTAGTGGTCAGGTTAAGCAAAACTCAACAGATGGATTATCCGCAAGTGAACAACAACAAGGTTACATATTACTATGCAGTTGCAATGCTTTAACTGATGTCGAAGTAAGTCATGAGTAATTTATAATACTAGAAGTCGTAACCTAGACTGAGCACTAGTTTGTAATCATTTTCCTGGGGAAGAGTAGCCCCCGTAACGGCAACTGGTTTAACTACGCGATCCCAATAGAAGATAACATCTAACTCAAAATCATTTTGAAGTTCGAATTCAAAACCGGTTTTTAAACGTGAATTTCGCTTACCTGATTTTTCTTCTACAAATTGTAATTGATAATCAAATAAGAAATCTAATCTGCTTGAAATACTGTAATCAAATAATGTACCTAAAGCGATAACACCACTTTTTTGGTCATTTTCATCAGTATTACTGTTATACACTGTTTGTTGATAACTTGGTCCAAGGGTTACATCCCACTGTAAACGCTTATTTTGAAAAATGTGATAACCTAAACTAAACCCTAGGGTGTTTTTAGACTTAATATTTTGCTGTAGATCTGTAACATGTTCATAGTCAAACACTCGGAAGAAGACTTTTCGACTATAGAACCAATCAAGATTTGACGTTAAGCGACTAGCATCCGTAATAACTAATTCATTTTCATCTTCAGTCGATTTACTATAATTATAAGTAAATTCAACGTTAAAACGGGTAAACGGTGTTCTTCGTTGAACTCTCGCATTGACCGAGTAATCTAACTGACTAACGTTGCCGGTATTAACATCAAGGCCTAAACTGACTTTACCATCCCATAACTCCTTTCTAACATCAGAAGAGGACGTGATCGATAAAAGTTCCGATAATGGATAGTGCTGCTCAGTACCACCACTGATTATAACAAGGTGCTGATCCTTAACGATGAGAAAGCCTTGTTTCACTTCCCCATTAGCAAAACGTATTTGTTGATCAAATCGACTGCGAAGTTCTGTTACTTTATCCCAATCAAAAGTGATGGTATCAAACTCATCACTTTCAAATTCCAACTCATCGTCATACATGGAAATAATGTCGCCTTTGAGCCATTCCCCTGAGCGTAGTTTAAGCCAATCGAATTGCTGTGAAAAAACAGGCGTTGGCGGGCTCCATACCTCGGTATGTTCTGAACTTTGTTGCCCTTCACTGTTAAAGGTAATTAAAACTAGCGCTAATAATAAATACTTATTCACAATATTAAGTGTGGTTACTCTCACTACTGAATTACATTAAAAAAGGCTTGTACTAGTTGAGGTACAAGCCTTATATATACCCAGGCTATCTGAAAATTAGTGTTTCACGATGCTTGCGTATAAAAACACTGGATTAATTAGTTAAAAATCGTAACCTAAACCCACTACTAAGCGGAAATCATTTTTCTCTGGTACCTTACCCTCACTATCCTCTTTTGGATTTTCCGTACGATCGGCATAAAAGGTTAAATCAAGATCAAAGTCGTTAGTCAGGTCAATTTCTAGACCTGTTTGAAAGTGATGAATATTGCCACCGGAGGCTTCATCAATCACTTGTACACTATACGATGCTTCGTAGTCAATATCACTGGTAACTTCAAAAGTAAAATCGGTACCAAGTGTTACCCCTAAAGAATTCTCACTATCACTATCATCTGTTCCAACATCAATAAATTTAGTTTTTTGGTAACTTGGACCGAGATTGATATCCCAGCTAGTACGACTAGTATCGATAATATGATAACCCAATGCGATACCATAATGGACTCGATAATCGATGTTTAAAAATTCATCGGTCATGTATTCAAAGTCTGCCGCTCGGAAATAAATTTTAGGATTGAAAAACCAATCATAAGAGGACGTTAATCGATCGCTATCGGCAGTAACTATTGTTTCCCCATTGTCTTGATCTTCATAGCGACTGTAATCTGCGGTGTAATCCGTTTTAAAACGACTGCTCGAGCTTCGTCGCTGTATTCCGGCAGAAAAGGTATAATCAAATTGAACAGTATTACCCTCACGTAAATTAATACCTAAATTAACATAGCCATCCCATAAATCTCGTTCATTTTTTCCTGAGGATGCAATGGATAAAAGATTACTAAGCTCGTAATTAGTGGTCACACCATTTTTTACTAAAGATAGTTGCCCATCTTTTATCACTAAATATCCTTCAGCAATGGTGCCATCAAACATTCGAATACTTTGCCATGACTTGCTCCGTAACTCAGCAACATCTTCTAAATCAATTGTTTGCATATCAAGTTCATCACTATCGAACTCGAGTTTTTCATCATACATCGAAACAATATCGCCTTTAAGCCACTCATCAGATGTCAATTTTATCCAATCAAAATCTTGCTTAAAAACTGGTGTGGGTTTCTGCCACTTACTCTTATCGTCCTCTGCATAGCTGACAGTAGAAAGTGTTAACGAAAGGAGAAAAGTAAAAGTTATTAGAGTTGCTATTGTGTTATTCATAAAACCTCATACCTTTAAGGTATTTTTTAGATTAAAGACAATAAATTATAAATATAGCGAAGATTAATATAAATTGATGATCTATATTGTGTTCTCAGCTGAGTATTTTAAACACAACAAGACAAAAAAAAATATAAATTATTAAAGGCAAGCGGCTAAATATATTCTATAGTGGGATTCTTACAATTACCCATGTGCACCAATATAACGCACAGCAAGCACCACTAAGGTGCAACAAAGTTTATGAATAGAATAAAAAAGCTTATTAATCAATGACCTTCCTCTTGGCACGATTTTAGCTATTAAACGAATAATAATAGATGAATAATGATAATAACCAACCTTTATAACTTCATCCGTTTTACGACTTACTGAATTATTTACAACATTTTATACAATTAACCCCAGTGGAGAGACACAATGTCACAAGCAGTATTCGACTTAATTAAAGAACACGACGTCAAATTTATTGACCTTCGCTTTACTGATTCAAAAGGTAAAGAACAGCACATTTCTATTCCTCATCATCAAGTAACTGAAGACTTTTTCGAAGATGGCAAAATGTTTGATGGTTCATCTATTGAAGGCTGGAAAGGCATTGACGAATCTGACATGGTTATGATGCCTGATGCATCAACAGCGATCCTAGACCCTTTTACTGATGCTGTTACTTTAAATATCCGTTGTGATATTTTAGAACCAAGCACAATGCAAGGTTACAGCCGTGATCCTCGTTCTGTTGCTAATCGTGCTGAAGAATATCTACGTAGTACTGGTATTGCCGATGATGTATTAGTTGGTCCAGAACCAGAGTTCTTCGTATTTGACGATGTACGTTTCCATACTGATATGAGTGGTTCTTTTTATAAAATTGATGATAAAGAAGCGTCTTGGAACTCAGGTACTGAATACGAAGAAGGCAATATGGGTCATCGTCCTGGTGTTAAAGGCGGTTATTTCCCTACAGCTCCAGTTGATTCATCACAAGATTTACGTTCAGCTATGTGCTTAGTTATGGAAGATATGGGCTTAATTGTTGAAGCACATCACCATGAAGTAGCTACCTGTGGCCAAAACGAAATTGCTTGTCGCTTTAATACACTGGTTAAAAAAGCTGATGAAGTTCAAATTTATAAGTATGTTGTTCATAACGTAGCACATGCTTACGGTAAAACAGCGACTTTCATGCCTAAGCCTTTAGTTGGTGATAACGGCACTGGTATGCACGTACATATGTCTCTTGCTAAAGATGGTGTTAACTTATTCGCTGGTGATAAGTACGGCGGTTTGTCTGAAACAGCGCTTTACTACATTGGTGGTATCATCAAACATGCTAAGGCATTAAACGCGTTTACTAACCCTGCGACTAACTCATACAAACGTTTAGTTCCACATTTTGAAGCACCTGTTATGCTTGCATACTCTGCACGTAACCGCTCTGCATCAATTCGTATTCCACTTGTACCATCACCAAAAGCAATGCGTATTGAAGCACGTTTCCCTGATCCTGCATGTAACCCATACTTAGCTTTCTCTGCTTTATTAATGGCGGGTCTTGACGGTATTAAAAACAAAACTCACCCTGGCGATGCTATGGATAAAGATTTATACGACTTACCAGCAGAAGAAGCCGCATCAATTCCACAAGTAGCAACATCTCTTGATGACGCACTTGATAATTTAGAAGCAGATTTTGAATTCTTAACCGCTGGCGGCGTTATGGATAAAGATATGATTGATGCTTATATTGCTATTAAGCGTGAAGAGTCTCGACGTGTAAACATGACTACTCACCCGTTAGAGTTTGAACTTTACTACAGCGTTTAATCTCGCTTAGCTTCACTTTGAAGCGCTTTACGGTCAATAAAAAGCTCACTTAGGTGAGCTTTTTTATGTTTACAACCAAAATAAAAATCACAATTTACTTACATTCCACTCACTAAAGTCACTTATTGATAGAAAAATATTAAAAAACATTTTTTTGTATAAACTATAGATATATACTTAAATTAGCCTACATTATGGAATGATGTAAATATTGACTACCCAAAGCACAGGGAAATATAAGGAACTATGATCAAGTTATTACTATTTATACTACTAGGCGTCACCTTAGCTGCTCCTGTACACCCAAAAACAGCCAAAATTTATGTATGGCGTAATGAACAAGGTGTATTGGTTTTTTCTGATTCTCCAATGCCTGGCGCTGAAGAGGTAAAAACTAAACCTGGTAATATCATTCAATCAAGTACCTCTCTTGATACTGAAGTACTCGATATCACTCCTCAAGAAACGGTAGAAGAATACGAAATAGCGATAAGTACCCCTAAAAATAATGCCACTATACGTGATAACACAGGCTCCATATATATTGGTGGAGGTATCAAGCCAAGATTTAAGCCTGGATTAGAAGTACAATTAGTACTTGACGGTAAACCCCATCAAAAGCCTCAAAAGCACTCTATGTTTTCACTAAGAGATATTGATAGAGGCGAGCATAAAATAAAAATGTTACTACTAGATGAAAAAGGCAAGGTTATTGCATCATCAGCATCAGTAACGTTTTATATGCATAGAGCTTCAACAAACTAGGTTAACATCCATTACTTTTAACCCCTTGCTATTAAAGAGGTATAAAAGAGTTAGCACTTTTGTTCCAAGCAAAATTAACACTGCAAATAAAACCTTTCTTTAGTAAACTTAAATTGCACGCACCAAAACGGTGCATGAAATTATCTTCCTAAGGGTTTTTATGCATAGCCGTAGTTATATACAAGATCACAAGTTGTCTTACCAGCAATCACTTGCCAATCAGTTGGTGACTGCTGTAATTATTCTCAATGAAAAACTCTCCATCGTTTATGTGAACCCAGCCGCTGAAGCACTATTAAATAAAAGCTTGTATCGTTTATTCAATACAGAATCTGAAATGATTTTTGCTAATACCAGTATCAATCGCTCACGTTTAATACAACTGCTTGCCACCGGTCAAGAATTTACAGATTGCGACATTGTTGTAGAGCTAAATGAAAGCCACCGATTTACGGCAGAAGTAACCGCGTCTTCAGTCGAGTTTGAAAGAACTCCCCATGTATTGCTCGAATTCAAACAAATAGATCAACAAAAGCAAATTAGCTTAGAAGTTTTTCAACATCAGCAATGGCTTGCTGCACGTGATCTTATTAAAGGTCTGGCTCACGAAATTAAAAATCCGCTTGGGGGGTTAAGAGGCGCAGCACAGTTACTTAGTAAAGAAGTGACTAGTGAGCAACAAGAATATACCAGCATGATCATTGAGCAAGCTGACAGATTAACTAACTTGGTTGATCGTCTATTAGGTCCAAACCAACTGCCCCAAATGCAGGCACAAAATGTCCATGGCATACTTGAGAAGGTATGCCAATTGGTCGGCTATTCAAATGGACAAAAAATTCATTTGTTACGCGATTATGATCCCTCACTTCCTACGGTTGAATGTGATCAAGAAAAACTGCAACAAGCAGTGCTTAATATTGTTAACAATGCTATTCAAGCCATTGATGAAAAACACAACATAACCCTACGTACTCGAATTGCTAGTAATAGAACCATTCATGGCAAACGAATCAAGTTAGCCATTGAAATTAGCATAATTGATAATGGACCTGGTATCCCCACTAAAATTCAAGACACACTTTTTTATCCTATGGTCTCTGGCCGTTCTAATGGTACAGGGTTAGGTTTATCTATTTCACAAACACTAATAAATCAACACCAAGGTAAGCTATCGTGTCATAGCCGCCCTGGTCATACTGAATTTACAATTCTACTGCCATTAAAACAGCAACCTTTAAATCGAGCACCTTTATCACAAGAGAGTACATTATGATCACCGAACAAGTTTGGATAGTTGATGACGATAGCTCAATTAGATGGGTACTTGAGAAAGCTTTTGCTAATGCAAATATAAGTTGTGCTGCTTTTGAAAGTGCTGAAAATTTATTGATTGCATTAGAACATGGTCAACCAGAAATCATTATTTCTGATATTCGTATGCCAAATATCGATGGAATGGAGTTATTAAAAAGGTTAAATAAGCAACATTCTCATATTCCTGTGATTATTATGACAGCTCACTCTGACTTAGACAGCGCTGTTAATGCCTATCAAGGTGGTGCATTTGAATACTTGCCTAAACCATTTGATATTGACGAAGCCATCAACTTAAGTAAACGTGCCCTCACTCATGCAAGAGAGCAAAATGAGAAAAATAAAAATCAAAAAGATATACCTTTAGCCGTCGGCCTAATTGGTGAAGCCCCCGCCATGCAAGAAGTATTTCGTGCTATTGGTCGCTTATCCCGCTCAAGTATTAGTGTGCTAATTAATGGTGAATCAGGAACAGGTAAAGAATTAGTTGCTCAAGCGCTTCATTCTCATAGCCCTCGCGTAAATGAACCCTTTATTCCGTTAAATATGGCCGCCATCCCAAAAGATTTAATTGAATCTGAATTATTTGGTCATGAAAAAGGTGCCTTTACCGGAGCTAATGCTATTCGACAAGGACGGTTTGAACAAGCACATGGAGGGACTTTATTTTTAGATGAAATTGGCGATATGCCATTAGACATTCAAACTCGTCTGTTACGTGTACTGTCTGATGGTCAGGTTTATCGTGTTGGCGGGCATCTACCCGTTCAAGTCGATGTACGGATTATTGCCGCTACTCATCAACATCTTGAGGAACGTGTGAAGAAAGGTGAATTTAGAGAAGATTTATTTCACCGGCTCAATGTTATTCGTATTCATTTACCTAGCCTTAGAGAACGAAAAGAAGATATTCCACAGCTGAGCCAGCACTTTTTAACGCAAGCAGCCAATGAACTAAGTGTTGAGGTCAAAACATTAAGTAAAAAAGCAAGTAACTTCCTCAATAACTGCCATTGGCCTGGGAACGTTAGACAATTAGAGAATATTTGTCGTTTTTTAACGGTTATGGCAAGTGGTCAGGAAATTCTTATTGAAGATTTACCTAATGAATTAGTTGAGAAATCAACATCGTTGAAGAATGATTCAAATGCATGGCAAGACGTACTAAGTACTTGGATGGACCAAGAACTAGCACAGGGGAAAGATGCCATTTTAGATTATGCTCAGATTGAATTTGAAAAGATAATGCTTGAACGAGCGTTAATATTTACTCAGGGTCATAAACAAGATGCAGCCAAAAAATTAGGCTGGGGTAGAAATACCTTAACGAGAAAATTGAAAGAATTTGATAAGTAATACCAATTTGACTAATTGATTGATCCGACTGGTATAAGAAGAAATTGAACGAACTGTTAGCTAACTTTCGATAAGGAAGTTAGCTACTGCAAGTTTCATCATCACATTGTTTACAGCTATTACATAACTTAATATTAATGAAATGGGCTGCAATAATAAGACTTGCGCCGCCAATAATAAAAAACGGTTCTAACGCTTCAGAAAAGTCATGTTTAATCCAATATAAAGTCACGCCCAAATAAAGCAAATAGAAGGGATACAAACGTCTGTGATAACGTTTAAAACCAGAAAATAATGCGATAGTACCAAGAGCCGCAGTCATCAGAAGAAAAACATGTTCCCAAGCATGATCAGCTAAAAAACTTAACCCAAGCAAAGGTAGCATTGGCAATATAATAGGTAATAAAATGCAATGTAATGCACATAAGGAAGTTGCTGTAATGCCTATTCTATCTAACATGTTTATTCCGCGAATCTAGAGTAATTTACTGTTAACTGGCCAGCGTTGACCTTCAAAGTGAGATAATATCACAATTGATATAATATAACATTAGTAAATTTACGCTAAGGATGCAAGTGAGGGTTCTTCATACCTCTAGGACGTGCATCTACTAAAAGATTCTGCTATTTAATCACTATTAACTGCAAAGTAATGAGTTAACATATTTTTTAAATGATCAAAAAACTCATCATTGCTTTTATCACTAATCAGATGAGCAAGCTCCGCTCCTAGCGGGGTAAACTTATAAAACTGTAAACAAACATTTGATTTTTTTGCAGTTAATTTTAATGGTAAACCATTGTATGTAAATTGCAGAGAGTCGTCCTTACTTAATAAGCTAGACTCACTTTCTTGCAAATAGATAAGATGATTTTCTGATAACGCAAGTAGATCCGCATAATTCAAACCATAGTGACTTAAGTTACAATATTGCTGTCGCTGCTTAGAGAAAAAATTGAACAGACCTGGTTGTTGATAAGCACCAGTGATTAGCCTAATATTTTTCTTATTGGGATCTTTTATCGCTAATGAGCAAGCTTTCGCTAATAGTTTCGCATCATAAATACTCATATCTCGAAAAACTTGCAAAGCCTTGAATGAAAAAGACCCAGGTTTAGTGAGTTCTCCTGCTAAAATCTTTGCCCACAAATCTTGCATGGTCGGATTACTGACTTCTTCAGATAACGCAATATAGCGACTGAACCAGTCATGATCTGTTCTTTGCCCGATTTCAAAACTTGCACAATAACCAAGCGTTTTCTGCATAATATTTTCGATATTTTGCTGCTTGCGTAATTGGCTCAGTCTTGCTCGCTTCACAGTGCGATCTTCAATGAGCATTTGTTTTTCTTCAGGTAACAAAGCGCCATCAATAACAAATCTTTTAGCGAGCTTCAAAAACTGTTGAGAGACGCCGGCTTCTGTTGAGTTTTGAGTCGATTTATTACTCTTTACTATGGCAGTATTATCACCGTCTTTATTAACATCCTTTTCAAGTATCACAACATCTGATTTGTCTTTACTCACTGTATTACCTCCCTTTTTAGTACCCTTAAAATAAGCAGAAATATTCCACTTGATGCCTATACCCGTTCCACTTGAAGATGCTCGTTTCAGGAATTCTGAGCGACTCATAATCAAGGCGCATTTTTTTATTAAGGGTCATCCCTTAAAAAGAAAGATAACGCAGAGTATGATTTGCTTAGCCTTCTCCAAAGGACTGGTTTAGAAATGCTTTATGTTGCGTTATTGATTTCGACAATAGAATAACTATTCTAGTCAATCAATGCCTTGCCTAAAGGCGTTTCTAATTCCAGCTGAATCATGCATCTTCAAGTGGAATGGGTATATACGTTTTAACACACTATGTCAAAAGCAAGGCTAACGATACATGATTAAATTCAATTTATTATAACCCAGTAAAATAAAACAAATAAAATATGACCAAACAGGTTTCATTATCACGCCCAATGGTGTAAAAAAGTAGTACTGAGTTATAGTTAAGCTCAATACAATAAATTTCAATTTTAACTATTTATATTCCCAGATAATATGCTTAGTTATGAGGGCGGTATGCAAGCATCAGAAAATTCCCATGATGACTTTTTATTCATCGATGATAGTGATGAAGACGAGATTTTAGCGTTTGGCAGTAATGAAACTTGGCAAGTTCTAATTGTTGATGATGATCCAGAGATTCATTCAGTGACTCAATTAGCATTATCAGATCTGGTCGTATTAGGACGTCGTCTTGAGTACTTACATGCTTATTCAGGTAAAGATGCTTGTCAACTAATTGAAAATAATGATGACATTGTTCTAGTACTACTCGATGTAGTTATGGAAACTGATGATGCTGGCTTAAATGTTGTCAAATATATCCGAGAAACATTACAGCGAAAAGATATCCGCATTGTTTTACGTACCGGGCAACCTGGCTATGCCCCCGAAGAAAGTGTCATAAAAGAATATGATATCAATGATTATAAGACAAAGACCGAGCTAACTCGTCGAAAGTTAGTCACTACCGTTTTTGCCGCTATTCGCTCTTTCCAACAAATAGCTACTGTCAATGAGAACCGTCAAGGTCTTGAGAAAATAGTTTCTGGTGCTACCGAATTATCGTCACAGCACTCTCTCCCTACTTTTAGTCAAAGTGTTTTATCCCAATTAAGAACCCTCATAAGTGATGATATATCTGCAGTTTTTTGCGCTAGAGGCCAAGGTATTATTGATAATATTGATGACTTGAGTTTTTATGTTTTAGCACAAATTGGCTTTGATGATAGCTTACTGAACCAAAAAATTGATACGTTAGAAGATAACCAAGCGAACAAACAAGTAAAAGCGTGCTTCTTACAACAAAAACATCAATATCTTGATGATAGCCTTGATCTTTATGTTGCTAAAGGTGATTACCGTGCAGTCATTCATGTCAGGCTTTCTAGCCCGTTAACCGAAATCCAAACTCAACTATTGAATGTATTTTTAACCGGAGTCGCTGTAGGTTATGAAAATGTCCACCTATTTCAAAAGCTCACCAATGCGGCTTACAGAGATTGGTTAACTAACTTACCGAATCGTCTTGAATTTGTGCGCTTACTTGATAGTTTTGCTCAAAATGATTGTAAAAATACGGTTGCAGCCTTAATTGATATAAATCATTTCAGTGATATCAATGATGCCTTAGGACAAGATATTGGCAATAAGCTGCTATCTGCTGTAGGTCAACGAATTCAAAGTATAGGTTCTGACTGCCAACTGGCACGAGTAGGTGCTGACGTTTTTGGCATTATTGGTCCGGCCGATTGTTTAACCCCTGAAAGTTTAATCGCTTTATTCCACCAGCCTTTTGCTGCAGGTGAACAACACCTTCCCATCAATGCTTGTTTTGGTTTATGTACTAAAGAACATGCTCAAAGCAGCGGCGTACAAGTATTGAATCAAATTAATATTGCGTTGAATATTGCCAAAAAGAATCGTTTAGAACATTTTGCTTATTATCACTCAGATATAGAAGATCAAATGCAATGGCGCCTAAACATGATTCGCCAACTTCGTAATGATTTTGGAAATAACTGTCTTGAACTCTGGTATCAACCACAATTATCATTAACTACTGGTAAAGTTATTGGTGCTGAGGCCTTACTTCGCTGGCGAACTGCTGATGGTAAATTTGTTTCTCCTGCTGTTTTTATTCCTTTAGCTGAATATTCAGGATTAATTATTGAAATCGGAGACTGGGTTATTAGTCAGGCATGTAAGCAACTAAAAATATTAGAAGAAAATTTCTCTGAGCTTAGTATTTCAGTCAATGTCTCTATCCCACAGTTTAGACAAGATAATTTTGTCGATAATATAATAAACACAATGACTCAGCATGGAATTAAGCCAAACAAACTTGAACTAGAAATTACAGAAAACATTTTAATGGATGAGCCACAAATCATCATTGATGCGCTAACCAAGTTAAAAGCTCAAGGAATAAGCATAGCACTCGATGATTTTGGTACTGGCTTCTCTTCATTAAGTTACTTGCAAAAATTGCCTCTAAATCGCCTAAAAGTTGATCGCGCTTTTGTCACCGATATTAATAAAGAAGGTCAGTCAGTTATTGCTGAAACTATTATTAATTTAGGTAAAAAGATGCAACTAAAAGTCATTGCTGAAGGCATTGAAGAAATTGAACAGCAAGAGCGTTTAATTGAATTAGGTTGTGATGAGGTACAAGGTTTCTATTATGCTAAGCCAATGCCGGCAGATGAGTTCATCAATTTTTTACATCAACAAAGTTAATTCTTCCAAATATAAATTGTAGTCCGCTCAAAAACGATAAAATTTATGAAAGCACTCCCCTAAGTATGGGTGGAGTGCTTTTTTTTTGCCTGTTATTAATCGCTATACCCAAGCTCCTTGATAATGCGTGTTTCAGAGTTACTCCGGTGAGTCAGCACAAAGTACACCAATGTAGGAATGCTTATTGCCTTTCAAATTGATGTTACGCTGTGATTACTTACCTGAGAAACTCCCTACGGGCGGGTTTTAAATGGCCAACTACCGCACTATTTATAATAACCATAGAATGACTATGCTTAAGATAAACACCTTGTATTTGACCATTTAAACTCCCGCTGAAATCATGTATTTCCAACGAGTTTGGGTATATACAAAGAATAAACATACACACAATTAAAACACTTGTTTTAAATTCATTGCATTTCACTTTTTTTCAAGGCACACTCAGTCAGCTATTATTAGTTATCTACGTTTTTTTAGAGTGCAGAATGGCACTAAAAAATCTAGATTAATCATCAAAACATCAACACCACTTTTAGGTGAAGGAGACAAAGCATGATATATCAAGGCAAGAGCCTTTCAGCCCAATTACTCGAAGACGGCATTGTAGAATTTAAGTTCGATGCTCAGGGTTCAGTAAATAAGTTTGATCAAGCAACTTTTGAAGAATATATAGCCGTAGTGGCCGCAATTAATAACTGCAGTGAAGCTAAAGGCGTAATAGTTACTTCAGGCAAATCAACATTTATTGTTGGTGCTGACATTACAGAATTTTTAGTTTCATTTAGTCAGCCAGAAGATGCCTTAGCATCTTGGGCAAAAAAAGCCTCAGACGTTTTTGACTCATTTGAAGATATTCAATTACCCACTATAGCCGCTATCAATGGCATCGCTTTAGGCGGTGGTTGTGAAATGACGCTGGCATGTGACTACCGAGTTGCAGCGACTACTGCCAGTATCGGACTGCCAGAAGTTAAACTAGGTTTGATGCCTGGTTTTGGTGGTACTGTACGACTACCTCGACTTATTGGTTTTGATAATGCGGCAACTTGGATGTCTACAGGTAAAGCATTCAAACCTGCAGCAGCACTAGCACAAGGTGCTATTGATGCCGTTGTAGAACCAGAAAATTTACAAGCTGCTGCTATTAGCATGCTTAAACTGGCAATTGACGGCAAACTAGATTGGCGCGCGAAACGCCAGCCGAAATTGGAAGCATTAAAGTTATCGCCGACAGAACTCATCATGTCATCAACTACCTGTAAAGGTATGATTGCCGCTAAAGCGGGTAAACATTATCCAGCACCAATGGTTATGATAAATACATTGATTGCTAGTGCTAACTTAGATCGCACTGGTGCAATGGCTGCTGAGAATACTGGTTTTGCTAAATTAGCGAAAACTGATGCAGCAACAGCACAAATTGGTTTGTTTATGGCAGACCAAGTGATTAAAGGCAAAGCTAAGAAAGCAAGTAAACTTGCGACAAAAGCTGTCAATAAAGCGGCTGTATTAGGTGCTGGTATTATGGGTGGTGGTATTGCATACCAATCAGCTTATAAAGGCACCCCGATCATTATGAAAGATATTAATGATCAAGCACTTGATTTAGGTTTAACAACCGCTACGGGCATTTTAACTAAACAAGTTGAACGTGGTCGTATGAATGCTAAGAAAATGGCAGGTGTATTAAACAACATCACTCCATCTTTAAGTTATGACAGTGTTAAAGACGTAGATATTGTTGTTGAAGCGGTTGTAGAAAACCCTAAAGTTAAGGGCATGGTTTTAGCTGAAGTTGAAGGTGTGATCAGTGAAGATGCGATTCTAACGTCAAATACTTCTACTATCTCGATCGATTTATTGGCACAAAGCGTAAAACGTCCACAAAACTTCTGTGGTATGCACTTTTTCAACCCTGTAAATAAAATGCCATTAGTAGAAGTTATTCGTGGCAAAGATACTTCAGATGAAACGGTTGCGGCAGTCGTGGCTTATGCCGCTAAAATGGGTAAATCTCCGATTGTTGTTAATGACTGTCCTGGTTTCTATGTTAACCGTGTTTTATTCCCATACTTTGCTGGTTTTAGCCAATTAGTACTTGAAGGTGCTGACTTTACCGCTATCGATAAAGTAATGGAGAAACAATTCGGTTGGCCAATGGGCCCTGCCTATTTACTTGATGTTGTTGGCGTTGATACTGCTGATCACTGTACAGGTGTTATGTCATCTGGTTTCCCTACGCGAATGAAAAAAATTGACAATGACCCTGTTAGCACTCTTTATGCTAACGAGCGCTTAGGTCAAAAGAACGGTAAAGGCTTTTACGATCACATCAAAGACAAGCGTGGTCGTCCAATGAAAGTTCCAGCTCCTGTTGCTTACGAGTTACTTGGTCAACATTGTGCTGATAAAAAAGACTTTAGCAGCGAAGAAATCATAGCTCGAATGATGATCCCTATGGTTAATGAAGTGGTTCGTTGTTTAGAAGAAGGTGTAGTTGATACTGCAGCTGAAGCCGATATGGGCTTAATCTATGGCGTTGGTTTCCCTCCATTTAGAGGTGGTGCAATTCGCTACCTAGAAACTCTAGGTTTAGATAACTTCATCGCAATGGCTGATAAGTATACTGATTTAGGTGAAATTTATCATGTGACTGATGGCCTTCGTGAAATGGCAAAATCAGGTAAATCTTACTTCACTACCGATGTTAAATTAGCTTAAGCCGAGGAGAATAAAATGAACGAAGTTGTAATTGTAGACTGCATACGAACTCCAATGGGTCGCTCTAAGGCCGGTGTTTTTCGCAATGTACGTGCTGAAGCACTATCAGCACACTTAATGAAACAAATTTTAGTACGTAATCCTGCATTAAACCCAGAAGACATTGAAGATGTTATTTGGGGTTGTGTGAAGCAAACTAAAGAACAAGGTTTTAATATTGCACGTAATGCATCATTACTTGCTGGTTTACCAAAGTCCATTGGTGGCGTTACGGTAAATCGCTTATGTGGCTCTTCTATGGAAGCGTTACATCAAGCAAGTACTAGCATCATGTCAGGACAAGGCGATGTATTCCTTATTGGTGGCGTAGAGCACATGGGTCACGTACCTATGATGTATGACGTTGATTTTGATCCAGCACTGAATAAAAATATCGCTTTAGCCTCTGGTAACATGGGCTTAACGGCTGAGTTATTAGGTAAACAACACGGCATTACGCGTGAAATGCAAGATGCTTTTGGTGCGCGTTCGCATCAAAAAGCGCATGAAGCACACTTGGCTGGTCGTTGGGATAATGAAATTGTTGCAACACAAGGTCATGATGCTACTGGTGCATTAACATTAGTAGAGCACGATGAAGTTATCCGCCCTGAAACAACGGCAGAAAGCTTATCAGCATTACGTCCAGTATTTGACCCTGCAAACGGTACAGTAACTGCCGGAACTTCATCTGCGTTATCAGATGGCGCTTCAGCAATGTTGGTTATGTCTGCTGCTAAAGCAAAAGAACTAGGTTTAACACCACGCGTTAAAATTCGTGGTATGGCTGTTGCTGGTTGCGATCCTGCGACCATGGGCTTTGGTCCTGTTCCTGCTACCAAGAAAGCATTAAAACGTGCCGGTTTATCTATTGCAGATATTGAGTTATTTGAATTTAATGAAGCTTTTGCTGCACAAGCCTTGTCTTGTGTTCGCTCATTAAAAGTGGAAGATAAAATGGATAAAATTAACTTAAATGGTGGTGCTATTGCATTAGGTCATCCTTTAGGTTGCTCAGGTTCACGTATCTCAGGTACGTTGATTAACTTGATGGAAGGGCAAGATGTTAATATTGGTTTAGCTACTATGTGTATCGGCTTAGGTCAGGGTATCGCAACAGTATTTGAACGTGCGTAATATTTAATTATCGCCATAAAAAAACCCAGCAATTGCTGGGTTTTTTATTGTCTTAAATAAATTAATCCGTTTGCTATAACTATTTAAGAAGAATTTCTTGCAGTGGTGGTACAACTTGCTTTTTACGGCTAAGTACACCGTCTAACCAAGCTTTACCATCTGTTGGTGTAACACCAAATGCTTGCTCAGCTAACGTATCGCTATCGCTGGCAATTAAAAGCTCTGAGCCTTCTTTCATGATATCAGTTAATAGTAGGAAAACACTGTGACGGTCACCCTCAGCTTTTAACTCAGCAATATCAGCATATAACGCATCTTTAATGTCATCAAAAACGGCTAAATCAATAACTTCAAGTTGGCCTATGCCCACTTTTTTACCGTTCATATTGAAATCTTTAAAATCTCGTTTTACTAGATCTCTAACAGGAGTACCTTCAACAGCAGATTTTACTCTAAACATGTCCATGCCAAGCTCTTTAAAATCTTCAATACCGGCAATCTCAGCTAATGCTTCTACACATTTAATATCTGCAGTTGTACAGGTTGGTGATTTAAAAATAACGGTATCACTTAAAATGGCACATAACATTGCACCCGCAATATTTTTCGGGATCTCAACATTATTAAAATCATACATCATCTTGATGATTGTATTAGTACAGCCTACCGGGCGGACCCATATTTCAAGCGGTGTAGACGTCGTTAAATCACCAAGTTTGTGGTGATCAATAATACCTAAGATAGTCGCTTGATCAATATCATCAGGAGCAAGTTCAATATCACTGTGATCAACAATATAAACACCTTCGCCAGCATAGCTAGTTTTTAGCTCTGGCTGTTCAAAGCCAAACTTGTCTAAGATAAACAGTGTTTCAGGGGTAAGTTCACCTAGACGAGCAGGAACAGTTTCCTCGCCTAAAGTGGTTTTCAAATATGATAATGCGATAGCTGAACAGATAGAATCTGAATCAGGTATTTTGTGTCCTACAACGTAATTGGGCATAAAAGTGCTCTCCTTAAATTATTCCATTCTACCAAAATAACTATGGATTGTGTATGCTCATCACGCAGTGCTTAACGATATATTATAACTTAAATGATCACCTAGTTCAGGTGATCACAGTCGCGCTTTAGCGTTACTTATAAATAGCTTAAGGTTTTAAAGGGAAGCCCATTTTATCAACAAGGGTTAACCAAGGTATTCTCCAGCCACCTTTTGCATCACAGGTATCTAATGCATACATAGTGATCTTGGCACCAATCCAACGAAATGGCTCAGGTGGGATCCAAGCAGGTACTGTTTTGGCAAATTCTAAATTACGCTCGGGAATATCAACATCGTCAACAATCGCCAAAGCAACGCGAGAGGCAAAGCGACTTGCGGTAACACCAAACCCAGAATAGCCGCCCGCATAGATCATTTTTCCACCGTGATAATACTGATAATGCACCGCCATTCTGGTTGTCAAAGCAATAGGCCCACTCCACGCATGCGATATTTTAATATCTTTTAATGCGGGTAGCGTTTTGTATAACATTCCCACCAGTTTAATAAATGGCTCAGGGGTTTTATCATGTTCAGGATCGGTATCGTTATCAAAAAAGTAACCTAAACGGCCACCAAATAAGACACGATTATCCTTTGTTAAGCGCATGTAGTTTAACTGCGTTCGAGTATCGTAAATACCTTGTCTATTTTTCCAACCTAGCTCGGCAAGCTGCTCTTCAGTTAGCGGCTCAGTCATCACAATACGATCACGAATGGCCGCTACACGTGTACTGATTTTCTTTTTATGTTTAGTGAATGCGTTGGTCGCTAAAATAACTTTATTCGCTGTAATACTGCCTTCAGGCGTATTAATAAAAACTTGTTGTCCTCGCGTTTTACTTGTCAGCATAGGTGTATTTTCATAAAACACTACGCCGAGATCTTTTGCAACGCGTTTTAGGCCCCAGGCCATTTTTGCAGGATGAATAGTTCCTGAGCGTTTTTTAGACCAAAGACCTCCCTCAAAAAATGGAGAGTTAATCTCTGCTTGAATTTGTTTTTTATCTAATAAATGGGCATCGTGACCAAATTTAACGTACAGCTCATGTTCACCTTCAATATCGTCAATGCCATGTTTCCCGACGGCAACCGTTAATTCACCTGTCCATTCAATATCACAATCAATACTGTATTTTTCAATGGTGTCACGGAACTGATCCATATTCTCTTTACCGAGACGTTCCAACTCTTCCATGTCATTTTTGAATAAACGGTTAGAGTTTTCCATACCGTGCATTAGCGAAGTAGATAAAATAGCACCTGGACGACCTGATGCGCCAATTGCAGCAGTATTGGCTTCTATCACAACAATTGCTCGATCAGGGTTTTGTTCTTTGGCTTGTACCGCCGTCCACAAACCAGTAAAACCACTACCAACAATCAATAAATCGGTGGTAATCGCTGTTGTGAGATGAGCTTCAGCAGCTGGACGATCTGGATTGTCTAACCAAAAAGGGGTGAATTTCGTGTTTTCTAATGCTAGTTTAGCTTGGTCTTGCACAGTACTAACTCCTCTATAATATTACATTGGTGTGAGCATCTATACCCGTTCCACTTGAAGATGCATGATTCAGCTGGAATTAGAAACGCCTTTAGGCAAGGCATTGATTGAAGAAAATAGTTATTCTATTGTCGAAATCAATAACGCAGCATAAAGCGTTTCTAAACCAGCCCCTTGGGGAAGGCTGAGTAAATCATACTCTGCGTTACATTTCTTTTTAAGGAAAGCCCTTAATAAAAAAATACGCCTTGATTATGAATCGCTCAGACTTCATGAAACGAGCATCTTCAAGTGGAGCGGGTATATAACAAAGTAAGTTATTTATAAAAGCCTTACTTTTATAAATACTCCTCGTACACACCATCTTAGTTTTATAGTACTAAGTTAACCTGATGAGAGTTTTTAGATACCCCCTAAAAGGTAGCTAATAAAATTTATTGGTGGGAGTTATTGTCCATCGACATAAAAAGATAAATGATCGACATCTTTGTCTAATGACTCTGATTGTAAAATATCAATAAACAAGGCTAATAGTTCTGACTGGCTTGATAAAAAGGTTTTGCTATAAATATTTTTTTTATGCATTTTTACTGTTTCGTAGCCAATGGTCATAATAGTGCCAATGGCTTTTGTGGAATGCCCTTGTAGCAATAGTTGGCATACCTGATATTCTTTCTTGGTTAGGATGTCTTTGCCGAAATTAAGCAGTACATTTTCAACATTTGAGTGGGTAGTTTCGCTGCTTTCACCAATCATAGCCAAGTGGCTATTACATAGGTTTTGAATGGGGGTTACTAACTGAGCAAAAAGTGTTTTATCCAAAGACGAGAACTTCTCACTATTGCCAAATCGAGAGATATCAAGGTGTAAACAATTATCCTTATCTATCGGAAATAGATAACCTACCTCATCAGTCAGTGATAAAAAATTAAAGTAAGAACTGTAACTGTTTGAAAACTCATCCGGCGCTATTTCATCTAGAGAAAAAAAGCCCTCTTTCCCTTTATCAGCAAACACTCGGTAGAAAGGATCTAGTACATATAAGCGTGTTAAATAGCGCCAAGACTCCTCACCATACAGCATGTTTTTTTTACCATCATTTCCATAACGATAATGTAACTTTGTATCTGCAGACTTATGAAATTGCAGAACAATTAGCTCATCAAAATCAAAAGTGATTTTAAAAAAGTCTTTCAATTTAGAATAAAAGTGCTCTGTACCAACATGCTGAGTTAGCTCAATTAGCGCTAAACTATATTTATCTAATTTCATAAAATGACCGCACTTAACAAAAGTTTCTACTTAATAATAGTAAAGTTTGAAATACAAACAAAACAGCGACTCAAAAGAGTCGCTGTTTCAAGCGATTACAATACCTAAACCAATATTGGTTACACTGTAGCTGTTTTCATTTTTTTCATGCCACGATAAGTAACTACTTCACCCATGATGATAACACCAATGGCACCCCATAATACTTCCCAAGCAACACCCTCGCCTGGTACATAAATAAATAACGTTATCGTTACCATTAATATGGCGGCACAAAGATAGGCGCAAGCTTTTACAAATTTAGGACTACCTGGAAATCTAAACGTGCCATCCTCTGCAATTTTGCCATTAATACCAATATGCGTTTCACGTATTTTAACAAATGCTGTACACACAGCAACGTAAGGCAACATAAAAATAACACCACTAAAAGCAAATAAAGACCAGAATAAATCTTCGTTATTACCCGCCATCACACCATATAAAATCAGTAATATTGAAGCAGAAATACCAAGTAATATAGACGCACCTACGGGTGTACCATGCTTAGATTCAACCGCAAACAATGCCGGTAATTCATCATCAATAGCCGCTTCTGCTGCTGCACGATTAGCACCCATTGCCCACGTTGCACCATTTGAGAAGAAGGTATAAAGTGCACCAACACCGAGAACAACAACGAAAGCATCACCCAATGGACTGCCACCGAAGAACTGACCTAAGGTATCCATCAAACCATCAACTACATCAACTTTATCAGCAGGTTGTGCAATTAATATCGCAGTAGTTGCTAAGATATATGCACCTACCACTACAGCAATTGATGAGAAAACAGCTTTAGGTAAATCTTTACGTGGGTCTTTCATTTCAGCGCTACTAGCACTGGCTAATTCAAAACCGAGCATACCGTAAACAACTGCAGGTAAATATTGTAAGCTCAAGCCGCCATTTTCTGTGCTTGGGATCATCGTAGCTAAGGTAAATTCATTTGCTATACCGTGCTCCATGCCATACAAGATGCCACCGATAATTAATAATGCAAAGATAATTAACTTGATCGCTGCCCCAATATTTGGGATCCATTTACCCACATTTAAGGCAACAATATTAACAAAAACCACAACCCATATCAGTACCACACCCATGATGATTTGTGCTGTTAGCGACATATCAGGCATGAATATTTGCGAGAATACGCCCGCAAAAAGAATGAAGATAGCAGGTACCCAAACGGCAACATTAGACCAGTAATACCAGCTAATTCGTGATGCCATTTTTTGGCCGTATGCCCTTTTTACCCAAGCATAAATACCGCCTTGTTCAGGGTAAGCTGATCCAAGTTCAGTACTGATAGCACCGAAAGGTACTAAAAAAAAGATAGTCAGTATTACCCACCAAAAGATAACTGTTGGTCCCATTACGGCCCCAGCAGCTAAGGTATCTAGTAATAATACGGCTGAAATACAGAATAAAAATATATCCCTTTTTCCAAGCGTTTTCTCATGTAAATGTAGCTCACTCATACTTTCCCCTAAGTTATAATTATAGACTGCACTTCAATAAACTCGCGTAATCCTTCAATTCCCCATTCACGACCATTTCCTGACTGCTTAAAGCCACCAAACGGTGCATGAGAATTGAAATAAGTGCCTTGAATATAACTTTGTCCAGCACGGATTTTTCGAGCTATTTGAAGTGCAGCATTTGCATCTTTTGCAAAAACACCTGATGACAACCCAAAGACAGTATCATTGGCAATTTTAATTGCTTCTTGTTCGTCTGAATAAGGGATCATACATAACACAGGTCCGAATATTTCTTCTTGTGCTATGGTCATGTCATTGGTTACATTGGTAAAAATAGTTGGCATTACATAAGCGCCTTGTTGTAATCGAGCGGGGATCTCTGGTCCACCGGTCACAAGTTCAGCACCTTCTTTAATACCAATATTGATATAGTCTAAAACTCTTTTTTGTTGTAAGGACGAGCTCAAAGGCCCCATGGTAACGTTTTCGTCTTGTGGGTCACCAACCACATTTTCTTCTGCTACGGCTTTGGCGATAACAATCGCCTGCTGATAAAGTGATTCAGGCACTAACATACGAGTTAATGCACAACATGTTTGACCCGAGTTAATCATGACATCTTCAACGCCATACCGAACAGCTGCAGCTAAATCTGCATCGTCAGTGATAATAAACGGAGATTTTCCACCAAGTTCCTGACAAACACGTTTAACTGTTGTTGACGCCGCTTGAGCAACTTTAATACCCGCTCCTGTAGAGCCAGTAAACGAAACCATATCAACGTCAGGGTGTGAACATAAATGCTCACCAATTTTGAAACCATAACCGGTAATTACGTTAAACACGCCAGCAGGTACGCCAACTTTGTCAAAGATTTCAGCCAAAATAAGGTCTTGCAAAGGCGTTTGCTCTGCGGGTTTAGCAACAATAGTACAACCGGTTGCCAATGCTGGACCTATCTTGCCAACTAATTGAGATAACGGGTAATTCCATGGGTTGATTAAAACACAAACACCAACTGCGGAATGACATTGCATCACGCCATGTTCTGTTGATGATTCATCAACATAAGACGCCATGTCGGCATAACCTCTAAAGGCGTCGATCGCGCCTTGCACTTGAATATCAAAAGCAAGATGTTTAGGACAGCCCATAGAGGTAGATATAGCACTCGCAAAATCATCTATTCTATTTTGCATTTCATCAGCAATAGCAGTAATTAACTGACTTCGCTCTGCTGGTGTTGTTGCTGACCATTGCGCAAATGCATATTTTGCTGCTGCTATTGCCTTATCAACATCTGCAATTGATGCACTGGGTGTTTTAGCGCAAAGTTCTGAGTTAGCCGGATTGATCACATCAATGGTGTCTTCAGTGTTTGGCAATTGCCAGTCACCATTAATATAGAGCTTGTTATATGTATACATTTTTTGATCCCGCTATAAAAATAATAACTTAGACTATGCTAGCCCTATCAAGTTAAGTACCCCCTTTAGGGGAGTACACAAACCAAACCATTCAAAACTCTATTTACAACTGTATAAATAACGAACTTATTTCATTGTTAACCAATAGATTATTTCAATCAGGGTGCAATTTTTTGTACTGCATTTTTTATCCGGCGGCTAAACATCCAGACGCTAATAAGTACAATTGGCATCAACAACGTCAAGGCTACTTCCCTATTAAATGTATAACCAAGGCTACTGCTGGCATCCAATAAATACTTGCACAGTGCCAGTACGTAATAGGTCATAATAATTACTGAAAGCCCTTCAACTGTTTGTTGTAAGTTGAATTGCATCTGCGCTCTTTTATCCATTGATGTCAGCAATGCTTGATTTTGTGCTTCAATCGCCATATCAATACGGGTGCGTAAAAAGTCACTCGCGCGATCGACTCGACTCGATAAATCATCAAGCCTACGTTTTGCCGCAAGTACGGTTCGATATGCCGGAGATAATCGTCGGTCGATAAAGGCACTAAAAGTCTGTAATTCATTAATGTCTTTTTCTTCTAATTCAGCCAACCGACTTCTTACCATTTCATAGTAAGCACTGCCTGCATCAAAGCGATAACGTGAGCTAGCGATGATTTCAGCAATATTAGCTGCCATTGATGACAATTCAGCCAGTTGTTTCTGCTCATCATTCGACGACTTAATATCTTTTTGCTTCTTGAGCAACATGGCCAATTGCGATTCCATTTTGCTGACTTTGATACTCACTTGTTGTGCAAGCGGAAAAGCCAATAAGGTCATATTTCGATAGGCTTCAATCTCTAATAGTGCTCTAAGCACGCGGCCACTTTGACATTCATTCAAACTAGTATTAACCAACAATATTCGGTTAAAGTTATCCTCATGTAACCGCAATGCACTGAGTATAATAGCCTCGCCATTATGTAATTCAGAGCCCATTAACCGCTGTCCCTCAAAATATTGACGTAAATGATCTCTTTCTAAGGTCACGCTTCCTTCACTTAACGCATCAATATGAACGGCAGCAATTAACTCACCTGATATCCCCTCAAGCCAATCAATGGGTACTAGCGCTACAGGTGGGCAGTCAAAGGGTTTCAATCCGCTGTCATGTATTAAAAAGGTGTAACTACTAAATTCTGTATGGCGCTCCCACCTAATTTCGTATTCACCCATTTTTTGGTAAAAACACGATGCATTGGCTAAAGGAGGATTGACGCTATATCGATGACATAACTCATGTAAGTGAGCTAATTCAACGGCTTGACTATCACCCTCTTGATGAAGAAAGCAAACTTGTGAAACGCGAAGCGGTACATTTGAAACAGGAAACGGTCTAGCATGTAAATCGGCATAACTTTGACTGAAATAGGCATGTTTATTCAGTTGGCCATACGCTTTATGATTCGGTTGAATAAAGATATTAGCTTTGCCTATCCCCAGTTTTTCCGGACTCTCATTCGCGGTAAAAAGTTCCAATCTACTTCCTCTTATTTTCGTCACTTAGCTTAACTAGTTCAGATCCAAGTCATCTTGGTTAGGTATCATTAAGTTAAACTAATTACTTAATAAGCGGACGCGCTCATTAACCGATTTAGTTGACCACATTGTTAAGCCAGTTCAGTCTTCACAATGCCTGCATTACTCCATTAACTCTGGCAGGATGAGTGATTACAATCTGCACTGTAATCTGTTTTATCTATTGAATAACAATTTAAGCTTATGTTAAATACAAAACAATACACGTTAAGTTTTACATCTATCAAACTTAATAGATCTTTTTGCACGCACAATCACCCATAAAAATGCCTCTCGATGAGTGTGAATTGTGTTTAAGGAGTACTTTCGTTTCAACAGATGAACTGGGTGGATTTACTAAAACGGCATTGCATTACTAACGTGAGTAATCCCCCCGTTCGGGTATTTATTAATCAAGTTACTTCTGAAATTGTAATAAGCTAATACTACACATTACGACAATAGGTAGAGTGATTATGAATAACCGTAACGAAGCAAAAACCTCTCAGGAGTTAAATACAGCAAGTAATGAAGAGAGCTTATCTCAGGAAGCTACTTTCAACTCTGATGTTGAATTCAGTAGTAACTTTGCAGTTAACTTACTTAAAAAACGCTTATATGTAGAACAAGAAGCGAATAGCTGTTACGTGCTCGGTTACAATTAATCGTCATTCAAAGTAATACTTCACTGAACAGTTCCCAGCCTTTCTGAGTCAGTGTTATACCATATAGATTCATACTCGATATCTACGCGGCACAGAACAGGCCTACTCATTACATACCCCTCCAACAGATAGAACAGTGCCTTTTAAAACTACGACCAGTAAGAATTAAGAAGAAGCAATAAGAAATAATAAAAAGGGCATATACCCTGAGGTATACGCCCTTTTCTGTAGTTAAGTCACCATTGCTCTTTATCTACGAATACAACCTGGAAAGCTACAAAGCATTTCAAAAATGAGGTTGGCTGCTAATAAGGAGGTATTACCTGAAGTATCATATGGTGGTGATACCTCAACTAAGTCAGCACCAATAAGATTAGTACCCCACATGCCACGAATGATCTCTAAGGCTTGTGGCGAGGTTAACCCTGCTGGCTCTGGTGTGCCAGTTCCTGGCGCAAATGCTGGATCAATACCATCAATATCAAACGTTAAATAAGTCGGTATATCTTCACCAATAACCTCACGCACCTCTTCCATTAAGGGAACTAACGATTTCAACCAACATTCTTCTGCCTGTACAACTCTTACGCCTCGGTCCACCGCCCATTGAAAATCACCCGCACTATAACCGGTTGCACGTTGACCAATTTGAATCATTTTTTTTGGGTCAACTAAACCTTCTTCAATAGCACGTCTGAAAATAGTACCGTGGCACTCTTTTTCACCAAACATAGAATCATTAATATCCGCATGGGCATCAACATGAACTAATGCCATCATGCCGTGCTTTTTATGCAAGGCTCTCAAGATAGGCAAACTGATAGTGTGATCGCCACCAACAGTCACTGGCTTAATATTACTCGCCATAATGGTATCGTAATGCGCTTCAATAATTCGAATAGAGTCAGCTAGATTGAATGTATTTATTGGAGTATCACCAATGTCTGCAATTTGGAAGCTGTCAAATGGCGCAGCTTTGGTATACATACCGTAAGGACGAACTAAGACTGATTCATTGCGAACAGAACGAGGGCCAAAGCGTGTACCACTTCGGTTACTCGCACCAATATCCAGTGGCACACCAACAATACCAATATCTAAGTCATTGCTTATTTCACTGCTTGGTAAGCGAAACATAGTACCTGGACCACCAAAACGTGGCATTTGATTACCGCCTAATGGCTGATTGAAATTATTATCTGTCATACTCTAACCCTCTTAAGTGCAATCCGTGTTCTTACACCTAATATTGTAAATTTAGCCTTGCTCTATTTAGTTTATTTATGAGCACGCTCTAATGCCTACAATGAATGTAGCAACTTAACGGTCATTTGGTTATACCCAAAAGAGGGTGAAAAAGTATTTTTATTGTATTATTTGAAGAATTTTAGTGGGAATACATCGAAAAACTAAGCATCAGCCCAGTATTACGTTGATGCTCGATTGGACTTAAATATCCATTTATACTGACCTAAAGATACTAATAGAACACCCTTGGAACCCTTAATAAAAAATAAAGGTAAAAAGGGCCCCAAATTACTCACCCACTTCTTCACTAACTCTGATTCCTTTTTCTTCGCTGTAAGCCTTTTAAAACAGCATTTATTATAAATTATTCATGCCATATTACTGAGAAGTTTCAGCAATAACCCGAAAGCAATATATTTAAAGTCCAATTAATTGATATTAAAGACAATAATATTATATACTATAGGGAAATCGTGCTACCAAGTAAATATGATATCTCTAGCTTATATATCTGGCCCCAAAGATAACTTACTTCAAAGAGCTATGGATAACGCTATTAGAAATGGTCAAAAACTAGGTATTGATGGTGACTTATTAGTAAATACCCGAATCGAGAGAAAAACTGAGTATAAAGAAACTGGAGATGATTTTTTAAAGTTCGTGAACGTCATGAATGTGTATTTGTAGAAGGGGATTTGGTTACAATAAAATCTAAAATCTAAAAGCTAATAAGTTATTTAAACGGACGCTAAACATAAAGGTCATGTCAGCATATTTTACAGCCTACAGTGTTAATCAGAAAAAAGACTAGATAAAACCATTTAAAACAATTGATTATGAACTTGGCGAGTTTTTTGCATTAACACTTAAATTAAAACATATTAATTAATACATATTTGGAAAAGCTTATGAAAATAATCAAATTAGCTAGCTTGTTGTTAATCTCTGTATTTGCTATGTCAGCAAATGCTTCACTTATAAGAACAGTGATTTCGGAAAATGGCGCTGGTACAAACGGCTCATGGTCTTTTGGTACTATATTCACAGTTGGTGCTACCGATCTTAATGTAACATCACTTGGAGCTTATGACTATTTAGGTAATGGTTTTTCTAGTGAGTCGATTAAAGTTGGAATCTTTGATGAAGTTTTAGGGACATTATTAGTATCAACAAATGTAAATTCTACTGATACTCTTTTAGGCTCATACCGCTATTCTTCAGTGAATTTTGATCTGCTTTCTGGTCAACAATATAGATTGGTGGCTGTTAGTGGTAATGATAACTACATTCAAAACTCTGGAAATTGGACTTACTCGAGTGATGTCACCATTGATGGGTTTGGTTATTGTTCAAACACATCAATCACCCAATGTGATAGTTTCTCAGAAAGTGATTACGGCATGGCAAATCTTCAGTATGGTTATGCATCTACATCAGTACCGGAGCCAGCTACACTTTTGATATTTGGTCTTAGCTTGGTTGGATTAAGTTTTTCAAGAAAAAATAAAAACACTTAATTACTTTAATTGCACATTTTTGATGTATGGAGGCTCTAATATTTATTGGGGCCTTTTTTATGCCTATTAAGCCAATAAAACAGGACTGTTAACAGTAGGTTAGATTTCGCTTCGCTCCATATTTTAACCAACCAATAAAAGTCTCTTGTTCGGGCGCTATACCTTATCTAATAAATAGAGTGAATATGTTAATCATTAAAGCTACTAAGGTGCACATCCCAGTAATTGCACGACTATTCGATTTGTATAGACAGTTCTATGAATGCAAACCTGATATTGCATTGGCAGAGCAGTTCATCTCGGAACGTATTGAAAAAGGTGAATCGACAATATTTCTTGTTGAAAAGGATGGTAAAACCTTAGGTTTTGTTCAAATGTATCCTTCTTTTTGCTCTGTTGACGCGGTAAAAATTTATATTCTTTATGATTTGTATGTTGATGACAGCGGCCGTAACTTAGGAGTATGTGCTTCATTAATGGATAAAGCCAAAAGTTATGCTAAAGCAGAGGGTGCTTCTCGAATAGATTTAATGACTGCATTTTCAAACAAAGCGGGTCAACATTTGTATGAGAAACTAGGTTATAAAAAAGTATCTGAAGACTTTCACAATTACTCGTTACAGGTAGAACAAGGCCTTTGAACGAAGCAAAAACAGTTGTATTTAAATGCTCGATTGGACTTAAATATCCATTTATCCTGACCTAAAGATACTAATGGAGCACCATTGGAACCCTTAATAAATAATAAAGAGAAAAAGGGCCCCAAATCAAATTCACACTTCATAGCTAATTCCGATAATTTAATCTCTCATTGTAAGTCTCTTTATAGAGATCAATTAGCTACTAAAATTGATGTTTTATTACTGAGTTTATGTTCCCTTGGTGCGCAGAGCGGAAGTTAGCTTCAAAATATTTGCGATATATTTTCTAATGGATTGACTGTGTCATATTACTGAGAAGTCTCAGTAATATCCAAAACCTAACAAAAATAAAATATATTTAGTTTATAAGACACTGAAAATATGGGATATTAATGCACATAAAATTAAAGTTATGGGACGGACATTACTGAGAAGTCTCCATAATAAGCTGTTATATGGCAAGGGATATGTTTGGCACTTCAACTGTACTTTTAGGCTCAGAAACTGATGATAAACTATTCGAGGCACTTAAAATTGTCTTGGCTAGCTTTGGTGCAACAGTTAAAGAAAAGAATTATAACGTCGTAGGTTCTCAGGAAATATCGGTTTGGGAAGCAAATATCAATTCTAAAAAAATTAAGATATATTCCGAAACCTATGAAGGTTTATCAATCAAAGGTTCAACTGAATTGGTAAATAAAATTCAGGCAAAAGTGGCTGAGCAAGTTGCCATATAACAAGCTAATAAATAAGGACAAAAAACAGTTGGCTGTTTTCGTTCCTCAACATTTTAGCCAACAATTTTTTGCCCATTATTAGGGCGTTAGGCTTACCTCAAGTATGGATACTTTTTAAACTATGGCTCACAAAATATTACTGACTTTGTCCATGATTTCGCTTTTAGCATTTTCCGTTTTTTCGTTATGGTTCCCGCAATATAATTACGAGCAATCAAAATCAAAATATACAATTGAACAAATGACGGAATTACAAAATCAGTTTATTTCTGTATTAAAGAATGAATCAATTCCTCTCGAACGTTCAGGGCTAGTATCACAAATTGAAATGCAACATGAGCTTAATCTCTCAAACGAGGAATACTTAAATGCTCAATTTAATTCTAGCTATTCTTTAGCCAAGTTATTGTTTAGTATACTGGTTGTGCATTTTATTATTTTGTTTTTGACTGTAAAGTTTAAAAGTAAGCCTAACAAGATAATCAACAAGGACACGTAACAGTTGGCTACGTTTCGCTTCGCTGCACAATTTTAGCCAACCATTACTTAGCCTGTTATTTGGGCGTTAGAGCTACCTCAACTTTGATGCAAGGAGCATATTAATTTGAATATTGAAATCACAGGGTTTGCCGCACTAGCTATTTTTGCTTTCGCCACACTATGTATGACCTTTCCGATAAAAATAAGTGCAACAATGATAGGAGCGCCAGAGCCAACTTTAATTAAGTCATTTATTGCACCTGTTCTTGCAGCTATTATTACCTTTCTTCTTGGTAAAGTTTTTCCTGCAACTTTGCTCTTATCTCCTTTTATTTTGCTTCTCGTATTCAAGAAAGTTTTTGACATTAGCTTTGCTGGATCATTTGGGCTCACAGCCCTTACGTGTGCTCTATATGTTATTTTATATAAACTATTTATGTCAGGGATTTCTATTTCATAAAATAGCTCTAACAAGGCGTTCAAACGGACAATGAAGTTCCCCCGCTTTAACGGACACCAAAATCTAACTAAAGATGAGGTGTCTTATGCCAAAGTACAACAATCCAAGACGAACTTGGAAGTATTCAAACGACTTTAAAGTCAATGCTGTTCAACTGAGTTTTGTTGTCGGCGTCACAATCAAATCTGTCGCTGAAAAACTCGACATACACCCATTTATGCTGTCACGATGGCGAAAAGAATATCGTGAAGGGATCATTGTGGTGGATAAACGAAAAAAAGTGGCAGGGCAATCAAAAGCCAAAAAAGTACTGACCAAAGAACAGCAACTTGAACGTGAAAATAAAGCACTCAAGGAGGAGCTGTATATCCTAAAAAAGTGGCAACGGTTTCTTGCAGAGGAACATCAAGTCGATATCGATTCATCGAAAAACTCAGAGCCGACATAAAAGTTACGCGATTACTGACGTTTTTTGATGCATCTAAAAGTGGTTATTATGACTGGCGTGAGCGCCAACCGAGTGCTAGAGCCATAGAAGATGTTGAGCTTAAACATAAAATACAGCAAATTTTCAAAGAGAATAGAGGACGATATGGGAGCCCTCGAATATTTAAGGCCTTACAAAAGCAAGGGTACAACATAAGTAAAAAACGTGTCGAACGTTTGTATCGTGCGCTTGGTTTGGTTGCCAGAGTGATGCGCGTGACGACACGTTCAGCCTTTTATAAACGCTTCCTAACGACAGGTAAAAACTTACGACCTGATGGCGAAGTCCCATTGGCTAAAGATAAGGTCTGGGTAGCTGATGTCACGTATTTGAAAGTTAAAGGCGTATGGCGTTATTTGTCGGTCATCATGGATTTATATTCACGGCGCATTATTAGCTGGAGTTTGGATAAAAGTAGGACGATGGAAGTGACCAAGCGTACATTGCAAAATGCAGTTAAGAAACGCAAACCATCCGGTGACTTAATGCTCCACACTGATAGAGGCGTAGAATATCGTGGGCACATTTACCAGAAAGCATTGAAACGACATGGGATCACTCATAGTTTGAGTAGAGCTGGAAAATGTACTGATAATGCGCATATGGAGTCATTTTTCCATTCAATGAAGACGGAAGTTATTCGTGGTAATGTGTTTAAAAGTGATAAAGAACTGCGCGGAACACTTGGCAACTACATTAACAAATACTACAATGTTTCGAGGATGCATTCAGAGATAAACTATTGTTCTCCAATAGAATATGAAGCCCTGGCAGCGTAAAATAAAATGTGTCCGTTTTATCGGGGGAAGATCACAAAAAACAGTTGGCTGTTTCACCCCGTTCACAATTTTAGCCAACAATTTTTGGCCGCTTAACGTGGCGTTATACATTTAAAGGATTAATCTGAATGAAGTATTTATTAATTTTAGCTGTGTTAGCTGGTGGGTACCATTTTTATAGTCAAGGAACCTTAAGTAACCCTGATGAAACTTCACAGTATAAATTATTTCAAAAAGTTGCTAATGAGCCTGTTACACAAGAAGAGGTTATAAAATACGCCAAAGACAGAGTTAACGAAACCTGTCCGATGCTAGAGGGTGAATATGCAAGGCATGACTGTAAAGTGACCATAGCAAACAAAATAGATTTCTGTGTAAAAATGTTTAAAACCGAGACACCTCAACTTTTTAATTCAAAAGAAGAATTCAAACCACATCTTAGTAAATTAATGAAGTGTGCTTATGATATGTAAATGTATAACAAGGTGCTCAAACGGAAAATTACAGTTGGCTCGCGCTTCGCGCAGTTTATCCTAACTGTATTTTCCGCTTAGCTTAGCGTTATCGATACAAAATCTAATCCAAGTCAGCTTTAAGTGCCAACCACCTAATGTCGGCAATGTGCTCCAAAGCTGTCTTTATGGATGTAAGGTCTAATGTCTTCAATGTGGCAGGAAGCGTCCATGCTTCTTGTGTTATTTGTGATTTAAATATCGATAGTTTCTGACAGTTCAAGTGCGTCATCGACTTCTATACCAAGGTAGCGAACGGTACTTTCTAGTTTTGTATGACCAAGCAGAATCTGAACGGCTCTCAGGTTCTTGGTTTTTTTGTAAATCAAGGTTGCTTTAGTACGCCTCATTGAGTGAGTACCGTAGGATGTTATATCCAAGCCAATACTAGCGATCCACTTTTTGACTATTCTTGCGTATTGCCTAGTCGTTAAATGGAAACCATCTTTTACTCTACTTCCGAATAAATAATCACTGGAACGAAGTGATCTAAATGAGATCCATTTTTGTAAAGCTGCCCTCGTTTTTTTGGTTATTTCAAATTGAACAGGAGTTCCTGTCTTTTGTTGAATTAGCATTGCTCGTGATTGAATATTTTTCCCATGCGCAATATCCGACACTTTGAGTTTAATAAAGTCACATGCTCTTAATTTACAATCGAGGGCTAAATTAAACATTGTTAATTCACGAAGGTTATCTGCCAAATCAAGCCTGGTTCTAATAGACCAAACTTCCTCAAGTTTAAGGGGAAGTTTTTGACCAACAAGCTTTCCTTTATTCCAACTAGGTTTTGGGGTGTAAGGGATTATGTTGTACATAATAGTGCTCCTTTGATTAAAGGGACTATAAGTATGGCTCAGTGCTAATGTTCACGGTTGTGCGCACTCCTGACATTAACCTTATATTTTTTGCCATATATTTTCTAATAAAGATTTTATGCCATGTTACTGAGCTGGCTGTTGTTCCAAACATTTTAGCCAACTATTATTTACCGCTTAACATGGCGTTAGGCAGTGGAACCACCACCTTCGCATACTTGTAAAATATTTATATACGTAGTCTAAATTACTGTCGGTTTTTTTTGCACTTTATATATAAATTTCGATTCAATTTAAATAAAAAGTTTAAAATCAACAACATAAAAAATTGGTGTGTATATTGCTACATACTAATAGGAAGAAAATTCAATTAATTTATGGAAGGGGTATACGGAAATGAAAATACAATTATTAGCTTTTGCTTTTGCGGCTTTTTTAAGCTCACCGACAATGGCTGGACTTATTGATTTTGAAGGTGACAGTTTCGGAGGTGTCTCAAATGGTTTTACCTCAACTTCAGATTCGGGCGTACATTTTACTGATACTATAGCCTCTGGCTTACAGATACATACACATCAGGCTTTAGGTAGTCAGAATCTTTTAGTCTTTGGTGATGATGCGAGTCGATTGCAGATTGATTTTGACTTTACTATTGATTCTCTAAGCTTATTCTTTGGAAATGATGATGCTTGTTGTTCAAATTCAGGCGATCTCGCTTGGTTAGAAATATTCAATGGTGGTAGCTCAGTAGGTATAACTAGTGTCCTCATGAATCGCAATGACCTTACTGATCAATCTATAAATATATCAGCCGCCAGTTTTGATAGTGCTTTATTTTGGTATGGTGATGTTAGTGGGGCAGCAATTAACTTAATTGAAGCTGTTGACAATATATCTTTCAATGCCGTAGATGTACCAGAACCAATCTCACTTGCTTTGTTTGGTCTGGGATTAGCTGGAATCGGTTTTTCTAGAAAAAAGAAAACTGCATAGATTATCTGTTTAGTTTTGATTGAAGCCTCGATATTTATCGGGGCTTTTTTATACCTAATCTAATATGCTCGATTGGACTTAAATATCTATTTATCCTGACCTAAAGATACTAATGGAGCACCATTGGAACCCTTAATAAATAATAAAGAGAAAAAGGGCCCCAAATCAAATTCACACTTCATAGCTAATTCAGATAATTTCATCTCTCATTGTAAGTCTCTTTATAGAGATCAATTAGATACTAAAACTGATGTTATATTACTGAGTTTATGTTCCCTTGGTGCGCTAAGCGGAAGTTAGCAACACGATAATCCTAACGTCCGCTTCAAGCTCTAAGCTGCCAGTGGGAGAGTCTCTAAGAATACTAACATTTACTACTTTACGGTCTAAACTACCCGCTGAAATCACTCAATATTAAGATCACTTTAGAAACATAAGCAGTCATAAATATTTGTAAGGTTATTAACACTCTAGCAAGTAATAAAACTCTACCCTTCATATTAAGGAGATATTATTTGATAAGTTTTCTTAAATTGTTTTAGTCCCTTTTGGGTAAATAAAATACACCTTGAATCTACATCTTTTATTGCCCATCCTTGGTTATACATGTCTACTAATATCCAGTAACCTACTTGTCCTGAAAGATGGTTACGCCGTTCACTCCAATCTAAACATGACTTGCACAAAGGACGTTTGCTTTTTTTTAACTCCGAAATGTTTAACCCTATTTCTTTGAAGAACTGCATTCCACTTTCTGTTAATTTTGTTTCACAACCACTGTCAATAATACGATTATTTTTTACTAATGAATCATACAGAACAACACCTAATTCACCTGCTAAATGATCATAACAAACTCTAGATTGTCTTAACCTTGGATCACTGGGGCCTGTCTTAGTTTTTGGATTGTTAATAGTTGAACTGACATTCAATAACATTTCCAGTAATGAAGCAATCTCACCATTCTTAAGTTGAAAATACTTATGTCTTCCCTGTTTCCGTACAACAAGTAATTCCCCATCAACAAGTTTACCTAAATGGCTACTTGCAGTTTGAGAGGTTATATCTGCCTCTAATGCTAATTCGCTTGCTGTTAGTGCTTTACCGCCCATAAGTGCGGTTAACATCTTACTGCGTGTATTGTCACCAATCAGATTTGCAACAAATGAAATATTTGGTTCCACTATAACCCCTAGCATAGTTCGATATACATCGAAGCAAAATATAATATGACGGGTAGACTATCTAAAAACAACAACAGAGACAATATCAATGTTAATTACATGTTTTATTGAATACAAAATAGATCCATACAAGATAGATTACTTTAAAGAGTATGCTAAAAATTGGGGGCAAATAATTCCAAATTGTGGAGGTGACTTGATTGGATATTTCTTACCTCACGAAGGTAGTAATTTTATTGCCTATGGTTTAATCAGTTTCAATTCTCTAGCACATTATGAAAAATATCGTAAAAAATTAAAAGAAGATAAAGCTGGCAAACTAAATTTTGAATTTGCTCAAATGAATAAATTCATTATTGAAGAAAAACGTTCATTTTTAACAATTGAAGATGGAACCTATCAACAAGCTCCTATGGTGAATTTATGATTTGCGTAATTTTTGAAGTAACTCCAACACTGGAGGGTAAAAGTGAATATTTCAAAATTGCTAATGAATTAAAAGCAATACTCTCTGAAGTGAATGGTTATATATCTATTGAGCGTTTTCAGAGCCTATCCGACCCAGACACATTTTTGTCGTTGTCATTCTGGGAAAATGAAACGGCGATAAAGCAGTGGAGAGAAAATTTCGAACACAAAATAGCTCAGGAAAAAGGCAAAAAAGAAATTTTTCTTCATTACAGAATAAGAGTTGGTCATATAATACGTGATTATGGTGGTGAAAATATAGAGCGAAGATCTGTTAGCCAAGTAGTCCAGAAAACGCAGCAGGAAAGAAAATGAATATAGAGCTATATATTACGTTTACAGTGATTATCACTGTACTTTTGTTATCTCCTGGGCCATCCGTATTACTTTCGATAAATAATGGCCTAAACTATGGTTTGAAGTTGGCAGTCATAGGTGTTTTAGGAAATGTTGCTGCATTTCAGTTGTTATTGATTATTAGTGCAACAAGCTTTGGAACACTCATACTAGCCTTTGATGAATTATTAAGCATAATAAAGATAGTAGGTGCTACTTATTTATGTTACTTGGGGATTAAGGCATATCATTCCCCTCCGTCACAGATAAATACTGATAATTCGTGTTTAATTAACAATATTAAGCCTTCGATAATTTTTAAACAGGCATTTTTGGTTACATCTTTAAATCCAAAAGCACTGATCTTTGTATCTGCCTTATTGCCTCAATTTGTTGATCCAACCTTAGCTTTGATGCCACAAATTTCTTTACTTTGTTTAACCAGTGCAGTGATCCATTTTACAATCTATTTTGGCTATGCTTCACTTGCTTCCAAAGCTAAGCATTTACTGAAAAGCGATAAAAGGCGTCAACTCTTTAATAAATTTAGTGGGATAACGTTCTTAATATTTGGTATCGCTTTGGGGGTATCTGGCTCTTTGACTTAATATGATTCTCACTCCCTTATCTATAATAAAATTATTACAGTGAGAGTTAATTTCTCAACAAAGTAAAAATCTACTCTTTGTGTCTAAGAGGCTTAGATATTCAGATGAATTAGTTTATGAATTGGTCTAAATCTGGTATTAGTTAGCCTTATAATCCAATTTGAACGACAGCTATAAAGCCAACTGCGGAAGCTTTGATATCGCTACTCCTAGCTTCTGCAAAGCGACTAAAGTTAGCATTAATAGTTTGATGACGAATGACCCCTGTGGTGGCAAAGCTGACTATTTCTTGAGATAAATTCACGCTTAAATTAGGTCGGCTTTGTGGCATTAGTTGACTATTTAAACTGCATATTAAACGAACAAACACATAACAAGTGGCTATGGTGTTAATTCTTTGGTATCGATAATAAAGTTAATGTTATAAAACATTAACTTTAGACAAGGCAGCATCAGTAATAGCTGTCACCTCACCATTAACAATTTCTGTTTTGACAGTCCAGTTATTAGGAGCATCTCCTACAATCCTTGTAGAACAAACAAGCAGCATATCTGCTAATAACTGGCTTAGATCTTCAAGTCCAATTTCTTCTTCAAGCAATTCCAAAGTAGCCGCAAAATTTTCCATTGACTGACTCATATATTATTATCTCTATTGTATTATTGCTTTAGTCCAAAGCCTCGCGCTTTAATAAATCGCAAGTTATGTTTGGCACTACATTCGTTGACCTGACCAAACTACTCTTCCAATAATTTCTATATCTGTTCCGTCTAGGTTTTCTTTATTTATTTCCCAAGGTTCGTAAAGAGTATTGTCTGATTTCACTTTGATAATTCCGTTAGGCAACATTTGTAAGCGTTTAACTAACAGGTTTTGTTCGTGTCGCATCACGTAAATACCATCACTTAAACCATTAAAATGTTTATTCACCATTATCATGGCACCGTTCTTTAATGTTGGATACATACTGTCACCATCTACTAACATCAAAAATACATCATTGGCGTTTACACCAATTTCTTTATTTAGCCACTCTGGCTCAAAGCTAATTAAGTTAGCTTGTTCTTCCACTTCTACTAATGCCCCTCCCCCTGCGGAAGCTGATATTTCATAAAAAGGAAGGCTAATACGGGTATCAGCTTTTACGTTTGAATCGTTTTGGATTGATAGCTCTGCCTTTCTAAATGCGCTGGCAGGAATTTTATTTCGACCTCTCCATGTTCTTATTGTAGTTGGTGAAACCCCTAAAGCTTCAGATAACTCACTAATTCTACTCGTTTTAGTTGTTTTAAATAAATCATCCAATTGTTTATCAAAATCATCCACACTATTTTCCTTTAAAAACATTGTTGCAAAACGCTCCATTATGAAATAGTATCTTTATGGAGCGATACGGAGCGGTTAGAGTCGGTTGTAATCGCTTTGAATTGCTTTAACCCTAAATGATTACATAGGTGATATATGAATACAAATTTCGCACTGCTAGCTCGTTTTGAATCACCTGTGATCGAACTGAAAGACGTTTGCCAAGAATTCTTCGGTATTAGCGTAAAAACGGCTAAGCAAAAAATCAAAGGCCAAGATTTTCCAGTTCCAACATTCAGCTTAAGTAAGTCTGAACGCAGCCCTGTATTCATAAAGGTAGAAGATTTAGCGAGTTATATCGACAAACAATATGAAATTGCCTCGAAAGAATGGCAACAAGTACACGTAGCTTAACTATGAATAATCCTAACGTCTATTTTCAAAGGGAAGATTGGGGCGATGTTGCTATACAGCACAACGGCCAAGTGCATCACTTTTGTAATTTAGTCTCGTTAATTGGATTTCTTCAAACGGTATATGGTCACGAATTCAACTTAATTGAAGTTGATGAAAACAACTATCACGAACTACAACGACAAGGGGCTTTTGATGAAAACTAAACCAACAACAATCCCTTGTTTAGTGGATGCCTTGTCACTGACTTGGTCACCCAAAGAATTATTAAACATTAAGCAGATGGCAAAGATAGGCGCGTGTATCAAAAGCGAATTAATCGTTAAGGCCAAAGATGCGGCGTTAAACCGTGAACTAGCAAAGCTTGAAAACACAAAAAACAAAGAATTGTTAGGCACCAATGCCTTTAACGCGCATGAATACGAAGCCATTTTGAGCCGTTATAAAGAATCCTGTAGCACCATTACACGTGAATATAACAATCGTAGACATAAAGATTTACCGCTTAAATCACTTGCGCTTTCAGACAATGAAGTCGCTGCACGTTATGAATTACGTGACATGTTAAAAGGCGAATTAGAAGTCGATACCGGCATTAAATATGGTGACCGTTTAAACAACTTATTAGACAACATTGGCGTCGATTTACTTGATGTCCTTTGTTGCGGTGAAGTAGAACGCTTTGTTTGTCGTTTGAATCATGTGTTCAATCAGGAAACCTATATTTGGACCGTTAAGAATAATCCAACAGGACGTTTTAATTATTCTTATTCCGCTACTTTGTACGCTGATGGTGAGCAAGCGGGTGTTATTTGTTGGGGTGGTAAAAACCTTGGTTGTTACGTGTCGTTCATGGGAACGGGTTGTAACGCTTTGGATATGAAACGCCTTTATGACGAAATCAAAAACATACCCGCTTTAAAAATCACCCGTATTGATTTAGCGCATGACGATTACGCAGGGAAGCACTCTATTAAACGAGCATTGAGTAAAGCCAAGAAAGGCCAGTTTAACTCTGGCGGTCGCCCTGCTTGTTATATGTATGTTGAGTCTGGGCACTTAACTGAAAAAATGCTGAAAGAGAATTTCAAAGACTTAAAAGAAATCAGTCACGAGTCGTCTAAATCAACCGCTAAGAAAACCTTTGGGTTTATTCCAAGCAAGGGAAAAACGCTTTATATCGGTTCTCGTGAATCGGGCAAGCTGTTACGCATTTATGAAAAAGGTAAACAGCTTGGTGATATGAAATCAAAGTGGGTTCGGTGGGAAGTTGAATTACATTCAAGCCAACGCGTTATTCCCCTTGATGCGATGGTAAAGCCGAGTGAATACCTTGCGGCCACTTACCCAGCACTCGCGTTCTTAAGTGTTGAGCAATGCAAAATTAAAACCTTGGTTAAACAAGCCACCATGACCATTGAGAAAATTGTTGAAAACCAAGTTATCAGCACACGTAAAGCCATCAACATGATGCGCGTCATTTGTGGGTTATCAGATAGTGAAATTGTAGAGAAATTTGTAAAAGACATTGAAGAGCCCGACTGTCGTTCGTCAATGCCTAAACGGTTGAAAGCCTCCGTTATTGAAGAGTGGGTTTTACAACAACAAGCACAAACGGCAGCAGCTTAAACATTAATTATTTTGGAGAGATAAACATGAGTATTCAAACAGGTATTTTTTTACGTGGCATTTTAGTAGGTACCAAGTTAACTAAAAATCGTTACGTTGATAAAAACGGCCAAAACCAAGAGGTCAGCTATACCGAAATTGGTATTGAAGTCTCTTTTGTTAATGGCTTTGACCAAGAACAAAAGATGATTAGAACCGCTCGCATAAGCACTGAAAAAGAAAAAGATGCGTTCTTTATTAAGACGCTTTCAGAAAGTCACGGCGCTTTAGTTGAATTACCTGTGAACGTAGGTGATTACCGCAATGTTTACGTTGATTCAAAAGCCGTACTGCTTGTGATTGAACCAGCGACTCAACAAAAAGCGGGTTAATTAATTATGTCGGTTTGTGCAGCTAATGACGGTACAGGTTATTTAAAAATAGTTGCAGAAACGGACTGTACAGAATTTGTTTTGGTGAGTCAGTCTGAATTCGTTGAATTACAAAGTGGCTCACTACAACAAATGAACGAAACGCTACATCTGCTTTTTGCTTTTGATGTAGAAGTGTTCGCAATCGTTGAATTAAGTCTAATTATGGCTTTTTTAACATCACATTTCGGTGGGCGTGTTGCTCGCTGGTTAGGTAAATAAAAGAAGGTTTATAACATGAACAAATTAGTTAGTTTTTTAAAAACAAAAAAAGTTAAAACGGTAGCTGCTGTTTCTGCAATTGCTGGCTCTTCTGCTGCGGTTCAAGCGGCTGATTATACGGCTCAAATTGGTACGGCAGTAACTGAAGGTAGTGGCAATGTAACCGCTGTTATAGCGGGTGTTATTGGTGTAGCAATCCTTGGTTTTGGTGTTGGTAAAATGCTTGGTTGGTTCGGTCGTTAAGCGATGGTTACAACCATTCTATTAGCTTGTTGCCTTTATTACTGCTGTATCGAGGGATTTACAAGCGGGATTAGGGCTTCTTAGGAAGCTCTTTTTTTTACCTAAAATTTAGGTCTTATTATGTTGCGTTATATTGTTCTACTTTTTATGTTCTTTAGCTTTTTTTCAAATGCTGGTCAATACAGGCTTAGTCAAAATGCGTCTTTTAGTTCGATGATTTTAGTTCCTGCAGGAACTCTTTGTGGCTCTAATATAGATGAATGTCTTGGTACTCTGCCTGCAACTATTAATAGCAGTGTTACTGGTGGTAATGATTTTAATAAAAGCAATCAATCAGGTGTTTCTGTTTCTGGCGTTACTTCTTCTGTTACGGTTTATTATCGAAAATATAATAATTATGCTGCTGTTGTTAGTGTTGTTTTTAGAGCTAGCTTTGTTGATGACGGTCTTGTTTGCTCTGATAGAGAAGAGTGTTTCTTTTATGCGAATAACATCTGTCAGGGTGAATCTAAGTTATTAACTGATTTTCAATATATCGGTACTCCACAGGCTGATAATTTTACTCATAGTTGCTCTGATACGCCCAAAGAACCAGCTGAGCAATGCAGGGATAAAATTATACAGCAGTGTGCTAATAATCTTGATATGGCTTCCTCTAATTATACTGATAATGGTGACGGTACAACGTCTTGTACTGGGACGTGTAATGATGGAACTCCTGCACAAGAACAATGTATTCCAAGCTTAGCTAATAATTATTGTGATGTTAAAGACGCTCCTAGTGATTTAGATTTTGGCTCTGGTGGCTCTGGCTCTGATGTTGGCTCTCCAAGTAATACGACTACTGACCCTGATACAGAAAATGATATTGATTATGAGCCTGACGGCTCTTCTTCTGATTCTTCTTCAAGTATGTCCTCTTTGCAGGGTGATAAATTAATAAATGAAGTTGTTAAATCTCGCAATGATAATACTGAAAATTTAGCGTCTACCACTGATACTACTAATCGCACAATTGTTGAAAAAACTGATGATATTCAAAGAACGATTAGCGAATCTGCGAACGGCATTATTGATGCTGTTAATAATGCTTCTCCTTTTTATGATGGCAATATTGTAGATGCAATTAATGGTATTGGTTCTAGTGATTTTGATGATTCAGGTATTGTTGATGCGGTTAATGGTTTGGGTACTGGTATTGATGGTTTGGGTGATAAAATTGATGGTTTGGGTGATGAATTAGGGGGTAGTTATCAGTCTGATTTTGGCGTAGCTAGCTTTAGTGCTTATGACACTCTTTTTATTAATGAAAGTGACTTAACTGGTCTGACTGATGGTTTTAAGGCTTCTATTGGTGTTGAGAATAGATTGTTTATTAATGAGGTAAGGGAAAAGTTTAATTTTACGGCGGGTAATAGTGGTGGTTATCAATCTAATAATCTTGATTTAGGTAAATGGGGCTCTCACGATATTTCATTAGCTCGTTTTTCTGAGTATTTTGGCGGTGTTGGCAATGTTGTTTATTTTCTTGCTGCCCTTAGTGCGTTGACTATTGTACTTGGGGGGATTAAATCATGAAGATATTGATTTTTGTTTTATTAGCTTTTTTTTCCTTTGATGTTTTTGCTGCTCCTCAAACGGGTGTTACTGGTTTTTTTGATACTGCCACAATCTTTTTCATGAGTATTTATGAGTTTTTTACTGTCATTATTCCTACTGCAATAGGTGATTTTTTTGTTTGGCTAACGAGTTATTTACTTTATTTAAAGTTTTATCTTATGTATGAAACGTTGGTTTTTGCTCATGAGGTCGCCTTATCTTTTATTCAAATGATTAACATTAATGAGGTTGTTAATACGGCAATTTCTAATCTTCCGCCTGATTTACGACAAGCGGCTTCAGATATGCGTTTTTTTGATGCGCTTAGCTTACTTATTGAGGCGCTTATTACCCGCCTTGTTTATCAGATGAGTTTTTAATGATTAGATTTATATATTTGTCTGCGCGTTTATCTTTTTTGATTGTTCTTTCATTTGTCGTTTTGTTTTATATGCAAAGAGGTTAAGTCATGGCTACTAAAGTTTTTCATGGTCCCCCTGGTTCTTACAAATCATCTACGGCCATGTGGTTTGAAATTGTTCCTGCTTTGCGCCTTGGTCGTGTAGTTGTGACTAATTTGCAGGGCATTAAAACGCTTGAGGAGATACAGCGCGAGTTAAAAGAGGTTTTTCCTAGTACGGCTAGATTGTTACGAATAAGTATTGGTAATGATACGGGTATGTTGCTGATGCGTAATTTCTTTCATTGGTTGCCGATTGGCGCGCTTATCTTTCTGGATGAAATACAAGATATTTACCCAAATGATAAGTCTTTTAAGGCTTCTGATTATGACTATAAGACTGAGGGCACTTTTGATGAGTTATTGCCTCAAGAGTTTTCGGAAATTTATCATGAAGAACAACGCAAAATTAAGTCCAATGTGAACATTGAAGATTATCAGGACGATATTGGTGAATCTCTTTTTGATGAACGAAATTACTTACGTTACCCAAGAACGCTACGTGAATGCTTTATGCGTCATAGGCATTACAACTGGGATATCTTATTGGCCACGCCTGACATTAAGGAAATATCATCGTTTATCCGTTCTGTTTGTGAGGTTGCTTATGCGCATTCGTCAAAAGATGCGATCCCAATTCCCTATTATAAAAGACGTCCTAGAATTCTAGAACATTTACCCAAAACTAACGGAATTTCTGTTGGTAAAAACGATATTGTCACGTTCAAAAAGGTGCCGCTCGATGTTTTCAAACTTTATAAGTCCACAGCAACAGGAAAATCTACTAAGTCGGGCGCTGGTCAGTCGCCTATTACTCCTAGTGTTATTGTTGGCTTCGCCTTTGTGGTTGCCTATCTTGTGTATATGGTTTTCTTTTTCTTCGACGATGAAAGCATTGAAGTTGATGAACCGTTGGCGAATAGTTTACCTAATGCGATTTCACAAAGTCCGAAAGCTTCAGCGGCTGCTGCTCAAGTTGCTAATGTTTCCGTTCGTCCTACTCAAAAAAGTGATGGGGAGATTAATCCTTTTTCTTTTCGTCGTGCTAGCGTTTCGACTGTTACTGCGCCTAATAATTTTGTAGCGCTGCCGTTCGGTGCGACCAAGATGTATATCAATGCGGTTAATACGGTTTATTTTAATAAGCATCGTGTTACTCGTGATTATGTCTTCACTGCTTATATTAATGATGAAGTGTTAAATGTTGGCTCTGAATCGTTAATAGCGATGGGTTATAAGATTTTCTTTAGCTCAGACTGTTTAGTTGAATTAAGGTCAAATAATCACAGTAACTATGTGTATTGTGAGCCAACTAAACCGAGTGAGCCATTTCAAGAAGTCAGGGGTAATAGCCCTGTTGAGTTGTCATTACTTTAGTTGATTCATTTATCGTTACACGTAACATAAACCTTTACTTGGTGTTACGCGTAACATATAATTATCTTACTAACTAAGAGGGATGATATGAACAACATCAAAGAGCTACAAGAAATATTAAACATAGTTCATTTAGCAGATAAATCGCTATTAAATGGTATGCCTTTGTATCAAATTAAGTCTTTGTTTGATGATTTGAACCTTAATGGCTTTATTGATTTTGATACGGTTCATGGTGAGCTGATACAGCTTGTTCTTGATGCTAAGAGAAAAGATGTTGCATCAGTTAATATCATTCGTGCGCGTTCTACGCTTGAAAATACTATTAAGTCACTTGAAGTTGAACAGGTAGAATTTACTGAAGCGCAAAAGAAAGACGATGATTTATCAATTGAGAGCACTTGTGATACTATTATCGTTTCGCGTAACACTAAAGAGATTCAATTGCAGCTTAATGACATACCTAAAAAAATTGGTCGCCCTAAATTGGCTAATGCTTTAACAGGGGCACAAAGAGCTAAAAAGGCTAGGGATAAAAAGAAAGCGAGTAAGTTAGTGACGGTTAATACAACGCTTACACCGCAAGCCTCAGCGCTTTATAATCAGATGTTAGCTTCTGGTCATGATTTGAACCAAATTATTACTCACGCCTATAATCAAATGCCTATACCTAAAGAATAAACCTTATGCGAAGCATGAAGCGGAGCGTAACATAAAACGTAGTTTTATTAGAGATAGAGCAACTGGGGAAACCGTTGCTCGCGTTCTCCAGTTGTTCAACACATAAAAATCTTAATCCGCGTTCCTGCTAAACCTTCTTTTGAACTTTCTCTTTTCTTTTACTTAATGACTACTGCAATTATTTTAGGCCAATGAGCTTTCAATTGACGACCCTGAGCGATGATGACGAGGACGAGGGCGAAGCCTGAGCAACGAGGAAGAGGAATTGAGCGTTGGGAGGAAATGAAAGATTTTACTCCCGTTTAGTAATACGGGGGTAAAGTTTTTTCGGAGTACCTCTGTAAGCGTTATATACCAAAGCCTACAGTGATTTGTCAGTTTTACGTTTGTTCTTTTTTTAGCGAAGCGTTAAGAAAAAAACAAACTGCACTAAACGAGCGCAGCGAGTGTTCTTCTGTACTTCATCGCGTAGCGAATACCTATAAATTTGTATAAAACAAAAAGTTAACTATGATTTAGTTAGTATGAATCAAGGATGATTATTATGACTAGCGAAGAATTTAAGCGTTTAAATTTTTTATCAGAAAAATCAGTTAATGAAGATCCCACCCATAGTGAGCTTGTTGAACTAAAGAGACTTCTAACGATGTGGAATGTATCAACAGAGTATAATTTGCTACTACATTCTTATACTGATGATTCAAAAGACTGATATTAGTGCTAATGATGTTTCAATAAAATATTATTTTCATAATAAACTGCCTATAAAAAGCTTGGGTTAATAATCCCATAATGCAAACAGGCGTGAATTACTTTTTTTCATATATATAGGTTCCTTTTAGAGTGTCTGTTTTTTTTACAATGGCATATTAACACCTAACAATTTAGCTTAAAAAACAATCACTTGAACTATTGGCACGTAATGTGCGTTATATCATTAAGATACGTAATAATAAGAATTACAAACTAAGTTTATTAAAATATAAAAGGAATATATTAATCATGAAAAATAATCTATTAAAATATATCGCTGCTGCAGTATTGGTATGTAGCTTTTCTAGCCAAGCAACCTTAATTGGTGTTTTTGGTAGCCAAACGGCAGCTGCATCAAATGTTGCCACTAGCCTAGGTTACGATGTTGAAATTATTTCTGACTATAATAATTTAGGCATGTACGACGTTGTTTGGGGGCTAAATAGTAGCAATGGCAGCCATAATTCAAACTTAACCTCTAACACCACACAGTTTGATAACTATGTTCAGGCTGGTGGCGTATTTTTATACCACGATCGTTATGTAACCGATGCTGATTTATTTGTTCCAGGTGCTGATAACTTTGACTTTTCCAGAAGTTTTGCAAACGGTTCAAATATCGATTTAGTAGGCCCTAACGACGTTGCTGGCGTTGATATTAGCAACTCAACTTTAGATGGCGGTAGTTCTTCAAATCATGGCTACGTTACCGCAGCTAGCATTGATATGCCTTTTATGGGTATTTTTAACACCAGCATAGCAGATCAGCTAGTTGATTTTACTTTCGAATATGGTGCTGGTCATGTTTATTATTCAAGTATTCCTCTTGATTATTACCTAGGCGGCGCAAACCCTGCGGCTTTTGCTTCAACTTACGCTCCTAATGTACTTGCCTTTAATGTTGGTCTTGCAGATGCTAGCGATATTCCTGAGCCAGTCAGTATTGCGTTATTTGGTTTAGCGTTATCTGCTCTTGGATTTTCAAGAAAAAAAGTATAAACAATATTTCAAAATAAAACCTCAGCATGGTCTGAGGTTTTTTTTTACGTTATATTTATAAAAATTAATCCTACTCTTTTTAGTCAAACAGCATATTGGTTGTTGCTCTTATTTCTATTGATGGGTACTAAATAGAAAAACCCTTAGTAACCTATAGATTGATAAGGGTTTTGCGTCGTAGGGAAGGGAAATCGAGTCCCTACTTACAATTCATAATAAGGGCGTGTCACTCTTGCTTAATGGTCAAACTTATCATGCAGTTTATGAGGGAATAACTGCGTATACACTTGCCAAAGTATATTCAAATTTCTATGTCCTGTGACTTGTGCCACTTCTTCAATGCTATAACCTTTTTCAAACAGCCTAGATGCGCCCTCTCGTCTTAAGTCATGATATCTTAAGTCAGTTATGCCTAAAGTATTTCTAACACACTGAAACCCTGCTGATACGGAGGCAGAAGCATAAGGAAAGATTCTCTCATCTGTTTCTAATTGCTTTTTCACTATGTCGTATGAACCAGCTAATAACGGAACGATCATATGGTTACCCTCTTTCTTCCTTGGGTCTTTTCTGTCTCTTACAATTACCGTTTTGTGTTCATGATTTAAATCTTCCCATTTAATCTTACAGACTTCACCTATTCTCATACATGTCAGTATGGAAAAATTAAGAATATCAACAAAGGGGATTTTACTACTTTGTTGCTTCTGTCTTTTTGTTAGTGCTTCAATAAGCCTTTCCAATTCATTTTCTGTGGGTCTGCGTGTACGCTTTTGGCTCTTGCCAACAAGTTTCATGTCAATTAGTACAGGAACTGCATCTTCAAATATTTTCCAATTTGCTTTTACATCAAAAACGGGAAGAGCTTTTTTCATTATGCTTCGTAAATATGCAATATCGTGATAAACAGTCGCACCTCCAGCCCCTGCATCCCGGCGCATTCTGCAGTGGCTTATTAAATCACTAGTTTTGAGCTCATTTGCTAAAACTGATGCAATAGGACAATCCCGTAACATATCGATTACGTATCGTTTAGTTCTTCCAGTGTTTCCCCATAAATCGGCATCATTGATATATAGGTCTATCAATTCAGCAATTGATATTTTCTTTTCTTGAAGAATAATACTGTTTAGTTCAATATCGTCTTTTCTGATTCTTCCCCAAGTATTCGCTAATTCTTTTTTACTGAATGTTCTGGATTCCCTATGTATAATCGCACCATTCTTTTTTACTCGAACTGTACATCGATAGCTGAAATCTCCGTTTGCCTTTTGGCGTTTATCAATTGTTACTGATGCCATGAATATTTTCCTTAATCGTCCTACTCAGAATGGAACACTTACGGAACACCTTAGACGGAAACTCAACGAAAGTACAGGCGATTCAAGCCGATTTGGAGCTTAATCAAATGACCATAATTACCGACACAAAGCCATATATAGCAAGGCCTACAATCAATCACAAGCTCTCAGTTGCGCCGATGCTCGATTGGACGGATAGACATTCTCGATATTTCTATCGATTAATGACTCAACACACAGTTCTTTACACTGAAATGGTCACTACCGGTGCTATTTTGCGTGGCAAGGGAGATTATTTATCCTATAACGATGCAGAACACCCATTAGTATTACAACTAGGGGGAAGTGATGTAAAAGCAATGACTGAATGTGCCAAAATTGCTGAACAATATGGTTATGATGAAGTAAATATTAATGTTGGCTGTCCGTCAGATAGAGTTCAGAACGGTCGATTTGGTGCTTGCTTAATGGCTGAACCTTCTTTGGTTGCTGAATGCGTTAACCAAATGCAATCTGCGACTAATATTCCAGTTACCGTAAAATCACGGATCGGTATCGATGATTTAGACTCTTACGAGTTTTTGCATACATTTATTGAAGAAGTATCAAAAGCTGATTGTAGTCATTTCATTATCCATGCAAGAAAAGCCTGGTTGACTGGATTAAGTCCTAAACAGAATCGTGACGTTCCTCCATTAGACTATGATCGTGTCTATCAAATAAAAAACGATTTCAAGGATTTAGAAATATCTATTAATGGTGGGATTAAAACGTTCTCAGAAGCGAATGAACACCTTCAGCATATTGATGGCGTGATGATTGGACGGGAAATATATAACAGCCCCTATATCCTTACGGATGCAGATAATGAAATATACCAATCAAACACAACAAAATTATCAAGATCTGAAGTGATTGACTTAATGGTTCCTTATATCGATGAAACAATAGCAAACGGCGGCCGTGCGTGGCATATACTGCGCCATATGTTAGGGCTTTGTAATGGTTTATCAGGAGCGCGTAAGTTCAGACAACACTTGAGTGAGTGTGCAGGTAAAGATGGCGCTAGTGGACAAGTACTTCTTGATGCATTCAATAAGGTTACTTTGCCTTAATAGCTCTTCTTATCTCAATATTGGGAATGAGTGTCCCGATATTGAGATCTTAAAATATTAGCAAATTATTCTTTTAATAATTTATCGGTATTTTTAACCACAAAATAGCCGTTATAACCACCCATCGATTAACAATCAAACATCCTTCATATATTCAAAGAATGACGAAAACTAAATAACCATATTAATCAATCTGTTAACAATTAATCATAACATTGGCACAACCTTTGTAATACTTATTGCAACTTAGTAATAAATACACACATTTCGCATTACTTATTAGCTCTATTTTAAATACGAAAGATACAAGGAAAGACCATGTTAGATTTAAATACTTTATTCATATTAACTATGATCCCAGCTTCAGCATTATTTCTTATCTCAATGGTAGTTGGTGTTTTTGAAAGCTAAGCTAGATTTCTTTATTAGGTCTATTAGGTTTAAATAGTTAGATAACGTTACGCTAAAGAACATCTGTTTACTTATACCAATTGAAATTACCTTAATAACGCTTACAGTGATCTGTACATCAAACAGTTAGATATTATATAAATCAAAGGCGTTAGTCTTTTCGTTTATCTCCTTCATTTCAGCACTCCTCTTACGCAATTTTTTACCTTGAATAATTATAGAGCGAACAATTAATCTAAGTATGCTGAATGACGCCCTATCTTCTATTATGAGCGTTATCTGAGTACCATCTTGTATTTCCATCAATACGGTTTGTAAGAGTTACATTCATATTAGAGCTTAACTTTCAGATATCGATCATGGGTGCTTTGATCTCTAGAACGCAAGAACCCCGTAGCGTAAGCGACGGGGTTCTGTAAAGAGACTTTTGGCAATGTACTACGCTCATATGGACTTCATTTTTTTAAATCCCAGAAAGCAAAAAACCCGTAGCGTAAG